>NZ_JBPZHD010000011.1:0-292688 GCF_051857595.1 Ideonella flava
GGACTCGTGTCGCTGGTGGATACCCACCGGCGCTTCCAGCGTCAACCATGAACCGCCGTATGCGGAACCGCACGTACGGTGGTGTGGGAGGACGGCGGGGGTGACCCCGTCTCCTACCCGATTGTCGCGCTCCTCGTCGTTCCAGGCTTTCAGGGTCGCTCGGCCAGCAGCCTTTGAAGAGTGGGGGCCATCGCCTGCTGCCAGATCGCGTACCCCTTCTCGTTCGGATGCAAGAGGTCGGGCATGACCTCCTTGCTCAGCGTCCCGTCGGGCTCGAGCAGCGCGGCATTGATGTCCAGGTAGTGCACGAGGCGGCCGTCGGCCAGTCCGGCGATGATCTTGTTCAAGCGCTCGTTGACGCCGCGCAGCGGGTCGTCGGGCTTCTCGCCGCGAGGGAAGACCGCGAGCAGCAGCACCTGGGCCGAAGGCAACCGCTGGCGCAATTCGTCCAGGATGTGCCTGACGCCGGCGGCGGTGCTCTCGGGACTGCGTACGCCGGAATTGTTGGTACCGATCATCAGCACCACCAATTTGGGCGCCAGGCCGTCGACCTCGCCTTGCTGCAGCCGCCACAGGACATTCTCGGTACGGTCGCCGCCGAAGCCCAGCGCCAAGGCGTGGCGCGGGGCGAAGTGGCGCTCCCACACCGTCCGCCCCGCCTGTTCCCAGCCTTGGGTGATGGAGTCGCCGATGAAGACCACGTCGGGTGGAGTGCCCGCCGCGATGAGCCGGTCCTTCTCCTGCAGCTTCTGGCGGTGCAGCGGCAGCCACCAGTCGATCGAGAACGACTCCGCCTGCGGTGCCGCAGTGAAGGACTCGGTGCGGTAGTCAGGGCATGACAGGTTGGCCTTGGCCTGGCGCGTGATGCGCACGTTGGCCACGCTGACGCGCCCGCGTCCCGCGCCTTCCAACGCGAACGGCAGCCTCACCCCTGAGAAGTCGGATCCTTCGCGGACGAAGCAGCTCATCGCCAGGGCGACGTGCTGCCAGCCCTTGCCGGCCCAGGCACGCGCCGGCTCGATCAGGTTGACCGAGCGTTCGCACCATTCGCCGCAGCCCACGACCGCCCGCACGCCGCCTGCGGCCAGTTCGCCGACATCGAGATCGAACTCCAGCGTGCCTCCCAGGTAGGGGCGCAGGTCCCGCGGCTCGCGGCTTTCGAAGCGAAGCCTGGTCGCCCACTGGTCCTTCCACTCCAGGACCACCGCCTCGCGCCGGGCGCTGTCGCCTCGCGCCCTGGCGCTGACGGGGTTGGCGCCGGGGGCCACGACGCTGTCGCCCGTCAATTCGGCCTGGTGGCCCCAGCTTCCGACCATGGTTCGCCATGCCGCCGCGGGTGCGGGAAGGATCACGAGGTCGGGGTCGGCTTGCGCGAGTGCGCTTGACAGGCCAGCGGCCAGGGTGAGGCCGAGAAGGTGAGGGCGTGGGCTGATCTTCACGGAGTGGTGGAGCTGTGTGTCTTGCGATGGATGCCTGCTTTTGGCCCGCCACGCCGCATCCAGGCCGGCTCCCCTGGTGATCACGGGCTCATCAAGGCGGCAGGCGACGATCTGCGCCACGCGGCCAGCGACGGCCATGCGCCGTCGAGCTGGCTGCTGCCGGCCGCAACGGCGCCGGACCCGCGGCGATGCGCCACTTCGACGTGGGCGCCGGCGTGCTGGCGTTGCCGGATTTGGTCAGACCATGCTGAACAGCTGTTCAAAGTGGTCAGGCCAGGTGGTCAGGCCAGTTGGTCATGCCAGTGTCGCCAGATCGCCTGAGAGGCCTGACCAGTGAAAACCCGCAGGCTAGGTCAGGAGCCGAGCCTGGCCAGGAACTCGGTGTGGGTCGGCATCGCCTTGACCGTGCGCTGGATGGCGTCGCGCACGCCGTCCATGTGCCGGCGCACGAGGTCGATGTCGACCAGGTCGACATAAGGGTCGCGGTGCTGCGCGACGACGCCCAGGCCCAGCAGCAGCGAGACCCACGAGGGTTCGGCAAAGCCCTCGGGATCCAGCAGGGCCACGCGCCCGGTCTGCCGGAACAGCTCGATCTGGTGCTTCAGGCTGTCTGGGATGCTCATCGCGGCGCAGGCGCGCCAGAACTCGCTGTCGCGCCGCTCCCCGAGCTTGTAGTGCAGGATGATGAAGTCGCGCACCGATTCGTATCGGATGGCCATCTGGCGGTTGAATTCGTCGGCCAGTGCGGGCGCGAACCTGCGGTCCGGGAGCAGGGCGGTCAGGCGGCTGGCGCCCTCCATGATGAGCTGGATGCTGGTGGACTCCAGCGGCTCGAGGAAGCCCGACGACAGGCCGATGGCGACCACGTTCTTCACCCAGGACTGTCTGCGCCGCCCGGTGACGAAGCGCAGCTGCCGCGGTTCGTCGAGTGCCGGTCCGTCGAGGTTGTCGAGCAGTTGCCGCGCAGCCTCGTCGTCGCCGAGGTGGCTGCTGCAGTAGACGAGGCCGTTGCCGGTCCGGTGCTGCAGCGGGATGCGCCATTGCCAGCCGGCGCTGCGGGCAGTCGAGGTGGTGTAGGGCGTCATCGGATCCACCCGCTCGCACGGGACGGCGAGAGCGCGATCGCATGGCAGCCAGTGGCTCCAGTCCTCGTAGGGCGACTGCATCGCGCCGCTGATCAGCAATGCGCGGAAGCCCGAACAGTCGATGAACAGGTCACCCTCGACGCGCTGTCCGTCGCGCAGGTGAACGGCCGTCACGAAGCCGTTCTCCGGCGAGGTCTCGACCCGGGTGATGGTGCCCTCGATCCTTCGGGCGCCGTGCCGCAACGCGTAGTCGCGCAAGTAGTTGCCGTACAGCGCTGCGTCGAAGTGGTAGGCGTACTCGAAGGCGCTCGCAGGTGAAGGATCGCCCGGCTTCGGCGGCATGAATCGCAGGTTTCGCGCCATCGTCGTCGCCGTCGACCACTCCTCGTAGGACGGCAGGTTGGGATCCTGCTCGCGCAGCCGAAGCCAGTAGGCCCACAGCGGCCGGTTGTGGATGTGCGGGCCGAAGCCGCCGAAACCGTGGAAGAAGCGGTGACCCTGGCGGCCCCAGTCGCGGAACTCGATGCCCAGCTTGAAACTGGCCTGGGTCTTGCGGACGAAGTCGGCCTCGTCGAGGCCCAGCATGCGGTTGTAGAAGCTGATCGTCGGCAAGGTCGCCTCGCCGACGCCGACGGTGCCGATCTCTGCCGACTCCACCACCGCGACGTCGCAGTGCAGGTCCGGCTGATCCGGTCGGCAGAGCATGCGCGCCAGGGGCGCGGCGGTGATCCATCCGGCGCTGCCGCCCCCGACGACGACGATCCTCTTCAATGCACGGCTTGACATGAAACCCCTTGGGTGTGGCAATCTGGTCATACCAACTGGTCAGACCAGTACTTGCCCTAGGTAAAACTGGTCGGGCCGCAATTTAACATTCGTAACGTCGAGGGTGCTCGCGTATCTGCCTTGAACGCGCAGCGATTGCGGCATCAATCCATCAGAACCAGGAGACAGCACGTGATGCAGAAGGTGTTCCGGAGGGGCCACGCACTGACGCAGTTGGCGGTGTGTGCAATGTTGGCGGCTTGCGGCGGCGGTGGCGACTCGGGAGGCAGCAGTGGCGGGCGGCTGCAGCAGATCGACTTCGACTACCCGGGCGGCGGCATGCTGCTCGATGGTCCGGTGACATTGCACGCCGTGGCCACGTCAGGGCTGCCGGTGAGCTTCGAGTCGACGACCCCCGATACCTGCACCGTGTCGGGCGACCAGCTCACCCTGGTGTCCGCGGCTGAGTGCCGGGTCGTCGCGCGCCAGGAGGGCGGCATGACCGACGACGGTGTGCTTTGGGCGGCGGCGGACGAGGCGAGCCAGCTGTTCGTCGTGCTCAAGCATACCCAGCAGGTGGCCTTCGCGCCGCCGGAGTATGTCTACCGTGCCAACACGAGCACGATCCAGCTCAGTGCGACCTCGGAATCCGGACTCCCCGTCACTTTCACGAGCTCCACGCCGGCCGCTTGTACGCTGGAAGGCAGCACGGTCAAGGTGCTGGCCAAGGGGGTATGCGCGGTGAAGGCCGCGGTGGACGGCAATCATGACTATGCCGAGCAAACGGTCGATCGCTTCATCGCCATCGACCCGCTGCTGGTCGCGGATGGCTTCGACCCCGCCGGCTCCGGTCGTGGCTATTCGGACACCATGAGCACCAAGCAGGCCGGCAACGTGACGGTCAACGCCTGGGGCAGCCCGCTGGGCGTGGGCTGGGAGAAGTGCGACGGCGATGCCAGCGGCGATTGGTGCTACCGGACGGTGTCGGCCGATGGCTCGACGATGACCTCCGCGCTGCACTATCCCGAGGCCAACTGGAGCCCGGGCGGCTGGCAGTACGGCTTCAATCGCATCGACATCTTCGCTCCCGGGCTGAGCCAATTCAACGCTTCGGACAACACGACGAGTGGCCTGCGGGTGACCACCGAGACGGCCCTCGGTTTCAACCTTGGCATCAACCATGGCCTCTTCATGGCTGGCAGGCCCATCGTCATGCACATCGACCTGGGCAAGCGCAACAACGGCTGCAATGTCAGGCTGAGCGCGCAGGTGTGGCCCGCCGACGGGCTGGCCAGCTACTCCTTCCCGCTGAGTGACTTCGTCGTCACCGATGGTTGCGGCCTGGCTGGCGTGGACACGGCCTCGCTGGACGACCAGGTGCGCAAGCTGCCCAACCCGAACTCCGATTACGCCGGATACAAGGCGGCGTTGGAAGGGATGCAGAAGGCGCGCGACTCGGCGATGAAGGAACTGAAGGAGTCGGACATCGTCCGCGTGCGGTTCCACCTCATGGATGTCAATGACAGCCAGTTAACGGATGGCGTCTATGCGTCCGACGTGACCCTCAAGGGCGCTATCAAGATCCAGTAAGCGCGAAGGGCCCGCCACGCAGGAGGGACTGCCAATGTTGCGCGGCCGCCGGTTGCCGAGCCAACCGCCGGAAAAGGCATGCCCGCAGCACGGCGAAGCGTACGAAGTACCGAAGGACATACGGAGACATCCATGAGCAAGCAATTCCGGCCCACGCCGATTCACCGCGCAGTCATCCAGCTGGCGCTCCTGAGCGCAGGTGGCGTCGCGGCCACGGCGTACGCACAGACGCAGGCGGATGCGGACAAGACCGATGAACCGAGCCAGGTCATCGTGGTCAAGGGCCAGCGGGCTGCACTGCAGAGCGCGCAGAAGATCAAGCAGAACGCCGACGAGATCGTCGACTCGGTGGTGGCCGAAGAGGCCGGCAAGCTGCCCGACAAGTCGATCACCGAGGTGCTGCAGCGCGTGGTCGGCGTGACGATCGAGCGCCAGCGTTCGACCAACAACGACCCCAAGCACTTCTCGGAAGAAGGCTCGGGCATCAAGGTGCGTGGCCTGTCCTGGGGCGCGTCGACCCTCAATGGCCGCGAGGTGTTCTCCGCCGGTTGGCCGGGGCGCGACCTGAGCTGGTCGGCGGTGCCGGCCGAGCTGATGGCCGGCGTGGACGTGTACAAGAATCCATCCGCCGAGAAGATCGAAGGGGGTGTGAGCGGCCTCGTCGACCTGCGCACGCACCTGCCGTTCGACTTCTCCGGCACCAAGAGCTACGTGTCCTTCGGCAGCAACTACGAGGAGAGGACCGGGAAGGCTTCGCCGGCCATTTCGGGCCTGTTCTCCACCCGGTGGGAGGAGGAGTCGGGTCACTGGGGCGTGCTCGTCGACCTGGCGATGAACAACTCCAGCTACGAGCAGCAGAAGCTGGACGTCGGGGCTTACTTCCCGCGCACCGACGTGATCCCCGGGCGCACGGTCTGGGCCCCCACTGGAGCCGACTGGGGGCAGAACCTCGGAACCTCCAATCGCAAGGGCTTCTACGGCGCCCTGCAGTGGAAGAAGAACGAGATGCAGTCGGCCTTCACGGCCTTCGTGTCGAACTCGGTGGAGCGGAACACCGGCTCGAATGTCTACCCGAACTTCGGCGATCCCAACTTCAACTCCTCGCCGTACCACGTGGTGATCGACAACCCGGTGGTCGACGATCGCGGCGTGGTGGTTTCCGGCCACTACCGCTATCCCACCGGCAACAAGGGCGCGAACAACTTTGCCGAGGGCGGCATCAGCATGGGCACGAGCCGCGCCTTCAACGAGCACAGGACCAGCACCGGCGAGCTGGCCTGGAACTTCAAGTGGAACGTCGACGACCGCTGGTCGGTGCAGAACGACCTGCAGTACGTGAGGTCGACCTTCCACACGCGCGGCGAGGAGGTGCAGACCGCCACCTTCATCCCGAGCATGGACATCAACACGGCCGGCAATGGCCCGGTGCAGCTGGGCTTCGACCAGCACACCCGCGACTTCCTCGCCAACCCCGACAACTATTACTGGCTGTCGGTCATGCCTGGCCGCCTGAAGGGCGAGGCGAACCTGTACGCCTGGAAGGCGGACGCGAGGTACAAGTTCGACGATCCGGTGCTGAGGGATATCGGCTTTGGCGTGCGCAGCAGCTACCGCACCTCGGTACGGGAAGCCGCCGTCTATGCCGGTGACCTGAACAGCGTGGGCTGGCAGTCGATTGCCGTGCCCTGGGAAGTGCGCCAGACCAAGATCCCGGGCACCCTCCCGACCACGGCGGACGATCCGACGTGGGCTCCGCGAGCCAACTTCGGCTACCTGAGCGACCCGCGCTATGCCGCGGCTGGCCAGGTGGAAGTGTTCAACTATTCGCCTTTCGGGGGCAACCAGCCGCCGAGCGTAGTGTTCCCCACCTACGGCATGCTGAAGGACTACAGCAACTATGCCAAGCTGCTCGGCGAGGTGCGCTACCAGCAGTGCCTCGACGGCGCGCGGCATGACGGCAGGGCGGACTCGACCTGCGTCGCCGACAACTACAAGTGGGACACGACGCTGCACTACGGGCTCAACCCGAACATGACCAGCGACGTGGCCGAGGCCACGCACGCCGCCTTCACCAACCTGCGCTTCGGCTTCGACGACTGGGCCGTGCCGATGGAAGGCAACGCGGGTGTTCGCCTGGTCTACACCCGCCGGGTGTCCCACGGCTTCACCAACCTGGAGCCGAAGTACGACGATCGCACGCCGCCGGATGTGCCGCGCTTCGAGTCGATCGACGACCCCCTGGACGTGCAGACCAGCCACGTCGATGCGCTGCCGTCGATGAACCTGAAGTTCAACCTGTCGGGCGACGACAAGCTGATCGGCCGTATCGCGGTGGCACGCAGCCTGTACCGCCCCGGTTTCAACCAGGTGCAGGAGTCGGTGGCGCTGAAGCAGACCATCGATACCAACAACAACAAGGTGACCTACACCGGCGAGAACACCGGCAACGCGAAACTGCGCCCGCTGAAGGCCGACAGCCTGGATCTCGCGCTCGAGTGGTACCCCCGCCCCGGGCAGATGGTCACGGCCACGGTGTTCTACAAGGACGTGAAGGACGTCATCTACAACTCCTACTACACGCGCAACTACAACAGCGTCGGCGGCAACCCGCAGGCCTTCACCATCAAGGGACCGCGCAATGCCGCCGAGGCCTGGGTGCACGGCTTCGAGCTGAATGCGGAAACGTACCTGGATCACTTCGATGCGTTGAAGGACACGCTGCCGGACTGGGCCAAGGGCTTCGGGGTGTCGGCGAACTACACCCACATCGACAGCAGCCAGAAGTTCTATCGCGACGCCCAGGTAACTTACTGCCCATCCAACGCCGCCATCGCCAACGACGCCATCAAGGTCTACGGCTGCGACACCAACGGCTTGCCCCTCGGTGCCCAGCCGGTGCAGGGACTGGTGAAGAACGCCGCCAACTTCGCCCTGCGCTACGACCGGTACGGCTTCTCCGCCCGACTGGCCTACAACTGGACCGACCGCGTCCTGCAGAACCTGGGCACCGAAGGCCAGAACGGCACGAGCGCCGATCCCCAGCGCGCCGGCGCACAGGACACCTGGTGGGGCCTGCCACGCTACCAGGAGGCCTACGGCCAGTGGGACGGCGGCATGTCCTACCAGTTCACCGACAAGCTGAGCATGTCGTTGAGCGTGACGAACCTGAACAACGTGACGGTGCGCTACACCAACATGCAGACGCCGGGCTTCATGGGGACGAGCTGGGCCTTCCCGGGCCGCAGTTACTACCTCACGGGCCGCTACGAGTTCTGAAGCACCGAGGGCGAGCCCTCGCCCATCGAGAAGCCAGCGGCGAGGGGCTCACCACCCCTCGCCGTTTGCCGTATTGCCGTTATAGGGCGATTGGTGCGGCGATTTCGGCCATGGGATCAGCCATGATCGGGCAGTGACGCTGTATCCCTGTTGAAGCCCGGAGCAAGCCATGTCGCAGAAATTTGACCGCATCGTCGTCGTCGGAGGCGGCAGCGCCGGGTGGATGACCGCCACCGCCCTCGTCACCGGCCTGAAAGGGCGCGCCTCGGTGGAGGTGGTGGAGTCGGAGGACATCGGGATCATCGGTGTCGGGGAAGCCACCTTTCCTTCCATCCGCGAGTACAACCGGCTCGTCGGCATCGACGAAGCCGCATTCCTGCGCGCCACCAACGGCACGTACAAGCTGGGCATCCGCTTCTGCGACTGGCTGGAGCAGGGGCGCGACTACTTCCACACCTTCGGCCACTTCGGCAACCTGTTCGGCTCCCAGACCCTCTGGGGCCAGCACCGGCGCATCGGTCTGGACGAGCCCCTGGGCCTGCAATGCATGCCTACGGTGATGGCCATGCAGGGCCGCTTCGTGCTGCCCGACGAGCGGGCCCAGTTCAAGTACGCCTACCACTTCGACGCGGTCGAGTACGCCGCATTCCTGCGCCGCCTGGCGCTGCAACGCGGCGCGCGGCACACGCAAGGTCGCATCGTCGATGTCGTTCGCCGCGCCGATGGCGGCGTGGCCGCGGTGCAGTTGGAGGACGGGCGCCGCCTCGAGGCCGACCTGTTCGTCGACTGCTCGGGCTTCCACTCGCTGCTGCTGGGGCGCACCCTGCAGGAGCCTTTCGTCGACTTCAGCCACTGGCTGCCGGTGGACAGTGCCTGGGCTTGTCCTTGCGAGCGCACCGGCGAAGAGTTGGCGCCCTACACCCGCGCCACTGCGCTGGAGGGCGGCTGGGCCTGGCGCATCCCCCTGCAAAGCCGCACCGGCCACGGCCATGTCTTCTCGAGTCGCTTCATCGACGCCGATCGTGCACGCGAACAGCTGGTGGCGAGGCTGGATGGCACGCCGCTGGCCGAGCCGCGCCTGCTGCGCTTCACCACCGGCCACCGCGAGCGTTTCTGGGTGAACAACGTCGTGGCCGTCGGCCTGTCGTCGGGTTTCCTGGAGCCGCTGGAGTCCACCAGCATCTACCTGATCCAGGACGGCATCTCGCGCCTGATGTCGGTGCTGACCGCGGGCCGCCCGCTCCACGACGATGACCGCGCGCTCTTCAACGACGGATCGGCGCGGCGCTTCGGGCGCATCCGGGACTTCATCATCCTGCACTACTGCCTGACCCGCCGGCGCGACAGCGAGCTCTGGCGCCACGTGGCCGGGATGCAGCTGCCGGAGACCCTGGCCTTCAAGCTGGACCTGTGGCGCCGGTTCGGCGTGCTGCACGAGTACGACGAGGAGGGCTTCGACGCGACCAGCTGGCTGGCCATCCATGCGGGCATGGACCATTGGCCCGAGCGGGCGGATCCCGTCTTCGCCGAGATTCCGCTTGAGCGCGCCCGGCACGCACTTCAGGCCCACCGCAAGGCGATCGCTGCCACGGTCGAGCGGATGCCTGCGCACCACCGCATGCTGAGGCAGGTGCTGGGCTAGAGCCGCCTCCGCGACGCCGGATCCAGCAGGGCACCGCATCTGGCCGGCGCCACGTCGGCCTTTCGCCCAGCGATGACGGCCGGGCTCACCTGGATTCGCGCCCCTTCGCCGGCCAGGTCGAGTCCAGAAGACGACGTACGATGCCGCACCGTTCGAGGCGCCGCGGTCCGCGGTCAGTTCAACGGGGAGGGTAGAAAGCGAAATGATGTCCGACAAGACTGCCGAGGTGCGCCCGCGCCCATCCGGGCGCCTTCGACGTGCCTTGCGCTCCTGGTGGGTCCGGATCGGGCTGCTCGCGGCCCTGGTGGCCACCGGCGCCCTGGCCTGGAGCGCCCTCGCGCCGCGCACGCCGCCGCCGCCGCCTCCCACCGGCGAGGCGGCCACCGCCGACATCACGCAGACCGTGCTGGCGGTCGGCATCCTCCAGCCGCGTACCAAGGTCGACGTGGGCGCGCAGGTGAGCGGCCAGGTGCAGAAGATCCACGTCCAGCTCGGCCAGCAGGTGAAGAAGGGCGAGCTGCTCGTCAGCCTCGACCCGGCGCTGGCCGAGAGCGACGTGGCCCAGGCCGATGCCGCGGTCGCGCAGCAGGCGGCCCTGATCGACAGCACCCGAGCCAGCCTGTCCATGGCACGGCGTGAGGCCGAACGGCAGCACCGCCTGCTCAGCGGCGAGGCCACCGCGGCGGCCGAGACCGAGCGTGCCGACACCGACCTGGCCCGGCTCGAGGCCGACCTTCGCGGCCAGACGGCCACCTTGAATCGCCTGCAGGCCGAGCTCGTGCAGCGCCGGCTGCGCCTGGGCTACACCGCCATCACCGCGCCCATGGACGGCACGGTGGTGAACCTGCCGGTGCAAGAGGGCCAGACGGTGACGGCGATCCAGGTGACGCCGGTGATGGTCACGCTGGCCAACCTCGACGAGATCACCGTGCGGGCTCGCGTGCCCGAGGCCGACATCGGCCAGGTGCTGCCTGGGCAGAAGGCGAGCTTCGTCACCCTCGCCGGCGAGGCGCAGCGCCACCAGGGCCGGGTCCGCGTGATCCAGCCGATTCCCGAACGCGCGGGCAATGCCGTCTTCTACAACGTGCTGTTCGAGGTGACCAACCGCGAGCGCCGGCTGCTCTCGGACATGACCGTGCAGGTGAGCATAGAGACTGGCCGGGCCAACAAGGTGCTGGCCATCCCGATGGTCGCGCTCGGCGCGCGTGGCGACGATGGCCGCTACGCCGTGCAGGTGCTGGGCAAGGACGGCAAGCCGGAGCCGCGCAGCATCCGCACGGGGCTGCAGGATGGCGCGCGGGTGCAGGTCTTCGAAGGCCTGAAGTCCGGCGACAAGGTGTTGCTGGCGCCACCGCCCGTCGACGCGGCCTCGGCGGCGGCCAGTGCCGCCTCATCGGTCTGACGCGGTGGCGTTGATCGAGCTTGCCGGCGTCGGCCGGCACTACCGGCTGGGCGACATCGACGTGCCGGCCCTGGATGGCGTGGACCTCGTCATCGAGGCTGGCGAGTTCGTCGCCATCATGGGCCAGTCCGGCTCGGGCAAGAGCACCCTGATGAACCTCCTGGGTTGCCTGGACGTGCCGACCGCCGGCCGCCTGGCGGTCGATGGCCGGGATGCCGGGACGCTCTCGCCCGACGAGCTGGCCGCGCTGCGCCGCGAACGCTTCGGCTTCATCTTCCAGCGCTACCACCTGCTGCCGCACCTGGACGCACGCGCCAACACCGGGCTGCCCGCGCTGTACGCCGGCGTACCGTCACCCGTGCGCCAGGCACGCGCCGAGGCGCTGCTGCAGCGCCTCGGGCTCGGGGCGCGGCTGCACCACAAGCCCAACGAACTGAGCGGCGGCCAGCAGCAGCGGGTGTCGATCGCCCGGGCGCTGATGAACGGCGGCCAGATCATCCTGGCCGACGAGCCCACCGGCGCGCTGGATTCGCAGTCGGGGGCGGAGCTGCTGGCGCTGCTGGCCGAGCTGCACCGCGGTGGCCACACCATCATCCTCGTCACCCACGATGCGTCGGTGGCGGCGCACGCCCGGCGCATCATCGAGCTGCGCGACGGGCGTGTCGTGCGAGACAGCGGGACGCCTGCGGACCACCGCCGCGGGGTGCCCTCCGAGGAGGACGCTGCCCCGGCCGGCGGCGGCTGGTGGCAACGGCTGCGCGGGCAGTGGCGCGAGGCGATGCACTCGGCGCTGCAGGCGCTGCTCGGCAACCGGCTGCGCTCGGCGCTGTCGATGCTGGGCATCAGCATCGGCATCGCGGCGGTCGTCAGCATCGTGGCCCTCACCACCGCGGCGCGAGGCAGCGTCGAGCGGGACGTGGGCGCCTTCATGCAGGGCCGCATCCTCGTCTACCGCGGCAACCCGATGCTGGCCCCGGGCGTGATGCCCCGGCCCTTCCTGCCGTCGGAGCTGGCGGCGATAGGCGCCTTGCCCGGCGTGCGCGGGGTCACCTTCGAGCGCGAGGCGCAGATGACGGCGCGACACGCCAGTCGCGACAGCATGGTCAGCGTGCTCGGCGCCGAACTCCACACCCTGGCGATGCGCAAGCTGAAGGTGGTGCAGGGTAGAGAGCTGACGAAGAGGGATTTCGACTCCCGCGCCCAGGTGGCACTGATCGACGAGAAGGCGCGCGACAACCTGTTCCGGCCGGGCGAAGCGGTGATCGGGCGCACGCTGCTCGTGGCGCCGCAGGTGCAGCCCAGCGGGACGGGGGCGCCGGCCCCGGAGGGCGTGGCGCTGCCGGTCACCATCGTCGGCGTGGTGGCCGAAAGCGGAGGCTTCGCGCAATTCGGCTCCTGGCTGGGGCGCGTCTTCGTGCCGCACACCACCTTCTCGCAAAAGCTCGACCTGCGCCTGGATGCGGACAACTTCAACGTCCTGCTCGACTTCGCCGTGCCGCCCGACGAGGTGCGAAAACAGGTCGCCTACCGGCTGCGGGCGCTGCATGGCGCCGAGGATTTCGGCATCTGGAGCGCCGACGAGGAGTTCCGCAAGTTCCAGCAGGTCACGGGTGTCATGTCGCTGCTGTTCGCCGGCGTGGGGGCGATCTCGCTGCTCGTGGGCGGCGTCGGGGTGATGAACATCATGCTGGTGTCGGTCAGCGAGCGCACGCGCGAGATCGGCATCCGCATGGCGGTGGGGGCGAGGCAGGCCGATGTGCGGCTGCAGTTCCTCGTCGAGGCGGTGCTGCTGTGTTGCCTGGGCGGGCTGGCGGGCGTGCTGTTGAGCTGGCTGGGGGCGCAGGTTCTGAATCGGGTGCAGGCCGCGTTGCAGGTCGAGGTGAGCGGGGCTGCCCTGCTCGTGGCTTTCGGGGTGTCCAGCGTGGTCGGGCTCGTCTTCGGCACGCTGCCGGCGCGGCGCGCGGCGGCGCTGAGCCCGGTGGATGCGCTGGCGAGGGAGTGATGGGAGCTTCGACGATGAAACGGTGGCGCCACGCGGGCTGGGCCATGGTCGGCATGCTGGCCGGATGTGCCTTGCCGGCGCCCCCCGAAGGAA
The DNA here is from genome assembly GCF_051857595.1 of Ideonella flava. Lineage (NCBI taxonomy): Bacteria > Pseudomonadati > Pseudomonadota > Betaproteobacteria > Burkholderiales > Sphaerotilaceae > Ideonella > Ideonella flava. Next base: position 13,295 of record NZ_JBPZHD010000011.1, read on the forward strand.
TGCCTGCCGTGGCCGCGCCCGCGGCCTGGGCCACCCTGCAAGCCGAGCCCGCGGCCGGGCATTGGACAGGGCCGACCGACCCGGCGCTGCAGCGATTGCAGGAAAGGGCCATCGCGGTCAACCGGGACATCGCACAGGCGCTGCTGCGCTGGCAGGAGGCCCAGCGGCAGGAGCAACTGGCCGGCCTTGCGCGCCAGCCCACGCCCGCGCTGGACGCCAGCGCAGGCGCCACTCGTTCGTTCGACCCCGGCGCCCGGCTGCAGCGTTCGGTGTCGCTGAACCTGGGCGCCGGCTATGAGATCGACCTGTGGCAGCGGCTCGCTTCCGGGCAGGAGGCCGCCGCCGCGCAGGCGCGGGCCGCCGAGGCCGATCTGGCCGCGGCGGGGGTGCTGGTCCGTGCGAGCGTGGCCGAGGCCTGGTGGACGCTGGCCGCGATCGCCGCGCAGGCGCCGTCGCTCGCGCTGCAGATCGAGGGCGCCGAGCAGGCCGTCTCGTTGACACGGCTGCGCGTGCAGGAAGGCAAGCTGCTTCCGATCGAGATCGACAAGGCGGCGGCGACCCTGCAGGGGCTTCGCCTGCAGGCGGCCCAGCAGGCCGAGCTCGACACCCGGCAGCGCCTGCAACTCGGCCTGCTGCTGGCGGACCCGGCGTTCCGGCTGCCCGAAGCACCGGCGCTGCCCGCGCAGCCGTCTGCCGATTGGCGAGCCGGCGAAACCCCCGAGCAGGTGCTGGCCCGCCGGCCCGACGTCCAGCAGGCCCGTGCCGGCCTGGACGCAGCCTTGCAGACGCTGCGCGGCGCCGAGGCCGCACGCTATCCGCAGTTGCGCTTCGACCTGGGCGTGGGCACCGGTGGCGCCCATTGGAGCGATTGGCTGGAGCATCCGCTGGCGCGGCTGAGCAGCACGCTGCTGGTGCCGATGATCGATTGGCGGCGCCTCGACCTGGCGCGACAGGACGCCCTGGGCCGGCACGAGCTCGCCGCCCTGGCCCTGCGCGACACCATGCACCGGGCGCTGGTCGAGATCGAGCAGCTCGCGGCCGAGCAGGCCCGGCTCGGTGAAGAACAGGCGGCGCAGGCGCGAAGGCTCACCGAGGCCCGCACGGGCGAGCGCCTGGCCGAGCTGCGCCTGGCCGTGGGCGCCATCAGCCGGCTGGATTGGCTGCAGGCGCGAAACGCCCGGCTGGCCGCCGAGCAGGAGTCATTGCAACTCGGCCTGCGCCGGTTGCTGAACGCCGTGGGGCTGCAGCGCGCGCTGGTGGCCGGGTGAGGGCCGCGGCCGTGATGCGCACCGCGTCACGTTCGAGGGCCATGCATCGTTGCAATTGGCCCCTCAAGTGGCGCGCCGAACCGCCGAAGACAGGTCTCCAGCTCCCTCCAGGACCAGGCGCCGCGCCCGTGGGTGCCCTGCGTGCAGCCTCTCGAACATCGACCTGAACCAGCCGACCCGATGAAGGACGACAAGCGCGAAGCCTTGAGAGCTGCCATCGCGGACGCGCTGGACAGGCGCAGAGGCATGCGCAAGCCGCTGTGCGTTCCGGCCGGAATGGTGGTGGCGGGCAAGCAACTGACCGTTCGCACGGTCGATATCGGCGTGCGAGGCCTGTCGATAGAGGCCGACGAGGCCCTGCCGTCCCAGGCCGAGTGCCACATCGTCTTCAACCTGCCTGTCGAGGGCCGCGCCCACACGCTGCGCCTGCATGCCACCGTGGTGCATGCCATGCGCGGCCGTTCCCAGGAGTACAAGGTCGGCCTCGCGCTGTCGAACATCGGCGCGCAGGACCTGCGCCTGATCGAGCAGTTTCTCGCCTAGGAGTCTTCGCGGCAGAAGCCGCGAAGACTCCTAGCCTGCGGCTGTATGTCCAGCTCCCCCGAGCCCCCTCCACGAGGGAGCTCCAGCATGATCGGGCGCACCCTCCAGCCTCCCGCCGAGCGGGAGGCTCCAGTCAGATCGACGATCTGGCACCGCATCGCGCTCACACCGCTTTCATCGTCGCCATGCGCCGCAGATTCAGTGCCATGCACACGAGCTTGCACTCGGCTCGCACCCGGTGCAGCCCTCGCATGCTGAACTGCCGGAACCCCAGCACGTTCTTGATCCAGCCGTTGGGCGGCTCGGCGATCCACTTGCGCTTGCGGTATGCCGCTTTGCCTTCATCGCTTTGCAGCTTGGCGACCATCGCCGCGGTGTGCGGGTATTGCCGGGCGTCGAGCTGGGCGTGTTCCTTGCCTTCCCGCCCGAGCGCCACCACCAGATCGATCGGTGCGTTCTTCAGGTTCTCTTCGCTGCGGTAGCCCGCGTCGGCCAGCCCCAGCTCGGGCAACTCGTCCAAGTTGTCCTTGATCGCCTGGATCATCGGCAGCAGCCAGTTGGCATCCGGCGCGACGTTGGGCTGTGCTCCATGTCGACGATCATGAACGGACTCGTGCACCAGGATGCTGGCACCTTGACAGAAGTATCGAGATCGGCGCTGCCGAATGTCGCAGCGCCCGGCCGTGTCGGTTTTCTACAAGATCGCGCCGTGCCTTTCGCGGACAGTGACGTCACTCGCCACTGATGACCGAAAGGAAGCACCATGGACTCGACGATCCGCCCCTTCAAGATCGACATGGCCGACGACCGGATCCTCGACCTGAGGCGGCGCCTGGCCGCGACGCGCTGGCCGCAGCCGGTGGTCCAGGACTTCAGCCACGGCCAGGCGCCGGCGCTGGTGCGCGAACTGGCCGCCTACTGGGCCGACGGATTCGACTGGCGCGCGCAGGAGGCCCGGCTGAACCGCCATCCGCAGTTCGTCACCGAGATCGACGGCCAGACCATCCACTTCATCCACGTGAAGTCGAAAGAGCCCAACGCCATGGCGCTCATCCTGACGCACGGCTGGCCCAGTTCGCCGGCCGAGTACCTGGACCTGATCGGTCCGCTGACCGACCCGCGCGCGCACGGGCTCGACCCCTCGACGGCCTTCGATGTCGTGATTCCCTCGGTGCCCGGCATGGGGCTGTCATCACCCCTGGCGGCGACCGGCTGGGACGCGGCCCGCACCGCGGCCGCCTGGGACACGCTGATGAAGCGCCTGGGCTACACGCGCTACGGGGCCCAGGGCGGCGACGTGGGCGCGCTGGTCACCCGCGAACTCGGCATCCTCGCGCCGCAGGGCCTGGCGGGCGTCCACGTCCAGCAGGTCTTCGCCTTCCCCAGCGGCGCGGCCGGTGAGATGGAAGGGCTGTCGCCTTTCGAAATGGAAGGCTTCCGGACCCTCGAGTCGTTCCGCAAGTACGCGGGCTACGTCGACATCCAGTCCAAGCGTCCCGGCACGCTGGCCTATGGCCTCGTCGATTCGCCGGCGGCCTTGCTGGCGTGGAATGCCGAGCTGTTCTTCGGCTTCGAAGGCGAGCGCGCGGCCCAGGTCGACCGCGATCGCTTCCTGACCCACGTCTCGCTCTACTGGTTCACCGGCACCGGCGGCCAGGCGGCCGAGTTCTACCTGGCCAACGCGGCCAGCGGCGCAGGCTATCGCGACCTGCCGAACGACACGCCCACCGCGGTGGCCGTCTTCCCCGACGACTTCCGATCCGTTCGCAACTTCGTGGCCCGCTCCCACACCCGGCTGCTACAGTGGACCGAGATGCCTCGCGGCGGTCACTTCGCGAGCGAGACGAATCCCGATCTCGTGATCGAAGACCTGCGTCGATTCTTCGGTCGACTTCCACTGGAAGATGCCCCCAGCGCCCACCCTCGTTGAGGAAGAACGCCTGGCGGACTCGCCGTTCGTGGCGAAGATCCGCCGGGTCCGCTACGCCGCCGATGCGCGCGAGCTCGCGCTGCCCGACGGATCCTGGGACCTGCTCTTCCTGCGCCGCGCCCACGGTCCGCTGATCGCTGTCCAGACCGGCCAGATCGCGGCCCCGCTGGCGGTGGACAGTTCGGCCGGCGACGAGATGCTGACCATCGCCTTCAGGCCCGAGGTCTACATGCCCCGCCTGCCGGGGCGCCTGACCGCCCACCAGGGCGTCGCGCGGCCGGTGGAAGGCGATCGGCGCTTCTGGATCGACTCCGAGCGCTTCGAGGTCCCGAGCTTCGACAACGTCGAGAACTTCGTGGACGCACTCGCGCGCAGCGGCCTCCTGGAGCGCGACCGGGTGGTCGTGCGAGCGCTGCAGGGCGCACACCAGCGGCTGGACGAGCGCAGCATCCAGCGACATTTCGCGGAGGTCACCGGCCTGGGACTCAAGGCCTTCCAGCAGATCGCCCGCGCCCACGAGGCCGCCGCTCAGTTGCGCGCCGGGCACTCGCCAGCGGCCGTCGCAGCCGACCTGGGCTTCAGCGACCAGGCCCATCTCACCCATTCGCTCAAGCGATTCCTCGGCCAGACGCCGCGGCAGATCGCCACGGCCGGATAGGCACGTCCGCACCACTGCGAAGCGACGAGGTGCAACGCCCGCCCTGCAGCGCCAGGCGCGCCAGTTGCCCGTCGGCCGGCCATCCAATTCAGGAGCCATGAACATGCAGCCCACGACCGCCGAATCGTCCTCCGCTCCCAGCACCAGCTCCGCCGCCTCCGAGTTGACAGGCCACTGCCTGTGCGGCGCCGTGACGATCACGGTGGCGGGCCGGCACGACCCGCGCGTGGGCGCCTGCCATTGCCGGATGTGCCAGCGGTGGTCCGGCGGGCTGTTCCTGTGCTTCGAGGCGGACGCCTCGGCCGTCACCGTCATGGGAGAGGTGACGCGCTATCGCTCTTCGGCCTTCGCCGAGCGCGCCTTCTGCCCGCGCTGCGGCTCGCACCTGTGGTTCAACGACGTCGAGGAAGGCGGCGAGCCCCGCATCTATGAGCTCATGCCCGGCCTGTTCGACGCGGCACGCGACTGGCCGCTGAGATCCGAGATCTACGTGGACCGGGCCATGGCTTCGGTCCCTCTGGGCGGCGATCACCGCCGCAAGACGCGGGCCGAGTACGAGGCCGAGAACCGGTTCGTCGAAGGCGACCTGGAATGACGCCGCTCGCGCGCGGCGGCACAGTGTCCTGACGATCCGGCTCGCAGGGCCAGCCGTGCCCGCACTGGCGTCACCAATGCACTCAGGGGGTGGTCTGGCCCGAAGGCACGGTGACGGCCGGCAATGCCTCCGGCTCCACGGCGGAGCGATCGCGCTGGGCCATCCGCCGGGCGCGAGCGGGGGGCGCCTGGCCATGACGGCGGTGAACCAGCTTCACCGCAGCGGCGGCCGCCATGCGCTGCGCACGATGTGCATCGGCGTCGGCCAGGGCATCGCGCTCATCCTCGAGCGGGTCTGAGCGCGGAGGCCCCCCTTGAAACGCGGTCAGGAGCCGGGACGGTGGAGGGTGAGCCCGGACACCGCCCGACCCCGGCTTCGGCTTACCTCGCGTTGACGATGGCGCTGATCAGGCTGGGGAAGTACTTGGCACCGTTGGCGCGGTTGAACAAGCCCATCTGGTGGTCCCCGCTGTAGCCGTTGTCCCAGTACATCGGCACCTGGCCGCGCTGGCGCGTGGCGCTGGTGATGTACTGGTCCCAGTAGGTGCGGTACTGCTGGCTGGGATCGACGTTCAGCCGCGCGATGGCCGCGTACTCGCCCACCACCACCGGGATGCCCAAGCCATCGGTGAAGCGCTGCTTGAGCTTGTCGAACTGGGCGTTGACGTAGCTCTCGTTGGCCCAGGTCTCGGTATTGGCGGGGTTGGTCGCGATGCTGCCCCACTGCCAGATGTTGTCGTTGGCGGTGTTGATCGTGAAGTCGTACGGGTCGTAGTAATGCACCTCGAGCAGCAGGCGGTTGCTGGCGCTGTCGTTGGGCACGGCGAAGAAGTTGTAGGTGTGGTCGACGTTGGTGTTGAAGCCCTGCACGACCAGGTGACGCGTGGCGTTGTTGCCGCCGGTGGCGCGCACCGCGTTCACGAAGGTCTGGTTGAAGCTGTTGTGGACGGTGTAGTACTCGCTGGTCGGCGTGCCGTAGTCGCCGTCGATCATCACCTCGTTGAGCGCGGCGAACAGCAGGTGGTCGTCGTAGTTCTTGAAGTTGTTGGCGATCTGGGTCCAGAACTTGGTGATGCGGGCGTTGGCGAAAGCCTGGGTAGCGTAGTTCGGCTGCATCCAGCCGCCGTCCCAGTGGATGTTGATGATGGCGTACAGCCCCGCATTGCGCGCGTAGTTCACCACCTCGGTCGCACGCGCCATCCAGTCGGCGCGGATGTTGTCGTTGGAGTCGGCGTACTGCTTCCACGACAGCGGGATGCGTACCGAGTTGAAGCCCGCGGCCTTGATGGCATTGATCAGCGCCGGCGTGGTCGCGGCATTGCCCCAGTTGGTCTCGCCGCCGATCGCCTCCAGCGAATTGCCCAGGTTCCAGCCCGGGGCCATCTCCTGTGAAAGCTGCAGGCTGGTGATGTTGCGCATCGTGCCCGGCGAACCCGGCGTGCCGCCGCCGCCTTGGGCCGAGACGACCACCCGGGTGGCGTCCGCGGCGTTGGAGCTGTACGAAGCGTTGCCGACGTTGAACTTGATCCAGTACCAGTAGTGGGTGCCGGTGGCCGCACCGCTGTCGACATAGCTGGTGATGCCGGCGTTGTTCAACTGTGCGACGCGGCTGCGGCCGGTCGGGTTGCTGTCGGTGTCGCGGTAGACCTGGACCTTGCTGATGGCACCCGTCACCGTCCAGTTCAGCGTCACGTTGTTGTTGCTGCCGGTGGCGGTGAGGCAGACGGTCGCGCCACCGCCCCCGGCGCAACTCTGCGCCTGCGCCAGCGGCGCGGCGCCGAGCGCCAGCAGGAAAGCCAACGACAAGACATGCTTCATGGTCTACCTCTTCGGGTGAATGGCCCGGCGCGCTTGTCTCCTGCACGCTCGGGCGGTTGGGGAAGCAGTGGAGGCCCTCCGGGCGCCGCGCCCACGATCGCGGCGACGTCCCGGATTCGCCTGGGAACCAGCAGAGCGAAGACACCGTGCAGCGCGGGCCGGGCGGGACCGGGACGCTGCTGGAGACCTCGCTTCAGGGCCTCTTCATCGGCGGGTCAAGCCATGAAGGGGGCGAGATGCTTTGCGCGTAGTTTGTTAGGTGACCTGACCAATCTGGTCAGGCCAGTGTCGCAAAGCCGACGGCCGTTCACTCGGGTGAAAACCCGAGTCGCCGTTCCTGTCTCAGGAGATTTCGGTTCTGCGTTGTTTCAGGATGCATCTCGCGTGGGCGGGAATTGGCCCTACCAAGGTGCATTGGTCGGGCCAATGCAGCGGGCCGATTCGCACACTGTCAAGCCGTGCGAGCATCCGCCGGTGAACAGTTCGTCCTCCCTCGGCCGCGCGGTTTGCGGGCGCTGCCTCCGCCCGCACCGGACCTGCGTCTGCGCGCTGGCACGTCCGACCGCCCATCGCACCGAGGTCCTGGTGCTGCAGCACCCGCAGGAACAGCGCCAGGCGAAGAACAGCGTCGCTCTGCTTCGGCTGTCCTTGGCGCACTGCAATGTGGTCGTAGGCGAGCGCTTCGAGCCGCGGTCGCTGCAGACCCTGTTGGAACGCCCCGGGCGGGACACGCGCCTGCTGTATCCCGACGTGCCCGCCGCGCCGGCGCCGGCTTTGCCAGGGGCCACGAGCGACACGCCCGTGCGGCTCGTGGTGATCGATGCGACGTGGCGCAAGAGCCTGCGGATGCTGCTGGAGCATCCGGCCCTGGCGGCGCTGCCGCGGCTTGCGCTGGACGCGCCGCCGCCCACCCGCTACCGCGCCATCCGCCCGGCGCGGCGTGCCGACCAGGTCTCGACGCTGGAGGCCACCGTGCAGGCCCTGGCGATGCTGGAGGGCCCGGCCTTCGATGCAGCGCCGCTGCTCGACGCCTTCGGCCGCTTCGTCGCCGGCGTGGCGGACCGCCAGCGGCCCGGGGCATCGGCGCGCCCGGAGTAGCCCGCCGCCTCTCGGCGCCTCAAGCCAGCCAGCCTTTGATCCGGCTGCCCAGGACTTCGCGACTGATGCCGTAGCGGTCGTGCAGGGTCGGCAGCGCGCCGGCATCCAGGAACGCATCCGGCAGCCCCGCCAGCTGGAAGCCGGCCGGCTGGACGCGATGGCGCAACAGCGCACTGGCCACGGCCTCGCCGAGCCCGCCCACCACCGAGTGGTTCTCGGCGACCACGACCAGCCGGTGCTTGTAGCGCACCGCCTCGACGATCGCGGTTTCGTCCAGCGGCTTGATCGTGGGGCAATGCAGCACGGCGACGCCGATGTTGTCCTTCGCCAGGTCCTGCGCCACCTCCAGCGCACGCATGGTCAGGATGCCGCTGGAGATCACCAGCACGTCGGCGCCTTCGCGCAGCATCTTGGCCTTGCCGAGCTCGAAGCGATAGCCCTCGATCTCGTCCAGCACCAGGGGCACCTGCCCGCGCAGCAGGCGCATGTAGACCGGGCCCTTGTGGGCGGCGATCTGCGGGACGGCCTGTTCGATGTCCAGTGCGTCGCAGGGATCGACGATGGTCAGGCCGGGGATGCCGCGCATCATCGCGAGGTCCTCGGTGGCCTGGTGGCTGGGGCCATAGCCTGTCGTCAGGCCGGGCAGGGCGCAGCAGATCTTCACGTCGAGGTTTTCTTCGGCGATCACCTGGTGGATGAAGTCATAGGCGCGCCGGGTGCCGAAGACGGCATAGGTGGTGGCGAAAGGCACCAGCCCTTCCTTGGCCATGCCGCCGGCCGCGCCCATCAGCAACTGCTCGGCCATGCCCATCTGGTAGAAGCGCTCGGGGTAGGCCTGCGCGAACAGGTGCAGGTCGGTGTACTTGGCCAGGTCCGCCGTCAGGCCGACGACCTCGGGGTGCTTCGCGGCGTACTCGACCAGCGCCTTGCCGAACGGCGCCGCCTTGACCTTCTGCCCCTCGGACGCGATCGAGGCGATCATCGCCGAGGTGGTCAGGCGGGGCTTCTTTTCTGCGGTGGTGGCGCTCATGCCGAGGCTCCTTCAGCTTGCACTTGGGACCGGGACTGGTCGAGGATCGCGAGGGCCTGCTGCCACTCGGGCGGGTCGACCCGGATGAAGTGGTTCTTCTCGCGCTGTTCGAGGAAGGGCACGCCCTTGCCCATCAGGGTGTCGAAGAGGATGACGCGCGGCTGGGCGTCCTTCAGGTCGCGAGCGGCGTCGAAGGCCGAGACGACGGCGGCGAGGTCATTGCCCTTCACTCGCTGCACGTGCCAGCCGAAAGCGGCCCACTTGTCGGCCAGCGGCTCGAAGCCGAGCACCTTGCCCGAGGGCCCGTCGGCCTGCTGGTTGTTGATGTCGACCAGGCAGATCAGGTTGTCCAGCTGGTGGTGGGCGGCGGACAGGGCCGCCTCCCAGGTCGAGCCCTCGTCGAGTTCGCCGTCGGACATCGAGTTGTAGACGAAGGCGGGGTTCTTCTTCTGCTTCAGGCCGAGGGCGATGCCGACGCCGATGACGAGGCCCTGGCCCAGCGATCCACCCGAGATCTCCATGCCGGGCGTGTAGGCGGCCATGCCCGACATCGGCAGGCGGCTGTCGTCGCTGCCGTAGGTCTCGAGCTCGCTCTCGGGGATGACGCCAGCCTCGATCAAGGCGGCGTAGTGGGCGATGGCGTAGTGGCCGTGGGAGAGCAGGAAGCGGTCTCGCCCCTCCCACTGCGGCTCCTGCGGCCGCAGGGTCATCGAATGGCAGTAGGCCACGGCCAGCACATCGGCCCAGCCCAGGGCCTGGCCGATGTAGCCCTGGCCTTGCACCTCGCCCATGCGCAACGCGAAGCGGCGGATCCGGTAGGCGCTTTCGCGCAAGTCGTCTATCGATTCAGACATGACAGTCCTTTGGAAGTGGGTGAATTCGAGGGCCGGCCTCAGAGCAGGCCGATGGAGAACCAGGGCACGAAGGCGACGATCAGCAGGCCGACGAGCAGGGCGCCGAGATAGGGCCAGATGCGGCGCACGGCCACGTCGGGATGGACCCGGCCTATCGTGCAGGCCGCGTAGTAGCCCAGCCCGAACGGCGGGGCGAACAGGCCCACGCCCATGGCGAGGATGATCACCATCGCGTAGTGCACCTCGTGCACGCCGATGGCCTTGGCCACCGGGAACAGCAGGGGCGCGAACAGCACCATCGCCGGGATGCCCTCGAGCACGCTGCCGAGCACGATGAAGGCCGCGATCGACACCAGCAGGAAGCCGTACTTGCCGCCCGGGACGCTGGTCATCGCCTCGGCCAGGCTGTGCGAGAAGCCCGACTGCGTCAGCGCCCAGGACATGCCGGTGGCGGTGCCGATGATGAACAGGATGGCGCCGGACAGCGCGGCCGTGTCGACCAGCATCGGATAGAGCCGCTTCCAGTCGAAGCGCCGGTAGATCAGCAGGCCAGCCACCACGGCGTAGGCAATGCCGATCGTCGAGACCTCGGTGGCCGTGGCCACGCCTTCGACCACCGCGGTGCGGATGAGCACCGGCAGGGCCAGGGCGGGCAGCGACACCAGCAGCGTCTTGCCGACGACGCTCATCGGTGCGCGCTTCAGGCCGACGGCGATCTCCGCGCTGCGGTAGCGGGCCAGCAGGGCCAGCATCACCGCCAGCACCACGCCCGGCAGCAGGCCGCCGGTGAAGAGCGCGGCGATGGAGATGCCCGCCACCGAGCCGATGGTGATCAGCACCAGCGAGGGCGGCACGGTCTCGGCCATCGCACCGGAGGCGGCGAGCAGGGAGATCAGCTCGCCTTCATGGTTGCCGCGCTTTTTCATCTCCGGCAGCAGCACCGGGGCCACCGCGGCCATGTCGGCCGTCTTCGCCCCCGAGATGCCGGACACCAGCAACATCGCGCCCAGCAGCACATAGTTCAGGCCGCCACGCACGTGGCCCAGCAGCGAGGCCAGGAAGTCGACCATCGCCTTGGCCATGCCGGTCATCTCGACGAGGTGCCCCAGCAGGATGAACAAGGGCACGGCGAGCAGGATCAGCGAGCTCATGCCTTCGTCGATGCGCCCGCTCACCACCGCCAGCGGCGTCGAGGTCACGCACAGCAGGAACGCGACCGTCGCCAGTCCGAAGCAGAAAGCGATGGGCACGCCGAGCAGCACGGCGGCACCGAGCAGCAGCGCGAAGAAGACGACCAGGTTCCAGTTGCCTATGCCCTGCAGCCAGCCGGACGAGAGATACAGCACGCCGGCCAGCGCGGTCATCGACAGCACCACGCCGACCAGGTCGCCGACACCCTGTCGCGCCAGGCGCAGCAGGCCGATCGCGATCATCAGCGCCGCGCCCACCGGCACGGCGGCGGCCCGCACGGTGTTGGGCCAGGACAGCGCTGGCGTCTGCACGACCCATTCATCCTGGGCGTACTCGGCCATCGGGCCGATCAGGATGACGAGCATCAGGCAAGGCGCGGCGATCGCCAGCGCTTCGGCCCAGGCCTGCGCCCGCGGGCTCCAGCGCGAGACGAGAGCCGTCGTTCGCATGTGCGTGCCGCGCCTCAGCGCCACCGCTGCGCCCAGGTTGGCCAGCCACAGGAACAGGATGGAGGCGAGTTCGTCGGCCCAGGGGATCGGGCTGTTGAACACGAAGCGCATGACCACGCCGGCCAGCAGCACGGCGACCTCGCCGATCACCAGCGCGGCGGCCGGGGCTTCGATGAGGTGGCCGAGCCAGGTCTCGAAGCGCGCCGGGAGCGACCCGCCCGGCGCCACGGGGTGAGCTTCCAGCAGCATGGCGCTCACCCCAGGGCTCCGACGCTGTCTTGCAGCAGCTTCCACGCCTCGTCGCCGAACTTGGCGCGCAGGTCCTTGTAGAAGCTGCCCTTGGCCAGTGTGTCCTTGAAGGCCTTCTTGTCGGGCTCCACGACCTGCACGCCCTTGGCGGCGAGGTCGGTGCGCAGCGAGGCGCTCAGGGCGGCAATGTCCGCACGTTCGTCGGTGGCGGCCTTGTCCAGTTCGCGCCTGACGATCTCCTGGAGGTCCTTGGGCAGGCGCTCGAAGGCCTTGCGGTTGCCGAGGATCCAGTAGGCGTCCCACACGTGGTTGGTGAGGCTGCAGCACTTCTGCACTTCGTACAGCCGCGCCGTGCTGATGATGGCCAGCGGGTTTTCCTGGCCCTCTACCAGCTTGGTCTGCAGGGCGGAATACAGCTCATTGAAGTTGATCGGCGTCGGGCTCGCCCCCAGGGCCGTGAACAGCGACGACAGCATGGGTGCCGCCGGCACGCGCAGCTTCATTCCCTTCAGGTCGTCGGGCGTCTTCACCACCTTGCTCGAGGTCGTGACCTGGCGGAAGCCGTTGTCCCAGGGCTTGGACATGGTGAGCAGGCCGACCTTCTCGATCTGCGCTCGCACGTAGGCGCCGAGCGGGCCGTCCATGGCCTTCCAGACCTCGTTGTAGTCGTGGAAGGCGAAGCCGGTGTTGATGATGCCGGCCGCCGGCACCAGGGTCGACAGCACCACGCTCGCCTGGTTGAAGAACTCGACGCCGCCGCTGCGGACCTGCGACAGCAGGTCGGTGTCTGAGCCGAGCTGGTTGGCAGGAAAGAGCTTGATGTCCAGGCGGCCGCCGGTCGCGTTGCGGATGCGGTCGATCGCTTCCTGGGCGCGCTTGTTGACCGGGTGGGACGGGTCCTGCCCCGTGGCGAACTTGTAGTTGAACTCGGCCGCATGCGCGGGCCGGGTGGCGATCGAGAACAGCGGCAAGGCCGTCGCACCGGCCAGGACCTGGCGTCGCGTGAGCTGGAATTTCGTTGCAGTCATGCTTGTCTCCGGTTGTCGTGATGAAGGGCCGTCGGTTCAGTGGATCAACATGCCGCCGTTCACGTCGAGCGTGATGCCCGTGCAGTACAGCGAGAGGTCGCTGGCGAGGAAGACGCAGGCCCCGCCGATGTCCTCCGCACGCCCCAGGCGGGCCAGCGGGATCGTCTCGGCGATCTCGGCCTTCTTCTCCTCGGTGAGCTTGCCCTTGATGATGTCGGTGCCGATCAGGCCCGGGGTGATGCTGTTGACCCGGATGCCGTCGGGGCCGAACTCGCGCGCCATGGCGCGGGCCAGGCCGAGCACGCCCGCCTTGGCCGCCGAGTAGTGCGGGCCGCCGAGGATGCCGCCGCCGCGCTGCGCCGAGACGGACGAGATGCACACGATGGATCCGCTCTTCTGCGCCTGCATGGCCGGCAGCACCGCCTGCGACATGTACAGCGTGCCGCGCAGGCTCACATCGAGGATGCGGTCGTAGTCCGCGCCGGTGATCTCGCAGGTCTTCGCCGGCTGGGTGATGCCGGCGTTGTTGACCAGCACGTCGATCCGGCCGAAGGCCTGGAGTACCGCTGCGGCGGCGGCCTCGCAGGAGGCCTTGTCGGTCACGTCCGCGACCAGGCCGAGGTGGCCGGCCCCCAATTGCGCCGCGGCGGTGGTGGGCTCGGCGCGAGCGAGATCGAGCACCGCGACGCGGGCGCCTTGCGAGGCCATCAGGCGTGCGGTGGCGAATCCCAGGCCGTTGAGGCCGGCACCGCCGGTGATCACGGCAACCTTGTCCTTGAGCAGCATTTCGTCGATCTCCATCAGTTGATGTCCGCCATGGTGGGCACCGACGAAGCTGATGGCAAACGATGAATCCTCAGGCTAAGATGACCGTTCGTCATGTAATGACTGGGTCAACCCTATGGCCTCACTCCCTCCGGTGGCGAACCTCCTGGCCTTCGAGGCCGTGGCCCGGCGACGCAGTTTTGCGTTCGCGGCGGCGGAGCTTCACCTGACCGCTTCGGCCATCAGCCACCAGGTGGCGCGGCTCGAGGCGGAACTCGGGGTCCGGCTGTTCGAGCGAAGCGCCCACGGGGTGCGCCTGAGCGATGCCGGCGAGCGCTACCTCGAGCGCGTGTCTGGGGCGCTGGCCGCCATCTCCGCAGCCACGGAGGACTTGCGCAAAGGCGTCAGCAACAGCCTGTACGTGCACTCCGCGCCCAGCATCGCCAGCCTCTGGCTGATGCCCAGGCTGAGAGGCTTCGCGCAAGCCCATCCCGACATCGCGCTGAATCTGTCGGCTGCGCACACGCCCAGCGATTTCGCGCTGGGGCAGGCGGACGTGGACATCCGCTATGGCGTGCCGCAATGGGGCGACCTGGTCGTCGAGCCGCTGTTCGAGGAGCGCATCGTGCCGCTCGCGAGCCCCGCGTTCATCCGCGAGCATCGGCTCAAGCGGATCGACCAGCTCTTCGAGGTGCCGCTGATCCAGAGCAACGTCAGCGTGGTGCAGTGGTCCGACTGGCTTCGCGCGTTCTCGGAGAAGCGAGCGCCGGAGCGCTTCGCCCTGCGCTTCGACCGCGCCCAGATGTCGCTCGATGCGGCGACCCAAGGCCTCGGTGTGGCGCTCGAGAGTGCCGTCAACGCAGGCCCGCACCTGTCGACCGGCAAGCTCAAGCCGGTCTTCGGATTGGACAAGGCCGTGCGGGTCAAGGCGCACTTCGTGGTGTACCCCGCCAGGCATGCGAAACGGCCGCCGGTCGAGGCCTTCCTGTCGTGGATCCACGGCGAAGCTGCACGGACCCCGTAGGCGAGGGCCGTGTCGCCAAGGCATGGCGGCGACCTTGCCGAAGGGCCGCCGCGCGCGCCCGTTGGCGCGTCACAACGCAGCACGTCTTCGTGCTTGCGCACTCGCGCCCAGGCCTGCATCATTCGCGCCCTTGCAGAAGGCGCCCACGACAGCGCCCGCATGACGGAGATCCCTCTATGTCCTCCCTGTTCATCACGACGATCGACTGAACACGGTTCCCTGAGCCCCGGCGGGACCGTGTCTGTTCACAGATACGGCCCGAAGTCCGCGCGGCGAGCAAAGCCCCGCAGCCCTTGAGCCGGGGCTTTTGCTTTTGGAACCGCATGAGTGCACAACTCCGTTCCCGCGCCCTCCAGGAGGGGCGGGTCAAGGCCCTGCGCCGCATGAAACAGCCGATGACGCTGGTGCTCGAGACGAGCTCCGGCGAGCGCGACCCCGTGGCGCGCGCGCTCGGCCAGCGTGGCTTGCGTGGCGCAGGCGAACACATTCAAAGCCGCGGCGCCCAACGCCGCGCCGACCGCGTGGCGCTGCAGGCGCTGCTGCGACGAAAGGATTGGGATGAATGAATTCACCTCCACGGCCCGGTGGGCCGTTTCGCCAAAGGGATGCGTCGGCCCGGGAGACCGGGAGGCGGCCGACTCGCGTGAGCTGCGCGAGCAGCTGGCGCAGAGAAACCGGCGGCTGCAGGAGATCGCCGCCCAGCTCAAGACCGAGCTGTTCGGCATCGACGCCATCATCGACCGCGTCATCGACTCGGTGCGAGCCTGGTATGTGCTGCCCGAGCTCGTCTCGCGGCCCGTCATCGTCTGCCTCTGGGGCCTGACCGGCACCGGCAAGACCCAGCTCGTGCGGCGCCTGGCGCAGCTGCTGGGCTTCTACGACCGCTTCGTCGAAGTGCAGATGGATGGCTTTTCCAACGGTGCCAGCTGGCGAGGCGCACAAAGCATCTCGGGCATGCTCGCGCAATCGGGCTTGCGCGAGGGTGAGCCCGGGATCCTGGCGCTCGACGAGTTCCAGCGCTTTCGCACCATCGACAGCAAGCGTGGGGAGCTGCGCGTCGAGCGCTACCAGGACGTCTGGGCGCTGCTTTCCGACGGACGCCTGCCGCCCGCGCTTTCTCTGCTGGGCGACATCGAGTCGTCCATCGCCGAGGCGGCCTTCGATGCCGAACGGGCGGAGGCCAGCGATGCCAAGCTGCGCTTCAAGCTGCGCAGCTGGGAGGCCCAGGAGCTGCAGCGCAACCTCAAGCTCGACGAGCCACTGATGGAGATCATGTCGTGGACGCCGGAGCAGATCCAGGAGCGCCTGCGCGCCTTCCGAGAGAGCGGCCACCAGCAATGGGAGACCGACTACAGCCGCCTGCTCATCTTCGTCTGCGGCAACCTGGACGAGGCCTACGAGGACCTCGCCACCAGCGTGGACGACTGCGACAGCGATGCGGACATCTTCCACGCGCTGACGGGCCGGCTGAGTGTCATCGACGTCAAGCAGGCGCTCAACAAGCGCTTCAAGCCGGAGCAGGTGGCTCGACTGGGCAACGAGCACGTGATCTACCCCTCGCTCTCGCGACGAGCCTACGAGCAGTTGATCGAGCAGGGCTGTGCCCGCTATGCGCGCGAGACGGAGGGCCGCTGCGGCCTCCGCTTCGAGCTGGCGGCCAGCGTGCGCGAGCAGATCTACGCCAACGCGGTCTTCCCCGCCCAGGGGACCCGGCCGCTGTTCTCATCGCTGCACGCCATCCTCGGCGCCGGCCTGGCCAAGGCTGCGCTGTGGGCGCTGGAGCAGGGCGCCATGGCCGGCGAAAGCGTGGGACTTTCGGCCGATGGCCGGAGGCTGGTCGCCCACTGGCGCGGGCTGTCGCATGCCATCGCCGCGCCTTTCGAGATCAGCCGCCTGCGACAGCGCAGCAACCCCGACTTCCGGGCCCTGCTGGCCGTTCACGAGGCCGGACACGGCCTGGTGCATGCCCTGCTTTTCGGCCGCGCGCCGCAGGAGATCAAGATCCACGTGGCCAGCTTCGAGGGCGGCTACAACGCCTACGCCTCGCGCAAGGTCTGGTCGCGCCGCAACCTGCTCGACTCCATCTGCACCAGTCTCGCCGGCCGCGCCGCAGAGTTGCTCGTCTTCGGGCCCGAGCTGTGCTCCGGCGGCGCCGAGAGCGATCTGCGCAAGGCCACCGAAACGGCCGCGCGCATGTTGCGCCACCTCGGCCACGGCCCGCGCCTCGGCCGCAGCGACGTCTGCACCGCGAGCGAGGAGAACCTCTGCACCGACGTGGAAGCCAGCAACGCGCCGATCGAAGAGCTGCTGCAGACGCAGCACGAACGCGCCACCGGGCTGATCGAAGCGCATCGCGGCGCGCTGCTGGGCCTGGTGGACGAGCTGATGAGCCAGGGGCAGGTCACTCCCGCGCGGTTCGCGGAGGTTGTCAGCTTGCCGCTGGGCAGGCCGGAGGACGCCTTGGATCCGTATGCGCAGGGCCTGGCGGAGTTCCGGGTGGAGGGCAGGCAGCGCCTGATAGCGTAGTAGCCGCCGACGTGACCGCGCGATCAGGTCGGCTGGGCGGATGCGGCCCGCGCCGCGCCGCGATCGCGAAGGACGAGGAAGGGGACGGTCACGATGCCGCTCAGCAGCAGCGGCCAGTCCTGGGGGACGCCGAGCAGCAGGGCCGCGCTGCCGCCGATCAGCGACCACGACACGGGCACGATGAGAAGCCCGCGGGGTACGGGATCGACGGTGAGAAGCAACATGCCGAGCGTGAATAGGGTGACCGGGCAGGGCGTGATGCCGAACAAGGGCATGGCGGGCCAGGCATGCCCGGACAAGGCGCCCACCAGCGGATAGAAGACGAACGCGTAGAGCACGAGTGATCCGCCGGCCAAGCGCTCGACCGCGAAGGCATGCCGAATCGGAGTCGCGCCCGCCACAGCGTCGCAGACGCGAGCAAGGCGCCCTGCAGCACGAACGCGGCACCGAACACCATGGCCGCCTTGTTGATCGCGGAGAAGTAGACCCAGTGGTAGGCGACGCCGGTCCATAGCCACATGGCGGCCAGGATGGCGCCAATCGTGCGGTCGGCGCGACGCCCCGGCCGCACGAGTGCCACGATCGCCGCCGCGCCCAGCAGATAGGCCACGACCTGGGCCGGCCAGACGCCGAGGTTGTAGTCAGCGAAAACGCGGATGAATTGATCTGGACTGAAAGGCAACACGGCAGCACCTCTCGACTGCGCAACGAACCGACACTAGTCGGCGCCGAGGCACGGTTCGTTGATTCGCCTCAATCAGCCGCCGGCGGCCTGGGCGAAGTCGCTGCCGCGGAGCGCGCCGTCCCGCTCAGGCTGGTTGACGCAAGTCAAGACGCGACGGGAGCCTTTCTCCGACAAAGGAAGGATGACCCTGGACGCCGACACAACCGGTAGTGGCTCCGTCACCCGCGACCCGCGACTGCCCGCCTTCTACCGCGCCCTGTCCGAGATGGGCCAGACGATGGTCCGTGCCACGGAGCCAGGCTTGCTCTACGACGGCCTTTGCCGCATCGCCGTGCAATGCTGCGGCGCCAGCATGGCGTGGATCGGCCTGGTCGAAGCGGGCGTGGTGAGGCCGATGGCCTGGGCCGGCGGCGCCGAGCGCTACACCGAAGGTCTGAACCTGGCCGTGGCCCGCCCGCAGGATGCCGATGCCGAACTGGGGCCCACGGCACACGCCTTGCGCAGCGGCCGACCTCTCATCTGCAATGACTTTCAAGCGGATGCGCGAACCGTTCCGTACCGGGAGCATGCGGCCCGCTTCGGCGTCGGATCCTCCGGTGCTTTCCCCATCCGGCGCGCCGGCCAGACCGTCGGGACGCTGAACTTGTACTTCGGCTCCAAGGGCGCCTTCGATCCCGCGTTGGTCGAGCTGATCGGGCAGCTGGTGCAGGACCTGTGCTTCTCGCTGGAGCACATCGACCGCGAGGCCGGCCGGGCCCTGGCCGAGCGTTCGGCAGGCGAACGCGAGGCCCAGCTGGCCGGCATCGTCGGGACCGCGATGGACGCGATCATTGCCGTCGACGCCCACTTCAAGGTGGTGCTGTTCAATCACGCAGCCGAGCGAATGTTCGGAGTGCCGGCGCAGGAAGCCATCGGCCTGACGCTGGATCGCTTCATTCCGCCGGAGTATCGGGCCGCGCATCCCGCGCACATGTCCCGCTATGCCGCCGAGGGCGTGACCACCCGGCGCATGGGGGCCTCCCGCGAGCTGACCGGCCTGCGTGCCAACGGCGAGCGCTTCCCGATCGAGGCTTCGATATCGCGGGCCGGGGAGGGCGAGCGGGTGCTGATGACCGTGATGGCTCGAGACGTCACCCAGCTGCGACAGGCCGAGAAGGCCCAGCTGGCCCGCACCGCTGCCGAAGCCGCCAATCGCGCCAAGACCGAGTTCCTTTCCCGCATCAGCCACGAGCTGCGCACGCCGATGAACGCCGTGCTCGGCTTCACCCAACTGTTGCGTGCCGAGGGCGGGGCGACGCTGAACGGGCGCCAGCGCGAGCAGCTGGACCTGGTCCTGCAAGCGGGGGAGCATTTGTGCATGCTCATCGACGAGATGCTGGACATCTCGCGGATCGAAGCGGGCCGCATGTCGGTGGACCATCGCGACTTCGAGCTGTGCGAGCTGCTGGACGGCGTGATGCGCATGAGCCAGCTTCAGGCGCAGGAATGCCAAGTGGTGCTCCATGCCGGCTACTCCCCGCAATGCCGTCTGCTGATGCGCACCGACCCGTCTCGCCTGCGCCAGGTGCTGCTGAACCTGCTGTCCAACGCGATCAAGTACAACCGCCCGGGAGGATGGGTCCGGCTGGAGGTCGAGCGCGATCCGTACTTCGTGCACATCCTGGTCCGCGACAACGGCCTGGGGATGTCGCAGGAACAGAGGTCCCAGCTCTTCCAGCCCTTCAATCGCCTGGGCCGGGAGGGCAGCGGGGTGCAGGGGACGGGGATCGGCCTGGTGCTGGTGCGACAACTCGTGGGCCTGCTGGGTGGCGAGGTCAGCCTGGAGAGCGAGCACGAGCGCGGCACGCTGGTGCGCGTCACCCTGCCGGCGGGCGACGGCCGGCCGATGGCGAGCGCGCGCCATGCCGATGCGCAGGCCCCGAGCGTGCCGCCCATCGGCGTGGTGCTCTACGTGGAGGACAACCCGCTCAACGTGATCCTGGTGGAGCAGCTGCTGTCGAGGTGGCCCGGGGTCCAGCTGGTGACCGCGGCGGATGGCGGCGCCGGCCTCGAGCGCGCACGGACGCTCCAGCCTGACCTGGTGCTGCTCGACATGCAACTGCCCGACATGAGCGGCCTGGACGTGCTGCGCCAGCTCAAGGCGGATCCGGCCACTCGAGCCATCACGGTGGTGGCGTTGTCGGCCAGCGCCGTGCCGCAGGACGTGTCCGAAGCGCGGGCGTCCGGCGCGCTGGACTACTGGACCAAGCCGATCGACTTCGACGCCTTTCTGCAAGGCACTGCCCGGCTGCTGGAGCGGCCGGCGAGAGGCGACCAGACATCACTCTGACGACATAACGTAGAAGATCAGTGGCCTCGCATTCCTGGCAGCGGTCCGGCCAGGCGGTGCCTTAAGCCAATCCTAAGATTGAACGAGCCGAATGGTCCGGTCGATACGTTGCAGCGCGAGCCGCAGCGGCCGGTGCATCCAGCCTCCGCCATCAGCGCCCGGGCTGGTCGCGGCTTGCTGCACGGCGCAGGAGATCCCCTGTTCCGCCGCCTGTGACGTCCAAATTCCTCGAGCAGGTGTGGGTGCCGAACGCGGCACCACGCACGACGTTTTCACTCGGCGATGGATGGAGGCTTTCATGGCAGCAGGCGCACATCTCGACAGGCGGATCCCGCGAAGCGTTGAACGCGCGCGCAGACGGGGCAAGTGGGACGCGCGCCGTGCCCGGCTCGGCGTCGTCGCGGCGGCGATCCTGGCGCTCGGCTCGGGTGCCGGTGCGGCCACCGGCGCGGGCGCCGAATGGACCACGCCAGGGGGCACCGTGCAGGGCACGCGCTACAGCCTGCTGTCGCAAATCAACTCCACCAACGCCGGCGGGCTGGTCGAGGACTTCGCGGTGCCGACGAACGCCGTCGCGGGACACCAGGGGCAGCCGCTCGTCGTCGGGCACACGATGTATGTCGTCACGCCTTTCCCGAACAAGCTCATCGCGCTGGACCTGGATTCGCCCGGCACGGTGAAGTGGACCTTCGACCCGGGGGCCGACCGCTACGCCAGGGGCGTGGCCTGCTGCGACGTCGTCAATCGGGGCGCGGCCTACGCCGACGGCAAGATCGTCTACAACGTGCTCGACGACACGACGGTCGCGGTCGACGCGGCCACCGGCCAACTGGTCTGGCGCACCCGGCTCGGCGACCCGACCACGGGCGAGACGCTGACGGGCGCCCCGCTGATCGTCAGGAACAAGGTGATCGTCGGCAACGCCGGCGGCGAGCTGGGCGTGAGGGGATGGGTGCAGGCCCTGGACCTGAAGACGGGCAAGCCGGTCTGGAAGGCCTACAACACCGGTCCCGACGCCGAGGTGCTGATCGGTGCCAACTTCAAGCCCTGGTACGCCAAGGATAGGGGCACCGACCTCGGGGCGACCTCCTGGCCCGGCACCTTGTGGCAACAGGGCGGCGCCACGGCCTGGGCCTGGTTCACCTACGACCCCGACCTCGACCTGCTGTACTACGGCACGAGCAACCCCGGCGTGTGGAACCCGGACATGCGCAAGGGCGACAACAAGTGGGGCTCGACGATCTTTGCGCGCCGCCCCGACACCGGCGAGGCGGTGTGGGCCTACCAGGTCACGCCCCACGACGGCTGGGACTACGACTCGATCAGCGAGAGCGTGGTCACCGACCTGAAGATCGACGGGGTGAAGCGCCGCGTGCTGATGCACGTGGACAAGAACGGCTTCGGATACACCCTGGACGCGGCCACGGGCCAGGTGCTGGTGGCGAACAAGATCGGGGTGGCGACCTGGGCCGACAAGGTCGACCTGGCCACCGGCGAGCCCAAGGTGAACCCCGGCATGCGGCCGCACACCGGCGTGATCACCGAGAACATCTGCCCTTCGCCGCTCGGCGCCAAGGAGTTCGCTCCCTCGGCCTTCTCGCCGCTGACCGGCCTGCAGTACGTGCCGGCCATCAACACCTGCAACAACCTCGAGCCCCTGAAGGCCCTCTACATCGCCGGCACGCCGTTCCTGGGCGCGGACCTCAACTTCGTCGCGCCGCCGGGAGGCTACATGGGCGAGCTGCTGGCCTGGGACGCTGCGCGCGGCAAGCGCGCGTGGGCCCTGCAGGAGCCGCTGCCGCTGTACGCCGGCCTGCTCGCCACGGCGGGCAACCTGGTCTTCTACGGGACGCTGGACCGCTGGTTCAAGGCGGTCGACGCAACGACGGGCGCCGTGGTGTTCCAGACGCAGCTGGAGTGCGGCATCCTCGGCAACCCCATCTCCTACCAGGCGCCCGACGGCTCGCAGCGCATCGCCGTCTATACCGGCGTGGGCTGGCTGCCCGGCGGCTTCGCGGGCGGCCCGTGTCCCGCCCAGCAGGAGCGGGGCGCATCACCGCTGGCACCCGCCATCACGGCCGCGATGAAGGACCGCCGGCAGGCGGCTCCGGCGGCCACCAGCGGCATGGTCCACGTCTTCAAGCTGCCATGAAGGCAGTGCGGACCCTTGTCGGTCTTGCGGCGGCCTGCGTGCTGGCCACCGCGGCGGCGGCAGAGCCGGCTCGCGAGCTGGCGGTCTGCGCCGACCCGGCGAACCTGCCCTTCTCGAACCAGCGCGGCGAGGGTTTCGAGAACCGCATCGCCGAGCTGCTGGCCGACGAGTTGCACGCCACCTTGCGCTATGCCTGGAACATGCAGCGCCGCAGCTTCCTGCGGCGCACGCTGCTGGCCGGCGCCTGCGACCTGGTGCTGGGTGCACCACCGGGCCTGCAGGGCCTGCAGACGACGCGTCCGTACTACCGCTCCGGCTACGTCTTCGTCAGCCGCCGGGCAAGGCTGCTCGATCACATCGCCCGCTTCGATGACCCCGCGCTGAAGACCTTGACGATCGGCCTGCACGCCCTGGGCGCCGAGGGGGCCAACCCGCCGCCGGCCATGCTGCTGGCCGGCGCCGGCCTGGGCGCCCAGGTCCGCGGCTACCCGATGTGGGGCGAGGAACCGGACGAGGCGGCCCCGGGCCGGCTCATCCAGGCCGTCGCTCGCGGCGAGGTCGACATCGCCATCGCCTGGGGGCCGATCGCGGGCTACTACGCGAAAGGCCAGGCCGAACCGCTGGCCCTGGTCGCGGCCGAACCCGACGCCGCGCAAGCCGCGCTGCCGGTGGCATTCGACATCGCCATGGGCGTGCGGCGCGGCGACGAGAGCCTGCGCGACGAGGTGCAGGCCGCCCTCGACCGGCGGGCGCCGCAGATCCGATCCATCCTCGCCGCGTACGGAGTGCCCGCAGCCGACCCTGCGCCCCATTGACCGACCGATTCAACCCGAAGGAGCTCCCCATGCGCAGCTTGATCTTCGCCTTGCTGGCCGTTGCCGGCCCGTTCATTTCCACCGCCGGCGCGCAACCGGCGCCGCCTGCCGCCAGGGGGGTGTCCGCCGAGTCGGCTCCGCTGCCGCCCGAAGGCGAAGGCCGGCGCCTGTTCCTCAAGTACAACTGCTATGGCTGCCACGGCATGTACGCCACCGGCGGCATGGGCCCGAACATCGTCCATTCCGAACGCGGCGACGTGCGCGAAGCCGTGATGCGGGGCGAGGATGAAGGCATGCCGTCGTATCACCAGTACTTCAGCGACAAGGACATCCGCCGCCTGTCGGCGTACTTGCGCAGCATCGGCACCGACAAGGAGCCGACCTTCAAGGACTGGTGGATCGACATACCGCCCAAGTGACGGGCGGCTACACGGGGGCGAACAAGCCGGTTCCGACCGTGCGCAGCCCGTCTGCTTCGCGCAGGACGATGCAGGCGTCGAGCTCGAGCTTGCGAGCCCGTGCCAGGCCGGCCTGTTCGCCGAGCACCATCAAGGCCGTCGCGTAGGCGTCCGCGTCCATGCAGCTCGGCGTGAGCACCGTGACCGATGCCGGGCCGTGGCGAACCGGCGCGCCGGTTCGTGGATCCATCGTGTGCGAGACGCGGCGGCCGTCCCGGTCGGCCCAATGGCGGTAGTCGCCGGAGGTCGCCACCGCCGCGTCGCACAGCTCGATCACGCTCATCGCGGCACGGCGGTCGTCTTCCGGCGCCTCCAGGGCGATCGCCCAGGCCGTCCCGTCGGGCTTGCTGCCCCGCGCCCGCATTTCGCCGTCGATGCCGACGAGCCAGGAGACGATGCCGTTCGCGTCCAGGACCCGCCCCAGCTCGTCCACGCCGAAGCCCTTGGCGATGCCGCACAGGTCCAGGGTCAGCGGGCCATGCTTGCGGGCCCGGCAGGCTCCGGCGTCGATCTCCAGCACGGACTCGATCGGGGCTCTGGGCCTGGCGGCTGCCGCGCCCGCCCGGCCTGGGCGGCCGGCGGGCCCGAAGCCCCAGGCATCGACCAGGTCGCCCACGCCGATGTTGAAGGCGTTCGCCGTCTCGCGGCCCATCTCGATGGCGCGCGTCAGCACGGTGACGAGCTTCGGCGGTATCGCGGTCCACACCTGCGGCGCGGCGCGGTTCAGTCGCGACAGGTCCGAGTCGGGCTTCCAGTTCGACATCTGCCGGTCCACGGTCGTGACGGCCGAGGCCAGTGCCGCGACGATCGCCTCGATGTCTGCCCCGGGTGCGGCGTGGAAGCGGGCGGTGTAGCGCGAGCCCATGGTTTCGCCGCTGGTGCGGCAGTCGCTCACCCGCGCACCGGGCAGCCACTCAATAGACGTCTTCGACATAGCGGCCCTGACTTCTCAATTGCGCGACCGTCAGGCCGGAGCCTTCGAGGATGCGTTCCCACGCACCGGCCACGCCCTCGGCCATCTGGCGGCCCCCGCACACCAGGATCTGCGCGCCGTGGGCGACCAGCTCGCGCAGACGCGGCGCGTCGGCGGCCAGGCGGTCCTGCACGTAGGCCTTGGGACGCGAGCGAGAGAAGGCGGTCGTGAGGCTGCGCAATCGCCGGTCGTCCACGAGGCGGCCGAGCTCCTCCCGGTAGAGGAAGCCGTCCTGCGGATGGCGTGCGCCGAAGTACAGGTGCATGGGGCGGTGCGGCGGGTTGTGCCGGGCGAAACCGATCAGCGGCCCGATGCCGGTCCCCGCGCCGACCATGATCACCGGCGCTGCGCCCGCCGCAGGGCGGAAGCTCTCGTGCGGGCGCCAGAACGCCTGGATGGTCGCGCCCGGCTGCAGGCCGGTGAGATAGCCCGAGCACAACCCCGCGGGATGCCGGCGGACGCAGATTTCGGCCACGCCGTCGCGGGCCGAACTGGCCAGCGAGTAGTACCGCGGCGAGGCTCCCCCTGGAGGCACGACCCCGAGCAGATCACCGGTCTCGAAGGCCGGCAGGCCCTCGGAGCCGCGCCGCCACCAGCGAGTCGAAGGAGCCTCGGCCACGAAGCGGAGCACCGACGTGAGCTCCTGTGGGTCTTGTCCGTAGTCAGTTCGTGACGCCAGCCGCAGCGCCGTCGTGCGTGGCAGCAGCGGTGTGTAGTGCAGCTCGAGCACCCGCCCCAGCGCCTCGCCCAACCCTGCGCACCACTGGCGGAACTCGGGCTCTGACTGCCTGTCCACGGTGCCCGCATCGCTCAGCGGAGTGAGGCCCCTGGCCTTGAGCGCCTGCTGAACCTGCAGGGCATAGCCACAGAACTGCGGGAACTGCCGGTCGCCGAATCCCAACACCGCGAACCTTGTCGCGGGTGCGATCGTCAGCCGCTCGAGCTTGTCGAGGAATTGGCGTGCACCGGCCGGCGCTTCGCCGTCGCCATAGGTGGAGGTCAGGACGATCAGGCGCCTTGCACGGGGGTAGCGGGCAGCGAGCGAATTCATGGGTGCGGTGTGCACCCGCAAGCCGGCGCGGCACAGCGCAGCATGCAAGGCGGTGGCGAAGCCCCAGGTCGTGTTGGTTTCGCTGCCCACCAGCAGCACGGTGTCGGCGTCGTGGGCGGCGGCGTTGCCGGCAAGCCGCGGCCGGTGGCTGCGCTGGTGCCACCACAGCAGCGTGCCGGTCACTGCCAGCAAGGGCACCGTCAGTGAGGCGGCGCCCAGCAGCAGCCCCAGCCACCACAGGCCCTCTCCGGTGTGCAGCATCCGCACCGTGGCGTGCAGGCGCTGCCACCCGTCCCACGGGGCATAGTCGATCCACCGACCCGTGGCGGGATCGATGGAGCCGCTGCCGTCGGAGGTTTCCAGCTCGATGACATCGCTGGGGTCGTCGGGGTTCGGCAGCTTCAGCTGCCGCAAGCGCGAGAGGTCGATCGCCTGCAGTGCAGGCATTCGCGCGAGGGGCATCGCAGGCCATCCCGCCGGGCGTCCGACCAGAAAAGGCTCTGCCCCGCCTCCCTCCGGCAGCAGGCTGAAGGTGGCCAGCGACATGAGCACGCCGGTGGCGGAGGACAGGACCAGGCCGGCCAACGCGACGCGCGCCACCTCGCCATGCCATCGCTGCAGCGTCGTGCCGCGCACGGGAGCCAGCAAGCGCCGCCACCCGCCCATGCGTCGCGCGAGCAGCAGAAGCCCGGAGACCACGATCACCAGCATGCAGGCCGCAGCGACGCCGGTCGCCACTCGGCCAGCGTCGTCGAGCATCAGCTGGCGGTGAAGGTTCTTCACCCAGCGCTGGATGGCCGAGGAACGGTAGGCGTCCACGGCGCTGCCGCTGTCCGGGTCGATGACGGAGGCCTCCTGCGTCTGCCCCGACAGGTGGTAGGCGATGAGCAGGCCCGAAGGCTCGCGCACCACGGTCTGCACGCCGGGCAACCGGGCGATGACGCGGGAGGCCAGCGTGGCCACGTCGATGCCGGCCGGCTGAACGGCCTGGGCGCGCTCCAGTGCAGGGAACAGCGACAGCACGGAGCCCGTCAGCGCGACGAGCACCAGCAGCAGGCCGGCAAACAGTGCAGGGATCGAATGGAGCTTGCGAAGCATCGGGAGGGCCGGGACCTCACAGCGTGTAGCGGAACGACATGACGTAGCCGCGACCGGCGGCGGGCTTGCCGGCGCCGGCCGCGCTCAGCGGGACCACCACTTCGGAGGGGTTCTCCTTCATCTTCTCCACGGCGGTGTCGATGTGGACCTCGTAGCCGGCATCGATCAAGGCGTCGGCCACGTCCACCGTGACGCGCAAGGTCTTGCCCGCGCCCACGCTGGCGCCGGTGATGCCGTCCACCTTGGCGTTGCCTCCCGTGGACCGGTACCAATCCCGCAGGTGGCGCCAGTACTTGGCCTTGCGGCCGGCCACCCACAGCGTGCTGTGCAGTCGCCCTCCCGGGTCCATGAGGTAGATGGCAAGGTAGGCGCCATCGCCGCCGTAGGCGGTGAGCTGCGTCTCCAGCGTGACCTGCCGCGCGGACACGGCGGCCGGGACGGCGAGGGCGCCCGCGATGGTGGCAAGAGGCCATGCATGCTTCATGACGTGTACTCCGGGGCTATGGGGCTGGTGGGAAGAGGTCATGGCGGCGTCGGAGCGCTGGCAGGCTGCTGCGCGGGCTCGCGATCGTGCTCACGCTCACGCTCCTGCTCGCGCTGCCGCAGGCGTTCGCCGTGCTCGCGCTTCAAACCGATGACCTGCAAGCTCGCCGGATCGATCTTGGCCTTGAAACGGCGGCCTTCGGCATCGCGCCCGACGACCTCGTAGCAACCGTCGTCGATCTTCAAGCGGTCGAGGTGCCAACCGTTGCGCTCGGCCAGTGCCTGCACCGCGGTCCGCGGTTGCCAAGCCGCAGTCGGGGCGTCGCAATCCCTGCCGGCCCAGGCCTGCTGCCACGTGGCCAAGACGATCACCAGGAAGAAGGCTCGCGACAGGGGCGGACGCTGCATGGCATCGAACGAGGTGGGGCAGGAGGGAGGATGCCCCCTGCGCCTGACCGAGCGTTTGCGCAGGCTCAATCCGCGGCGGCGGTGACGCTCGCCCTGGAAGGCGGGGTTCACCGGCAGCATGTGAACGCTGACGCCCTCCGCGCTGGTCATGGGCGTTGCACGGTCGCCATGGCCGGGGCGCCATCGGCGCCGGCACGCCGTTCCAGGCGATCCTGATGGCGCGGCCTGCCGTCGCCTTGCGCCGCGGGGAGACTGACGTCGACTTCCAGGCCCCCCAGTCGGTGTGAAGGCCGGGCGTCCACCTCGGCCTGGTGGAGGGCCGCGATGCGGCGCACGATCGACCAGCCGAGGCCGCTGCCACTCTGCTCGCTGCCGGGGACGCGGAAGAAGCGCTCGCCCAGGCGCTGCCGCTGGGCCTCGTCGAGGCCCGGGCCGCTGTCCTCGACGAGCAGGTGGACCCGGCCCTCGCGCTGGCGAACCTGCACCGACACCTTGGCCGCGCTGGGGCTGTATCTCACCGCGTTGTCGAGCAGGTTTCGAACCAGCATGGCCAGCAGGGTGGCGTCGCCGTCGACGTGGCAGGGCGACGGCACGCGCAGCATCAGCAACTGGTGCTTGGCGAGCGCCTGCGGGGCGATGTCGGCGGCCACCTGGCGGGTCAGTTCGGCGAGGTCGACGGTCGTCAGCGGCGGTCGCTCCGCGTCGGCCCTCGACAGCGTCAGCAGCTGGCCGATCAGCCGGGCGGCGCGGTCGCAGCCTGCCACCGTGGCCGCGAGGGCGTGCGAGCGGGTCGCATCGTCGGACGCGGCCAGGGCGACCTGGGCCTGGGCCCGTATCGCGGCGATCGGCGTGCGCAACTCGTGGGCAGCATCGGCGGTGAAGCGCCGCTCGGACTCCAGCAGCGTGGCGATCCGAAGCAGCAGCGCATTCAGCGCATCGACGAGCGGCGAAATCTCCCGCGGAGCCTGCTCCAGCTGCACCGGGCCGAGTTCATCGGGTCGCCGGTGAGTGAGCCGTTCGCTCAGCGCCAGCAGCGGCCTGACGCTGTAGCGCACGGCGCCCCACGCGGCCAGGCCGAGGAGAGGCAGGGCCAGCAGTGTCGGCCACAGCATGCTGCGCAGCAGCGCGAAGAGGATGGCCGTGCGCGATTCAACCTGCTCGGCCACGTGGACCAGTTCATCCCCGTCGACCCCCACCATGCTGAAGACGCGCCAGCGCGTGGCGCCTATCGTGACCGTCTGGAAGCCGGGCGCCGTGGCCAACGGCTCCATGGGCGCCCGCGCCGATCGCAGGACGAGCCGGCCTTCGTGGATGATCTGGAACGCCACCCGCGACGCGTAGCGATGCGGAGTCGGCGCATCCACGTTGCGGGTGGCCTCGATGTCGGCCGCCTCGCGGGCCACCAGCAGCGCCGCGGCTTGCGCCAGATGGGCGTCCAGCAATTCATCCAGCTCGTGCCGGGCGTCCACCCATGTCAGGGCCGCGGCGGCCGCCCACACCGCGAGCACCAGGCCGATCACCAGCGACAGCAGCCGGCCTTGCAGCGAGCGCGCCGGAGCGGGGTTCATGCCGTGACCTCGCGCAGCAGCGTGTAGCCCACGCCGCGCACCGTGTGGATCAGCGCCGCGCCCAGCTTGCGCCGCAAGTGGTGGATGTGAACCTCGATGGCGTTGCTGTCGACCTCCCGCCCCCAGGCATACATCTGCTGCTCGAGCTGTTGCCGCGACAGCACCCGGCCGGCATTGAGCATGAGAACGTGCAGGAGGTCGAACTCGCTCTTCGACAGCGTCACCGTCGCGCCCGCCTGGCGGACCGTGCGCGCGGCGGGATCCAGCTCGACATCCTGCAGGCACAGGCGGTCGCTGGCCTGGCCATGGGCACGGCGCACGAGCGCGCGCAGCCGGGCGCCCAGCTCGTTGAGGTCGACCGGCTTGACGACGTAGTCGTCCGCCCCGGCATCCAGCCCGCGGATGCGGTCGGGCAAGGCATCGCGCGCGGTCAGCAGCAACACCGGAGTCTTGTTGCCGGCGGCGCGCACCCGCGCCAACACCTCCATGCCGTCCCTGCCTGGCAGGCCGAGATCGAGCACCGCCGCCGCGTAGGGGTGCGCGCGCAGCTCCTGCTCGGCGATGTCTCCCCGGCGCACCCAGTCGACCTCGAAGCCCAGCTGGCGCAGGCCGTTTCGCAGGCCATCGCCGAGCAGGGAATCGTCTTCGACCAGGAGGATGCGCATGGCCGGTTCAATCGTCGTCGTCGTCGTCCTCGTCGTGCTGGACGACGAAGCCATGCGCCGGCGACGAAGCGCCCACGGCGGGCACTTCCCGCGACTGCAGCCACCAGAACGCGAGCACCGCGGCCAGCATCAGCGCCGCGACGCTGTACCACGCGCGCCGGATCCCCTGTGCGGGAGGCGCCTTCTTGCGCCCCGTGATCATCGCCTTCACCAGGTTCTCGCCCTGCAGCCGGCTGCCGAGAAGGACGGCCGCCACATGCACCCCGACCAGCGCGAGCATGAGGTTGGCCACGAGCTCGTGAGCCTCCTCGAAGCGTTCGCCGCTCCACTCGGCCTGGGTCATCCAGCCGGTGGCGGTGACGCCGATGGCCAGCCCGAGCAGGGCCAGGATGGCGAGCCCCCCGGCCGGGTTGTGTCCTGCGTGTGCATCCGGCTTGCCGGCCAGCAAGGAGCGCAGGTGCGCCAGGGCCTCCTTGGGACCGCGCACGAAATCCGAAAAGCGGGCATGCCGGGTGCCGATGAACCCCCACACCAGGCGGAAGGCGACCAGGCCCGCGAGGGTGTAGCCCAGCGTCACGTGCACCAGCCGCCAGCGCTCCGCCTCCGCCGTAAGGTAGGCGCCGGCGAAGCACAGCACGGCCAGCCAGTGGAAGATGCGCACCGGTGCATCCCACACCAGCGTCAGGCGCCCGGGTGGAGGGCTTGTCGAGGCAGCAGCCGGCGACGCGTGCAAGCTGTTCATCGAAGCCTCCTAGGGCAGGGAGCAGGTGCCCGCGCCGCCGTCTCGCACGTAGTAGTCGGTCGACAGGCCGGCATTGGCCGCCGAGATCACGTTCAGGCCGGCGACGAGGAAGACCGGCGTGTGCGTCCGGGTGGTGCCGTTCAACTGCGTGAGCGGAACGTTGTTGATGGACACGTTCAGCAGGTAGGCGCCGTTGTCGAACAGGTTCACGAACGGCTGGGCACGGCCGGTCTTCGAATTGAACGCGCAGCCCGGCGTCACCGTGGCCGACGACTTGGCGCTGGCCGCGTACTCCAGCTCGCCGCTGAAGGTGTTGCCCCGGGTGTCGGGAATGCACACGTTGGGCTGCTCCGGGTAGGCCGTGGTGGCATCGAAGGTGTAGCCATCGATGACTTTGCCGGTCTGCACGGTCACGCCATTCACCCCTGCGGCCAGCCAGACGGTGGCGTCCGGACTCGCCGCGGTGACCGCGGCGACCGCGGTGCCGTTGAGCGAGACGGTGCCCTTGGCCTTGCGGGCCGGGTTGTACAAGCCGGCCTGGACGAAGGGCGCCATCCCGTCCATGGGATGCAACCCGCACTGCCAGGCGGCGGAGGCGTAGGTCTTGCCGCTGGCGCCGACCTGGATGCCGGTCGCTGCCATCACCGGCGCGGCGGCCAGGGTGGTGGCCAGCAACAGGCCTGCCGAAACTGCGTAACTCGCTGTCCTCATGATCATCTCCAGACAAGGTGTCGATGGTTCATATTGGGCCGGTCGGGGCTTAGCGAAGGCTTAGAAGCGGCTGGATCGGCGATACCTTGCGCCAGGTCAAACACAGCCCGTACGGGCCGAGAAGTGCGCTGGATTTTTGTTAAGCGCGGCTTCATGTTTCGCGAGCACGATGAATGCTCCGAAACCGAGGATTGCCATGCGCTCGATCGCCAAGTTCATTCCGTTGACGCTGCTGCTGCTGCTTGGAGCCACGGCGGGGCAGGCGACCGAGTTCCAGCTCGCCCCGGTCCAGCTGCCGGGTGGCGTGAGCGTCTTCGGCACGGTGTCTACCGACGGCACGACCGGGCCGCTGTCGCCGGCCAACCTCACGGGCTGGCGCGTCACCGTCCGCACGACGACCCGCCATGACTACACGCCGGCCAACGCCCCGCCGCAGAACGTGCTCGGCGTCTCCGTGAGCGCGGACGGCCGCAAGCTGCGCGTGGCGACTTCGCCCGACGGCAACGGAGGCGCCTTGTCCTTCGGAACCAGCCTGCCGGAGGTGCTGGTGCACGTGGCCAACTACGCGACCGGATGGCCGCCCGGCATGGGCTTCGCGATGTTCCAGTACGGCGCGGATTTCGAGTACGCGGACCTGCCGGTGTCGCCCACGGGCCAGCGCGTGGTGGCCCGCGCGGCCGCCGGCAGCTCGGTCTTCAAGCTGCTGCCGGTCGACTTTCCCAGCGGCGCTCGGCTGACCGGCAGCATCACCACCGACGGCAGCACCGGGGTGCTGCAGCCCGATCGGCTGCTGGACTGGCACCTGAGCGCGAAGCGGATCGAAGACGTCGTCTACTACCGGGATGCCGGTGGCTCGAACAGCCAGGTGCTTCCTTCGAGCGCTGGCCTGTCCACCGATGGCCAGACGTTGCACGTGGCTCGCCCGGGCGGCTACCTGGGCTTCGGCGTTCCTCCCGCACCCCCCGCTCGAGGCCGCGGCGCGGTGCCGGCGGACTTCAGCGACACCGCCCCATCCAGGGGGCAGGCCGGCTGGTTCGATCCCTTCGGCTTCGACTTCGTGCCGCTTCGTTTTGGCGGCACGCAGTACCCGGTCGGCCAGGCCCTGCCTTGAGCGAGCGGCTCATCCCCCTGGAGCGAAGCAGGTAGCGGATCCTCGAATGCGGATGATGGGTCCCTGCTCGGTTGCAGTCGGTCGCGCGGCAGGCAATGACTTTCCGCGGCGCCGTTCCTACACCGTCGCGGCTCGCCTGAAGCCGGTCAAGCCGAGGTGAGCGCCGCCCGCGGGGGATGTTCAGGAGTCCGGGACCTTCATTGCCAAGGCGTCGGCATCAGCCCGCCATCCCCACCTGGTGCCTGCGAACAGCCGAGGATCGCCTTGGTCTCGAGGTATTCCTCGAGGCCCTCGACGCCGTATTCGCGCCCGTTGCCTGATCGCTTGTAGCCGCCGAAGGGCGCATGCGGGCTCCAGGGCGGGTTGTTGATGTGCACCTGCCCGGAACGGATTCGCAAGGCCACCGCACGGGCGGCGGCGAGGTCCTGGCCCTGCACGTGCGCGCCCAGGCCGTAGACCGTGCCGTTGGCGATCTCCACCGCCTCGTCGACGTTGTCGTAGGCGATGATGACCAGCACCGGGCCGAAGATCTCCTCCTGCGCGATCCGCATCTGCGGCTGCACGCCGGAAAAGAGGGTGGGGCGCACGTAGAAGCCGCGCTCCAGGCCCTTGGGCCGGCCGAGGCCGCCACAGACGAGGCGCGCGCCTTCGGCGATGCCGGCGCCGATCATCTCCTGCACTCGCTCGAACTGCGCGCGGTTGGCCACCGGGCCGTGCGTGGTCTGCGGCGAACGCGGATCGCCCACGACGAGCGCGCTGGCCGCCTCGCAGGCGATCCGCTCGACCTCCGCCAGGCGTTCGCGCGGCACGATCATTCGGGTGGGCGCACTGCAGGACTGGCCGACGTTGCGCAGACCCGCCGCCACGGCAGCCGGTATGGCACGGGCGAGAGCCGCATCGGGCAGGATCAGGTTGGGCGACTTGCCCCCGAGTTCCTGGGCCACGCGCTTGACGGTAGGCGCGGCCGCCTGCGCCACCAGCACGCCGGCGCGGGTGGAGCCGGTGATCGAGATCATGTCCACGTCAGGGTGTGTGGCCAGCGCGGCGCCGACCTCCGGCCCTTCGCCATTGACGAGGTTGAACACGCCCGCCGGAATGCCGGCTTCGTGCATCACTTCCGCGAACAGCAGGGCGCTCAGCGGCGACAGCTCGCTGGGCTTCAGGACGACCGTGCAGCCCGCCGCCAACGCAGGGCCTACCTTGGCAGTGATCTGGTACAGCGGCCAGTTCCACGGCGTGATCAGGCCGCACACGCCGATGGCCTCTCGCAGGATGGCGGTGCTGCCCCGATGCGTGAGGAAGGGATAGCTGCCGGCAAGGTCCCGCGCGACGCGGATGTGCTCCGCAGCGATCGGCACCTGTGCGGCGCGCGCGACGCTGATGGCGCAGCCCATCTCCTGCGAGATCGCCTGGGCAAACGATTCGGCCCGCTGCAGGATCAGGCCGTGGACGCGGTCCAGCAGCACGGCCCGGCTCTGCGGCGAGCTCGCGGACCAGCTCGCGAAAGCGCGCCGGGCCGCCGCCACCGCCACGGCGACGTCTTGCGCGTTGCCCAGGGCGATGTCCGCAACGGGTTCTTCCGTCGACGGGTCGACGACGGCACCGCGGCCCTGCCCGGCGGGCAGGACCCACTCGCCACCGATGAAGAGGCGATCCAGGCGGCCTTCGCAGGCCAGGCGCTCGATGATGGCGGTGCCCATGGAAACGCTTGGCGGGCGGCAGGTCGGTTGCGCCGTCATGGCGTCAGAAGCTGTGGGTGATGCCCACGCCGTAGGTGCTCTTGGCGTCGTCGTCTGGATAGCGCTTCGAGGCGCCCTCGACGTACACCGCAGTGCGCCTGGAGAAGGCGTAGCTCGCGCCCAGCGAGAACAGCCGCTCCTTCTTGATGCCGTCGACATCGGCCTGCCCCCAGGCGGCCTTGAGCGTCGTGGGGCCGAGGTCGTACAGCGCCCCGAGCGTGGTGACCTTCGCCTTGGAGCCGGCGGCCGAATGGCTGAGGTTGTACAGGCCCATCAGCGTCAGCGCATCGATCTTGCCGCGCAGCCCGTAAGACGCTTCTGTCGCACCCGCGCTGTTCTTGCCTGCGCCGGCCATGGCTCGGATGGTGCCGTTGTTGAAGACCAGCGAGGCGGCGCGCGTCTTGGCGACATCGCCTTCCACGCTTTCCGGCGAGTAGCTCACGTGAAGCGCGGTGTTGGCGAAGCTGGGCGAGTCATAGAACACCGCGTTGGCCGCGCGGCCCGAGCCGCCGCCATGGGGATCGGCCGAGTAGTTCCAGTGCCACAGGTCCCAGGCCGGTGAAGCGATGCGGTCGTAGTTCTCCCAGGCGTCGAAGGCCCAGTCCTGGCTCTGGATCGCATCGAGTGCACGGCCTAGTCTGACGGTACCGAAGCCGCCCTTGAGTCCGACCGTCGACTCACCGTGCCAGAAGGGCTTGCTGCCGGCGCCTTCCGTGGCGCCCGTGTCGACATCCATGCGGGTGCGCAGCTTGAAAAGGGCACTCAGGCCGTCTCCCAGATCCTCGGTGCCGGCGAACTGCAGGTGGCTGCGCTGGATCGTGCCGACGTTCCAGGCCTTGGCGGTGTCGCGGAACACGCCGGCGTCCAGGCTGCCGCTGATCACGACGTTGGATTGCGCGTGGGCGATGCCGTTGCCGAGCGCGACGCCGGCAACGAACAGGAAACGAAAGCGTGGGAACGTGGTCATGGTCATCCTCGGTGATCGTTGGCCTCTTGGAATGCGCGGGCCTTTTGATGGGTCCCGCAAGGCACCCTCCGGTGCGAGTCCATTGCAGCATCGCGTCCCGAGCGGCACGTTCCGAAACGGCGGCCCCGCGCGGCAGAAGCTGCGGTTGTCCGGTGGTCGTTCGGCAGCAGTTGCGGCGATGCCGTTTGACGCCGTGCTACGAAACTCCGTGCTGCGCAAGGTGCTCGATTCCGCGTCTTGTGCTGCGGGGGCTCTCTATGCTTGCCGGCAGCACCCAGGAGGATTCCCGTGCCTGCATACCTTGCGAACATGACTGACGAGCGCCCCGCCCCTGCGGCCATCGAGGACCTGCTGCCGGACTTGGTGAGCCTGCGCCGTGACTTGCACATGCACCCCGAGCTGGCGTTCGAAGAACGTCGCACGGCAGGGATCGTGGCGACGGCGCTGCGGTTGCTCGGCCTGGAGGTGCACGAGGGCGTCGCAGGCACCGGCGTCGTCGGCACGCTGCGCCAGGGAAGCAGCGAGCGCAGCGTCGGATTGCGGGCCGACATGGACGCGCTGCCCGTCGCCGAGCAGTCGAAGCTCGCCCACGCCAGCCGCCATGCGGGTATCCACCATGGCTGCGGTCACGATGGCCACACCGCGATGCTGCTAGGTGCCGCGCAGCAACTGGCCCGCACGAAGGCCTTCGACGGCACGGTGCATTTCTTCTTCCAGCCCGCGGAGGAGGGGCGGGGCGGCGCGCGCGCCATGGTGGAGGAAGGCCTGTTCGATCGCTTCCCCTGCGATGCCGTCTATGCCCTGCACAACTGGCCCGACCTGCCGCTGGGGCACGCGCAGACGCGAGCCGGGCCCATCATGGCGGCCGCCGATCGCTTCGACATCGTGTTGCGAGGGCGCGGCGGCCATGCGGCGCAACCGCACCGCACGCCGGATGCGCTGCTCGCCGCCAGCCAGCTGGTGATGCAGCTCAACACCATCGTCGCGCGCCGGATCGATCCCGCCGAATCGGCCGTCCTCTCGGTCACGCGCATGGCCGGTGGCTCGACCCACAACGTCATGCCTGGCGAGGCGAGCATCACCGGCACGGTCCGCAGCTTCAGCGTGGCAGCGCAGGACGCGATCGAGGCGGCCCTGCGCGATGCCGCAGCGGGCATCGCCACCGCCCACGGCGTGGTGGCCGAGGTGTCCTACGTGCGCTATTACCCGGCCACCGTGAACACGGCCGACGAGGCCGGGCTGGCGCTGCGGGCCGCGGCGTCCGCCGGCCTGCAAGCCAGCGAGGCCCCGCGCGCGGCCTTCACTTCGGAGGATTTCGCCTTCATGCTGCGCGAGCGGCCGGGAGCCTATCTGTGGCTGGGGCAGGGCAGGGCCGGTCCGGGGTCGCCGGACGAACGTCCCCTGCATCACCCCTGCTACGACTTCAACGACGATGCGCTGCCGCTGGGCGTGCGCTGGTTCTGTGCCGTGGTCGAGAAGGCGCTGCCCCATCTGCCTGAGTAACGCCGAAGATGCACTGACTAACGCGAGCGGCTCGCTCGGCCAGGCAGACGACCCGTTGTCGATCTAGCGCGGCTCCGGGAACAGCTTCTCGATGGGGCAGTGGGACTTGATGAAGGGCGACTTGATCACGATGTAGCTGAAGTACTTCTCGATGCCGATGTTGCGTTCGAGCAGGCCCTCGATGATCTCCTGGTAGTGGTTCACGCCGCGCGTCATGAACCTCAGCAGGTAGTCGTAGCCGCCGCTGACCAGGTGGCACTCCAGGATCTCGTCCACTTCGCGGATGGCCGTCTCGAAACGGATGAAGTCCTCGCGATGGTGGTCGGTCAGCGTGACCTCGGTGAACACCGTGAGCGTGTCGCCCAGCTTCTCCAGCCGCAGACGCGCACCGTAGCCCGCGATGTATCCCGCCTGCTCCAGCCGCTTCACGCGGATCAGGCAGGGGCTGGGCGAAAGCCCGACCGCATCGGCCAGGTCGACATTGGTGATACGGCCGTTCTTCTGCAGTTGGGCCAGGATCCTCAGGTCCAGGCGATCGAGTTTGAGGGCTTCCGGCATGTGGGTCTTGGGCGAGTGACTTGGCCGTTCGATTCTCAGGCCGCCAGGGCCGCCCGCACATCGGGCCAAGCGAGTGCTTCGTCGAGAACTTTTCGCACCCGCTCGAACAACTGCTCGACTTCGCCTTCGCTGAAGGTCAGGGCAGGCGCGAAACCGAGGACGCCGTCGCCGAAGCAGCGGAAGATGACGCCATGGCGGTAGGCCGAGGCGAACAGTCGATCAGGCAGGCCGAGTGCGCTGCTGAACAGTTGCTTGGTCGCCTTGTTGCTCACCAGCTCGAGCGCTCCGAGCAGGCCGCGGCACCGTGCGTCGCCGACCAGCGGATGGTCGCGCAGTCCTTCCAGCGCGGCGTCGAAGTACGGCGCGACGCGTCTGGCGTTGTCCAGCACGCCGCCCTCGGTGTACAGGCGCAGCACCTCCAGCGCCACCGCGGCGCTCACCGGGTGGGCGGAATAGGTGGCGCCGTGTCCGATGGGCGCTCCTGCTGGCGCCGCGTCGGCGATGCCTGCGTAGACGCGCTCCGAGAGCATGGTCGCACCCATGGGGACATAGCCGGAGGTGAGGCCCTTGGCCATCGTCATCAGGTCCGGCTCCACGCCCTCGGCCTGGCAGGCGAACATCGTCCCGGTGCGCCCGAACCCGGTGATCACCTCGTCGACGACGAAGAGGATGTCCAACTCGCGCGCCGCTTCGCGCATGGCCTTCAGCCAGCCGACCGGCGGGACGATCACGCCGCCCGAGCCCTGGATGGGCTCGCAGAAGAAGGCCGCGACCTGGTCTGCGCCGAGTTCGGACACCTTGGCGCGCAACGCGGCGACCGACGATTCGATGAGCGCCTGGGGATCGCCGCCTTGTGGATGACGATAGGGATTGGGCGAAGGGATGTGGTGCTGCGTCGACAGCGGAAGATCGAAGCCGCGATGGAAGACCGGCAGCGCGGTCAGGCCCGCGCCGGTCGACGATGAGCCGTGGTAGCCCCGCTCCAGCGCGATGAAGTGCTTCTTGGAGGGTTGGCCGACGGCGTTCCAGTACTGCACGATGAAGCGCACCGCGGCATCGACCGCCTCCGAGCCGCCGAGCGTCAGGTAGGCGCGTGTCAGCGAGGGCGGCGTGATTTCGGCGAGCCTGGCCGCCAGGCGGATCGCGGGCTCGCTCGCGAAGTCGAAGTAGCCGGTGGCATAGGGCAGGGCGCGAAGCTGTTCGGTGGCGGCGTGCACCACGCTGTCCTGCCCGTAGCCGACGTTGACGCACCACAGGCCGGCGAATCCGTCGAGCAGTTCGTGCCCCGAGGCATCGGTCAGCCACGCGCCGCGCGCCGAGGCCAGCACGAGGGGGCCGCGGGCTTCGTGCTGGCGCCAATTGGCGACGGGGTGGACCAGGTGGGCGCGGTCCAGGGCGACCAGGTGGTCGATGTCGGTGCGGGCCGTGGAAGGGTTCATGGCGTGTGAAGACATTCAGTTCATCGATGGCTTCAGCTTAAGTGCGGCCCTGCGCCGGATGGTGCCGCATTCGGGGGTGCTTGCACCGTGCTGCTGCGGTTGTGCAGCGGCTTTCCGCAGATCGTGCTGAGGCTTCGACAGGCTTCTCGATCAGTAGCCGCGAACCCTGTCGACGAGGCCGAGTGGAGCTTCGCCACGCCCGAAGCGGCGCAGGTTGTCGATCACCACGCGAGCGGCGCTCACCGGCTGGGTCATGCTGGCGATGTGCGGCGTGATGCGCACACGGGGATGCGACCAGAGCGGATGAGACGCAGGCAGGGGTTCGGGCTCGGTGACGTCCAGCACCGCTTCGGCGAGGTGCCCGGAATCGAGGGCTGCCAACAGGTCGGGCAGGACCAGCTGCGGCCCTCGTCCCACCTGCACCAGCGATGCGCCGGCCGGCAATCGCTGCAAGCGCGCGGCGTCCAGGAACCCTCTCGTCTCTTCGGTCAGGGGCAGCAGGCACACGAGGATCTGGCAGTGGCTGAGGAACTCGTCCAGCTGGGTGGCACCCGCGAGGCAGCGGACGCGTTCGATCACGTGGCGGGAGCGGCTCCAGCCGGCACAGTCGAAGCCAAACGCCGAGAGCTGCTGCAGCACCGCCTGCCCGAGCGAGCCCAGGCCGAGCACGCCGACCCGCCGCTCGGCAGCCGTCCTGACCGGAAGAGGCTGCCACTGCCCGCGTTGCTGGGCCCGCCGGTATTGCGGCATGTCGCGGTGCAGGTCCAGCACGGCGTGCATCACGTACTCGACCATGCCGCGGATGATCCCCGGCTCCACCATGCGGACGACCGGAAGCCGGGCAGGCAGCACCGAGAAGTCGAACTGATCGACGCCCGCGCCGGACGAGAACAGCAGCTTCAGGTGGGGAAAGCGTTGAGCGAGGTCGCGCGGCGGCTCCCAGGCCGCGAGGTAGTGAACGCGTTGCGGATCGCCGATGTCGGGCCAGATTCGGAAATCGATCTCCGGCGCTTCGCGGCGGAACACTTCAGCCCATTGCAGGCCGCGCGCCGGGTCGGCCTTGTAGACGAAAG
Source organism: Ideonella flava (assembly GCF_051857595.1). Taxonomy (NCBI): domain Bacteria; kingdom Pseudomonadati; phylum Pseudomonadota; class Betaproteobacteria; order Burkholderiales; family Sphaerotilaceae; genus Ideonella; species Ideonella flava. Next base: position 52,848 of record NZ_JBPZHD010000011.1, read on the forward strand.
TGCTGCCCATCAGCCCAGCGCCTGCGTGACGATGGCGAACAAGCGTGTGGCCGGTGCGGGTGCGAGCGAAGGGCCGCGCAGCATCGTCGTCGGCGCGTCGACGCGCAGCAGGCCGAGGCTCTCGAGCCACTCGCCCAGGCCGCTGTCGAAATCGATGTCGATGCGCGTGAAGCGCCCGGCGTTCAGCCCGGACAGATGCGCGATCAGGGCCTGCGCGCCTATGGCATCGGGCGCGACCACCGGCCCGATCGCATGGCCGCGGCCGAAGCGGCGCAGCATCCCGAAGCCGCGTGGCGTGTCATCTTCGGTCAGCACCACGGTGGCGTCAGCCTGCTGGAACAACTCTTCGATCAGGGGGTCCCGAAGCATCCCGCGCGCTTGTGCATCGAGTGACTGCAGGGTCTGGAGGTCGGCCTGCGTCGCGGGCCGCAGGCGCCAGCCGGGATCGAGCGCGATCGGCGGCGAAGGCTGGGCGGCGCCCTGGTGCTGCCGGATCTCGCCGGTCCTCACGAAGCCCAGGCGCTCGTACAGGCCGCGGCCATCGGCCGTGGCATGCAGCAGCACGGTGTGCTCTTCGAGTCCTTCGAGCAGGGCGCTCATCAGCCGATGGCCGACCCGCCGGCCCTGGCAGGCCGGGGCCACGACCACCAGTCCTATCGTCGCGTGGCGCGGGCCCCATCGCCAGCGCAGGGCGGTGCCGACGATCTCGCCGTCACGCTCGGCCACCACGCCTTCGCCGTGGCGGTGGGCCTGCGCCCAGTCGGCGGGGCGGTGCGGCCAGCGCAGGTCGGCGGTCAGCGCCTGTGCGGCCGTGAGGTCGGATTCAGTCATCGGACGGAGCGTCACGCCGTCGGATGCCGGTGCATCGTTCGCACCCATAAGTCGTTCTCCCATGAAGTGGCTTGCCGTCTATCTTGGTGGTTTTCGAGGGTGTGCGCCAGACGCGCAGGCCGCCCCAGGGCAAATCGCAAGCTTGCGCTGCCAGGCGGCTGCGCTTCGCGATTTCGCGATGGTCGCGAGGCCTGGAACAGGCACATATGCCGTGACCCCAGGCCTAACATTTTTCGCGTATCAACAACCGGACTGCACGAGATGCCTGGATTCGATCCCGACACGACACAGATGCCTGGCCGCCATCTCATCGGCGGGCGCCTCGTTTCCGGCGATGACGAGCGAGTCGGGGCGCCGGGCCGTCGAGGCTCCGCTCCGACATCAGCGCGCGCTGATCGATTTCGGGGCGCTGCGCGGTGCGCCGCGCACGGCTTGCGTGCACGCGGCACGTGATGCCGAGATGCCGGCCGCAAACCGCAGATTGCTTGCTCCAGGGACCGCGATTCACCATCCCACCACTGGCCTGACATGCTGCAATGACCACCATGCCAGCCTGAACCAAGAGACGAAACCATGAGCTTCCGACCCAAGTACATCACCTTCGACTGCTACGGCACGCTGACCCGCTTCCGCATGGGCGAGTTGAGCCGCGACATCTTCGCCGACCGTGTGCCGGCCGAACGCATGGAGCAGTTCATCGCCGACTTCTCGGCCTACCGTTTCGACGAGGTGCTCGGCGACTGGCAGCCGTATGACGTGGTGCTGAAGAACTCGGTGCGCCGGCTGTGCCGCAAGTGGAAGCTGCAGTACCTCGACGCCGACGCGCAGCGCTATGTCGACGCGGTACCCACCTGGGGGCCGCACAACGACGTGCCTGCCGGCCTGGCCAAGGTGGCCAAGGAGATCCCGCTGGTGATCCTGTCCAACGCGATGGACAACGAGATCCAGCGGAACGTCGCGATGCTGGGCGCCCCTTTCCACCGGGTGTACACCGCCCAGCAGGCGCAGGCCTACAAGCCCAGGTTCAAGGCCTTCGAATACATGCTCGACTCGCTGGGCTGCAACCCCGAGGACGTGCTGCACGTCTCGTCCAGCCTGCGCTACGACCTGATGCCGGCCGACGACATCGGCATCGTCAACAAGGTCTTCGTCAACCGTGGCCACGGTCCGGCCAATCCGGCCTACCGCTACGTCGAGATCCAGGACATCGGCGGCCTGCCGGGCGTCGTGGGCCTCTGACCGGCAGCGCACCATGAAGCTCGAGTCGTACTGGACAGCCTCCTCACCGGCCTTCGTGCCGATGGCGCGGGAGCTTCCGGCGCAGTGCGACGTCGCCATCGTCGGCGGCGGCTTCACGGGCCTGTCCGCGGCGCTCGCCCTCGCGCGCCGTGGGGCATCCGTGCTGGTGCTGGAGGCCGGTGAGCGCGTGGCCGCCGAGGCTTCGGGCCGCAACGGCGGCCATGTGAACAACGGCCTCGCGGTGGACTATGCCGAGGTCGCCGCCAAGGTCGGCGTGGCGCAGGCGCGAGCCTGGTACCAGGCCTACGACGCGGCCGTCGATGCCGTGGAGCGCGTGGTGCGTGAAGAGGCGATCGATTGCAGCTTCACGCGCCACGGCAAGCTCAAGCTCGCGACGCGCCCGGCCCATCTGCAGGCGCTCGAGCGCAGTGCCGAACGGCTGCGCCGCGACCAGGTCGACACCGACATCGAGATCCTCGATGCGAAGCGCGTGCGGGCGGAGGTGGCCAGCGAACGCTTCGAAGGCGGGCTGCTCTACAAGCGCAGTGGCCAGATGCACATGGGGCACTTTGCGCACGGGCTGGCCGCCGCGGCGCAAGGGCGCGGGGCGCAGATCCAGCTCGGCTGCTGCGTCACCCGGCTGGAGCGGCTGGGCCAGGGCCAGGCCCACCGGGTGCACACCGACCGGGGGACGGTGAAGGCTGCGCAGGTGCTCCTGGCCACGGGCGCGGCACGGCACGGCTCCTACGGCACCTTCGGCTGGATGCGCCGGCGCATCGTGCCCATCGGCAGCTTCATCGTCGTCACCGAGCCGCTGGGCGCCGAGCGGGCGAGGGCGCTGCTGCGCGAGCGGCGCACCTACGTGACCATCGCCAACATCCATCACTACTTCCGCCTCACGCCGGACCACCGGCTGGTGTTCGGGGGGCGTGCGCGATTCGCCGTGTCCAGCCCCACCTCCGACTCCAAGAGCGGCGAGGTCCTGAGGGCCGGCCTGGAGCAGATGTTCCCTTCGCTGGCCGGTGTGCGCCTCGACTACTGCTGGGGCGGCCTCGTCGACATGACGCAGGACCGCCTGCCGCATGCCGGCGAGCGCGACGGCGTCTTCTACTCGGCCGGCTACAGCGGCCACGGCACGCAGATGTCGGTCCTGATGGGCGAGCGCATGGCTGGCGTGATGGCCGGCGATCGCGAGGCCAACCCCTGGCGCGGGCGAGACTGGCCGGCCATCCCCGGGCATGTGGGGCCGCCCTGGTTCCTGCCCGCGATAGGGCTCTACTACCGCCTGAAGGACAGCCTCGCCTGAGGCCCATCCCTTTCCACTTCACTTTCCACCCGGCAATCCACCTGGAGACAGACATGACCGAACGCAAGCAACTCGAGGCCCTGGTCGGCCCGCGGGAAAGCCAGCGGATGATGAGCGCTCTGCAACGCGGAGCGAGCCGCCGCGACGTGCTGGCGATGCTGATGGCCGGGGGCATGCAGGCCACGCTGGCGGGCGGCCTGGCCGGCACCGCGATCTCGGCGCACGCCCAGACGCCCAAGCGCGGCGGCAAGATCCGCGTGGCCGGCGGCACGGCCGCGGCGACGGACACGCTGGACCCGGCGAAGCAGTCGAACCAGACCGACTATTCGCGCGGCAACATGCTCTACAACGGCCTGACGTCACTGGACGGCAGCCTGACGCCCCAGCCGGCACTCGCCGAATCGTTCGACACCAAGGATGCGAAGTCCTGGGTCTTCACCTTGCGCAAGGGCGTGCAGTTCCACGATGGCAAGCCGCTGGTGCCGGCGGACGTGGTCTTCTCGCTGCTGCGCCACAAGGACCCGGCGACGGCGTCCAAGGCCAAGGCGCTGGCCGACCAGATCGAAAGCGTGAAGGCCAGCGGACCGAACGAGGTCACCATCGTCCTGGCGTCGCCCAACGCCGACCTGCCGGTGATCCTCGGCACCTTCCACTTCCAGATCGTCAAGGACGGCACGACCGACTTCAGCACCGGCATCGGCACGGGGCCCTACAAGCTCAAGGACTTCAAGCCGGGCGTGCGCTCGGTGGTGGTGCGCAACGAAAGCTACTGGAAGCCCGGCAAGCCCTATCTCGACGAGATCGAGTTCGTCGGCATCAGCGACGAGAGCGCGCGCGTGAATGCGCTGCTCTCGGGCGGCATGGACCTGGTCGCCTCGATCAACCCGCGGTCGGTGGCGCGTGTCACCGCCACGCCGGGCTACGCGCTGCTCAAGACGCAGTCAGGCCAGTACTCCGACCTGATCATGCGCAAGGACACGGGGCCCGGCGCGAACCCGGACTTCGTGATGGCCATGAAGCTGCTGCTCGACCGCGAGCAGATGAAGAAGACCATTGCGCTGGACCAGGCGGTCGTCGGCAATGACCAGCCCATCGACCCGACCAACCGCTTCCATTTCGCGGGCCTTCCGCAGCGGGCCTTCGACCTGGACAAGGCGAAGTTCCACCTGCAGAAATCCGGCGTCACGGGCTCGGTACCCATCGTCGCCTCGCCCGCGGCGCTGTATTCCATCGAGATGGCGCTCATGATGCAGCAGGCCGCGCAGCGCATCGGCCTGGAGCTGGAGCTCAAGCGCATGCCGGCCGACGGCTACTGGTCGAACCACTGGCTCAACAGCGCGGTGGGCTTCGGCAACGTGAACCCGCGCCCGAGCGCCGACATCCTGCTCACGCAGTTCTTCAAGTCCGACGCGCAGTGGAACGAGTCACGCTGGAAGAACCCGAAGTTCGACCAGCTGCTGGTCGCCGCCCGCGGCGAGACCGACCTGTCCAAGCGAAAGCAGATGTATGCCGACGTGCAGACCCTGATCCACCAGGAAGCCGGCATAGGCATCCCCATGTTCCTCGCCAGCCTCGACGGCCACAGCACCCGGCTCAAGGGCCTGTCGCCCATCCCGCTGGGGGGATTGATGGGCTACAACTTCGCCGAGAACGTCTGGCTGGAATGAGCCCGGTCCACCGCTCACGGGTCGCGAGGTCGTCATGCTGAATCGAGTCATTCTGGTTCTCCTCGGGCAGCGCATCGCGCTGGCGTTGGTGTCGCTGCTCGCGGTCTCGGTGATCGTGTTCGCGATCACCGCGGTGCTGCCGGGCGACGCGGCACAGGAGCAGCTCGGGCAGGAGGCCACGCCCGAAGCGCTGGCCGCTCTGCGTGCGCAGATGGGGCTGGATGTGCCGGCGCCGCAGCGCTACCTGCGGTGGCTAGGCGGCATGTTCAGCGGCCAGCTGGGCGTCTCGTCGACGACGCAGCTGCCGGTGAGCGAGCTGATCGGCAGCCGGCTGCCGAACTCGCTGCTGCTGGCGGCCGTGACGGCGCTGTTCTCCGTCCCCATCGCGCTGACGCTGGGGATCGCGGCGGCGGTGTGGCGAGGCTCCTGGTTCGACCGCGCTGCGTCCATGGGGGCCGTGGCGGTCGTCTCGGTGCCCGAGTTCCTCGTCGCGACCCTGGCCGTGCTCGTGTTCGCGGTCCAGTTGCGCTGGCTGCCTGCGCTGTCCTACGTCAACGACATCGAGTCGCTAGGGCAGATGCTGCGCGCCTTCGCGATGCCGGTGCTGACCCTGTGCTGCGTGATCATCGCGCAGATGATGCGCATGACGCGCGCGGCGGTGATCGACCAGCTCGAGGCGCCGTACATCGAGATGGTCCGCCTCAAGGGTGCATCGCCTTTGCGCATGGTGATGGCCCACGCGCTGCCCAACGCGGTCGGCCCGATCGCCAACGCGGTGGCCTTGAGCCTGTCGTACCTGCTCGGCGGCGTGATCATCGTCGAGACCATCTTCAACTATCCGGGGATCGCCAAGCTGATGGTCGACGGCGTCTCGCAGCGCGACATGCCGCTGGTGCAGGCCTGCGCGATGCTGTTCTGCGCCGCCTACCTGATCCTCGTGACGACCGCCGACATCTGCGGCATCGTCGCCAACCCGCGGCTGCGGCATCGCTGAAGGCGCCCTCATGTCCACCATTCCTTCTTCAGGCACTTTCCCCCGTCCGGTGGCGCTGGCACGCCGAGGCTGGCACAGCCGGATAGGTGCCGCCGGCTGGTCTGGCCTGCTGGTGCTGGGCTTCTGGATGCTCGCGGCGCTGTTCGGCCCTTCGCTGCTCTCGCACAGCGGCGCCATGGGCGCGAGCGATGTGTTCGCGCCGATCAGCTCCAAGCACTGGCTGGGCACCGACTACCTCGGCCGGGACATGCTGGCGCGGGTGATCCAGGGGGCGCGCTACACCGTCGGCGTGGCCTTCGTCGCGACGCTGCTGGCCAGCGGCACCGGCACGCTGCTGGCGTTGCTGGCAGCCGCCAGCAACCGCTGGATAGATGCCTGCCTGAGCCGCGGCCTCGACACGCTGACGGCCATCCCCGGCAAGATGTTCGCGCTGCTGATGGTGGCCGGCTTCGGCTCCTCGATGGTGGTGCTCGTTCTCACCGCGGCTGTCATCTACGTGCCGGGGGCTTACCGCATGGCACGTTCGCTGGCCGTCAACATCAATGCGCTGGACTACGTGACCGTGGCCCGCACGCGCGGCGAAGGCACCTGGTACGTCATGCTGCGCGAGATCCTGCCCAACATCACCGGGCCGATGCTTGCCGACCTCGGGCTGCGCTTCGTCTACATCGTGCTGCTGCTCGCGAGCCTGAGCTTCCTCGGCCTGGGCGTGCAGCCGCCGGCGGCCGACTGGGGTTCGCTCGTGCGGGAGAACATCGGAGCGCTTGCCGACGGTGGCGCCTCGGTGATCGCCCCTTCACTCGCCATCGCGAGTCTCACGATCGGGGTCAACCTGGTGATCGACAGTCTGGCGGGCCGGGCGGCCCGCGAACGCGGAGCACGTTGATGGGCAGTCCTGTTGTCGTCGAAGGCCTGAGCGTCAGCGCAGGCGATGTCACCCTGGTCGATGGCCTGAGCTTCTCGATCCAGCCGGGCGAAGTGCTGGCGCTGATCGGCGAGTCGGGTTCCGGCAAGACGACCACCGCGTTGGCGCTGATGGGCTATGCCCGCCGCGGCTGCCGCATCTCGGGCGGCAGCGTCCGCGTCGGCGAGGTCGACGTGCTCGCGCTGGGGCCGCGTCCGCTGCGGGCGCTGCGCGGCCGGACGGTGGCCTACATCGCGCAGAGCGCGGCCGCCTCGTTCAATCCCTCGCGCTGCATCCTCGACCAGGTCGTGGAGCCGGCGGTGCTGCACGGCAGGCTGCGGCGTGCCGAGGCCGAGCTCAAGGCGATCGCGCTGTTCCGCGAGCTGGCGCTGCCCGACCCCGAGACGATAGGCTCGCGCTACCCGCACCAGGTGTCGGGCGGGCAGCTGCAGCGGCTGATGGCCGCCATGGCGTTGATCACCGACCCGGAGGTGGTCATCCTCGATGAACCGACCACCGCGCTCGACGTGACCACGCAGATCGAGGTGTTGCGGGCCTTCCGGCGCGTCGTGCGGGAGCGGCAGGTCACGGCGGTCTACGTCAGCCACGACCTGGCGGTGGTGGCGCAGATGGCCGATCGCATCCTCGTGCTGCGAGACGGCTGCATGCGCGAGCTCAATGCCACCGCGCACCTGATTACGGCGCCGCAGAACGAGTACACCAAGAGCCTGCTCGCCGCGGCCCGCCCGGCTCCTCGCGCGCAGGCCCAGCCTGCCGAGGATGCCGAAGTGCTGTTGCGCCTGCGCGGCCTGTCGGCCGGCTACGGGCCGCGCGGCGCCAATGGCCTGCCTGCGATCCCCATCCTCAGCGACATCGACCTCGAGCTGCGCCGCGGCCAGGCCATCGGGGTGATAGGCGAATCGGGCTCGGGCAAGACGACCCTGGCGCGGGTGGTGGCCGGATTGCTGGCACCGTGCGCCGGAACGATGGAGTTCCACGGCCGCGAGCTCAAGCCGCAGCTGGGCCACCGCACGCGCGACGAGCTGCGTCGCATCCAGATCGTCTTCCAGTCGGCCGACACGGCGCTGAACCCCTCGCAGACGATAGAGCGCATCCTCGCGCGGCCGGTGCAGTTCTACAAAGGGCTCAAGGGCGCTGCCCTGGAGCGGCGCATCGGCGAGCTGCTCGACCTCGTGCAGCTGCCGCGCTCGGTGGCGCGGCGCCTGCCCGGTGGCCTGTCGGGCGGACAGAAGCAGCGGGTCAGCCTCGCCCGCGCGCTCGCGGCCGAGCCCGACCTGATCCTGTGCGACGAAGTGACTTCGGCGCTGGACACGGTGGTCGGTGCCGCCGTGCTCGACCTGATAGCGCAGTTGCGTCGCGATCTCGGCGTGTCCTACCTCTTCATCAGCCACGACCTGCACACGGTGCGCGCCGTCTGCGACGAGATCGTCGTGATGCAGCACGGCCGCAAGCTGACGCAGGTGGCGCGGCGCGACTTCGATCGCGGCCCGCACCATCCCTACTACGAGCAGCTCGCGCGCGCGGTGCCCGAGCTCAGATGCGGCTGGCTCGACGAGCTCGACGCGCAGCGCCCGCCCACATCCGGGCAGATCGTTTCGAACCACCGGGAGATGGCATGACGACGACTTTCCGCATCGCCGCCATCGCGGGCGATGGCATCGGCCAGGAAGTGATGCCTGAAGGCCTGCGCGTGCTGAAAGCCGCCGCCCACCGCTTCGGCCTGGCACTGGAGGTGACAGAGATTCCCTGGGCCAGTTGCGACTGGTATACGCAGCATGGCCAGATGATGCCGGACGACTGGAAGCAGCAGCTCGCCGGCGTCGACGCGATCTACTTCGGCGCGGTCGGCTGGCCCGCCACGGTGCCGGACCACGTCTCGCTCTGGGGCTCGCTGCTGAAGTTCCGCCGCGAGTTCGACCAGTACATCAACCTGCGGCCGGTGCGCCTGTTCGAAGGCGTGCCTTGCCCGCTGGCGGGCCGCCGGCCCGGCGACATCGACTACCTCGTCGTGCGCGAGAACACCGAGGGCGAGTACACCGCCCTCGGCGGCATCATGTACGAGGGCACCGAGCGCGAGATCGTGATCCAGGAGTCGGTGTTCTCGCGCCACGGCGCCGATCGCGTGCTGCGCTTCGCCTTCGAGATGGCACGCTCTCGCGCACGCAAGCACCTGACGGTGGCCACCAAGAGCAACGGCATCGCGATCAGCATGCCGTGGTGGGACGGCCGGGCGGATGCCGTGGGCCGCGAGTTCCCGGAGGTCAGCGTCGACAAGCAGCACATCGACATCCTGAGCGCCCGCTTCGTGCTCCAGCCGCAGCGTTTCGACGTGGTGGTGGCGAGCAACCTGTTCGGCGACATCCTTTCCGACCTCGGCCCGGCGACGACCGGCACGATCGGATTGGCGCCTTCGGCCAACCTCAACCCGCAGCGAATGTTTCCGTCCCTGTTCGAGCCGGTCCACGGCTCCGCGCCGGACATCTTCGGCAAGAACATCGCCAACCCCATCGCGATGATCTGGTCGGGCGCCCTGATGCTGGACTTCCTCACCCACGGCGAGGGCGTCGGGCGAGCCGCCCACGATGCCATCGTCAGGGCGATCGAGAGGGTGCTCGCCGAAGGGCCGAGGACGGCGGACCTCGGCGGCCACGCCTCGACCACCGAACTCGGCCAGGCGATCGCCACGCTGGTCGCCTCGGCCTGAACGGCCACCATGCTTTCCACCCAACTGCGCCATGGCGCATGGACTCGACATGTCTCTCAAGCTTCAACGTGATGATCTCCTGCCCGGACGCAACTTCATCGGCGCCTGGTGCGATGCGCGCGACGGCCGTCGTCTCGAGGTGAGCGACCCCGCCACGGATGCCGTCTTCTCCACCGTCCCCGACAGCGGAGCGGAGGACGCCAAAGCTGCCGTCGATGCCGCGCATGCTGCCTTCCCGGCGTGGCGGGCCGTGCCTGCCAAGCAGCGCGCACAGATCCTCAAGCGGTGGAACGACCTGATCGTGGCGAACCAGGAGGACCTCGGCCGCCTGATCTCGCGCGAGCAGGGCAAGCCCCTGGCCGAGGGCCGGGGGGAGGTGGCCTATGCGGCCAGCTACGTCGAATGGTTCGCCGAGGAGGCGACACGTGCGAACGGCGAGGTCATCCCGGCGCCGGCGGCGGGCCGGCGCATGTTCGCGCTGAAGGAGCCTGTGGGTGTCGTGGCGGCCATCACGCCCTGGAACTTCCCCGCCGCGATGATCGCCCGCAAGATCGCGCCCGCGCTGGCCGCGGGTTGCACGGTGGTCTGCAAGCCGGCGGAGGACACGCCGCTGACGTCGCTCGCCCTGGTCAGGCTGGCCGAGGAGGCTGGCGTGCCCGCGGGCGTGCTGAACATCGTGACCGCCTCCCGTGCGCGCACGCCGGAGGTGGTCGACGTCTGGCTCGACGATCCGCGCGTGCGCAAGATCACCTTCACCGGCTCGACCCCGGTGGGCAAGCACCTGGCACGGCGGGCCGCCGACACCTTGAAGCGGCTTTCGCTGGAGCTGGGCGGCAACGCACCTTTCATCGTCTTCGAAGACGCCGACCTGGACGCTGCCGTCGAAGGCCTGATGGTCTCCAAGTTCCGCAATGGCGGGCAGACGTGCGTCTGCCCGAACCGGGTGTTCGTGCAATCGAAGGTGCATCAGGCCTTCGTGGAACAGCTCTCCGCGCGCGTCGCCGCGCTCAAGGTCGGGCCGGCCAGCGACCCGGCCTCACAGGTCGGGCCGATGATCAACGCGCGTGCCGTGGACAAGATCGAGCGCCACGTGATGGATGCGATCGCGGGCGGCGCGCAAGCCCTGGTCGGGGGAACGCGCTTGACCAGCCTCGGCCCGAACTACTTCGCGCCGACCTTGCTCGTCGGGGCCGACAGCCGCATGGCCTGCGCCCGTGAAGAGACCTTCGGGCCGCTGGTGGCGATCACCCGATTCGAAAGCGAGGCCGACGTGGTCGCCGCGGCGAACGACACGCCCTTCGGCCTGGCCGCCTACTTCTACGCCACCGACGTGCGGCGGATCTGGCGCGTGGCGGATGCCCTGCAGACCGGCCTGGTCGGCATCAACGAAGGGGCGCTGGCGGCCGAGGCGGCGCCGTTCGGCGGCGTCAAGGAATCAGGCTACGGCCGCGAAGGTTCGGTGCATGGCCTGGACGACTACATGCAGCTGAAGTACGTCTGCCAAGGGCAGCTCTGAGATCGCCGGCCCCGGGCGGGGCTGGGCGAACGGCCGAAGCCCCGCATCGCGGGGCGACATTCGCTTCTTCTCGGTGCTCGTCAAGGCGGGCAGCACGGTGGCGACAGTGCGATCCGACCCTCTCGCCACAGGCCATCGGGCCAAGTCCGACGGCGGCCTGGTCGGCCGCTCCATGTGCTGCGCGTGAACGAGCCCTTGGGCTCGGGCCCTGGGCTAGAAGTCCGCGACCTTGCCCCATGCCGAAGCGTTGAAACGCTCCGGGCGATACGGTGCGGGGTCGACGATGGGCTCGGCGCCGCTGACCAGGTCGGCGATCAGGTGGCCGGCACCCGGGCCGATGCCGAAGCCGTGCCCGGAAAAGCCCGCGGCCAGGATGAAGCCCGACATGCCGGGCACTTCGCCGATGCCGGGAACCCCGTCCGGCGTGCTGTCGATGTAGCCGGCCCAGGCGTGCGTGACCTTGGCTTCGCGAAGCTGGGGCAGCAGTTCGATGGCGCGGCGGTGGGTCTCCCGGATCGTCGGCATGTCGGGCTTCGGATCGAGGACGCGCACCCGCTCCATGGGTGTCGGCGCATCGAGCCGCCAACGCGCCAGCGTTTCGTGGCCGCCACGGATGCCTTCGAGGCCACCCGGACGGAGGTTGCGCCACCGCTTGGCGAACATCGGCACGAACTGCGGGGCGAATCGCATGAACTGCGGCGTCACGTCCACGCGGGCGCGGCCGCTGATGGCCAGTGCGTAGCGTCCGTCATTGCGGCGCGTGGCGGACACGCCCGCGCTGACCACCGCATCCGGCAGGTGATGCTCCACAGCGGACACGCTCAGGATGGATTGGCGGATCGAGGCCTGCGGAAAGCGCACGCCCAGCTGGCGGCAGAACGAAGACGCCCAGGCCCCGCCCGCGAGCACGGCCGTTCTGGTCTTGATGACCCCGGCTTCGGTGATGACGCCGCTGACCCGTCCTCCTTCCATCTCGATGCCTCGGGCTGCGCAGTTCTGGTGGACGCTGCCGCCGAGCTTCATGATCGCCGCTGCCACGGCGGGCGCTGCCTTGCCCGGGTCCGCGGTGCCGTCGCTGGGCGAGAAGACTCCGCCTTTCCACGCTCGCCCGGTCGCCTGCCCGCGCTGCGCGGCCTCACGGCTGCTCAGCATGTGGGTCGTCACGCCGGCGGTCCGGGCGAAGTCGCGCCAGCTGGCCCAGCGCGACAACTCGGCCTCGTCGTTGCTGAGGTACAGCAGCCCGCAGCGGCTGAAGCCCGTGTCCTGCCCGCTTTCGGCGGCAAAGCGCTCCCAGAGATCGAGGCTCTTGCTGGCCAATGGCAGCTCGCGAGCGTCACGGTTTTGCTGCCGGCACCAGCCCCAGTTGCGGCTCGACTGCTCGGCGCCGATGCTTCCCTTCTCGACGAGGGCCACGGCCAGTCCGCGACGGGCCAGGTAGTAGGCGGTGAAGACTCCGATGATGCCGCCGCCGATCACGACGACGTCGGCCGAGGCCGGCGGTGTGGGCGAAGTCTGGATGTGGTGCAGGGGAGGAGACATGATGGATCTCGTTCGCCGATTCAGGCCTGGACGCTTTGAACGACGTAGAACTTCGCCACGCGTTCGCTGCTCTCCCATCCGATCGGCGCGCCCTGCGGCACGAAAAGCGCATCCCCGGTGCCTGCCGACAGCACGCTGCCATCTGGGGCTGCGAATCGGACGCTGCCGGCCACGAGGTGCATGAATTCGTTGAGCCTGTGCGGACGGACGATCCGGTGGTACGCCGTCGAATCCCAGGCGCCGGCCAGGTACTGCGCGGCGTCGTCGCTGAAGACGTTGTCGCTGCGGCATTCAGGGGCCGGGCCGAGGAGCACTTCCGGGGGCAGGGTGGCCGTCGGCTTGAAGTTGGCGTCGGCACGCAGCGGCGCCAGGCCACGCTTCGTCGGTCTGTCGCAGGCGGCGGCGCAGAAGACGAATCGCGCACGCGATCCGGCCTGGATGCGAACCGGCGTGCCGCCACCGATGACGGCGCCCGATTGCGGACCGAGGACCAGCGGCGCCGCACCGGCTGTGGTCAGGGTCAGCTCACCCTCCACGACGACGAGCGTCTCGATGTGGGGAAAGCTTGCGACTTCGATCTCACCGACAAAGCTGGCCCGGCCCGCGGCCATGGAGCCCGGACCTTCCCAGGCGATCCCGCGATGTTTCGCGAAGGGATCGTTGCGGCCGAAGGCCGCTTCGCGGAAAGAGGTCGAAAGGGCCGCGCCGTCGGCGCGATGCAGCACGAGGGCCACGGTCATGAACTGCTCCTGCGCTTTGCGCGGTGACTCATCTGTCTTCTCGGGCGATGCCGGACTGGCACTTCCCGCTGGGGCCGGCGGACGGTGTCGCGCCGTCGATGGTCAAAAGTTTAGAGGGCGCGTCCGTCGCGCCGGTGCTGCAATGAGGGCGTTGCACGAAGCAGCCTGCGGTTGTGTGCGCCGCCACAGCAGATCCTGCCGTGTGCAGGCGTCCCGGGTCGCCGATGCCGACGCGCTAGCCGACGAGATTCGCCGATGCCGCGCCTCAGAACTCGTCCATCCGCCTCGCGGCCTCGCCCAAGAGGCCGCGCAGCCAGGTCAGGCCCGGATCGTTGGTCCGGAACTTGTGCCATTGCATGGCCTGCTCCATGGCGTCGATCTTCATCGGCGTGGGACGGATCTCCAGCGGCCAGGCGCCGGTGAGCCGTCGTGCAACGCGTTCGTGGACCGTGGCGACGCGTTCCGTGCCGACCAGCAGGGCCGGCAGCGTGATGAAGCTGTAGGTCAGCACGCCGACCCGCCGCGTGATGCCGTAGCGCTTGAGGAACCAGCCCTCGAAGGCGTCGGAGCGCCCGCTGCCTGGCTGCATCACGACGTGGTCCGCAGCGACGTAGCGCTCGAAGCTGAGCTCACCTTTCGCGATCGCGCTGTCGCGCCAGACCATGCAGACGAAGTTCTCCTCGTAGAGCACCTCGCGAGGATGGTCGGGCGACATGAAGCCCGTAGGGATGACGAGCAGGTCCGCCTCGCCGCGCTCCAGGTAGCGATGGGGCTGATCCACCTGCGGGGCGAACTCGAAGCGCACCGTGGCGCCTTGCTTCGCTGCCAGCGAGAGCATGGGGGGGCCGAGCACCAGCTGGGTGTAGTCCGACGAGAAGATGCGGAACATGCGGTCGCTGTGCTGCGGCTCGAACGCGGGCGGAGCGGCGATGGTGCTGTCGATGCGAAGCAGGACATCCCTGACCGCCTCCTGCAGGCGCTCGGCGCGCGGCGTCAGCTCCATCTTGCGGCCGATCTGCACCAGCAGGTCATCCTCGAAGTACTCGCGCAGCCGCGACAGCGAGTTGCTCATGGCCGAAGGGCTGAGGTTCAGCATTTCTGCCGCGCGGGTCACGCTGCGCTCCTTGAGCAGCACGTCCAGCGCCACCAGCAGGTTCAGGTCGAGTTTGTTGAATCGCACGTCGTCTTCTTCGCCAGGGGGCCGGGCACGGCGGATTCTGCATGCCGCGTCATCGGCCGGCGCAGGCCCTCGGGTTAACCCGCGATCGTTGGGGCGCATCGAATCGACGCTTCGATAGAAAGCGTTTTTCGGAATGAGCGGGCCCCCGTAGCCTGACGTCCATCGAGCCCGGAAAGGGCTCTTCACGAAGAACGGAGACAACGAATGGCCTTCGGCCAGGCGGCGGGCGTGCTTTCGCCCGAAATCCTCGCAGCATCGGCGGCAGCTGGAAAGGCGCACCGGTGACCCAGCGCGTCGTCGTCGTAGGCGCCGGGATCGCTGGCCTGGCCTGTGCGCTGTCGTGCGCACAGGCAGGTGCCGAGGTCGATGTGCTCGAGGCACGCCACTCGCCCGGCCACGTGCCCGCCACGGTGGACTTGGTGCCCAGCCTGTTGCGTGACCTGGCACGCCTGGGCGTGGCGGACGGCTGCACGCGTCGCGGTTTCGCCTATTGCGATCTCTCGGTGGTGGACGAGAACGGCGAAGAGGCCCTGCGCGTGCCGACGCCTCGGCTCGCGGGGCCGCAGTTGCCGCCGGCGGCTGGCGTGGCGCTCGACGACCTGCTGGAACTCCTCGCTGGCGCGGCAACGCAGGCGGGCGCCACGCTGCATCGGGGCTGTGCCGCGCGGGTCGTGGAGCCGCGACGCGGGCGGGTCGAGGTCGACGGCGGGGCGTTCGCAGGCGACCTCGTGGTTCTGGCCACTGGCGCCGACTCGCCCCTGGCCGCAACGCTCTTCGGCGCGGCGCCATCACGCTTTGCGCAGCACACCTGGTGGCACACCTTGATGCCGCGGCCGCCATGGCTCGAGCGCTCGACCTGGATGGCGGGCTCGGTGGGCCGCCGGCTGCTGCTGGTGCCCAGCGGGATGTCGCGAGCCGGCATGGCCGTGGTCGGCACACAGGCGCTTGAGGGACCGATGGACGGCCCAGCGCTCATGCGGCTGCTGCAGTCCTGGGGCCCGCTTCCGCGCCGCGTGGCTGCATTGATGGAGCCCTCTTCGCCCGTGGCGCCCCGGCCGGTCGCCAGTGCCCTGCGCGAGGCGCCTTGGCACCGTGGGGCGGTGTTGTGCGTGGGGGCGGCGGCGCACGCCATCGCACCGCCGTTCGGCCAGTCGGCGGCACAAGCGCTGGAGGACGCCGTGGTGCTCGGCGAACTCGTCGCCGCGCGGCTTGAGCGGCCGCTGTTGCTGCGGCGATTCATGGAGCGCCGAGGCGCCCGCGTGCAGCGGCTCCATGCCCTGGTCGAGCGAGCCGCGTGTTGGATGTTGAACCCCGAGCCGGAGACCGACCTGAAGCAGATCGGAGACGAGATCAGCGCGCTGGTCTCGGAGCCCGCATGAATCCCTGAGGACGAGAGAGAGAAAGACAGGAGACGCCCCCATGACAAAGCCCACGCCACCACAACGAACCCGAGCCGCCCTGGCGCTCGCAGCCGCCTTGGCCGCCACCAGCGCGCACGCCGTCGCGATCGACGTCGACGATCCGGATTGGTCGATCCGCCTAGACAACACCCTCAAGGGCAGCCTGATGGCCCGCACCGAGAAGGCCGACCCTGCGCTGGTCGACTCCTTCCGGCTGCTGGTGCCCGGCGTGCCGGCCTCCGCCTTCCCCCAGGCCCTGAACTTCAACGCCGGCGACGACAACTTCCGCCAGCGCGGCCTCGTCTCGGAGCGCCTGGATCTGCTCAGCGAGTTCGACGCGGTCTATCGCAAGGACTACGGCGTGCGCCTGAGCGCCGCGGCCTGGTACGACGGCGCGTACAGCGGAAAGACCGATGCGAAGGAATCGGTCAACGGCCAGTCGCCCTACAACGAGTTCCCCGAGCACACCCGCGACCTCGCGGGTCGCAAGGCCGAGCTGCTCGATGCCTTCGTCTTCGGCAGCTTCGATTTCGGTGACGGGCGGCGGCTGAGTACGCGCCTGGGCCGCCATGCATTGCAGTACGGCGAGAGCCTGTTCTTCGGCGACAACGGCATCGCGCGGGCCCAGGGCCCGATCGACATCTTCAAGCTGCTCGGCTCGCCGAACGCGCAGTTCAAGGAGATCGTCCGCCCGGTGCCGCAGTGGTCGGCGCAATTGCAGCTCTCGCCGGACCTGTCCATCGGAGGCTACGTGCAGTTCGGGTGGGAAGCGGACCGCCTGCCCCCCGAGGGCAGCTACTTCTCGACGACCAACATCCCCTGGGGTTCGAAGCAGCCCGAGTTCGTCGGCATCCCGGGGGTCGGCAACTTCGTGCTCACGCCCGGCGGCGACCGCAAGCCCAAGGATTCGGGCCAGTTCGGCGCGCAGGTCCGCTGGCGGCTGGACGACATCGACCTCGGCTTCTACGCCGCGCGCTACCACGACAAGGGCGGCCAGCTCTACGGTCAGCTGAACACGCTGGGCACGCCCGCGCCCGACGGCTCGCTGCCCGGCAGCTGGTACTTCGCCTTCCCCGAGGCGGTGAAGGTCTACGGCCTGAGCGCCTCGCTCTCCGCCGGCGACTTCAACTTCGCCGGCGAGGCCTCCGTGCGCGACAACATGCCGCTGCGCAGCACCAACATGCTCTACGGCTTCTTCCCGGGCCAGCCCGAGCCGCAGTACGCCACCGGCCGCACCGCGCACCTGAACCTGTCGACCCTGGCCACCTTCGGGCCGAGCTTCGTCGCCCGCGAATCGGCCCTGGTCGCCGAGCTGGCGTGGAACCGCGTGCTGCGGGTGAACGACCCCGATGGCGAGCTCGACAAAGGCCGCACGCGGGACGCCACCGCGCTGCAGCTCATCTTCACGCCCAGCTACCGGCAGGTGCTGCCGGGCCTGGACCTCAATGTCCCGCTCGGGCTGCGCTACACGCTGGACGGCCATTCCGCAGTCACCGTGTGGGACGGCCGTGGCAGCGGCAGCGCGAACGTCGGCATCGACGGCAACTACCTCGGCGTCTGGCAGTTCGCCCTGAACTACACGAAGTTCATCGGCAAGGCCGTGCCCTTCGTCGACTTCTCGCCGGCCGCCACCGGAGGCAGCCCGATCTTCGGCCGCGGCAACTCGCTGGCCGACCGCGACTTCGTGGCGCTGACCTTGCGCCGCACGTTCTGAAATGAGACCCCCACGCTCCCTTCCGGTCGCTGCCCCCCGAGGGGGCTTTTGCAGCGGACCGGCGAAGCCGGATCCGCGCAAACCCCTTGGTTGGGGCGGCTTCGTGCGTCGCGGGCAGCGCGACTCGCGGTGGAGCAACCGAGCTGAAAACCAGGAGACAACGACGATGAACCAAAGACTTGTGGCAACCGCTGCGTGCGTGGCCATGCTGGGCCTGCCTTGGGCCAGCTTCGCCGGCGTCAGCGCCGATGAGGCCGCGCACCTGAAGACCGATCTCACGCCGCTGGGGGCGGAGAAGGCGGGCAACAAGGACGGCAGCATCCCGGCCTGGACGGGCGGCCACACCACGCCGATCGCGGGCGACAAGCCGGGCGGCCGGCGCGGCGATCCGTTCAAGGACGAGAAGCCGGTCTACTCGATCACCGCGAAGAACGCCGACCAGTACGCGGACAAGCTGACCGACGGCACCAAGGCGCTGCTGAAGAAGTACCCCGATACCTACCGCGTCGACGTCTACAAGACCCATCGCACGGCGGCCGCGCCGCAGTGGGTGTACGACAACACCTTCAAGAACGCGACCCGGGCCAGGCTCGATGGCGAGACCATCAGCGGCGCTCATGGCGGCATCCCGTTCCCGGTGCCGAAGTCGGGTGCCGAGGTGATGTGGAACCACGTGCTGCGCTGGCGCGGCAGCTCGTGGCAGTTCCACATCGACTCGTACCAGCTCACCGCCGACGGCAAGGCCGTGCTCACCACCGACGGCGTGGGCGACCAGCAGATGCCTTACTACCTGCCTGATTCGGGCCCGGACAAGTTCGGCGGCGAGTTCTGGCTGGTCAAGCTGACCAGCTCCGGCCCGCCGATCCGCGCCGGCGAGGCCATCGTCGGCCGGGAGAACCTGGACTTCACCAAGTCCCAGGCCTGGGTCTACCTGACCGGCCAGCGCCGCGTGCGCAAGCTGCCGAACCCCTGCTGCGACACGCCGACGCCGGCGGCGGCGGGCGTCATGTCCTTCGACGAGATCGAGGTCTTCACCGGCAGGCTGGATCGCTTCGACTGGAAGCTCGTGGGCAAGAAGGAGATGGTGGTGCCCTACAACGGCAACCGCCTGCTGCAGCCCAAGACCGATGCCGAGGTGCTGGGCGCTCATCACCTGAACCCGGACTTCGTGCGCTGGGAGCTGCACCGCGTCTGGGTTGTCGAGGCCACGCTGCGCGACGGCAAGCGCCACCAGGCCCCGAAGAGCCGCTACTACTGCGACGAGGACACCTGGACCTGCCTGCTGGCCGACCGCTGGGATGCCAACGGCCAGCTGTGGAAGACCGTCTGGGCCCAGACTTTCGTCGCGCCGGACCTGCCCGGCGTGGTGGTCGGCAGCTTCGGCTTCAACGACCTGCTCTCGGGCACCGCCTTCGTCGGCAACCTCTACAACGCCAAGGCTGCGCACTATCCGATCGTGCCCACGTATTCGGACAGCACGTTCACGCCCGACGCGATGGCCGCGGCAGGCGCAAGGTGACCGAGAGGGGGAATGGCGTGACACGCGCAGCAGTGAGTCGCTGGCCTTCGACAGGCTCAGGCCGAACGGCGGGTGTGGGCTCAGGCCGAACGGCGGGTGTGGGCTCAGGCCGCGGGGCAGGGGCTCACAGGGCAAGGCACCCACGGCCAACCAGTTCGGGCCCTGCGCGAATGGCCCAGGTGCTCGTGGCGTTGCTGCTCGCAGCCGCCCCGGCATGGGCCGCCGAGTCCGTGAGCGAGGCGCTGGAGCGGCCCGCGCAGCTGACGCGAGTGCCCGAGCGGGCCGTGCTGCTCGGTGCTGCCCAGGCAGGCAGCGCCTGGATCGCCGTGGGAGAGCGCGGCCTGGTGTTGCGCTCCGAAGACGGCGGCGCCCGCTGGCAGCAGGTCGCATCGCCGGTCAGCGTCACGCTGACCGCCGTGCGCTTTGCCGACGAGCGCCACGGCGTGGCCGTGGGCCACGGCGGCACGGTGCTCATCACAGGCGATGGCGGCCGCAGCTGGGCTCGGCGGCTCGACGGGCGCCGCATCCCCGAGCTGCTGCTGGCCGATGCGAAGCAGAGACAGGACGCGGCAGCGCAGAAGGCCGCCGAGCAACTGCGCGCCGACGGCCCCGACAAGCCGCTGCTCGACGTGCTGATCCTGGGCGCCGGCCGCGCGCTGGTCGTCGGCGCCTACGGCCTGGCGCTCGCCACCGAGGACGGTGGTGCGAGCTGGAGTTCCTGGGCCGCCCGGATCGACAACCCCAAGGGCCTGCACCTGTACGCGGCGCGCCAGCGCGGCAACCGCATCGTGATCGCCGGCGAGCAGGGCCTGGTGCTGAAGTCGGACGACAGCGGCCGCAGCTTCCAGCGCCTGGCCACACCCTACCCGGGGAGCTTCTTCACCCTGGAGCTGCCCGACGAGCGCGAGATCGTGCTGGCCGGGCTGCGCGGCAACGTCTGGCACTCCACCGACGGCGGCCGCGAATGGAGCGCGCTGGCGGTCCCGATGCCGGTTTCCATCGTCGGCAGCCAGCTCGCTGCCGACGGCACGCTGCTGCTGGCCAGCCAGGCGGGCTTCGTGCTCGCGCGGCGCGGCGAGGCCTTCGTGCCCGTCCACCGCGATCCCATGCCGCCGCTCACCGGCCTGGCCGCAGGCCGCGGCGGCGCGCTGCTGGCCTTGTCCATCCAGGGCGTGATGCCCATCGCTGCCCAACCATGACGACGCAGGACTTCGACCCCCGCTCGGGCTCGCTCGTCGAGCGTGCGCTCTTCAATCATCGGCTGATCGTCGTCGTGCTGTGTGCGCTCGTGACCGCGCTGCTCGGCTGGCAGGCCACCAAGCTGCAGCTGAACGCCAGTTTCGAGAAGACCATTCCCGCCGAGCATTCGTACATCCGGCACTTCCTCGAGCATCAGAACGAACTCAGCGGCTTGGGCAACGCGGTGCGGATCGCGGTCGAGGCCCCGCAAGGTTCGATCTACGAAGCCCGGTACCTCGACACCCTGCGCCGCATGAGCGACGAGGTCTTCCTGCTGCCGGGCGTCGCGCGCCACCAGATGAAGTCGCTCTGGACGCCGACGACGCGCTGGGTCGGCGTGACCGAAGAGGGCCTGGAAGGCGGGCCGGTCATCCCCGAGGGGTACGACGGCTCGCCGCAGAGCCTGGAGCAACTGCGCGCCAACATCGCGCGCTCCGGGGAGCTCGGCCAGATCGTCGCGCTCGACGCGAAGTCCAGCGTGATCTTCGTGCCGCTGCTGGCCAGGGCGCCTGATGGACGGCCGCTGGACTACGGCGCTCTGGCGCGCCAGCTCGACGAGTTGCGTTCGAGGTACGAGTCGCAAGGCGTGAAAGTGCACGTCACCGGGTTCGCCAAGATCGTCGGCGAGCTGATCGACGGTGTGCGCGCGGTGCTGGTGTTCTTTGCCCTAGCGGTTGCGATCGCCGCTGCGATGGTGTTCTGGTTCACGCGCTGCTGGCGTTCGACGATGCTGGTGGTGACTGCATCGCTCGTCGCGGTGGTCTGGCAGCTCGGCCTGCTGCCGACGCTGGGTTTCGCGCTGGATCCGTACTCGATCCTCGTGCCCTTCCTCGTCTTTGCCATCGGCATGAGCCACGGCGCGCAGAAGATGAACGGGATCATGCAGGACATCGGGCGTGGCCTGCCCAGGCTGGTGGCGGCGAGATTCACCTTCCGGCGACTGTTCCTCGCGGGCCTCACGGCGCTGCTGGCCGACGCGGTGGGATTCGCCGTGCTGCTCGTGATCGACATCCAGGCCATCCGCGAGCTGGCCATCGCCGCCTCGATCGGTGTGGGCGTGCTGATCTTCACCAACCTGATCCTGCTGCCCGTCCTGCTGAGCTACACGGGTGTCAGCGCGAGGGCCGCCCAGCGCAGCCTGAGGGCGGAAGCGGCGCAAGAGAAGCAGCCGCTGTGGCGCTGGCTGGACCGCTTCACTCAGCGACGCTGGGCCGTCGGTGCGGTCGGCGCGAGCGTGGTCCTGGCGGCGGCTGGCTTCGGGGTCTCGCAGCGCCTGGCCATCGGCGACCTCGACCCCGGCGCCCCGGAGCTGCGCGCGGACAGCCGCTACAACCGCGACGTGGCTTTCATGAACGCCGCCTACGGCGCGTCGAGCGACGTGCTGGCCGTGATGGTGAGCACGCCCGAGGGTCAGTGCTCGCAGTACGCGACGCTGAACAAGATCGACGCGCTCGAATGGCAGCTGCGGCAGCTCGAAGGCGTGGAGACCACCAACACGCTCTCGCTGCTGAACCGCCGGGTGCTCGCGGGCCTGAACGAGGGCAACCCCAAGTGGTACGAGTTCCTGCCCAACCAGGACATGCTCAACACCGTCACGGCCGGGGCTCCGCGCGGCCTTTACAACGATGCCTGCTCGCTGCTGACGCTCTACGTCTACCTGCGCGACCACAAGGCGCAGACGCTGACGCGCGTCGTCGACCATATCGAGGCCTTCGCCCGGGCCAACGACACGGCGGACGTGAAGTTCATGCTTGCGGCCGGCAGTGCGGGCATCGAGGCGGCGACCAACATCGTCGTCAAGGACGCGTGGCGAACCATGCTGCTGCTGGTCTACGGCGCGGTCGTGCTGCTGAGCTTCGCCACCTTCCGCTCCTGGCGCGCCGTGCTGGTGGCGGTGCTGCCGCTGATGCTGACCTCGGTGCTCGCCGAGGCGCTGATGGTGGCGCTCGGCATGGGCGTGAAGGTCGCCACGCTCCCGGTGATCGCGCTGGGCGTGGGCATCGGCGTCGACTACGCGCTCTACATCCTCTCGGTCACGTTGGCGCAGCTGCGCGAGGGAAAGAGCTTGTCCGAAAGCTACTACCACGCGCTGCTGTTCACCGGCAAGGTCGTGCTGCTGACCGGCGTGACGCTGGCCGTGGGCGTCATCACCTGGGTCGCCAGCCCGATCAAGTTCCAGGCCGACATGGGCCTGCTGCTGGCCTTCATGTTCCTGTGGAACATGGTCGGCGCGATGGTGCTGATCCCTGCGCTGGCCCACGTTCTGCTGAAGCGGCGGCGCCATCCGTCGGCCGAGAACTCTGCCGCTTTTTTCGGCGCGCTGCACACGAAGCCCTGATTTTCCACCCCTCCATCTTCATCGCATGTTCCGCTACTTCCCCACCAACTACGTCTGGAACCTCTCGGTCGATCTCGCGATCGAGATGGGTGCCCGCATCGGCGAGATCGAGGAGATGTGCGCTCCGCTACAGGAAGCCGCCAAGGCGCCTGACGCGGCCGGCACGCAGGCCTTCCGCGAGACCTGGGTGCGCATGGCCGACAAGCTGTGCGCGCTGGCCGAGGAGGACCGCGCACGCGGCCGGATGCTCTCCGCCGGCGAGAAGCTGCGCCGTGCGTCGAGCTACCTGATCACCGCCGAGCGGCTGCAGGCCCACGACGCGCCGGGCCGGCTCGACATCTACCGGCGCGAGCTCGAACTCTTCCTCGAAGGTTCGCGGCTGATGGGCGACCGGGTGCAGCGCGTCGAGATCCCCTACGAGGGCAAGCACCTTTCCGCCCTGTACCTGCCGGCCGAAGGCCAGAAGCCCGGCGAGCGCGCACCGATCCTCGTCCAGCTCAACGGCCTGGACTCGACCAAGGAGATGAAGCACCTGGTCGGCCTGCCAACCTGGCTGGCCCGGCGAGGGGTGTCTTCGCTGGTGGTCGACCAGCCCGGCACCGGCGAGGCGCTGCGCCTTCACGGCATGACCGCGCGCTACGACACCGAGCACTGGGCCAGCCGCATCGTCGACTGGCTGGAAACACGCGACGACGTCGACCCGAAGCGGATCGGCTGCGAAGGTGTCTCGCTGGGCGGCTACTACTGCCCGCGCGCCGTGGCCATGGAGCCGCGCTTCGCCGCCGGCGTGTGCTGGGGGGCCAATCACGACTGGCGCGACGTGCAGAAGAAGCGCCTGCAGAAAGAAGGCGACTTCCCCGTGCCGCACTACTGGGCGCACGTCTGCTGGGTCTGGGGCGCCACCGACATCGACGATTTCATGCGCATCGCCGAGGACGTGCACCTGGACGGCGTGGCCGAGAGGATCCGCGTGCCCTTCCTGGTGACCCACGGCGAGAAGGATTCGCAGATCCCGCTGAAGTGGGCGGAGCGCACCTATGAGCAGCTCGTCAACAGCCCGAAGCGCGAACTCAAGGTCTTCACCGACCGCGAAGGCGGCGTGCAGCACGCCAGCTTCGACAACAGCATCAACGCCGGTCACTACATCGCCGACTGGGTGGCTGAGAACCTTTGACCCCCACGCCTCCTCCGGTCGCTGCCCCCCGAGGGGGCGCAGGCGACGGACCGGCAAAGCCGGATCCGTGCCTGAACCTTGGTTTCATGAGCAAACGGAAAAGGACAGACGCATGAACATCATCGGACCCGACGCGCTCGTCTTCGGCGTGGACGACGTCGCCGCCTGCAGCCAGTACCTCACCGACTACGGCCTGACAGCCGTCGGGCAGGGCCGCTTCGAGGCGCTGGACGGCACCGCCATCGTGATCGCGCACAAGGACGATCCCGCGCTGCCGCCCGGCTTGGGCACTTCAAGCATGCTGCGCAAGACGGTGTATGGCGTAGGCGATGCCGCCACGCTGCAGGCCATCGCCGAGGAACTGGCTCGCGACCGGACGGTGGAGCGCCTGCCCGACGGCTCCATCGAATCGGTGGACGACATGGGCTTCGTGCTCGGCTTCCAGCTCAGCGTGCGCAAGCCGCTCGCGCTGCCCGCCGAGACGATCAACGCTCCCGGTGCGCAACCGCAACGCGCGCCCAACACCGTGGCGGTACGCGACGACGCCGATTGCCGGCCGCGCAGCTTGTCGCATGTGGTCTATTTCGTGCCCGATGCGGCCCAGGCCGAGGCCTTCTACGTGAATCGGCTGGGCTTCGTCTGCACCGACCGATTCACCGGCGTCGGCCCCTTCCTGCGACCGGCCGGCACGCTGGACCATCACACCCTGTTCATGATCCAGACGCCGCCCTTCATGAAAGGCTGCGAGCACTTCACCTTCCACCTCGGCGGTCCGACGGAGGTGATGCAGGCCGGCACGCGCTTCGTGCAGAAGGGCTACGAGAGCTTCTGGGGCCCGGGCCGGCATCGCTTCGGCTCCAACTGGTTCTGGTACTTCAACTCGCCGTTGGGCTGCCACGTCGAGTACGACGCCGACATGGACCTGCACGACGGGGCCTGGGCCGCGCGCGAGGCCCCCATGGGCGCCGACGCTTCGCAGCTGTTCCTCCTCCAGCACCGCGAGAAGTGGGCTCCGGGCGGCCCGCTCCCCGGGAAATGAAGCCCCCACGCTCCCTTCCGGTCGCTGCCCCCCAAGGGCGCTCTTGCAGCGGACCGGCGGAGCCGGATCCGCGCAAGGCCCTTGGTCAAATACCCGACCGCATGGCCCTGTGCAGGATCGACGCGCTGGCCGACGGCAGCGCCCGCGGCTTCGACCCGCTGGGCCGCGGCCACGACACGGTGTTCGTGGTGCGACAGGGTGGGGCGCTGCACGCCTACCTGGACCTCTGCCCACACTATGGCGACACCCGTTTGCCCTGGCGCAAGGACGCCTATCTCGATGCGGCCGGCGAGGCCATCGTCTGCGCCGCGCATGGCGCGCGCTTCGACGTCGCCACCGGCCGCTGCACCCTCGGACCGTGCCTCGGCCAATCGCTGAAGGCCGTTCCACTCGAACTCAACGACGACGGCGAAGTACTCGCCGCGACCCACGACCTGCAGGAGACAAGCCCATGACATCCCCCGCCCGCAAGCTGCTCATCATCGGCGGCGGCTTTTCAGGCATGGCCGCCGCCATCCACTGCGCGCGCCAGAGCCTGGAAGTCGAACTGGTCGAGATCGATCCCGGCTGGCGTTCCTACGGCGCCGGCATCAGCATAGGCGGCGCCACGCTGCGCGCCCTGGGCACGCTGGGCGTGCTGCCGCGCTTCCTGGAGGAGGGCAGTGGGCATGACGGGGCGCAGGTCTTCGCGCCCACCGGGCAGTTGCTGGCCGAGTTGCCCACACCGCGCGTCGCAGGGCCCGACGTGCCGGGCGGCGGCGCCATCATGCGGCCGGTGCTCGCCACGATCCTGGCCGATGCCACGCGGGCGGCCGGCGTGAAGGTGCGGCTCGGCTGCACGTTCACCGCCATCGAGCAGGACAGCGCTGGCGTGGACGTGGCATTCAACGACGGCACGCGCGGCCGCTACGACCTGGTGGTGGGCGCCGATGGCCTGTACTCGCAAGTGCGGGAGACGCTCTTCCCGCAGGCGCCGAAGCCGCGCTACAGCGGCCAGGGCGTTTGGCGCGCCGTCCTGCCGCGACCGCCCGAGGTGAAGAACACCATGATGTGGGTCGGCCCCAAGGTGAAGACCGGCGTCAACCCGGTGTCGAAGACGCAGATATACCTCTTCGTCACCGAGGACCGAGCAGTCAACGAGCGCATCCCGACTGAAGAGTTCGTGCCGCGCCTGAAGGCGCTGCTGGCCCCGTTCCCGGCGCCGCTGATGCAGCAGGTCCGCGAGCAGCTGGACGAGCACTCTCTCGTCATCTACCGCCCGCTGGAGGGCCTGCTCGTGCCTCGGCCCTGGTACCAGGGCCGCGTGGTGCTGATCGGCGACACGGTGCATGCCACGACGCCGCACCTGGCATCGGGCGCCTGCATCGGCATCGAGGACGGCATCGTGCTGGCCGAGGAACTGGCCTGCGCCGCGACCGTGGAGGCGGCCCTGGCCGCCTTCCAGCAACGCCGCTGGGAGCGCTGCCGCATGGTGGTGGAGAACTCGGCCCGCCTGGGCGAGATCGAGGCCACCGGCGGCGACAAGGCCGAGCATGCCCGGATCATGCGCGAGTCGATGATCGCGCTGGCGCAACCGATCTGAGGGGCGCCCCATGGAGTTCCCCCCCATCCATCGCGTCGTCACCGGCCACGATGCCGAAGGCCGTGCCCTCGTGCTGACGGACGGCCCCCTGACCACGGTCGCGCACATCGAGGCCATCCCGGGCACCGTGTTCCATGAGGTGTGGAGCACGGCGGCGACGCCGGCGCCCATCTCGCTCGACGAGTCCGACCCGACCGCCGGGCCGCTGATGCTGCCGCCGCCGGCGCAGGGCACCCGCATGCGCTTCGTCGATATCCCGCCGGACACCCCGGAGTTCCTGGCGCGTGGTCACGAGCGCATGCAGGAGGCCTTCGAGCAGATCGGTGACGAGGAGGCCAGCACTGTGCAGCCCGACTCCCCGCACCCGCTCATGCACCGCACCGAATCCGTGGACTACGGTGTCGTGATCGAAGGCGAGATGACGCTGGTGCTCGACCAGGGCGAGGCGACGCTGCGGCCCGGCAGCGTGGTGATCCAGCGCGGCACCAACCACGCCTGGGCCAACCGCTCGGGCAAGCCGTGCCGGATGCTGTTCGTGCTGGTGGACGGGCGCTACGAGCCTCCGCTGGCCGCGGCACTGGCCCGTCGGTAGAGGACGGCCATGCACGTGCTCGTCACCGGCGCGGCCGGATTCGTAGGCCAGGCGCTGGTGCAGCGCCTTCTCAGTGATGCCTCGGCCACCGCCGAGCCGCTCACCGGTCTCACGGCGATCGACCAGAGCTTCGGCGACCTTGCCTCGTGGAGAGCAGACAGGCGCCTGGCCATGCTGGAAGGCGACTTCGCCGATCCTC
This sequence comes from Ideonella flava, assembly GCF_051857595.1. Lineage (NCBI taxonomy): Bacteria > Pseudomonadati > Pseudomonadota > Betaproteobacteria > Burkholderiales > Sphaerotilaceae > Ideonella > Ideonella flava. Next base: position 80,285 of record NZ_JBPZHD010000011.1, read on the forward strand.
GGCGGCTCGATGCGGCGCTCGGTACGCGCGTCGACCTCGTGTTCCACCTGGCCAGCGTGCCCGGCAGCCTGGCCGAGCGGGAGCCCGCTCTTGGCGCCCGAGTGAACCTGCAGGCGACCTTGTCACTGTTCGATCGCGTGGCCAGTGCAGGCGGCGAGCCGCCGCGCGTGGTGTTCGCCAGCTCCATCGCGGTCTATGGCGCCATGGAGGCAGGCGCCGAGGTCGACGAGTCCACCGCCCCGAACCCTTCGATGAGCTACGGAGCCCACAAGCTGATGGCGGAGATCCAGCTCGCGGATTCCAGCCGCCGCGGCTTGCTGGACGGTGTATCGCTGCGCCTGCCGGGCATCGTGGCCCGGCCTGCTTCGGCTTCGGGGCACGGATCGGCCTTCATGAGCGACCTGATCCGCCGCCTGCACGCCGGCGAACCGTATGAGTGCCCGGTGTCGCCGCAGGCGCGGTGCTGGTGGATGTCGCGTCCTCGCTGTGTGGACAACCTGCTGCTCGCCGCGCGACTGCCGGCCGCCGGCCTGTCGCCGCGGCGTGTGGTGCAACTGCCCGTGATCTCGGCGGCCGTCGGCGACGTGGCCGAAGCCGCGGCCAGGGTCGGTGGACGCCCGCCCCAGCTGCGCTGGCGACCCGACGCCGCCCTTGAAAGCATCTTCGGACGCATGCCGCCGCTGCAGACGCCGATCGCGCGCGGCCTCGGCTTCGCCGACGACGGCAGCCTCGACGAACTCGTGCGCAACGCGCTGGCCTGAGACGGCCGGCCACGAAAGGATCCTGATGGCCAAGACCGAAAGCTTCGTAGGACGAGGCGTCCTGATGGCAGCGCACTGCGCCGGCATGATCGACCTCGTCACCCTGCCCGTGTGGGTCGGCACCCTGATCTCGCAGTACCACTTCGACCCGCAGCAGGCCGGGGCACTCGCCACCCTGTTCCTGGCTGGTGCAGTGACAGCGAGCCTGTTCTTCGCGCCGCGCTTCCAGCGCATCATGGGCCGCATCGCGGCGCCCACGGGCTACGGCGTCGCGGCGGTCGCCTTCGCGCTGATGTCGACGATGCAGGACTTCGCGGCCATGGCGGTGCTGCACGCGCTGGCCGGTGTCGCCGCGGGCTGCGGGCTCTCGTTCACCCACGGGACCATAGGCCGAAGCGCCAATCCTCACCGCTTGTTCGCCATGGCAGGCATGGCGCTGGGCGTGTTCGCGATCCTGATGCTGGGGGGCCTGCCGACGCTGGTGGCAGCGGCCGGCGGCACGGCGATGTTCCGCGTGTTTGCCGCCGTGATGGCCGTGGCCGCGGTGCTGGCGGCGCTCGCTTTCCCCGAGCCGCACGCCACCGGCTCCGTCCCGATGGACCCTGCCGAACGGCTGCCCCCGGCGGTGTGGCGGGCCATGGCCGGCGTGAGCTGCATGGCGCTGGTGCAAGCGATGTTGTTCAGCTTCGTGGAGCGCATAGGTGCCGAGCGATTCGGCGTGCCGGCCGTCACCACCATGCTCATCGTGATGGGCTTCGTCACGCTCTTGCCGGCACCGCTTGCGGCGCTGTTGCAGAACCGACTGGCGCCGCATCGCGTCGTGCTGGCGGGGCCGCTCGCCCAGGTGGCCGTGGCGTTCGGCATCACGCAGGCCGGAGTCTTCGAGCCGTACGCGGCGGCGGCGATCCTGCTGCCCTGCGTGATGATCTTCACCCACACCTTCGCGTTCGGCCTGATCGCACGCCTGGACCCGACGGGTCGCGCCGTGGCCGCCACGCCGGCGATGACCATGATCGGCGCGGCGGTTGGTCCCTTGCTCGGCGGCACGCTGGTCAAGGCCGGCGGCTACGGCAGCCTCACCTTCGCGGCGGTCGCGGTGGCTGCCGTCGCCATGGTCTGCTTCATCGCCGTGCGCCAGCCGGCTGAGCCGCTCCCGGCCGCCGTTTGATTTCAAGAGGAACCCAGATGAAACTTGCCACGCTGCGCGACGGCACGCCGGATGGCCGGCTGGTCGTGGTCTCGCGCGATCTGTCCCAGGCGGTCGAGGCCGGCGCGATCGCCCCCAACCTGCTGCAGGCCCTGTGCCGTTGGAACGAGGTCCAGGCGCCGCTGCAATCACTGTACGAGCAGCTCCACGCCGGCACCGCGGCCGGTGCCTTCGACTTCGACTCTGCCCACTGCATGGCGCCGCTGCCGCGCAGCCCGCAGTGGCTCGACGGCTCGGCCTTCCTCAACCATGGCCGCCTCATGGAGCGTGCCTTCAACACCAGGCCGATTCCGAAGTTCGAGTCCGTTCCGGTGATGTACCAGGGCGCCAGCGACGACTTCCTCGGCCCGCATGACGACGTGTCGCTGCCGAGCGAAGCCGACGGCATCGACTTCGAGGGCGAATTCGGCGTGGTCGTCGATGAGGTGCCGATGGGGGTGACCTCCGAGGAGGCGCTGGGCTGCATCCGCCTCGTGGTGCAGATCAACGACTGGAGCCTGCGGGCGCTGGGGCCGCACGAGATGGCCACCGGCTTCGGCTTCCTGCAGGCCAAGCCATCCACCAGCTTCGCGCCGGTCGCGGTGACGCCCGACGAGCTGGGCGACGGCTGGAGCGATGGCCGCGTGAAGCTCGACCTGCACGTCCAGTTCAACGGCCAGCGTTTCGGCGAACCGAACGGACGCGAGATGAACTTCCATTTCGGTGAGCTCATCGCTCATGCCGCGCGCACACGGCGGCTCTCGCCCGGCAGCATCATCGGCTCAGGCACGGTTTCCAACGAGAGCCGCGCGGCCGGCTCGGCCTGCATCGCCGAGCGGCGCGTGATCGAGATCCTCGACCAGGGCGAGGCCCGCACGCCCTTCATGCGCTTCGGCGAACGCGTGCGCATGCAGGCCCGCTTGGCCGATGGCCGCGAGGGCCCCTTCGGCGTCATCGATCAGCGCGTGGTGGGTGCGCCCGCCGCCTGAACAGGAACCTTCCCATGAACAAACCCCAACGCCGCTTCGTCGACCTTTCGATCTACCTCGAGAACGACGTCCTTTCCGACCCGCCGCCCCTGGCGCCGAAGATCACCTACCAGAATCACTCCGACACGCTCAAGGAGTTCATGATGCTTCTGCCCGGCACCAGGCCGGAGGACTATCCCGAGGGGGAGGCCGCGGCGGCCGAGTGGGTGACGCTGACCACCCACAACGGCACGCACCTGGACGCGCCGTACCACTTCCACTCCACGATGGATGCGAAGCTGGGCGACTCGCGGCCCTCGATCACCATCGACCAGGTACCGCTGGAGTGGTGCTTCCAGCCGGGGGTGAAGCTGGATTTCCGCCACTTGCCCGACGGCTACGTCGTCACCGCGGCCGATGTCGAGGCGGAGCTGAAGCGCATCGGCTGCGAGCTGCAGCCGCTGGACATCGTGGTGATCAACACCCGGGCCGGCTCGCGCTACGGCCATGGCGACTACGTGAACGCCGGTTGCGGCATGGGCTACGAAGCCACCATGTTCCTGCTGGAGCGGGGCGTGCGCCTGACGGGCACCGATGCCTGGAGCTGGGACGCGCCTTTCTCGTACACGGCGAAGAAGATCGCCGAGACCGGCGACACGTCCCTGATCTGGGAGGGCCACAAGGCCGGCCGTGACATCGGCTATTGCCATCTCGAGAAGCTTCACAACCTGGAGGCGCTGCCGTCCCACGGTTTCACGGTGAGCTGCTTTCCGCACAAGATCCGTGGCGCCTCCGCCGGATGGACGCGGGCCGTGGCCATCTTCGAGGGCTGAAGTCTCCCGAGCCGGCGCGTGTCCAGGGTCGCCAGCGGCGGCCGATACGTCAGTGCGGCAGTTTTCAGCGGCAGCGGATCACCTGGCCAGCGCAGCGACGTCCGTTGCGCCCAGGGCTCCCGCGTAGATGCGGAAGTCCTGGATGCGGCCGTTGAAGGATGGATGAGCCCAGTTGCGTCCCAGGAAGGTCACCTGGTCGCCCACCTGGCGCGGCGTGAGCGTCATGTAGTCGGCATTCGCTACCTCGACGCCGTCGATATAGAGCCGACCCGTCGTGCCCTTTTGCGTGACCGCCACATGAACCCAACGTCTCGTGGCCAGGGCGCTGGGCGCTTCCAGCACACGCTGATCGTTGAAGGTTGCCCCGTAGATGCCGGAACGCAGGCGGCCATAGCCGCCGGACTGGGGTGCGATGAAGAGAGCGGAGAAGGCATCGGTCCCGGCGAACAGGATGCAGCTGTCCCAGTGCAGCCCGTTGGCGTAGGCCCACATGGACACCGTGAAGTCGTCCAGGCTGTTGAACAGGCCTGAAGGCAGTTGCAGGCCCGCCGACACGCCATCGAACGCGACGGCCTTGTCATTGTTGCGACCTTCGCCCCAGGTCGCGCCGTTCAGGAGCGTGCCCTGCACCGAAGTGGAAGTGCCGTCCGGATTCAGCAAGGTGCCGGTGGGGACGAGGCCGTTCTTGCCATCCAGCGGCATGCTGAAGCGCAGTTCGCCAGGCAGCGCGACCCGGACCGTGTTGGAGCCGTTGCGCGGCGCGCCGGGGCCTTGCGCCAGGACCTGGTAGAACCAGATGCCGTCGGGCGCAGCATCGGTGTAGGTCAGCAACTGGTCGGCCGCAATCGTGGCCAATGGGGTGAAGGGGCCCCTGGCCGATTTGCCTCGCCGCACCACGTAGGAAGTCGCTCCCACGCTCCCCCACCACGACAGCAGGACGCGGCCGTCATTCAGGTAGCCGGTGAGGCCGGACGGAGGCTTCATCGGCCCGGCATACGGCACACGGCGATGGATCAGCGTCGGCCACCAGATGTCGTCGCTGCTGCCGCCGTATTTCGGCTCGCACAGCACCACCATGCGCGCGACGTTCGGCGCCGCCAGCCCCAGGCGGTTGACGTAGTGGTTGAAGATCGGCTCCCAGGCGTTGCGGCCGTGCTGGAACGACTGGTTCACCTGCGTCCACATGGACGTGTGAGGCTGCGACGGGTCGTGCTCTGGGACATACGGCATGGGGTAGGTCTTGCCGTTCTCGTCCAGCAGGTTCGACCGCGCCACGTACTCGGCGGCCGCGAGGAAGCGATTGTTGTACAGCCCGTAGAGATCGTCGCCCTGGTTCCAGGCCATCTCCATCACGTCGCCGCCGAGCGACATGCCCAGCGTCGCATGGCCCTGGTCGCGTCCGCTCTCCTCCCACTGACCGAAGTGGCCGGGGTGCATGTAGTAAACGCCATGCAGGGCCGAGCCGTTGCCGAACGTCCTGAGCGTGCCGCGGTTGTTGGCGGCGTAGCAATCGCAGGCCAGCCTGTACAGGTCGGGCCGGTCGCAGAAGATGCCGATGGCCATGGCGCCGACGAGGGAGGCCATGTCCCAGTTGGCATGGGAGCCTATGCGGCCGTCGCTGAGGAACCATGAAGAGATGGACGCGAACACCGTCAGCAGCATGTCCTGGAAGCGCTTCAGGTTCTCCGGCGCCCAGCCGGAGTAGGTGCGCATGATCTCGCCGATCTGCGCCCATTGGTGGCCTTGCATGCCCGCCATCAGGATGAAGGTGTGATCGTCGTGGGCCGACGAGCCCGGCGGGACGGTCCCGATCTCCTTCAGCGTGCTGCCCCAGGCGTCGAGGAACTCCACCGCCTTGTCGGCATAGCGCGTGTCGCCCGAAATCTTCCAGTGCAACGCCAAGGTCCACGCGCGCCAGATGTCGACGTACATCGCGTTCTTGCTGCCGTCGGCCCGGTAGACGGCCGGCAGCGGGTAGGGCTGGGTGTCCAGGGTGCCGAAGTGATCGATGCACAGCTGGTTCCACCAGTTCGTCCACGGTTGCTGGCCGTTCTTGATCAGCTCGCTGATGCGCGAGAAGTCATCGTCGGTGACCAGCAGCCCGGGGTGAGTGAAGACGCCGCTCTCCGAGGCCGGTGTGCGGGTCCCTTGGCCTGGCCCTGGATCGCCGTCAACGCCATCCCCTTGGGGGCCGCCGCTGCAGGCGGGCAGCAAGGGGAACATGGGAAGCAGCCCGAGTCCGAACGAGAAGGCACGCCGCGCGGAGTCGGGCAGTTCATGGGCGTTCGTGTCTTGGATGCGGGGCTTGGACAAGTCTGATCCTTTGCGCTTGATGGGTTCGCTGCCCGGACGCCAGCGAAGGGGATGTCGTCGTAATGCGGGAGCCTTGACCGATGTCGCGATAGCAACCGCGTTCAGGCCTGCCAGCGGGTCTTCATCGCCTGCACGCGCATGTCATCGGCGCTCGACATGATGCCGAGGGTGACTTGATGTGTCAGTAACGAAGTGTGGTTAGGTTTCCATGGGGCCACAGCGTCCCAGCGTCCGCCGTGGTTGATGTTGGAGCCCGTCAAGTCACCGTTGCCCGCGGCTGCGAGGACCGGGCCCCCGGCCGGGAAGGGCAATCCCACCAGGGCCGAACGAAGGAATCGCCGCGGGAAGGAAGCCCCGGCTGATCGCGCACCGCGAGTCATGTCGCCAAACCCTTCTGCACAGCACCAACGCCTATCCGCTGTCAGTTGATATAACGCTATATCAACGGCGCCCAGACTAGTTCGTCGGTCACACGAACAACTGCGGGAAAACCTGTAGCGGGATCCTCGGAGGCCCCTCGGGCGCGTACTTTTCACGGCGCGGGGCCCTGAACGAATGCCCTATGCGGGCAGGCCTGGTTGCCGCGCCACGGCTGGTGGGTGCCGCTGCCGCAGGCTACTGGATCAGCGTGGCGCCCCGGCTTGCTCCCGAAAGCATGCGGCCGCAAGTGCAGCCTCGGCGTCATCGAACGGTCTTTCGCCTCCAAGGTGCCGGCGAAAGGGATTGGCGGAGCAGGGCCAGGAACGCCGTCGTGCGCGCACTTCGCCCGAAGCGCGTGCCCAGCATGGCGACGACGTCGGCCGCAGGAACCTCCCAGCTCGGCAGCACCCGCTTCAGTCGACCGGCTGCGAGGTCGGCTGCGACATTCCACTCCGACCGGATCGCGACACCTTGCCCTGCAAGCGCCCAGTCGCGAACCACGACCCCGTCATTGCTGCACATGGTGGGACGGATTCGAACGGTCTCGGGCCCGCGGGAAGCGTGCAGGAACCGCCACAGGGTGACGTCTTCATCGTTCTCCCTGACCACGAGGCATCGATGCCGCATCAAGTCTGATGGCGATTGAAGAGGTGCTGCATCGGCGAGATAGCCCGGGCTGGCGCAGAGGATGCGTCGGTTCGGCGCCAGCGTCGTCACGATCTGGTTCAGCGGTCCGGGCGGGCCGATGTGAATGGTGACGTCGCTGCTCTCGACCAGTTTCGCGCCCGGATGATCCGAGAGATCCAACGTGACCGTCACGCCGGGATGCGCCTGGGCGAAGGCGTCCACCACCGGCGCCACATGAAGCCGGCCAAAGCCGTGGGGGGCGGCGACCCGCAGATGCCCGCTGATGGCCTTCTTGCGGTCCGCCAATGCCTCGGACAGCGCCTCCATCGCCTCAGCCACTATCGTCCCGTGCGATGCGACGAGGGCGCCTTCGTCGGTGAGACTCATCTTGCGGCCGGAACGGTCGATCAGCCGGATGCCTATGCGTGCCTCCAGTGCGCGCAAGCGCTGGGTGACGGCGGGCGGCGTGACGTCAAGCTTCCTGGCGGCCTCGGCGAGCGACGCCGACTTGGTCAACACGTCGAAGAAGCGAAGGTCCTCCGAGCTGATCATTCAGTGCCGCCTTAATGCTCCATGCAGGTTCGGTAAATTGTAGGCTGCATGCGCCCGGTGCAACATCTGTCCCAAGGCACCACCGGAGGCAAGACATTGAGCCAGGCAATATTCGCGGACACGGCGCACGCCGAAGAGATCGCAACGACGCTTTCGGACCTGGCAACGCCTTGCCTCATCCTCGACGCCGAGCGGATGGAGCAGAACATCGCACGCCTGAGAACAAGGCTCGACGGCATGGGTGTGTCGCTGCGTCCGCACCTCAAGACGGCCAAATGCGTGGAGGTCGCACGGCGCGTCATGACGTCGCCGGCGGGGCCTGCAACGATTTCGACACTTCTGGAAGCTGCGCGGTTCGCGGCTGCCGGCGTGCGGGACATCCTCTATGCGGTCGGCATTGCGCCATCGAAACTGAAGCAGGTGCTCGAGCTGCGCGCCGGGGGCGCCGATGTGACCGTGGTGCTGGACACCGTGGAGCAGGCGCAAGCCGTGGCGCTTGCCTCGCGCCAGGCAGGCACGCGCATTCCAGCGCTGATCGAGATCGACTGCGACGGCCACCGCTCCGGGGTGCTGCCGACCCACCGGCAGCTGCTGCTGGACATCGGCCACGCCCTCGACGATGGAGCGGAACTGCGGGGCGTGATCACGCACGCCGGCGCCAGCTACTCGGCCCGTGGGGCAGAGGCCTTGCGTCGATGCGCGGAGGTCGAGCGCCGCAGCGTGGTCGACGCCGCGACGATCCTGCGTGAAGCGGGGCTGCCCTGTCCGGTGGTCAGCGTCGGCTCCACGCCGACTGCGCACCATGCCGCCGACCTCACCGGCGTGACCGAAGTGCGGGCCGGCGTGTTCGTGTTCTTCGATCTCGTGATGGCCGGGATCGGCGTCTGCCAGGTCGAGGACATTGCGGTCTCGGTGCTCGCGACCGTGATCGGACACCAGCGCGACAAGGGATGGATCCTGGTCGACGCCGGTTGGATGGCGCTGTCGCAGGACCGAGGTACGCGCAGGCTGGCCGTCGATCAGGGCTATGGATTGGTGTGCGACATGGCTGGCATTCCCTATCCCGACTTGATCGTCGCCGACGCCAACCAGGAGCACGGGATCATCACCGTGCGACCGGGCTCGAGCGGCGTGCTGCCGGATCTCGCCATCGGTGACCGCGTGCGAATCCTGCCGAACCACGCTTGCGCCACCGGCGCCCAGCATCGCGCCTATCAGGTCGTCCGCGGCACCTCGGACCGCGTCGAAGCCGAGTGGTTGCGTTTCGGGGGATGGCAGTGAGCGGCGGCCAGATCGTGAACGCCATCCTGACAGACAGCGCACCCAGGCCGGCGGGGCACTACTCGCAGGCCATCGTCTCGGGTGCACACGTCTTCGTCTCCGGACAATTGCCGATCCGGGCGGATGGACGTCCGCTGGACGACGAAGGCTTCGAGGCGCAGGCCGGGCAGGCCATCCAGAACCTGCTGGAGATGGTGCGTGCCGCGGGCAGTTCGCCGCAGCAGCTGGTCAAGGTGACCGCCTACATCGTCGGCATCGCGAACTGGCCGCGGTTCAATGCGGTCTACGCGGGCATGCTGCCGGATGCGTGCCCCGCGCGCACCGTGGTTCCCGTGCCTGAATTGCACCACGGGTACCTGGTCGAGGTCGACGCGATCGCGGTGCGCGAACCATGACCGCCAAGGCGACCCGGCCCGGCCACCACGACGACGGAGTGGTGCTGGTCCCGTTTGGCAAGGAACACCTGGCGGCCGCCCTGCGGCTCTCTCAGGAGATGTCCTGGCCCTATCGGCTCGAGGACTGGGCAATCGCGCTGGAGCTCGGCCAGGGATTCGTGCTGTGCAACGAAGCCGGCACGGTCATCGCGACCGCGGCGTGGTGGGCCCACGGCGAGGACCATGCTTCAGCCGGGATGATCATCGTCTCGAAGGCTGTGCAAGGGCGTGGCCACGGCTCCCGCCTGATGGACGCCCTGCTGGGAGCGGCCCACCCGCGGACCATCACGCTGAACTCGACGGCCGAAGGCCTGGCGCTTTATCAGCGACGCGGCTTCGCCTGCGTCGGTGTCATCCACCAGCACCAGGGCTTACCCAAGAAGTGCCATGAGGCGCCGCCGCCGAACCTCGTCAGGGCGATGGCGCCATCGGATGTGGAAGCGATCGCGCGTCTCGATCAGGAGGCCACCGCCTGGGCGAGGCGACAGATGCTGGATCGGCTCGTCCAGATCGGTGACGGCCATGTGCTCGTACGTGACGGCGAGCCGCGCGGCTATGCGATCTCACGTCTGTTCGGCCGAGGGCAGGTCATCGGTCCCGTCGTCGCCGAAAGCCCGGCCGATGCGCGCGCGTTGATCGAGGCCGCGCTCGCGCGCCTCGGGCGTGTGTTCGTTCGCGTCGACACCTCGGCCACCTCGCAGCTCGGCGAGTGGCTCGAAGGCCTCGGCCTGCAGCGGGTCGGTGACGCCACCACCATGGTCCTCGGAACGCAGGTTCCATCGACGGGGCCGGCGCGCTTGTTTGCGCTCGCCAACCAGTCGTTCAACTGACGCCGGTATGAAGCTGACCTCCTATTGGCTCGACACGTCGGAGCCCTTCCGCAGCGCAACGGCAGGACCCGTGCTGGGCACCTGCGACGTTGCAGTGATCGGCGGCGGCCTGACCGGCTGTTCGGCCGCGCTGGCGCTGGCCAAGAAGGGCGCGCGTGTCGTGCTCCTGGAAGCCGAGACCATCGGTCACGCGGCATCCGGCCGCAACGGCGGCATGTGCAACAACGGCTTCGCCCAGGACTACGGTGCCCTGTCGGCCAAGCTCGGCAAGGAAGTCGCCGACCGGCTGTACCGGGCCTTCGACGCCGGCGTCGACATGGTCGAGCGCCTGGTGGCGGAAGAGAAGATCGACTGCAGCTTCGCACGCACCGGCAAGATCAAGCTGGCGGCCAAGCCAGAACACTACGACAAGCTGGCGCGCAGCCAGGCCCTGCTGGCGGCCCATGTCGATCCCGACACGGAGATGGTCAGCCGCGCTGACCTGGCCGGGGAGGTCGGGTCGGACCGCTTCTATGGCGGGCTGATCTACCGCAAGAGCGCGGGCATGCACGTCGGGCGCTTCGTGCGAGGGTTGGCCGAAGCGGCGGCGCGCCGCGGCGTCGAGATGCACGAGCACGCGCCGATGACGAGCCTTCGGCCCGCCCCCGGTGGTGGCCACACCATCGACACTCCGAAGGGCCGGCTTCGGGCGGCGCAGGTTCTGCTGGCCAGCGGGACCTCGCACACCGGGCCTCTGGCCTGGATCCGGCGCAGGATCGTGCCGGTAGGCGCGTTCCTCATCGTCACAGAGCCGCTGCCGAACGAAACGCTCGACCGCCTGTTGCCGCGGCGCCGGATGGCGGTCGACACCAAGAACCTGGTCCACTACTTCAGGGCCACGCCGGACAACCGGCTGCTCTTCGGCGGACGGGCGCGATTCGCCGTCTCCAATCCGAACTCCGACCAGAAGAGCGGTGAGATCCTCCAGGCGGCATTGCACGACGTCTTTCCCGAACTGCGCGACGCACGCATCGACTATTGCTGGGGCGGCATGGTCGACATGACGCGCGACCGACTGCCACGCGCCGGCGAACGCAACGGCATCTACTACTCGATGGGCTACAGCGGCCACGGCACCCAGATGTCGACCCTGATGGGGACGATCATGGCGGAGGTCATGGACGGGCGCGCGGAGCTCAATCCCTGGAAAGACTTCGCCTGGCCAGCCATCCCGGGCCATTTCGGACCTCCCTGGTTCCTGCCTCTGGCAGGTGCCTATTACCGGCTCAAGGACAAGATCGGCTGAAGCGCCTCCTGCTCGCTCGGACGAGCGCTCCCGTCGACGGCCAGCGGCCGTTCAGTTAAGCATGCCGGACCTCTGCACCGACTCCGCACTGATACGGCGATCAGGTCCCGAGCGGAGATGCCTTCACCAGCAAGCGAGTGGCGTTCGACTCCTCCTCAATCGCCTGGTCGAATCGGTCGAGGCCGACAGCGTTGAGCACGCGCTTGTAGTGCGCCACGACGGTCGGATCGAGCGCCGCGAGTCGCTGGCACACAACCATCGAGACTTCGTCCAGTTGATGGGTCGGTACCGCCCGGAGGGCCAGGCCCCAGTCGACAGCCTGACGGGCACCGAACTCCTCGCCCAACAGCATCATGGCCTTGGCCCGCGACAGTCCGGCGATGGCTGGCAAGGTAGCCACGAGACCACCTGTCACGAAGACGCCGATCGACGCTTCGGGCAGCTTGAACCTCGCATCGTCTGCAGTCACCACCACATCGGCGTCCATCGTCCACTCGAACCCTGCGCCCACAGTCCAGCCGTGCACGGCCGCCACCACGGGCCTCGGGTGGCGCACGATGGCCACGGCAACACCCTGGACCAGTTCGAGATCCCGCTCGGTGGGCGGCGCGCTGACATCGCGCCCCGCGCAAAAGGCCCGCCCATTGCCACGCAGGCGGATCACACGCACCTCTGGGTTGTTGGCTGCTGCCTGTAGTTTCTCGAGCAATGCGGCTGCCAAGGCGTTGTCGATCGCGTTGAGCTTCTCGGGGCGGTTCAGCGTCAACGTCAGTACGCCTTGGTCGAGCGTCGAAAGCAGTGTCGGTTCCACCATGCACCCAGGGTAGCAAAACGCTGTCCAGCCAGCCAGGCGACAGCTCGCGCGCGGTCACGCGAAGGAGTGCTGTCGCCTGCCGCGATCGGCGGGCTCAATGACGCGTCGGCCACCTGACCGATCCGGAGAGTCCGCATGAGCGCGACCCGTCGATCGCTGATCCAGGCAGGCCTGGGCCTCGCCCTCGGCCTGAACTGCCGCGAGAGTTTCGCAGGACACGGGTCGCCGGATAAGCGCCCGCCCGCGCCCCGCATCGGGGCTACCGTGGAATTCACCGTCGTCTTCAACCAGGACGCCATCAGCCGCCGGTACCGTGTTCAGGGTCAAGGTCACGGGCTGACGTCCTGGCCGAGCGCGAAGCGGCTTCCGCTTGAATGGACAGTTGGGCGCCAACCCGCTCAGCGACGAACGCGATAGCGGATGTGCGTGGCAGCCGGAGTGTCGATCACTCGCACGATCTCCAGCTCGATCTGCGAAGGCAACACGTCGAATAGACGACGGCCGCCGCCGAACAGCACCGGGATCTGATGGATCTGCAGCTCGTCCAGCACACCGGCCTCAAGTGCCCGTTGTGCTGTGTACGCGCCGAGCACCAGCACGTTCAGATTGCCGGCGGCGGCCTTCGCCTGAGCCATTGCGCTCTTGATTCCGTCGCGCACATATGTCACCAATGGATAGTTCGCGACGGATGGGCCGGGCGGCCGGTGGCTGGGCACGAAGATTGGGACACCGTGATTGTCACCGCCCCAGTGATCGATCTGCTCCACGGTACGCCGACCCGCCAATATCGAACCAGGCGTGTTCCACTCGTCCCACAGTTCTCCGACGGCCCCAGACGGCCGGGAGAAGTCCCCGTACCACTCGTGCAGCCGGTCGAAGCCATCGCCACCGGGATGGCCGACTTCGTCGTGCGGACCGGCAATATAGCCGTCGAGCGACATTGACATGAACAGTACCGATGCAGCCATTGGATTCTCCTGCGCTGTCGAAGGGGTGGTGTTATGCCTGTACGACGAGCGAGGAGCAGCAGAATCGACATGGTCGCTTCAACTTTTTGCGACTGTGCCCAACTCCCGGGAGGCTTCTACGGCGCCTCTAACGTTCGAGATGGCCGGTCGCAAAGCGATCCTTGACAAGCTTCTGCTATTGGCCGAGTCGAGCCCAAGTGGAACTCAATCTCACCGCCGGATAGCTGCCGCTCGCGGGTGCGTCGCGATTCGATTCGCGTAGGCAATTTGCTTCATGCTGCAGCCCTGCACGACGCGCCGCAGGATCTCGACCTGGCATCGCGTCAGCGGCAGCTCGGGCGTCGCGGTTTGCGGTGCCACGTACCCGATCATCAGTGCTCGTGCCTGCGTCCCCGAGGCCGCGAGCAGCCGATCCATGGCGGCTGCGTTCGACGAATTCGAGGCCGAAGCGGCTGAACGATCGTTCCGCCGGCCGCCGGGACGCTAACTCGCTACAGTTGCTCACTCTCCGCATGCTCCGCTTGCCAACCTTGCGCAGAACATCGAGTAGTTCGCGGGGAGTTTCGGTTCGGCCCATCGAGAATGTCACGCACGCTCGTGTCGCATGACATCTCGTTGGAAAGGAAAAGAATGCCGAACGCCCTGAACGCCGCTTCGACCGTCCGCCTCGTCGCGCTTGCCTTGCTGATGGCCAGCGTGGCCTCCTGCGGGGGAAGCGGGTCCGAAGGCAGCGACTCGCCGCCAGCGCCGGCACCGGGGCCGGCGGATCCTCCCCCCGCCCCACCGCCGTCCGCCGGCTCCATCAACGCCGCCCTCGGCATGCCCGATCGGCTGCTGGGAGGCCTGGGCGCCGGCAATTCGATCGCGGACATGACGAGCCAGCAGATCCAGCCGGACATCATCGATACCTACCTGGTCGGTGTGGGCAGCGGTTCGTGGCCGACGTGGAACAGCCCCGATGGGGCCTACGTGACCTACGTCTCGGCGAACGTCAAGGCCGTCGGCGCGGTGCCCATGTTCACGCTCTACCAGATGGCCTCCCGGGGCGAGGGCAACCTGGACGCCGTCAACGACCCCAGCTTCATGTCCAGCTATTGGGCCCAGGTCAAGCTGATGTACCAGAAGATCGGCGAGACGGACTCGCCCGCGTTGGTCAACCTGGAGCCGGACTTCTGGGGTTTCGCGATGACAGGCGCTCCCGGGGGCGACCCGGCGAAGCTGCCGGCGCGGGTGAGCATGGTCAACGAGTGCGCGAGCCAGCCGGACAACGTCGCCGGCATGGCGGGATGCCTGCTCGCGCTCGGTCGCACTTACGCGCCCAAGGCCAAGATCGGGTTTCCGCCGTCCTTCTGGGGCCGGGATGCCAACACCGTAGGCAACTTCATGCTGAAGGTCGGGGCGGACAAGGCCGACTTCATGGTCGCGCAGACGAGCGATCGCGATGCCGGTTGCTTCGAGGCCTCGCCACCTCCGGGGGAGTGCTCGGGGCGCGGCAACGGCCCGTTCTACTGGGACGAGGCCAACGTGTCGACGCCCAACTTCCACCAGAACCAGAACGAGTGGACCGCCGTGCGGAGCCTGCTCGGTGACCTCCCCGTGCTGTACTGGCAGACGCCGATGGGTGTGCCCTCGAACACGCCCGGCGGCACGCCGGGGCACTACCGGGACAACCACGTCCAGTACATGCTCACGCATCCGACCGAGTACACCGCCAGCGGCGTGTTCGCCATCGTGTTCAGCGGCGGCGGCAGCACGTCGGCCAACATCACGACGGACGGCGGGCAGTTCGCCCGGTTGTTCAAGGCGTACCTGGCGAACCCGGCCCCGCTGTCTCGCTGAGCACGTCGCCGACGCACAAGAAGGCTGCCGCCACGCGCAAGCGCTGCGCGGTCGCCAAGCCCTGACGGCCAGCGGCGGGCTCAGCGCGGCTGGAGCGCGTAGAGCGCGAACGCGAAGTCCACGGGGCGGCCCTGCGGGTCCTTCAGCGGCCGATCGTCGAGGCTGGCCTCGCCGTCCGCGTAGATGTCATCGCGGCTGGCGCGCAGATCGATCGTCAGCGCCTCCTTCTGGCCCTGCAGCGCCAGCGCGTAGCGGCGACCGGCCTGCAGCACGACGGACGGGTGGGCGCTGAAGTCGAAGCTCAGCAGCCCGGCCCCTTGCGGCCGGTAGGCGATGGCCAGGCCCTGGCCGGCGCCGAGCAGTTCGGTACCGGCCTCCACGTCTCGCAGCGACAGCCGCAAGGGGTGCGCCGCGTCCGTGCCGTGGCCGTCGCCGGCATACAGGCTGAGCAGGCCCAGTTCGATGTCGGCGCGCGGCACGAAGGTCTGCACCAGGCGGCTGGCGCCGCCGTCGCGATTGAAGCCCACCGGCTCGGGCGCCTGCTCGAACGGCCGGGTCACCGAGGCCAGCGCCGGGCGACCAGGCCAGGTTTCGGGATAGCCCTGGGCGAACTGCTGGACGGCCACGCGGGGGTCGGAGCGGCCAGGGTCCGCCGGCGCGGGCACCTTGCCGGCGGGCGGCCGGGGCGGCGTGCTGATGCCGGCCTCGGTCTGCGTGACGGGCCACATGCGGCCGTCGGCGTCGTAGTGGAGGTACTCCATCGTGACGGAACGGCGGTTGCCGTTGCCGGTCTGGCCGTCGGGCAGGGTCAGCTCGCCGTTGTGATAGGCCAGGTAGGACTGGCCCTTGAAGTCGTCGATGATGCCCGCGTGGATGGTGAAGCTGTTGCGCGTCGGGCCGGTCAGCACGCCCTGGTAGGTCCAGGGCCCGCGCGGGCTGGGCGCGGTGGCATAGGACAGATGCTCCCAGACGTTCTGGTGCGCCATGGATGCATAGGTCAGGTAATACATCCCCTTGCGCTTGGACAGCCACGGCCCCTCGGTGTAGTTGGGCAGCGCGATCCTCTCGATGGGGCCGTCGAGCTCGGTCATGTTCGGCTTGAGCCGGGCCAGGTAGAGCACCGGGTTGCCCCAGGCCAGCCAGGCGGTGCCGTCGTCATCGACGAAGACGGTGGGATCGATGTCGTTCCAGTGGTAGGGGCTGGGTGTCGTGGCATCGGTGACCAGCGCCGAGCCGCGCGCATCCTTGAACGGGCCCAGCGGGTTGTCGGCCACCGCGACGCCGATGGCCTTGCCGGGCTGCGTGTCGTCGTGCTGCACGGTGGCGTAGAAGTAGAAGCGGCCGTTGCGCTGCACCACCTGCGCGGCCCAGGCGTCGCCCACCGCCCACTTGAAGTCGGTGGGCTTCATGAAAGCGCCATGGGCAGTCCAGTGGCGCAGGTCCTTGGACGAATAGCACAGCCACTCCTTCATGAGGAAGAAGTCGTTGCCCTTGGCCTCGTCACGGCCGACGTAGAGGTAGACCGTGTCGCCCACGACGAGCGGCGCGGGGTCGGCGGTGAAACGGTCGCGCAGCACCGGATTGGCGCCGGGCGGCGGTTCGGCGGCCGGCGCGGCCGCGCTGGCGAGGGCGGCCCAGCAGAGGGCGATGCGGGGCAATAGGTTGGACAGGCGCATGGCCAGGTGTGAACCTTCAATGGGTTGTTCGGGTGTTCATCCGGGTGCCCGGCTGATCCGCCGGTGCGGCCACCTTCACTGCGACCAGATAAAGCGGGCGCCGTCGCTGTCATCCGGCATGGGGCCGGGACTGTCGGCCCGGACATCCCCAGTCTGCGCATCGATGCGCAGGAAGCGGTTGGTGGCGAGTGACATCAGCACCAGTTCTCCCGTCGGCGTTTCAATCCATTGAAAGGTCTGCGCCGTGCCGGGTTGACCGGCCACAAGCGTCACCCCGCCATCTTCACCGACTGAGACATAGCGTCCGCCCGATCGCAGAGCGACGCGGCCCAATTTGCGGTCGACGATGTCGAACCGCGTCGGGACACCCGACGCCAGGCGCCCATCGCTGGCCGCCAGTCCGGTCGTCGCGCGAAACGACGCCATCCGGATCGATCGACCATACGGAATGGGCCGCATCAGGCCGCGGGTATGCGGCTGATGGACATCGATGCTGTCGAAGTCGGCAAAGCCGCCCTCGGCGCCGGTCGTGTTGTAGCTAAACAATCCATAGCGAACGCCCTGGAAGGTGAAGGTCTGGTAGATCAGCACGACCTCGTCGCCGATAGGCGTGAAGGTGACGCCGTCGAAGGAATAGCTGAAGCGCGCCCGTTCGGTGAGGAAGTCGCAGTCGGCCCGAAGCCAGAGGCGCGTCCCGTTCATCTTCACCCGCACCCGCTGGTCCAGGCGCTGGTCATGAAAGATGACGTTGATCTCATCGGTTAGTTTTTCAACGCCCAAGGTCGCGTAGGGCAGATTGAGCAGGCCCAGTCCCGCCGTGTCGCCTGGCTTCAGGTGCGACGCATCGAGCAGGACGGTCGGTGCCGACATCGGCCCGATCGCCCGCTGCGTCAAGGTATTGCGCGCGTCGTAGAACGAGGTCGCCGGCAGGGCGTGAAGACGCAGGAAACCGGGCCGTTCCGACAACGACCACTTGTCGTCGACCGGGACATGGTTCCACTGCCATATAGGCTGGAGCTGCGGCGCCGAAAAATCATCGCTGCGCTGGAAGGGCACGCTGACCGGCTGCGGCGTGGCGGTCTTCGGCTTCACCCAGATCCGCGGCGTGCGCGTCAGATTGCCCGGCAGTCCGAAATAAGGCCAGCCGTCCTTCCAGGTGATCGGAGACAGGCTGAGCAGGCGGCCGACGGAATTGAAATCCATCATTGAAAAGCCCCACCATTCGCCCTCTGGCGTCAGGATGATGCCTCCCTGGTGCATCGCCAGGCTGTGTTTGGCAGCGGGGTCGGGCCCCCAGGTCCCGAACGGCGGCTTGGGCGTAGCCAGGCGCATGCTTGACGCCATGCCGAAGTCCTCGTGCAGACTGATCGCCTGATGGACCTCGTAGGGCCCCAGCACATGATCCGCCCGCGCCGCCGGCATGCGAAAGCCGCCTGCGTAGTTGGCGCTGATGATGTAGTACTTGCCGTCGATCTTGTAGAAGTGCGCGCCCTCGCCCATCCCGGCGTCTTTGGTGAAAAGGGTGCGCTCGGTGCCCGGAACGATGTCGGTCAGGTCCTCAGTCAATTGGGCCAGGTGCATCGTCTGGTGATCCCAGACGACATAGGCCTTGCCTTCGTCGAACAGGACGGACAGGTCGTGAAAGCTGCGCTTCATCGACGTGCGTGTCCACGGCCCCGTCGGATCGGTGGCCGTGAACATCTGGGTCGTCTGGCCGTTGACGTTGGCGAAGATGTAGAACTTGCCATCGCGGTAGCGCAAGGACGGCGCCCAGATACCCTGGCCGTAGATGTTGCCGCCGCCCTCCAGCCGGTAGGCCGGGCCGAGGTCGAGCTTGTCCAGGGCATAGGCGACGAACTCCCAATTGACCAGGTCCTTCGAGCGCAGGATCGGCAGGCCCGGCATGGCGTGCATGGTGGTGCCGGTCAGGTAGAACCAGTCGCCGACGTGGATCAGGTCCGGATCCGAGAACTCGTCATAGAACAAAGGATTGGTGAAGGTCCCGTTGCCGTTGTCCGGCGTCCAGGTCGCGGTCGACATGCCCTTGGGCCCGCTCGCCACCGGCCCCTCCCCATTCATCGCAGATGCCGGTGCCGCGCATGGAATCAGCGCCAAGGCCACGCACAACATCAGCCCGGATGTGGCCATGCGCAAGGCCCGAAGCGGCCCGGCCGGGCGAGGGTTCATTTCTGGCACGACTCGCTGATGGCGTTGGGGCCGGTCGCGGTGATGACTCCCAGCCGATAGGGCAGCTCGATGTACTCGTACTTCTTGTCCTTCTCCATGTCCAGGCCCTGGTAGAGGAATCTCAGCGGCTGGCAGGGGTCGATGCTCAGCGTCTGGTCGAAGCCGTCGCGGATCAGTTCGCCATGGGATACGCCTTCGGACCAGATCCGGCCGTCGAACTTGACGTTGTCTGCGCCAGCGAACATGTTCATCCTGGCGCCGGGAACCGGTTGCCACTGGCCGTCCAGGCGATCGGCCTTCCAGGCCCGGAAATACCTGCCGCGAGGCCCCATGGCCTCGATCAGCGTCAAGTACTCGTTCGTGCCGGTGATCTTGTAGGTATTGCTCGCCTCGAACAGGTCCTCGGTCTTTTCCTTCATCACGACGACGGGCTCCGAGAAGCCACGAGGGAAACGCTCCATCGTCGTATCAGCGCGGAAGAAGCTGCCGTGGTCGTCGGTGAAGAACAGATGGCATTTCTTGTCGTCGCAGATGTTCCAGAAGTCCAACCAGGCTGCCTGGCCCTTGGCGTCTTTGACGCTTTCAGGGATGGTCGGGTAGAAGGGCTGCGGCGGCGTCCACGACCGGGGGTCGGCGAGGTTCCTGGTCGTGGAGTACAACGGGTCGCCGCCTTGGTAGATGAGATACCAGAGTTTCTGCGGCGCGAAATAGAAGACTTGCGGCGCTGCGCGGTAACCCGGCCCGATGGGGGACTGGTCGAGCATGAACAGGGACGCCTTCGGCGCTTCGTCCCAATCCGCAAAGCTCGTATAGGCCATACCCCAGCCCGTCGCCGTGGCCGTGGTCATGAAAACATGGTATCGATGGTCGTGGTAGACGATGGTCGGGTCCTTGACGCCATGGATTCGACTGGCGTCGGCTGGAGGCTTGATCAAGGGCGCGCTGGACTTCCATTCGAAAGGCTTGGCGCTGGTCGCGGGTTCCGCCGCGTGGGCGAGCGTGCTCAATGCCAGGCATGACGCCAACCAGAGTGCATTGAATCCGCTGAGGGAGGATCTGTTGTGGTGCATGACTTCAGCCATTGATGTTTGCATGATGTCGGTGAGAACACGGGGAGCGGAATGCGGAAGCGTTCCGCACATTGGTTGCTGCTTGCAGGCGGCATCCCGCCAGGGCGATCACTGGGCGCTGTCGACGATGGCCTTGACCAGGTTGGGGAAGTACTGGGCGCCGGTGGAGCGATCGAACAGGCCCGACGCGTGGTTGAAGCCGTAGCCCGGGTCCCACCACGCCGGCACGAGGCCGTGCTGGTAGGCCGACTGGGTCACGTACTTGGCCCAGTAGGTTCGGTAGGTGCCGGCGGGGTCGTACTCGGACTTCAACATGGCCGCGTACTCGCCCAACAGCACGGGGATGCCCGCATCGACGAAGCGGGACTTCATCATCTGGAACTGCGCGTCCACGTAGGCTTCGTTGGCCCACGTCTCGGTCGCCTCGGGATCGGTCGCGATCGCACCCCACTGCCAGATGCTGCTGTTCTCGTTGAGCGCGAAGTTGTACGGATCGTAGAAGTGCACTTCCAGGAACAGCCGGTTGGTTGCAGAGTCGGCGGGCTTGATGAAGCCGTTGTAGGTCCAGTTGATGTTCGTGTTGAAGCCCTGCACCACGAGATGGCGCTTGGCGTTGTTGCCGCCCGTGGCCCGCACCGCGTTGACGAAGACCTGGTTGAACCCGTTCTGGACGTCCTGGTACTCGGCCGTCGGCGGGCCGTAGTCGCCAGGGAACAGTACCTCGTTGGTGCCGGCGAACAGCAGGTGGTCGTCGTAGTCCTTGAAGTTGTTGGCGATCTGCGTCCACAGCTTGGCCAGGCGCGCGTTGGCCATCGGCTGGTTGGCGTAGGTCGGGGTCGTCCACTCGGTTTCATGGTTGTTCAACACCACGTACAGGCCGGCGTTGCGGGCATAACCGACGATTTCGGTGACGCGCGCCATCCAGGCCGGGCTGACGTTGCCGTCGGCGTCGGAATACTGGCTCCAGCCGGCGACAATGCGCACGGTCTTGAAGCCTGCCGCCTTCACCGCGTCGAGCAGTGGCTGGTTCACCATGGGGTTGCCCCAGGAGGTCTCGGTGGGTGTGGCGTTCACCGTGTTGCCAAGGTTCCACGCGGGCGACATCTCCTGCGACAACTGGATGCTCGTCAGCTCGCGCATGCCGCTGTTGTCCGGGGGCGGGGGCGGGGGTGGGTTGGCCGATCCGCCGCCACCACCGCCGCCACAGGCGAAGAGGCAGAAGGCCAGCACCAAGGAGGCGAGGGCCGAAGCTGGTGCGAGGCGAGGTGGTTTCATCTTGGGGGAGGGACGTGGTGACTGCTTGGTGCCGCGTTTTCTCTGCCAGCCCCGCTTGCGGCTGGCGTGGCTCGGTGCATGGCTACATCGCGAGGACGACGACCGATTTGGGCGGCAGGTCCAGAACCAGGCCCTGCGGGCCGGGCTTCGCCGAGAAGGGCGCGGGCACAACGGCCCTCGGTTGCTGGAAGGTGTTGTGGGCATCCATGGCGGCCGCTGTCAGCACCTGGCCCGTGGCCGCGGCGGTGAAGTTGGTGGCCACGCGCGCCGGGCGATCCGGGTGAAGGTTGACCAGTGCCAGCACCAGCTTGCCGTCGGCTGCGCGGGCTGCACTGACCTGCACGGTGGGCAGCTCGACGTCGCCAGTGCTGAAGGCGGGCGCCTGCAGCGTGGCCTTGAGGGGAGTCGCGCCCTTGAACGGGCGGTACAGGTCGAAGGCATGGTAGGTCGGCGTCAGCACCATGCGCGGGCCATCGGTCAGTGCCATCGCCTGCAGCACGTTGACCATCTGCGCGATGTTGGCCATCTTCACTCGGTCGGTATGGGCGTGGAAGACATTGAACGTGACCGCGGCGACGAGGGCATCGCGCAGCGAGTTCTGCTGCCACAGCGAGCTGGCGCCGGCGGGTGTGTCGTACCAGGTGCCCCACTCGTCGATGTAGAGCGCCACCCGCTTGGCCGGGTCGTGCTTGTCCATGATGGCCGACAGGGCGCTGATGCGCTGCTCGATGCCCAGGGCGGCTTTCAGCGTGCGTGCCCAGGCGCCGGTGTCGAAGCCAGTGGCGTCGCCGTGCTTCGTCCAGTTGTCGGGGACCGAGTAGTAGTGCAGAGTCAGCGCGTCCATGTGCTTGGCGGAGCGCTTCATCAGCACCTCGACGCGGTTGTCATCGCCCTCGCCGTCGCCGGAGGCCACGCGCGTGGCCGGCCACAGGAAGGTGGCGTACTGGTTGTGCATGTCGGCCTGGTGCTCCGGGCTCATGTTGCCGCCGCACCCGAAGCTCTCGTTGCCGACGCCGAAGTACTTGACGTTCCAGGGCTTGTCGCGGCCGTTGCGGCGGCGCTCCTGCGCCAGCGCGGAGGCGTCGTCGGCCGTCATGTAATCCAGCCACTGTGCCGCGGCCCTTGGCGGCATCGAACCCATGTTGCCGGAGAGGTAGACCTCGCTGCCGAGCTGCTCGGCGAAGTCCATGAACTCATGGGTGCCGACGCGGTTGCTCTCCAGGCCGCCCCACCAGCGGTTGCGACGGGCGGGGCGCTGGGCAGGGTCGCCGATGCCGTCGCGCCAGTCGTAGTCGTCAGCGAAGCAGCCGCCCGGCCAGCGCATCACCGGCACGCCGACGCGCTTGAGCGCCTGCACCACGTCGTTGCGCCAGCCGCGTGTGTTCGGGATGTTCGACTCCGGGCCGACCCACAGGCCGCCATAGACGCCCGTGCCGGCATGCTCGACGAAGTGGCCGTAGACGGTGGGCTCGATGCGCGGCCCGGCGGGCTGCTGGGTGACGTCGAGACGCACCTGGACGGGCTCGGCGGCGCTGGCGACGAAGGGCAGCACGGCGGCGGCCGCGAAGGTGGCGAAGGTGGCGAAGGTACGCAGGAGGCGCGCGGGTGGCATCGGAATTTCCTGGGTTTCAAGCGCGGCGCACGAACCGTGCGCCATGCGGGGGGAGGGTGAGCGTGCGGGTGCCCGCAGGCAGGTCGGCGTGCCCGGCAGTCGCGACCGCGCGCACGCAGCCGCTGCGGCCGGGCTGCTCAGGGAATTCGCCAGTCAGGGCATGGTGGTCATGCGGGCTTGCCTTCCCGACTTACAGCACCGGGGTGATGCGCACCATGACCACGCCATGCGGGGCCACCGTGCCGCCGTAGCTGCCGCGCACCTGCTTCGAGACCTTTTGCGTCCAGAGGTCCCTGACGTCAGCCTTCAGGCCGGCGGGCAGGTCGAGCTGGTCCCAGCCCACCTTCATCTCGGCCGGCGCCTCGCCGCGGTTGAACAAGACCACCGCGAACTCGCCGCCCTTCAGCGGTCGCGCCCAAATCTCCAGGTCGCCCTGCCGCCAGACGCGCCGGCCCTGCTGGCCCAGCGCGTCCTGGTCGACGGCGATGACGTCCTTGTTGGTGAGGATGCGCAGCGTGTCGGCGTCCATCTTGGACAGATCGTTGCCGGCGATCAGCGGCGCGGCCAGCATGGCCCACAGCGAGAAGTGCGACTCGTACTCGGTCGTCGTCATGCCGCCGTTGCCCACTTCCAGCATGTCGGGGTCGTTCCAGGCATTCGGAGCTGACCGGCCCCCGCGCTCGGCTTGCATGTCCAGGATGTTGGTCATGCCATTCCCCCGGTCCTTCGTGCTTTTCCAACCGTCGTAGATGTCGTAGGTGGTGCGCCACAGGTGGCCCACCGTCGGGCCCCAGCGCTCGGGATGGTCGGTGCCCCATTCGCAGATGGACAGCACGATGTCGCGGCCGGACTCGCGCAGGGCCTTGGCCATGATGGTGTAGGCCGCCTCGGCATTGCGGGTGCCGGTGTGGCACCAGTCGTACTTCAGAAAGTCCACGCCCCATTTGGCGTATTGCCGTGCGTCCTGGAACTCACGGCCTGCGCTGCCTGGGCGGCCGGCGCAGGTCAACGAGCCTGCGTCGGAGTAGAGGCCGAACTTCAGGCCCTTGCCGTGTACATAGTCGGCCAGTGCCTTGATGCCCGACGGGAAGCGCTCCGGGTCGGCCTGGATGTTGCCGTCGGCATCACGGCTCTTCTGCCAGCAGTCGTCGATGACGATGTACTGGTAGCCGGCGTCTTTCATGCCCGAGGCGGCCATGGCGTCAGCCTGCTGGCGGATCAGTTGCTCGCTGACGTTGCAGGCGAACTTGTTCCAGGAGTTCCAGCCCATGGGCGGCGTGGGTGCGAGATTGGGCTTGGGCGCATCGAGCTTGAGCGTCTCGTGCGCGTGGCCCGGCAGCGCCGCGAGGGCGCCCAGCAGGGCCAGCATGTGCGCTGCGCTTTGGATCAGGGGATGCATCGGGACCTTTTCGAGCCTGTGAGAAGGGGGAGCACCCAGTGGGGGGTGGTCTTCATGGAAGTGTGGATTGCATGGGGCATCGACTTCATGCCGTGAAGACGGCGTTCATCCCAGTCGTACATCCGTGGCGCGGCCGGTGTAGACCACCTCGCGCAACGGTGTGGATTGCAGCGTCGGCCCGCCGTCGCCGATGCGGTGGATGCGCAGGCGCTTCGTCATGCGCATGCCCGCGAAGCGCCCGCTGCGCGACGCGAGGCGCAGCACGCCGCGGCTGTCGTCCCAAGTCATGCGGATCACGCTGAGCCCGCCCTTCTCGTACGCATAGTCCAGGCCGCCGTCCTCGTAGAGATCGAAGACGCCGTCGCGGCCCGGCACGACGTAGAGGTCGAGCGCCTCACCGGTGGCATCGGCGGTGGACTGCAGCACCGGCCCGAGGGGCAGGATGCTGCCCGCGCGCAGGTGCAGAGGCATGCGCTCCAGGGGCGACGGCACGTCATGCGTGCGACCACCGACGCGCCGTTCTCCTGTCCAGAAATCGACCCAGCCGCCCGCGGACCGCGGCAGGTAAACCGACCAGCTCGACACCTCAGGCGCCAGGACTGGCGCCACATGCAGGGCACGGCCGAACATGTAGCTGTGCGCCTGGTCCAGGGCCTGGTGGTCCTGCGGGAAATCGAACACGAGCGGTCGCATGATCGGTGCGCCCTTCGCATGGACCTCGTGGGCCAGGCTGTAGAGGTAGGGCAGCAGCTGATAGCGCAGTTCCAGGTACTGGCGCGCTACTGCCTCTACCTTGTCGCCATAGCGCCAGAACTCGGTGTTGGTCATGTAGCCATGCACGCGCTGCAGCGGCAGGAAGGTCGCGTACTGGAACCAGCGGATCAAGCGCTCGTGGTAGGCCTTGTCGGTGTACTGGCCGTCGCCCGGGCGAAAGAATCCGCCGGCGTCGACCGTCCAGTAGGCATAGCCGGCGGCGGCCATGTTGAGGCCCGCGGGGATCTGCCGCTTGAGCGTGTCCCAGTCGTTGCCGATGTCGCCCGACCAGGTGGCTGCCGCATGGCGTTGCTGCCCGGGGAAGGCCGAGCGCGTGAGGATCATCACCCGCCGGTCAGGCGCCGCCTGGCGCTGGCCCTCGTAGACGGTGCGCGTGACGTGCCACGGATAGGCCAGGCGCACGCGCTCACCGCGGCCTGCCGCCGTACGCCGCCCGACCAGGTCGTCGTTCTCGGGCTCCGTCGCGTCCTGCCACCAGGCGTCGATGCCGAGCTTGAGCAGGCGATCGCGCTGGTTGTTCCAGTAGAAGGTGGCGGCCTTGGGGTCGAAGAAGTCGACCCAGTCGGTCTGGTCGATGTAGTGACCGGCGGCTGCGGTGGTGCGGCCGAGCTCGGTGTCGCGGGCGATCCTGGCCCACACCGACAGCATGAGGCGCCCGTTCATGCCGTGCACCTCGCGCACCAGCGCGGCGGGATCGGGGTAGTGGGCTTCGTCGAAGCGCATCGCGTTCCAGCCGTGGCGGCCCCAGTACTGCCAGTCCTGCACCATCACGTCGACGGGCAGCTTGCGGCGGCGGAACTCGCGCAGCGTGTCGACGATCTCCTGCGACGAATGGAAGCGCTCGCGGCAGTGGATGTAGCCATAGGCCCAGCGCGGCATCATCGGCGTGGCGCCGGAGATCTCGCGGTAGCCCTCGAACACCTCATCGGCACTGGGGCCGGCGATGACGACGTAGTCGATCGCATCGGCCACCGGCGAGCGCCATGTCGTGCTTGCGCGCACAGCGCCAAAGCTCAGCGAGGGAGCGTCGCCGTCGTCGGCGTGGACGCGCACGTGATGCTCGCCCGCCGGTAGCTCGACGACAAAGCCGATCGTCGGCGGCAGCCACTGGTTCGCGATCTCGACGCAGGACTGGCCGTCGATCTCCACTGAGTGGCGCGAACCCATCGGGCGGCCGACGTCGAGGAGGAATGCGAAACGGCCGGCCGCTGCCGTTCGGAACGTGCCTTCAAAGCGCGTCAGGTTCCGCACGACTTGCGCATTGCCAGTGGTCGTCGTCACATCCACGACTTCGGCTTTGCGCTCGGCGTTGACGCGACTCAGCGCCACCCGTTGCTCGGGCGCGTTCAGCTCGGCCATGCCGTTGTTGTGCCAGAGCACGCCGTAGCCGCGGCTGGACAGCATGAACGGCAGGCTGATCTGCGTGTTCACCTGCGTCAAGCGGCGTGGGAGTCCGCGCAGGTCCATGGCGCCGTCCTGGAAGCAGCCGGTGCCGTAGAGCCGCTCGTCAGCGGGGGACTCGAAAGCCTGCTCGGCGATGAACACGGGCTCGTCACCCAGCCGCGACGGCGTCAGCCGCCGGGTGCCGGGCGCTTCAACGAGCAGCAAGGCGCCCTTGCCGTCGAAGAATCGCAGCGCCCCGGTCCCGTTGTCCACCTCGCAGCGGATGGCCGGCAGTTCGAGGCGGGTCGCGTCCGCGCCCGGCTTCTGCGTCATGAGGGGCGTGGCTCGGCCGGGCAGCAGCGTGAGGCTTGGCGGCGGCGCCTGCGTTGCAGCCTGTGGGGGCAGGAAGCGCACGCGCAGCGCGCGGTCGCAGAGCGCGCTGATCCGCAACGTGCCCTGGGATGTCGTCAGCACCCATTCCGATACGGGCGATGGCTGGCCGCGGCGGGCCGCGGCGTTCCTGGGCGCCAGGTCGCCGGCGGCAGCGTTCGTCACGCTGGGGGAGGAGGCCATCGCGGCCGTCGCTGCTGCAGCGCCCAGTGGGGCGGCGGCTGCGGCGAGGGCGGCCTGCAGTGCCTTGCGCCGGGAGAGCGTGGACTTGGTGTATTTCATGCAGTCGCTATGGGTGGGCTGCGCGCCGCGGCATCCGATCCCGCACCATCAAAACAAGCTTGATTCGGCGCCGAATCAATCGGCAAAAATAACGGCGGCCTGGTGCCGCGCGGCTGATGATAGTTCGATCGGTCGCCGAACTAACTAGGGGAAACCCATCGGCGCCGTGAGCTCGCGCGCCGGGTCAGGGGATCATCAGCGGCGCATTGCGGGGGCGGTCGAGCAATGTCCGGCCCGGAACGATCTCGACGGGCAGGACGATGTTGCGGGGGCCCTCGTACGGCTGTCCACCGCGCTGCGCCTCGATCAATTGCATGAGGACGTCGACCGCGCGACGACCCATTTCGAGCAGGGGCTGACGCACGGTCGCCATGTGCAGCGTGCGGGCCAGCACAGTGTTGTCGAAGCCAACGACCGAGACATCCCGAGGAACGCCCACACCTCGGGCCTCCAGCGCTTCCATGCATCCGAAGGCGATGTCGTCGCTGCCACAGAAGATGGCCTCGGGCAGCAGGTCACCGTGGTGGTTCTGCAGCCACTTCTCCATCTCCTGGCGACCGTCCGCCACGGTGAACCATGTGCGGATCACGTGGTCGGAAGCAACGTCCACTCCGTTCTCGGCATGCGCCCGCAAAAAGCCATCGACACGGCGGTCCGCGCTCTTGTTGTGCGGCGGTCCGCCCACGCAGAGGATGCGGCGATAGCCAAGTTCAAACATATGACGCACGATGCCAAAGCCACCCGCCTCGTCGTCCGCCTCGACGTTCACCTGAGCCTGCAATTGCCTTCCGGCATGGATCGTGACCAAGGGCGTATGGATGGGCAGCCAGGTCGTGCTGTCGTCTTCGAGATTCGGCGCCAGAACGACCAGCCCGTCGACGCGGCCGTCACACAGCGCGGGGATGCGCTTCGGCGCTTCATCCCAGCTGCTGAGTGGGAAGATGCACGTGGTCTGCTGGGCGTCAGTAGCGCCCCGCACGACCCCGTTGAATAGCTCCTGGAAGTAGAGGTTGGGTTCCTCGTAGGCAATGTTCGCGACGAAGCCGATCGCGTTGGCCCGTTGACGGCTGAGTGCACGCGCCGTCGCGTTCGGCAGGTAGCTCAGGCGCTTCGCTGCCGCCAGCACCCGTTCGCGGGTCTCCACCGAGACGCGAGTCGAACCTTTGCCGGCATTGAGCGCGCAGGATGCCGCTACATCGGACACGCCAGCTTCTCGCGCGACGTCAGCGAGCGTGGGCAATCTGTGACGACGGCTTTTCGTCGGCCGGGAAGGCTTGGGTGTCGATGCGGACACTGACTGGTGGCGGCATGAGCGGGCGGCGCACTTTATCACCGGACCGCCGGCAAGCTCGGCGTTGCCACGGTCGAGACCGCCCGCGCGAACAGGCGCAGGTTCCGTCCCAGGCTGGCTTGCTTCGTGTCCTCAATCGATCCTGAAAAGTACTGCTGGCATGACCCCGCCGCCTGTGCGCCGTTGCACATCCTCCACCGACCCGGGCGGGAATCGCTCCAATGGCTGGAACCTGCCTATGTCGCTGTACTACTTCGACGCCAAGGTGCGAGCCATGGTCGCGTTGCAGTTGCCAAGAAGCCGCCTGCTCAGGTCCGCTTCAGTTGGCCGTGATCTTGCGGTCCCGTACGACGGCGCTCCACTTCGCGTCTTCTTTCTTCATGAAGGCCGCCAACTCGGCGCGCGTAGTGGGCTGCGGGGTCAGGCCGTGCTTGTTCAGCGCGTCTTTCATGCTCGGGTCGTTGAGCACCTTCACGATCTCGACGTTCCAGCGATCCAGAATCGGCGTGGGCGTCTTGCCCGGTGCCACGAAGGCATACCAGTTCAGCGCCTCGAAGCCGGGGTAGCCGGACTCCGCGACCGTCGGGATGTTGGGCATGTATCCCGGACGCGTCGGACCCGTGGTGGCCAGCGGGACGAGATTTCCGGCCTCCACGTGCGGCAGCGCAGTGGGCGGCGCCGAGAAATAGGATGCGATGCGTTCGCCCAGCAGGTCCTGCAGGGCCGGCGCGCCGCCCTTGTAGGGCACGTGGGTCATCTCGATCCCGGCGCGCTGGCTGAAGAGTTCGCCCGCCAGGTGAGATGCCGATCCCGCGCCGGTGGAGGCGTAGTCCAAGCCCCCCGGCTTCTTCTTCGCCAACGTCACGAACTCGGTCAGCGTCTTCACGCCCACGCCTTTGTGAACCACCAGCACGTTGGGGAAATTGACGCCACCCGACACCGGCGCCAGATCCTTGAACGGGTCGTAGCTGACCTTCATCACGTGCGGAGCGATGGTCAGCGGGCCGATCGAGCCGAACAGCAGCATCGTGCCGTCGGCCGGACCGTTGGCCACCTGCTGGTGCGCGATGTTGCCGCCGGCGCCGGCCCTGTTGTCGACGACAACGGTTTGGCCGATGTTCTCGCCCAGTTTCTTGGCGATCAGGCGGGCCGCTGCATCGGCCGCGCCGCCGGCGGCAAAACCCACGACCAGCGTGACCGACTTCTGGGGTGGGAAGTCCTGTGCATGGCTGGGGCCGCTCAGCAACAGCGCAGCGAAAGCCAACGCCGTGGCGTGCGGCAGGTGGAATTTGTTCATCGCGGATCTCCGGAAAGAGTGTTGTGAGTGGTCTTCAGTCGGCCGCCAGACCGATCGTGTTGGGCTGGCGCTTCTCGATCGCATGCCGCAACAGGGCCGCGCTGCGGAAGATGCCGTGACCGAACTTGCCGTAGGGCAGCGTGGCGAACAGGGCCATCACCGCACCAAGGTGCAGGCACAGCAGCACGGCCAGGGCGGGCGTGCCGCGGCCCAGCCAGAGTGCCAGTCCGCTGGCGCTGGTGAGGAACAGCAAGGCAATGAAGCCCAGGTCCATCGGTCTTTGCACGGCGTCGCCATGCAAGGGATGGCGACGGCGGTTCAGGTGCCACAGCCCTGCCGTGCCGATCATCAGGCTCACACCGCCGACCACGCCGAACAGCTTGGGCAGGCTGGGCAGTTCGTAGGGCGCCGTCCAGCCGAACGCGTAGTGGTAGATCGTCGCCACGCTGGTCGCCGCAAAGCACAGCAGGAAGCCATAGAAAGTGAAGTGGTGGAAGCGCCGGCGCGCGAGGGTGAAGGCGTCGTCGTCGTTGTTGCAGCCCATACCGTGGCCACCGTCGAGGTACTTCAGGCGCAGCACCGCGTCCGTGGCCTCCGCAGCCGCTGGTCCGCTCAACGATGCGCCGCTGGTGGCACGCGTCACGTCTCGCCAGAAGCCGCGCACCCCCATCGCCAAGGCCAGGGTTGCGAACAGGAACACCGGCGCGAACAAGCCGACCAGAAGGTTGTGAGGGAACAGGTTGTAGAAGTTGCCGCCGAGCTGCCCGCCCCACAACGTGCCGTTGACGGCCACCGCCAGGATCAGGAACAGTGCCAGGCCCGTCGCCAATGCCAGCGACACCGTCAGCCCGTTGCGCTGGTACAGCGCGCCCAGCGCCGGTGGCCACGCGTAGTCGACATAGGTCTGGCCACGCACCTGGGCCATCGCCTGCGGCACGTTCACGGCAAACTCGTGCGGCGGCGCGTACTGGCACGCATGCAGGCAGGCGCCGCAGTTGTGGCACAGGTTGGCCAGGAAGTGGATGTCGGCCTTGCCGAACTCCAGCCGCCGCGTCATCGCCGGAAACACCGCGCAAAAGCCCTCGCAGTAGCGGCAGGCATTGCAGATCTGCATCTGGCGGCCGACCTCTGCCTCACGGGCGCTGAGGATGGGTATGACCGTGCGGCTGCCGGGGGCACGCGCCACCGCTTCGCGGGCAAATGATTCAAGCTGCTGCATGTTCGAACTCCTTGCGCGCAGCCAAGGCCGCCTGCGTGCCGGCGATGCGGCCGAATGCGGTGCCGATCGACATGCCGACCCCTGCCGTGTAGCCCTGACCGAGCACGTTGCCGGCCATCATTTCGCCGGCGACGAACAGATTGGGGCTGGGGCGGCCACCGAAGTGCACGGCGGACTTGTCGTTGACCTTGAGGCCCAGGTAGGTGAAGGTGACGCCGGGCTTGAGCGCGTAGCCGTAGTAGGGTGGCGTATCGATCGGCCGTGCCCAATGGGTCTTGGCGGGTGTCAGCCCCTCGGTGCGGCAGTCGTCCAGTGCCGTGTGGTCGAAACTGCCGGGACGGCAGGCGGCGTTGTATGCCTCCACGGTGTGCACGAAAGCCCGCTCGGGCAGACCCAGCCTGCTGGCCAGTTCTGCGAGCGTGTTCGCCGTGACGCCCGCAAAAACTGGGGGCATGAAGCGGCCGATCGCCTTCTGGTCGATGATCGAGTAGCCGATCTGGCCGGGTTGCTGTGCCACCAGACGGCCCCAGATCGCATAGCGCTTGGGCCAGAAGTCCTCGCCCTCGTCGTAGAAGCGCTGCGCTTCGCGATTGACGACGACGCCGAGCGAGACACAGTCGATCCGCGTGCAGATGCCGCCGTCGTACAGCGGCGCGCGCGCGTCGATCGCCACCATGTGCGCCTGCGTCGGATCGCCAATCGAATCGGCGCCGGCCTCCATCATGGATTTGAGCAGCACGCCTTGGTTGAAGCGCGTGCCGCGGATCAGGAAGTTGTCGGAGGGCCACTCGCCGCGCCCGTTCTGGCCCCAGGCCTCGCGCAGCCAATCGCGGTTGGATTCGAAGCCGCCGGCAGCCAACACACAGCTTCTGGCCTCGATCCGCTCGCCCCTGGCAGTGCAGGCGGCGACGAAGCGATCTCCGTCGAGTTCGACCGACACCACCGGCGTGTCATAGCGGATCTGCACGCCCAGTTTCTCGGCACTGCGAAAGTAGGCGTTGACCAGCGCCTTGCCACCGCCCATGAAGAAGGCGTTGGTGCGTGCCACATGCAGGGCTCCGGACAGCGGCGGCTGGAAGTGCACGCCGTGCTTGCGCATCCAATCGCGGCAGTTCGACGAAGCGCGGATTGTCAGGCGCGCGAGTGCTTCGTTGGTGATGCCGCCGGTCACCTTCAGCAGGTCTTGCCAATACTCCTCTTCGGGGTAGGCATCGACCAGCACGTCCTGCGGCGCGTCGTGCATGCAGCGCAGATTGCGCGTGTGCTGCGAGTTGCCGCCGCGCCATTCGCGTGGCGCGGCCTCCAGCAGCATCACCGACGCGCCGGCCTCGCGCGCCATCAGTGCAGCGCATAGCGCAGCGTTTCCACCGCCGATCACCAGCACGTCGAGCATCTGATCGTCTCCTCTTCGCATGGAGACGCACTCTAGGGAAGCTCGCGTCGGGCCGGTAGACGGCGTCAGGGCAAGCGGTGTTCAGGGTTCGTGAAGGGTCGCGCCGGGCCAGCGCTGCTGCACGACAAGCTCGGCGGCCACGCTGCGAAGCACCACGCGCGCTGCCAGCGCGGCCGGCGACAGCTCGTCGTCGGAGAGGCTGGCCAACAAGTTGCGCCGCCGCGCGCTGCGCTCCGCCAGTTCGATGCGCGCCATTTCGTCGGCCGGCAGGCGCACGGTCGCGGCGCCGGGCTGGATGGTCGCCGCCAGTCCGGCCCGCACCGCGTCCATCAGCACCGCCAGGCCGTCAATCTCGAGCACGACGTGGGGCGCACAACGCTCGCGTGCGAAGGCGGCATCGAGGATCGCGCGCAGCCCGTGCGTGCCGCTGGGCAGAACCAGCGGCAGACTGGCCAGCCGCAGGATGCGCACGCTGCGGCCGGTGGGCATGCCCGGCAGGTCACGCCGGCCTATCACGAACAGCCTTTCCTCGAGCAGCGGCAGCACGCTCCAACGCCGGGCGCCATCGGTCTCGAACAGCACGGCCAGGTCCAGTTGCCGCGCGTTGAGCATGGTCGCGAGGTTGCCCGACAGACTCTCGACCACGCGCAGCCGCACGTCCGGATAGCGCTCGCGCATGGCCTCCAGCAGCGGCAGCGCGAGCACGCCCGAAGTGGACGGAGCGAGGCCGATGCTGACTTGCCCTGCCAGCCGCGCCTGCCGTGCGGCCTGGGCGGCGGCGTCGGCATGGCGGATCGCGAGCTGGGCCTGGCGGAAGAAGGCCAGTCCCGCATCGGTCGGCAGCACACCGGTGGTGGTGCGCTGCAGCAGCCGCGTCGACAACTCGCCCTCGAGGCGGCTGATCTGCTGGCTCAGCGCCGGCGTGCCAACGCCCAAATCCAACGCGGCGCGGCCCATGCTGCCTAGCTCGACGATCCGGATGAAGTAGCGTAGCTGACGCAGTTCCATAGGCTCGTGCTCAGGATGCCGCCGCGCGCGGGTGCGCTGCGTCATTGCGCGATGCCGGCTTCATCGCATGGAGACTGAAGTTGAGGGAGGACCAAGGCATCGATGACAAACGATAGTTGAACAGTGTGCACCTTCGATCGCGAACGTCGAGTTCACGGTATCGGTCATGTAGCGATCTCGGAGACGCTGCGCCAGGCGTGTGGACGAAGCTGAAGCGCGTGCTGCGATGTGTGCGGCTTTGAGGGCGCAACGAACGGCCCATTGGCAGGCTCTTGGGCCGCGAGCCCGCCCGATGCACACTCGGGCTTCAAAAACACCCCTGGAGAGGTCCCATGGCCGGCAAGAAGTCCACCCTGAAACAGCTCAACGAGCAAACATCCGCGAAAGCGGCCTCTGCGGCATCGAAGGTTCTCAAGAACCCCAAGTCGTCAGCCGACGAGAAGACGGCTGCCGCGTTGGCGCTCACGCAAGCGCGCAACAAGAGGAGCAAGTAGAAGGGTGGGCGCCCCGCCGGGGGCGCACTGGCGGTCAGCGCTACGGCCGCGACCTGGTCGTGCGATGGAATCCAGACGACGAGAACGACGTCTGGTGCGAGCCGCTCTGTGGGTCCTCTCGGCCTTCCTCGTCGCCAGCGGCCTGGGTGCGGAACGGACCTGACCTCGTCGATCTCGCGGGCGGGCGCAGGGGTCGTCGCGATCCCGAGCAGGCCGCTCAGTGGCCGCCTGGCACACCCTGACTATCACGAGACGAATCGAGCGATCGCCTTCTCAGGTCTTCGCCGACTTCTTCGTTGATCTCCTCGCGGCCTCAAGGGCGGCCGCCTTCGCGGCGTGCTTCTCTGCGCGCGAAGGCCCGTGGGCCGTGCCAGCCTTGGCCTCCTTGGGTTCCTTGGGTTCCTTCGTCGCCTTCGGCTTCTCCTTGGCCTTCGCACGATGCGTTCTCACCAGCCTGTCGACGGCCTTGACCCTGGGCTGCTGCGCTCGCGCTTGGCGATTCGTCCGCTCCTCCTTGAGCAGGCGCCGCTCCTCAGCGAGCGCCTGTTCGGCTTCGGACGGCTCATGGTCCGCCCCAAGGGCTTGGATGCGGTCCACCATCGCCCGGTGAAGCATCGCGCCGTTCTTCTCGATGCGCCGAGCCAGCGATGCAATGCGTATAGGCATGTTGCGATCCTCAAGGTAGGTGCGGAAGCAATGTACGCCCGCTCGCCGCGACCTGCCAGCGATATGTGCGGTTTCGCCGCGGGCGATCGTGCGGGGCGGCCGACAAGACGTTGGACCCTCGAGATCGATGGCTCGACCGTAGGCCATAGCCGCGGTGAGCGGGTATGAGGGCGCGGGTTTTCATCGCGGGGTCCCTCGGTCATACTAAAGTCGCAAGCGGGGAGGGTCTTGATGTCAGAAGTTCTTGGAATCCTGAAGGGCTCGGCGCTAGTCACCAGTGGGTTCTCTCTCGCGGCCTTAACCGTGGCGGGCTATGTTCTTCACAAGCGGCGCACGCACCTCGAGAAGATTGCCGCGATAAACAAAGGCGATGCGACTGCGCTGCAGCTGGTGAACGGCACTTTGACCGCGTTCAACGTCGACCCTGCCCACTACTCGAAAAAGGATGCCGCCGAGTTCGTCAAGCTCGAACTGGCCCGGCTCGCTCGCCGCGAGTTGTACGGTGCGCTGGGGGCAGGGTTGGTGGCGCTGCTGCTCTTCGTCATCGTGATCGTCGCGATCCTGGCGCCGGAACCCAGGCGGGTGACGGCCGAACTCTATCGAGAGATGAGGACGGGGACGCCCGCAGCGCGCGCCGAAGCCATCCGACACTTGGTTGCCGCGGGCGTCAGCCAAAGCGAAATCCTCCGACACGTCGGCGAGGCTATGCTGGCCGGGTCAGGGGTTGAGCTATGCAACCTGATGCTGGCGAGCGCCGCGTTGAGTGATCCGCCGTCAGTGAGCGCCGCGCCCAGTTCGGTGGCCGATTCGCCCGAGCATCAGCTGCAGAACCCCGTCTGCACGAGTATCAACAAGCCCGACTTCAAGGACGCCAAGGTTGAGAAGGTCGCTTTTGTCCGTCCGCAATTCGTCACGGCGGACTTCACGCGCGGGCGCTTCGACGAGGCTGTGCTGCGTGACGATCCAGATTACTCGGGTAAAGAAAATTCTGAGTGCCAAATCGCCCAAACCTCCTTCGACGGTGCGACATTCAAGAACAGCGCTTTCGAGGGCTGCAAGATGTCCCAGGTCGGTTTTAATTCCGCCGTGCTGAACAAGGTCAACTTCCACCGCACGGTGCTAGATCGGGCTGACCTGCGTTTCGTGCAAGCGACAGACCTCCGCTTCCTCGGCGGCCACCTGAAACATGTTGACTTGCGGGATCTGAAGGGCACGATCAAGTTCGCTCTTAATCCGTATGGCGGGCACATCCGCATGGACTTCGCTTTGGCAAAGCAGTTGGGTTCGTTGCCATCCGGCTTTCAAGCGGCGGTGTGCGTCAGCACCCTGGATGCCAATCGGTGCTGGGATTTGGTCTCACAGGACGTCCCCGAATGCCAAGCGCTCGCCGGTCCCAAGACGTATCTGGTGACGTCGGAGCAGTCCCTCCCAGCCTGCAAGTCTTGGGTCGCCGAAGCGGCCAAGGCCGGCAAGTAGGAAGGCGCTCAGGTCGCAGGCGGGCGCCCGAAGGTCACCGCTTCCGCCAACTCCCGCGGCCCATTCGCCACCCCCTGGCTGTACCATTTTGACGATGGCCCATCGCGCTTGGATCGTCGACTTCGTAGGTACACCGACGTTCGATCGACTGGTAGACGGGCTTTCGGGCTCGGAGCTTCAGTCGCTTCTGCTCGAAGTGATGCACGCGCGCGCCGTGGCCCGCCGCGCGAAGGATCTTGTAGTTCAGTACGGCCGCGACCCGTTCTGCGTGCCGGCACCCGTCGACCTGCGCGCAATGCTGACCATCGACAGCCAGCTGTTGGCAGCCGCAGAGCGCTTCGAGGCAGTCGAACTCTCGCCGGTCGCGCCTATGGGAACCTGTTCGGTCGTCGGACCCACTCATCAGAATCGCGTCCTCTCGGCTTTGCGGGCAACCGAAGTCGTATCGGACCCGACGAACGTTCTGGCGCTGGAGTGTGCGCTGCGGATCCGAGCGCATCCGAAGGTGGATATCCACCTCGCCACGAGCCACCGTGTCGTTCGCGCGCAGCCGGTTCCAAAACAGCCGGGATTTGCCCAGCACTTTCGCCTGTTCGTTCTTGGGAGCGCGGGCATCGAGCGCGAGGACCACGCCTTCACGATCGAGACGGTCTCCCTCCATGTGCGCACGCTCCTTGCGGGCCTCACCCGGCTCGAGCAGCAGGGATACGCCCTGGGCCGGCGGCGCGTGGAAATCCTCGCGTCCCCCGAAAGGCGGGGCCTTGGCAACCACCTTGCCGAGCTCCTGGAGGCTGACCATCAGTTGTTGGAACATCCCTACTACTCAGGAGGACTGCGCTACCGAATCTGGGTGGCCGGGCCCGGTGGAGAGGAACTGCCGCTCGCGGACGGCGGAACCTTCGACTGGCTGAGCCAGCTCTCATCCAATCGGCGCGCAGTCTTCATCGGAAGCGGACTGGGCTCGCAGTTGATCGCACTGCGCCTTGGGTCCGAGCGACTGTCCTGAACGGATCACCCGACTTGCGAGGCATCCTGTGAGCTGCCTGCACTGCCTCACATTTCGACCGATTCCGCGTCGAGCCGCTTTGCCTATTCTGAGGAAGACATGTTGCCGCGTTTCCCTGAACGGGCCGGATGATTGTTGCCGAGCGCCGAACCATTCCTAACAACAATCTCCCCGAGCCGGAGCCGCGGCCGGCTGCCCTGAGTGAACCGTCGCCACACCCACTCCAGTGGGCCATGCGTGAAGTGCAGAAGCCATACCCGGCTCCACCACATCTGCAGCGCAACCATCGATGCACATGCAGCGAGGACACCGATCATTCCAAAGCGTGGACCGACACCCAAGCCCACTCCATAGAACAACGCGATTCCCATGAGGCTCTGCGTTACATAGTTGGTCAGCGCCATGCGACCGAAAGGAGCGAGCACACGCAGGCGCCGCGCCCAAGCCGCACGACAAAACAGCAAGACGAAGCCGGCTGCGTAAGCGATGCCGATGGCCAAAGGCCCGACCCTGAGCAGCATGCGCATCAGAATGCGCGGGGTCCCCATATCCATTGCCGGCCACGCCGCAAGAATCGCTGGCTGAAAGTGTGAGAGCGTAGTTGCCGCAAGGCCCAAACCGATGGCGCCGATAAAGATTTGCCGCAGCACCGGATAATTCTCCGCGGTGACGAGATGCAGGCCTTTTCTGCCGGCCCAGTATCCGAGCAGGAACCGTCCCAGCACGAAACACACCAGTGCCCAGTTCGAGACGCGAGCCCACCCGGCCATGGCGATGTTGGCGCGGAGGGCATCTCCCCAGTTTGCGGACGAGAAGCTCTCCAATGATTGCGCGTACAGCACCGGCTGGTCGAACAGTCCCGTAAGCAGGGGTCTTACATAGGGGGCTATCACCGGGGGCAACAGCGCGATCGCGATTCCAGAGATCAGCAGCGCTCGGTCCGATACGTGGCTAAAGGGGAGCATGAGAAGCCCGACGACCCCATAGGTAAGCAGGATGTCGCCCCACCACACGAAACAGGAGTGAATCGCTCCGATGACGATCAGTACAAGAATGCGCTTGAGGTAGGTCCACCTGCCGGCGCTTCCGCTCGATGAGGCGCGCTGCAGTTGCAACGCGAAGCCCAATCCGAACAGCAAGGAGAATATCGTGATGAACTTTACGTTCACCATCCACGCCACTACCAGTTCCGCGATCGCGTCGAAGCCCGAGGTGGCGAGGGCTTCCTTCCTGGTTGTATCGAGAAATTCGTAGAGAGTCAGGGATGCCAGGTTGACCATGCATACGCCGATGAGAGCGAATCCGCGCAATGCATCGATGACTTCATGGCGCCGATGCGTTTGCTGCAATACGTCGTCCACCTGCATTGAAAGCGTGTGTTTCAGTGGGCCAGCGCGGCGTGCCCCGGTGCGGTCCGACGCAGCAGACGGCCACGCACTGCGCGCTCCAGAGGCTGTGACACCGCACGTGCCACCACCCAGCCCAACAGCCAACTGCCGGCGACGGCCGGCAGGTAAGCCAGCCAACCCCAGGCCGGCCCCAGGCCCGTGGCCCGGTAGGCCTGCACCAGCGGCAGCACCACGAACATGTGGCTCAGGTAAATCTCGTAGCTCAGCCGGCCGCCCTGTTGTAGCCAGCCGGTGCCAGGGAAGCGCCAGGGCGTGGCACCGCTGCCGGCCTGCCAGTGGAAGGCCAGCAGCAGGCACAACGCGCCCACGGTCAGAAGCAACAGGCTGCCAAAGCGCAGCATGGGCCACAGCAACTGCGAGAACATCAACACCGCCGTGATCGCCACGGCACCCGCCCAGGCAAGTGCCGTGATGAAGCGCCGGCGCGGCGCGCGCACCCGCCCCGCCAGCAGCGCGCCGGCCACGCCCAGCGCGATGGCCGCCATCCCGGGCAGGTAGGCCTTTTCCTGCCACACCTCCGTCCCGCCGGTGCTGGCCCGCAACCACGGCAGGGCCAGTGCTAGCAGCACCACGCCGGCCAGCAGCAGGCCTTCGCGCCGCACTGCCAGGCACAGCAGCGGGAAGGCCAGGTAGAACAGCTCTTCCACCGACAGCGACCACAGCACGTCCCAGTTGGCGGGCAGGTAGCCAGTCTGGCCTTCGTACCAGTTCAAGTGCAGGCCCAGGGCCGCCACCAGCGCGCCGGGTAGCGACTGGCTTGCGCGCTCGATGGTGTAGCCGTCCAGGCCCAGGCCATGCAGCAGGCTGAGCACCGCCAGCAGCACCAGCAGGCCAGGCAGGATGCGCGCCGCGCGGCGGGCGTAAAAGCTGCGCCAGTCCAAGGCCGCCAGCGAGCCCCATCGCGCGATGCTGTGGCTGGTGATCAAAAAGCCGGAGATGACGAAGAAGATGAACACCGCCTCGTAGCCGTTGTAGACCAGGCCATTGAGCAGCCAGATGGGCAGCCACTCGGCCAACTGCGTCTTCTGCGGCGGCAGGCGCAGGCCCACGTGGTGCAGCACCACCAGCAGGATGGACAGGCCGCGCAGCAGGTCTATGCCGGCATTGCGGGCGGCGATGGTGCTGGTTCTACTGTGGCCCGCATGCGGGTCAGAGAGGGTGGCGTTTGGCGGGAAGCTCAAGCGGTCATTTTGGCACGTGCCCTGGTGGCCGCCGTGCTGCTGGCGGGCTGCTCGTCCGGCCCCAGCCGCGCTTCATCCTCCGGCAATGCGGCGCGCACAGCGAGCGGCAGTGTCAGCAAATCCGGTTACTACAGCGTGCGGCCCTGCGACACCCTGGGCTCCATCGGCCTGGCTACCGGCCAGCAGGCGGTGCTGCGCCGCCTGTCGGCTCGACGCCGCAGGACTCATAGCAAACCCTGATCCCAAGGCCGAACGAGCCCAAGCGAACCGTCGGGTGCCGGCCGAATCGGGACAAGGCAACGGCCCAGGTGCCAGTTCCAAGATATCCAGGCAGGCATCGGCCGCCAACCCAAGGGCTGGCTCGGGCTTTCCGGGCTTTTCAACGGCCGTTTGAAATTCGAAGTTCCTACCTGATCAGCAAGATGGTTCAGCCGCAAGAACGGTCCGGAGGGGAAGGGGCTTGAGCAAGCAGCGCGCGCGAGCCTGACGAGGATGGAGCGCAGGTCGAATCGGCGAATGAACAGGTGTCGACGTTGCAGCATTCTCGCAAACAGGGATTCGCATGGAGCCCATGCTCGCCAGCGCGGCAGCCGCGTCCACTCCCGGCAGTGATCGGAGACCCGTGGCCGCGCCGTCCGCTTCGGTGGACTATGCCGTTTGCCTGCGCGGCGCGAGCCACCTGGCCAGCGTGGCGAACATCTCGTCGACGTTGATTGGCTTGGCGATGTGGTCGTTCATGCCCGCCGCGATCGCGCGCTCCCTGTCGCCGACCATCGCGTTGGCCGTCATCGCGATCACCGGCAGATCCTGTAGCGCCGGCCGCTCCCGCAGTGCGCGCGTGGCGGCGAAGCCGTCCATCACCGGCATCTGGCAATCCATGAGCACCGCGTCGAAACACTCACGCTCCAGGACTTGCAGCGCTTCGCGGCCATTGGCAGCGGTCACGACCGTGATGCCTTCTTCGGTCAGCAACTCGAGCGCGACCTCGCGGTTGATCTCGTTGTCTTCTACGAGCAGGATGCGTGCGCCATTCAGCGTTGATCGATGGTCCGTGGTGAGAGCGCCTTTGCGCCGCTCGGCGTGCACGCTGGCCAACGAGGCCAGGCCCAGGGCCTTGCAACATGCATCGAACAGGGAGGATTGCGTGACGGGCTTGGTCAGCAGCGCGGTGATCAGCACGCCCTGCTCTTCGACGCGCGTGAGCGCTTCGTCGCGCGAGAAGGCCGTGAGCATCAGCACCGTGGGCGAGCGGGCGCCCGGGCGCGTCAGGTCGCGCGCCATGTCGTGGATGTGCTGCGCGCAGGTGATGCCGTCCATGCCGGGCATCTTCCAGTCCAGCAGGACGAGGTCGTAAGGCTCGGCGCCGGCCTGGGCATCGCCGATCTTGCGCAGCGCCTCGATGCCGTCGGCGGCCTCGTCGGGCTGCAACCCGAGCGCCTGGGCCATGGCCAACAGCAACTCACGCGCTTGTGCGTTGTCGTCCACCACCAGCGTGCGGCTGCCGAGCAGCCCTTCATGGCGCAACGGGGCCTGGCGCGAGAACTCTTGCTGCAACGGAAAGCGCAGGGTGAAGAAGAAGCGGCTGCCGCGTCCCGGTGTGCTCAGCATCTCCAGCTGGCCGCCCATCAGGTGCACCAACTGCCGGCTGATGGCGAGGCCCAGTCCTGTGCCGCCATGGCGGCGGCTGGTGGACGTGTCGGCCTGCTCGAAGGGCTGGAACAGGCGCTCGCGTTGCGCCGGCTCGATGCCGATGCCCGTGTCGCGCACCTCAAAGCGCAGGTCGATCCAGTCGTCGCCACGCTGGACGATCTGCAGCGCCAGCGACACCTCGCCCTGGTCGGTGAACTTGACGGCGTTGTTGGCGAGGTTCAGCAGCGCCTGGCTGAGGCGCAAGGGGTCGCCCACCAGCGCAACCGGCAGGTCGGGTGGCTCCAGGTACAGCAGCTCCAGGTTCTTTTCTTCGGCCTTCATGCCCACCACGTTGGCCAGGTTGTCGAGCACGTCGGCGAGGTTGAAGTTCACGTGCTCGATGTCGAGCTTGCCGGCTTCGATCTTCGAGAAGTCGAGGATGTCGTTGATGATGCCCAGCAGCGACTCGGCCGAGGCGTGGACCTTCTGCACGTAGTTGTGCTGGCGCGGGGTGAGTCCGCTTTGCAAAGCGAGGTGCGACATGCCGAGGATGGCGTTCATTGGCGTGCGGATTTCGTGGCTCATGTTGGCCAGGAAGTCGCTCTTGGCGCGGTTGGCCGCTTCCGCCGACTGGCGCGCCAGCCGTTCGGTCTCGGCCCGCCTGCGTTCGGAGAGATCGAGCACGAAGGCGACGCCCTCGAGTTCCTTCGCGTCGGCGAAGGGGGCGACACCGATGAGGACCGGCACGCGATGGCCATCCTTGTGAAAGTATTCTTTCTCGAAGGGGGGCAAACGTCCAGTTTTCCTCTGTTCAGGCAACCATATCTGCTCGTCCCGATCCAGCCATTCCGGCGGCGTGATTTCCTTCCAGTTGAGGCGCCCGGACGCAACATCGTCTTGGTCGTACCCCAACATGCAAAGGAAGGCATCGTTGACTTCAGTGATCCGGCCTTCTGCATCCCACATCAGGATCCCAATGATGTTGGACTCGACCAGGCGCTGGATGCGGGCATGGCTTTCCTGCAGAGCCGCGGTACGCTGCCTCACCATCTCCTCGAGGTTTTCATTGAGCTGGCTGAGCTGGGCCTGGACGGCCATGAGCTCCTGGTTCTGGGCCATGGTGTTTTCATACACCGAGAGCAGCAGGTTGAGCATCTGCTGGGGGTCGGCATCGATGTGGAAAACCTTGTCGCGGTACTCCACCACCAAGGGCCCGCCCGGCTCGCGCTGGGAGCGAGACGGCGTCGACAGCAGCGAACTGAGCCGCCCGAGCAGATTCGCTTCGGAGTAGGGCTTGGTGGTGTAGCTGTCGGCGCGGGCATCGATCGCCTGAATGATGTCCTCGGGCTCCGAAAGGACAGAGAGCAGGATCACCGGAATGTGGGCCAGCGCCGGGTCGCGCTTGATGGTCCGGCAGAGCTCGTAGCCGTCCATGATGGGCATGCGGATGTCGGTCATGACCAGGTCGGGCGGGGCGGTGCGAACGGCCTCCAGGGCCTCCTGGCCGTTGTGCGCCAGGGTCACCCGGTAGCCGTTCCCCGCCAGGGTACGCCGCAGCAGTTCGGATTCCACCAGGCTGTCCTCCACCAGCAGGATGTTGCGGGCGGCCTGATGAAGCATTCGGCTCGTTCCCATATCGATTCCTTGCTCGCCTAGTTTTCGGTGGATGCTCGCCTGTCGTTTTTGACCAGGGCCATGAGAGTCGGGGCGATTTGTTCCAGCGGCAGCACGTGCCGCGCCGCGCCGAGCGCCACTGCCTCGCCCGGCATGCCGAAGACCACGGAAGTGGCCTCGTCCTGGGCGATGGTCAGTCCGCCGACCTGGGCGATGCTGGCGAGGCCATCGGCGCCGTCGCGCCCCATGCCGGTGAGCAGCACCCCGACCGCGCCGTCTCTGAATTGCCGGGCTGCC
Organism: Ideonella flava; assembly: GCF_051857595.1. NCBI lineage: Bacteria > Pseudomonadati > Pseudomonadota > Betaproteobacteria > Burkholderiales > Sphaerotilaceae > Ideonella > Ideonella flava. The sequence continues at coordinate 123,424 of NZ_JBPZHD010000011.1, forward strand.
GCATTCATGCTGACCGTCACCGACGGCCGGTGCCCGCCAAAGGGCGGACTGCAGGTCAGCAGGAAGCGCCCCGCCCGGTCGAATTCGAGATGCCTGTCGGCGGGCGGAAAATGGACGCTGCCGGGCTCGGGATACTCGCCGGCACGGGCCTGCCGGATCGCCAGCGGCGTCGTCTGTCCCAGCCAGGTCAGCATTTCGGGCAGGAACTCGCCGCCGATGTGCTGGATGCAGACCAGCGGCAGGGGAAAGCCGGTCGGCAACGCCCCCAGGATTTGTTTCAGGGCTTGCGGACCACCCGTCGAGGCGCCCAGCACGGCGAGCTTCGCCGGCCCCGCCTTCATCAGATCGATCGTCGGCGACCACGCGGGAGGGCCCAGGCGACGCCGGAAAACCCGCACCCCGGCGACCACCCGCACCTTGACCGCGAACTCGGCGGCAAAGCCCGCGTCGTCGGCTTCGAGCACTCCGGGCTTGGGCAGCACATCCACGGCGCCCGCCTCAAGCAGCTTGAAGACGCCGGATCCGCCCGGCTCAACCGAGACGCTGACCACCAGGATGGGGTGCGGCGTGCTGGCCATGACCGCGCGAGTGAACTCCAGCCCATCCATCACCGGCATATGCAGGTCGAGGCAGATCACGTCGGGGCTGAGGCTGGCGACCAGGGGCAGCGCTTCGCGGCCGTTCAGCGCCGTGCCCACGACTCGGATGTCTGGCGTGCTTGCGAGGACCCGCTGGAGGAGGTGAAGGGCGAGCGGCGAATCGTCCACCAGCAGAACGCGAATCATGTTCCCACCAGCCGTTTCAAGGTTTCCAGCAGCAATTGCTGGTCGAAGGCGGGCTTCGGGATGTAGGCATTGGCGCCCACCTCCAGACCGCGCCGCTTGTCGGCGTCGGACGCCAGCGCCGTCACCAGGATCACCGGCAGGTCGCGATAGCGGGCATCCTCGCGCATGCGGGCGGTCAGGCCGAGTCCATCCAGCTTGGGCATCTGGATGTCCGAGACGACGCCGGCGAAGGGGCGGCTGCCCAGCTTGCCGATCGCGTCCTCACCGTCCACTGCGGTGACTACGTCGTAGCCCGCGCCTTCGATGATGCGCTTTTCCATCGCCCGCACCAGGGCGGAGTCTTCCACCAGCAGGATGCTGCGGCGTGGCCGCGGCGCCGGCCGCACGACCGCCGCCGCGACTTGCGCGGCCGAACGCAGCAGATCGGCCGGGTTCAGCACCGGACAGATTTCGCCATTCGCCAGGGCAGCGAGGCCAGCGACGTTGCGCACCCGCTTGAGCGGCGCCGGCAGGGGCCGGGGCAGGACATCCTCCTCCGCCAGCACATCATCGACCTGCAAGGCCAGCCGCTCGCCATCCATCCGCACCACGACACAGACAATCGACCCGGCGGCGTTGTCGCCTGGGTGGCCCGGAAGCGCCAGCACCGCGGCCAGCAACGGCGCCAGAATCGACTGGCCGTCGAGATGGATGGCCACCCGCCCGTTCAGGCTGAAGCAGGCGCTGGCCGGCAAGCGCCGGATGGCCTCGACGGCTTCCACCGGCAGGCCGAAATGCTGGCGGTTGGCCACTACCAGCAGCAAGCGCTGTGTCGTAAGGCTCACGGGCAAGCGCAGCGTGAAGGCGGTGCCGCGGCCGGGCGTGGAATCGAGGCTGATGCCACCCTTCAAGGCCTCGACATTCGTCAACACCGCGTCGAGGCCGAAGCCACGACCGACCAGTTCGGTGACGTAAGGCACGGTGGAGAAGCCCGGAAGGAAGACCACCTGCTGAATTTGCGCAGGCGACATGCCCTCAAGAGTCTCGGCATTGAAGACACCTTGCTGCACGGCGGACCGGCGGATGGCCTCCAGGTCCAGGCCACCCCCGTCGTCTTGGACCACGATGTTGACGTGCCGGTCTTCGCGGATGGCGGCCAGGCGGATCTGGCCGGCCCGCGGCTTGCCGAGACGCAGGCGATCCTCGGGCGCTTCGATGCCATGGCCCACGGCATTGCGCAGAAGATGCATAAGGGGATCCTTGATCTCCTCCAGGATGCGCTTGTCGAGCGCAATGTCGGCGCCTTCGATGTGAAGCTCGACTTCCTTGCCGGCCGCCCTGCCCAGGTCGTGCACCATGCGCGGAAAAAGAGTGAATACCGTCGCCAGGGGCAGGAGGCGCATGTCGAGGACTTGCTCTTGCAGCCCGGACAGCGCGGACTGCAGGCGGTCGGCATCCTCCCGCGTACCGTCATCGACCGCCCGCAACAGGCTGCCCAGGCGGGTGATGGTCTCCTGCCGGCGATCTGAAGGGAACTGGCGACGGTCGCGCTCGAACTGGGACCACTGCTCCAGCATGCCGGACAACAGCATCCGCGTGTGCCGGCTGCGCCCCTGCAGCACGCCCAATTCGCCGGTAAGCGTCAGGAGGTCGTCCAGTTTCGCGGTCTCGACCCGAACCGTCTCGATGTGAAAGGACTCGGCACCAGCCGGGACCGCGGGTGCCATATCGCCCGGCTCTGGCATCGCCGGCGGCACCGGTGCGGTCGGAGCCGGCGAGATGACCGCCTGGATCTGGGCGCGCAGATTCACGAGGCCGCTGTCGAGCGCCTCGATGCCGGCCGGCGTGAGCGGGCCCTGCGCCTTGCGCGCGGCATTCAGGAGTCCTTCCAGGGCATGGGTGGAGTTCTCGATGGGCATGAGCCGCAGCATGCGCGCCGCTCCCTTGAGACTGTGCATTTCGCGGAACAGCTCTTCGAGGAGTTCGTGATCGGCGGGATTCTTCTCCAGGCGCAGCAGGCCGCTGTCGAGCTTGGCGAGGCGCTCCTCGCTCTCCATCCTGAACATCGCCAGGAGTTGGGGATCGTCGATCATGGGGCGTCAGGCCAAGGCCCTCAGGTTCTGTACCGCCAGGTTGAGCTGCTCGACGGCGACCTTGGTCTGGCTGATGCCGGCGGCGGTTTCCCTGGCACCGGCCGAAATGCTGCCGGTGGCTTGCACCACCTGATCGAAGGCGGCGGACTGCTGCTTGGCATTGAGCATGACCTGCTGGACGTTCATGTTCACGTTCGCCGCCATGCCGGTCAATTGCTGGAACAGCGCGCCGACCTCCTCAGCCTGCCGGGTGACGTCGGCGACCATGCGCGCACTGTCCTCGGTCATCATGATGGAAGAATCCGTGGCCTTCTGGATCTCGGCGATCAAGGTCGTCGTCTGTTCGCCCGACTTCTTGCTCTGGTCGGCGAGTTTCCTCACCTCGCTCGCAACCACGGCGAATCCCTTGCCGTGCTCCCCGGCGCGAGTGGCCTCCACGGCCGCGTTCAGCGCCAGCATGTTGATTTCCCCGGCCAGATCCTTGACCAGGCCGGCGATGTTGCCGATCTGCCCGCTCTGCTCGGAAAGCCGGACGATATGGTCGGCCATGAGGTTGATCTTGTCCTTCAAGTCGCTCATGGCCGCAATGGTCTTCTTGGTGGTGGCGCTGCCTTCGCCAGTGCTGCGGCTGGCGTCGCCTGCCAGGGCCGCCGCATTGGCCGCCTGCTCGGCCGACTGGCGCGATGAGGCGGACAGTTCCTCGATGGTGCTGGCGGTCTCGCTCGCTGCCGCCGCCTGGCGGCTGGAGGTGCTTTCATGCTGGGTGACGGTGGCGGCGATTTCGCTGGTGGCCGACGCCAGCTGCACGGCATAGTCGCTGATCCGGCGGCTCAGGGCGAGGGCCAGCCACCAGCCGATGCCGATGGCGATGACGACCGCCCCGACCGTGCCGGCCACGATGGCGCGGTGCACCTGCCCGAGCGCGGCCTCCAGCTTGGCTCGCTGCATCTGGTCAAGTGCGCTGGCACGCTGGAGAAGGCGGCTCGACAGCCGATCCATTTCTTCGGACTGCTTCAGGCCCCCACCCATCCGAAACAGGGTGACCGCCTCCTCCGGCTTGCCAGCGTCGACCAGATCGATATATTGCCGGGTCTGATTGCGGACTTCCGAGGCCAGCGCCTGTACGCGGCGGAGGGTTTCGAGCTGCTGGCCGTCCTGCACCAGCTGGTCGAGCGATTCCAGGTCGAAAAGCGCCTTGTCGTGTCTTTCAAAATTCCCGCGAGACTGGGGGTTCTTCAGCAGGATGTAGCTGTGGGCCGCGTGCTGCATGGAGGCGACGTGCAGTTGTATCTGATAGGCCCCGTCCTCGATCCGACTGGATCGATTCAATTGTTCGGACGCCGACAGCACCTCGTCCAGGCTGTCGAATACGAGGACCATGACCGCGATCAGCAGCAGCAGGGGCGCGAGATAGCCGAGCAGGATGCGCTGCCGCAATTTGAGTTTCGCAAACATCGTCTTCTCCTAAGCCACCTTCTCGTCCACGAGCCATTCCTCGCGTGCCAGGAGGGCAGGCAAGTCCAGCAGGACAACCATGCGCCCAAGGTAGGAGGTAACCGCCCGGATCTCCGAGCCCCGCTGCCGTACCAGCTCTGCCGGCGGCGGCTGCAGGTCGGCTGCGGCCGGGTTGATGACATCGACCACGTCGTCCAGGGCCAGACCGATTACCGCCTCGCCCAAGCGGCCGACCACCGCCTTGGAGCGCGGCCCGGCGGGAGGGGGCAGGTTGAGGGCGGGCGCCAGTTCGAGCAGGGTGACGAACTGACCGCGCAGGCCAAATACTCCGGCAATATGCGGCGGGCAGCCGGGTATGGGGGTGAGCGTGCCGATATGGCAGAAGGCGTGCACGTGGCGCATTTCGATGCCGAAATACTGCCTGCCCAGTTCGACCACAGCCAGGGCCGTCGCAGCTTGCTCCACCCGGGTGGCGGGCGGGTGCAGGGCGCGGGCGCGGGCCTGGAAGACGGACTGTGCGGCGGGCGCCGGATCCTGGCGGAACCCCGTCTCGGCCGCGCCGGAGCCATCGGCGAGGGCGATGGCGGGAGAAAGCAGAAGCCCGGCATCGACGAGGGTGACCAAGTCGTCGCCCAACTGGACGCTGCCGATCACCAGCGGATTCGATTGCGGACCGTAATCGGGGCCGGCCAGGTCGGCGCCGACGCCGAATGGGACCAGATCGCGCACTGCGCTCACCAGCAACCCGACGAGGTTCTCCGCGCTCGCCAAGACCACGATCTGGTCGCAGCTCCGGCCGGTCAGGGGCGGGCGTTTCAGGCGGGACGCCGGATCGACGACCGGCACGATTTCACCCCGCAGATTGAAAACGCCGATGACGCCTGCCGGCGCGGCGACGGCCGGGTAAAGGGCTGGAAGCCAGAGAATTTCGCGCACCAGCCTGGCATCCAGGCCGCAGCGTAGGCCATCCAAATCGAAGATCAGGAGTTCGCGCGGCGCATTCATGACGGGGGCTCGAATTCGATCAGCCGATCGGCGAGCTGGCCGGCGCTGACCTCGAAGGGTTCCACCATGGCGTCGGCCGGCAGACGGCGCAGGAGATCACGGACGGTGCCCCGCCGGGCCCGGGCTCGCTCAGTCTGGCCGGCCCGTTCGAGCAATGCGGCAAGTTCGAGGTGGGCGGCGATGTGATCGGGCGCGAGGTACAGCGTCTGGTTGAGTTGGGCTTCGGCTTCCCGGTAGTCGCCGCGCAATTGGGCGAGCTGGGCGAGGAGGAAATGCGGGCCAGGCTGCAAGAAATCGGCGTTGAGGGCCTCATGGCAGGCGTGGTCGGCAGCCTCGTAGTCACCGCGGTTGGCCAATGCCTGTGCCCTCTCCAATGCGGACTCCCGGACCGGCGGCGCCGCGTCCGGAGGCGGCAATCCTCCGGCAGGAGGCAGTGGGATGATGCACGGCGTGGATGAGACCAGGGATTGGGGCGCGGCCGGCAGCGCGCGCATGGACCTCTCATACACCACCCCTTCCGGAAACAGGTGGGCTTGCAGGCCATGCAACGGGCACGCGTGCAACTCGGTGTGCCCGGTGACGAGGTATCCGCCTTCGGCAAGGCTGGCGGCGAGTTTCTCCGCGACGATGCGAACCGCCTCGGGATAGAAATAGATGAGGACGTTGCGGCACAGAATCAGGTCCATATCGTTAGACATCCAGTCCGCAAGCGCGTCCATCACCAGGTTGCCGGAACGGAAGTCGACCATGGCACGGATGCGGGGGTCCAGAACCCACGCGTCGCCGTCGCACCTGAAATAGCGGGCCTTGAGGTTCTCCGGCACCATGCGGAAGGACCAGTCGCCGTAGCGGCCGCGCCGCGCGCGCGTCAAGGCTTCGTCGTTGATATCGCTGCCGACGACGGTAATCTGCCATGTTTGCCATTCAGGCAGAACAATGTCGATCAGCATTGCGATGGAATAGGCCTCCTCGCCACTGGCGCAACCGGCACTCCACAGGCGTAGCCGACGCTTCTCGCGCCGGCGTTCGATCAGCTCCGGCAGGATGCGCGTCCGCAGCAGGGCAAATTGACCTTGATCACGAAAGAAATAGGTTTCGGCAGGGGTGAGTCGGGCTGCCAGAAATTCCGCCTCGCGGGCGAGTCCCGCCTCGGACAGGCTGGTGACGTAGGCGACCGGGTCGCCATGGCCTGCTCTGACGCGCAGCAACTGTTCGAGCTTGACGACATCTGCATCCGTCAGGCGCAGGCCGGTTCGCCGGGCGAGCAGAAGCTGCACCACAGAGGGCAAACACCTTCCAATTGTTGCGCCGAGCTCCACCTGAACACGCTCGAACTATCGAGTTGAAAATCCTTTAACCTGGAAACTGCAGTTGACGGCCAATTCCACGAGAAATGAAATCAACGAAGTGGTTGCGTCAGTCTCGAATGCTCCGTAGGGCGCACAAAACGCCATTTGGTACTGCATTGAGTCTACGCTTGCCCGCCATCCAGTACTGCGTTTTTTTCGGCCGGCCCGGTCCTGGAGCGCTCCGCTCGGCCTGGTAACTGCCGTCTTGAGGGTGACCCCGCTTCGGGTCGGCAGCACCAGGTCGCTTTGGGCATAACCAGTCTTTCGCACGGTAGCGTCTGGTCAGCTGCCGATGGACGTCAGCTTTAGGAGGGCGTGCATTCACTCGAGGCATCCCCGGAGCGCACACACTGGAATCGGTCAAGCCGGCGACAGCCCGCTGTGCGCCAGCGCCGGCTTTGCAGACGTTCGGCCCGCATCTGGTCAAGCACCTGCGGGCCTGCGGATGCCAGTGGCGCGGGATGGCGCCGCCAAACGCTCAGCGAGCGGCCTTCTGCCACTTGGTCAAGCCTGTGGCCCCCAGCATCAAGCGCAGCTTCCGAGTGGCGCGAGCAGTCGCTTCGCCCGGCCGCACAGCCGTGGCAGCCGCCGTGGAAACCGCCGTGCCTTCCGCGGTGCCCATGGCCCACCACTGACCACCCGCCACGGTATCCGACTCGTTCTGGATCGACACGCTCAGCGCCCGCGCTTCGGCGAGGTTGCACGGGTCGCTGCAGTTGAACTGGAACTCGTCCCGATGCTCGCCCAGGTTGTCCAGGGTCACGCTCAGCACGACCGATGACTCGGCGGCGTCGCCGGTCTTGGTGGTCGCGAGCTTGACGCTTGCATCCATCGTCACGACCAGCGCCGTCCACGGCGACAGCGTGAAGCGGATGCCTTCGCCGCTGGAGCTCAGGACCGACTGGGCGAAGAAGCCGCTGGCTGCCTCGGGCGGGCCGAAGAAGTCCTTGGCCGCGCCGTTGCCCGACATCTTCGCGCCACCGAGGCCACCATCGCTGCCGCCGCCCTGCACACGGGCCCTGGCTTTCGCGAGGGTCGTCGCCGAGGCGATGCGGCTGTCCGCCCAGGAGCCGTACTGGGCGCGAAGCTCGAGCTGCAGCGGTGACAGCTGGGCAGCCTGGGCGGCCACGCCGCCTTCCTGGTCGGGCAGCGTCTGGAACGTCAGCGAAGGCGCGATGCCGTCGTCGGGCCGCAGGTCGATGAGCTGGAACCGGATCGCACCGGTGTGGAAGCTGCCGCTGCTGGAAGCCCAGGCCGGAGCGCACAGTGCCAGCGCGGCGGCGGCCACGATCGAACGGGAAGCGGTGAACATGCGAGTCCTCATGGAGGGTGGGTTGTGGAGCGGCTACTGTGGCGAGCAGGCCGTTCCGCAGCCGTTCTGTGCGCTCATGGCCCAGCCGTCTCGGCATGCGACGCAGCCCATTCGCCGACGCGCTGCCCCAGCACCTGCCCCGCCTCGGTGGAGAAGCGGTAGTGCACGCCTGCCACGATGCGGGCCTGAGCCACTTCTTGGGTGAAGGCCTCAACGCTGTTCCAGCTGCGCATCGCGTCCTTCGCCGTTGGGCTCGTCGTGCTGAGCACCGGCAGCGGCGCCGGCCCAGCCTGGGCGTGCAGCACGGCACCCACCGCGGCGGCCAGCGTGCAGTGCGCGCAGGGGTACTCGGGGTGCATCGGCGTGTCGATCAGCGGCGTCCAGCCGGCATCGCGCTCCGTGCCTCCGTGGCCGTCGACGTCGCCATTGCGGATGGCCGTGATCGGTCGCCACCAGTTGTACTGGTACTTGGCATCGAACACCGCCATCAGCGCGTCGTCCATCGCCTGGCTCGCGGTCGCGAAGAGACGTGCATTGGCGAGCACGTCGCGCCCCGGCTGCAGCGCCACCGAACGCACCACACCGTGGTACACCGCCGGCAACGAGTAGTCCCAGAAGCGCCCGATCTCGGTCTGCTCGGCGCTGCGCTGGGGGCTGTCGCGGCGGCCGAGCGCCTTGACCTCGTTGAAGTCGCTGGCCCAGCGCTCGCTCGTCAGCGCCGGCGGAGGCGCAGGGCGGAACTGGTCCGTGCGCTTCAGCAGCCAGGGTTTGCGCTGAGGCCATTGCGCCACCGCGGGGATCGCAGTGGGCACGTAGGCGCCCGGCGAGGCGTGCGGGCGGTAGGTGTCAGGCGTGCGCGGCATGTCGTCGGCCCGCTCGGCCAGTACGCGCTGTGCGGCCTTCTCGCCGACGGCGAGTTGCTGCGAAAGCAACGCGTCATCAGGGATTTGCGCCAGTGCGGCCTGGAACGCCGTGTCGATGGTGGCGCGCTGCGCCGGCAGGAGCTGCAAGAAGGCGCTGCGGTGCGCGGCCGCAATGGCCACGTCGATCGCCTGCGCACTGGGATCCGGCGAACGGGCCGCGTCGCGCGCTGCCTCGTAGGCGGCCGTTTGCACAAGCGCCATCACGCGCACGGCCGGCGGCGTGCCCATGCGGGCTTCGGCGATGACCTGAGCCGACCGCTGGTTCCAGTCGGTGATGGCGTCGGCGCGCGCGGGCACAGCGCAGGCGGCGAACAGGGCACCGACCAGCGGCGCCATGATGAAGCGGGAAAAGCGTTGCATGGCTCAGTCCTTGGTGATCACGATCTCGAGGTACTCGCTGGGCACGACCAGCGAGTCGGGGCCGCCGACGTTGAGCTCGTCCAGCAGCGCGGTGATGGCGCGCTCCAGCGACGCCGCGCCGGTCGCGTCGAGCGCGCCGAAGGCCTTGTGCACCGGACCGTACAGCTCGCGGAAGACGGCAATCCAGTGCGCCGCCGAGCGGTAGCGGAAGGTGAAGGTGCGGTGCTCGCAGCGGATGTCCGCGGCATGCGCGCCGAACAGCTCGACGATGTGGGGCTCGGTGCCCCACAGCGACGCCGGCTGCACGCCAGCCGGCGGGCTGACGTGTGCACCGACGACCTTGAACAGCCGGCCGATGAAGCCCGCCGGTGTCCAGTTGGCCATCGCGATGCGGCCGCCAGAGCGCGTCACGCGCAGCATCTCGCCCGCAGCGCGGCGGTGGTCGGGCGTGAACATCACGCCGAAGGTGGACAGCACGGTGTCGAAGCTGCCGTTCTCGTAAGGCAGCGCTTCGGCATCGGCCAGTTCGAACTGCACCGGCAGCTCTTCGGCCAGGGCGCGTGCCCTGCCCCTGTCGAGCAGTGACTGCACGTAGTCGGTGGAGGTCACCTGCGCATGGCGGCGAGCCGCGGCCAGCGAGGCATTGCCGTTGCCGGCGGCCACGTCCAGCACGGCTTGTCCGGCGCGCACGTCGGCGGCCTCGGCCAGCGTCTCTCCGACGATCTGCAGCGTCGTGCCGATGACAGCGTAGTTGCCGCAGGCCCAGGTGGCCTGCTGACGTTGCTTGATGGCGGTGAAGTCCGAAGTGGATGGGTTGATTGCGGTGGTCATGGGAGTTCCTGAAGAATCGGGTGAGTGGCGTCTGCGCTCTGCGGCGTCGACGACAGTCATTCTTCGAAGCGAGCCCCATTGACGCTTCACCCGGCGTCGGGCAGATTTGCTCGCGACTCCGCCGTTGGCCCTTCGTGTGCCGTCGCCTTGATCGAACGTCCGCGGCGCTTGATCGATCGTCCTCGGAAGACCTGCCGCGATGAGCCACGACCCCCTGTCGGATGTCCTGCGAAGCGTGCGCCTGCGCGGCGCCGTCTTCTATTACGTGAGCTTCGACGGCTCCTGGGCCGCCGAGACGCCGCCCTCGGCGACGCTGGCGGGCGTGCTGATGCCGGGTGCCGACCACGTGCTCGCCTACCACCTGCTGCTCAAAGGCGACGGCTGGGCAGCCACCGAGGGCCAGCCGCCGGTACGAATGACGGCAGGCGACATCGTGATGTTCCCGCGCGGGGATCTGCACACGCTGTCGAGCGCGCCGGGGCTGCGCGCGCAGGAGGACCAGAGCGACTGGCGCTTCACCACGCGCAGCGACCCTAAGCCCATCCCGGTGGCCTACCACCGCGGCGTGCTGCGGCCAGGTTCACCGGGCCCGGCCGAGGGCGCCCAATCCGTGGTGGTCTGCGGCTTCGTCGCCTGCGACATGAAGCCCTTCAACCCGCTCATCAACGCACTGCCGCCGTTGATGCACTTGCGCGCCGGCGACCTGGGGCCCTGGACCACGCAGCTGCTGGATCAGGCCGTATCGGAGTCGCGTGAGCACAGGGCAGGGAGCGACGCGGTGCTCGAGCGCGTCAGCGAGTTCGTGTTCGTCGATGCGGCGCGGCGCTATCTGAATTCGCTGCCGGAGGGCTCGGCGGGTTGGCTGGGCGCCCTGCGCGACCGGCACGTAGGCCAAGCCATCGCGCTGCTGCACGAGAAACCGGCGCAGCCGTGGACCGTGGAGGAACTCGGCCGCCAGGTCGGGTTGTCACGCTCGGCGCTGCACGAGCGCTTCGTCGAATTGACGGGGCAAGCTCCGATGCAGTACCTGACGAATTGGCGGATGCAACTGGGCGCCGGCCTGCTCCGCCGCGGAAAGGGAAAGGTCGCCGCGATTGCGCAGGAAGTGGGCTATGAGTCGGAAGCCGCCTTCGCGCGCGCCTTCAAACGCCTGATGGGCGAGGCGCCGGGGGCTTGGCGGCGAGCGCAGGAGAGTTGACTGTCCGCTGGTGCCCAGCGGCAGCCACTCAGGTGCACGAGATCTTGTACCGACGCCGCCACTTGGAGTGTGATGGGCGTCGGCGTAGGCGAGATTCAGCTCGGACTTCCCTCCGGCGGGCCGCCGCGCACGCACCAGGCGTTGAGTTGGACTTCGGGCACATGGTTGCCCACACCGCCACCCTCGAAGACGATGATGAAGTAGGTCGGCCCCTCGTTTGCATAGGCCGACGTGTAAGGGGTCGCTGTCCAGTAAAAGCCCGGCGTCTTCTGAAAGATGAAGGGCCAGTTCGCGGGAATCTTGAGCTGAGATGGGTTGCTCATGTCGATAAGCGTGGCCAGTTCGGTCACGGAAGGCAGACGCCAGCCCTTGCGATTGCCGAGGTTCAGGTTCAGGCAGGTTTCCCTCGCCATGTACCAGCTGTAGGTGTACTGAAGCGGTTGCGCCCAGACGAGGCCGGTCTCGTTGTCGCGCACTGCGGCGTTGTTCATCACGCAGGTGAAACGGGTGGACCAGTTCGGACAGCCGGCGCCCGGCTCTGCCGGCAAGACCTTGTCCCAATTCTGCGTCACGCCGCGCAGGTCGACGGTGCCGGTGCTGCCGCTTGGCGCTGCCATTGCCGGCGACAGCATTGCGGCGGCGACAACGGCAAGCACTGCGCCAGCATTCGCCTTGCGGGCTGTGGCGACGCACGCGCCGCGGGTGCCTGCTGGCGGGGTGGTTCGATGGCGTGGTTGATCGATGAAGGATTTCATGGAAGGGTCTCTTGTGATGGGTGAGAGGTCGTATCGGCATTCGCATCAACGCTCGGTGCGTCGACGAGTCAATTCTGGAAAGCGGACCCAATTGACGCTACTCCGCAAGTCGTACAGCTTTGCTCGATCGTCCGCCATCGCGCTCGACGTCATGGGGCCGGGTCCGCCAGGACCGGCCGCAGGTGCCCGATCGGTGGTGGTGCGGCTTCATTGCCGCCGACTTGAAACCGTTCACGCCGGCAGCGACGCGCTGCTCTAGCGCGCGAACGAAGTGGTGTTCCGTCGATGCAGGCCGTAGTGACGGATGCGATGGAGCCCGCTGGGCAGCACATGCAGCAGGAAGCGCCGGTCTGCCTGGATCACCCCCTTGGAGTCGACCATGACGGAGGCTCCGGATTCAATGCAGGCCGAGCAGCTGGCGGGCCTGCCGGGCGCTCGCGACGGGGCGGCCCTGCTCCTCGCACAGCCGTGCCACCGCACGCACCAGCGCTGCGTTGGACGGTGCCAGCGTGTCCCTGTCCAGGCGCACGTTGTCTTCCATGCCCGTGCGGCAGTGGCCGCCCAGTTCCAGCGACCAGCGCGCCATCGTCATCTGGTCGCGGCCGATGCCCGCGCCCGTCCAGGTGGCGCCCGGGGCCACGCGCTTCAGGGTGCGTACGTAGAACTCCAGCACCTCGCGGTCCACCGGCATCGCATTGCGGATGCCCATCACGAATTGCACATGCAGGGGACCCCGAATGAAGCCCCGCTGCTGCAGGCTCGCTGCCTGGAAGACCATCGACAGGTCGAAGGCCTCGATCTCGGGCTTGATGCCGTGCTCACGCATCTCGGTGGCCAGCCACTCCACCAGGTCGGGGCTGTTGTCGTAGACCCGGGTCGGGAAGTTCACCGAGCCGGTGGCCAGCGAGCCCATGTCGGGCTTCAGGCCCAGGTGCGCACCGCGCTCGCGGCCGGCACCGGAGCGCCCGCCGGTGGAGAACTGCACGATCATCTCCGGGCAGTGCTTGCGGATGCCGTCCATGACCTGGGCGAAGCGCTCGGGCGACGACGTCGCTGTCCCGTCGTCGTTGCGCACGTGCAGGTGCACCAGCGAGGCGCCGGCCTCGAAGGCCTCGTGGGTCGATTCGATCTGTTCCTGGACGGTGATGGGCACCGCCGGGTTGTCGCGCTTCTGCGGCAGCGAGCCGGTGATGGCGACGGTGATGATGCAGGGGGTGGTCATGGCAAGGGTCTCGGGTGGACACCGGGCGGGCCGCTGCGCCCTGCCGGTGCGATCGTGTCGTTCGTGGGATGCCCCGGGCGCCCGTTCACTTGGCGGCGGTGATGGCCACTGCGGGCGACGTGCCCACGGCCGTCCCGGCGGTCGCGCCCGCAGCGTGCGCCCGGGCCGAGGCCGAGCGTCCATGCCTGATCATGGCCACGGCCACCGCGGCGATCAGCGCGGGGATCGCGATGGCGATGAAGTTCTGCTGCAGGGGCAGGGCCATCGCCACCAGCGTGCCGATCACGATCGGCGCCAGGATCGCGCCGCTGCGGCCCACGCCGGAAGCGAAGCCGATGCCGGTGGAGCGGATGGCCATCGGGTAGAACTGGCCCGCATAGGCGTAGGTGACGATCTGCGTGCCGATCGTCGACGCACCGGCCAGGCCGACCACGACGAACAGCGCCTCGGTGGGCATCGGCACGCCCAGCAGCGTGATCGACACGGCCGCCAGCACGTACATCGAGAACAGCACCCACTTGATGTTGAAACGGTCGGCCAGCCAGCCGCCGCCGATCGCGCCGATCATGGCGCCGAAGTTCAGCGTCAGCACGAAGGTCAGCGCCGAGCCCAGGCTGTAGCCGGCGCCGGCCATCAGCTTGGTCAGCCAGGAGCTGAGCGCATAGACCATGAACAGGCACATGAAGAACGCGATCCAGAACATGGCCGTGCTGAAGCCGCGGCCATCCTGGAACAGCTGGCTCACCGGTGCGTCAGCGGCCTTGTCGACGGCGGGCAGCGCAAAGCGGTCCTCGGCGGTCGGCTTGAAGGAAGGGTCGAGCCGGGCGACGATCGCCTTGAGCTCGTCATGCCGCCCCTGCTTCAGAAGGAAGGGCATCGATTCGGGCAGCGACTTGAGGATGAACGGGATCAGCACCACCGGCGCGGCCGCGGCGAGGAAGACCGACTGCCAGCCGTGGCTTTCGATCAGACCCTTGCCCAGCACCGCGGCCAGCATGCCGCCCACCGCATAGCCGCTGAACATCAGCGTGACCATGGTCGAGCGCAGCTTGCGCGGCGAGTACTCGGTCATCTGCGCCACCACGTTGGGCATGACGCCGCCGATGCCCAGGCCGGCCAGGAAGCGGGTGACGCTGAACATCACCGGATCGTTCGTCATGCCGGCCGCAGCGGTGAACACGCTGAACAGCGCGATGCAGATGACGATGGCCCATCGCCGGCCAATGCGGTCGGCGATGGTGCCCAGGAAGATGGCCCCGAACATCATGCCGAACAGCGCCGAACTCACCATGAAGCCCGCCTGGGTGGCCTGGACGCCCATCTGCTTCATGATCGATGGCAGCGCGATGCCGGCCACGGCCAGGTCATAGCCGTCGAAGATGATGATCAGTGCGCACCAGAACATCACCAGGCCATGGAAGCGGTTGAAGCGCGCCTGATCGGCGACCTTGTGAACGTCGATGTGTCTCACGGAAGTCTCCTGAACAACGTGTCGTGTGTCGGGGGAAGGGTCGGGCCGCTCAGCCCTGGTCGCCGCCGCCCACCGGCAGCGTGACGCCGGTGATGTAGCTGGCCTCGTCGGAAGCCAGGAACAGGATCGCGCCGACCTGCTCGTCGATGGTTCCGTAGCGCTTCATCAGGCTGGACTGCACGGTCTGGTCGACGATCTGCTGGTACCAGGCCTTCTCCTGCTCGGTGGGCTGTTCGGTGTTGCGCGGGATGCGACGCGGCGGCGCCTCGGTGCCGCCCGGGGCCGTGGCGTTGACGCGCACGCCGCGCTCGGCGTTCTCGAACGCCAGGCAGGCCGTGAGCGCATTGACGCCGCCCTTGGCCGCGCCGTAGGGCACGCGGTTCACGCCCCGGGTGGCGATGGACGAGACGTTGACGATGGCGCCACCGCCTTGCGCCAGCATGATGGGCAGGGCCGCATGGCAGCACCACAGCGTGGGGAACAACGAGCGGCGCACCTCGGCTTCGATCTCGTGCTCGCGGTAGTGCTCGAAGGGCTTGGCCCAGATCGTGCCGCCGACGTTGTTCACGAGGATGTCCAGCCGGCCGTAGCGCTCGGCCGTGGCCGCCATCACGCGCCCGGCGTCGGCATGGCGCTCCAGGTCGGCGGTCAGCGTCAGCAGTCGATCGGCGGCGCCCGGCAGGCTGCGCAGCTCATGGACCAGGTCGGAGCGGTCCACCGCGGCCACGCGGCCACCCTCTTCGAGCAGGCGCTCGACCACGCGCCGGCCGATGCCTTGCGCGGCGCCGGTGACCACGGCGACCTTGTCATGGAAACGGGGAAACATGGCAGGCTCCTTCAGGCGCTGGCCGCGAACTTCTCGTGGTGGAAGCTGGCCGGCTTGACCCCACATTCGCGGATGAACTGGCTGACCGCTTCGACCATCGGTGGTGGGCCGCACAGGTAGACATCGACGTCGCCGTCGTTCAGGTGCGCCGGCGTGATGTGGTGGGTGACGTAGCCCTTGTTCGGGTAGGCGCTGTCGGGGCTGGCCACACAGGCGGCGTAGCTGAAGTTCGGAATGCGTTCGGCGTACTCGGCCAGCCGGTCCATCTCCACCAGGTCGGCGTCGTGCGTGACACCGTAGATCAGGTGCAACGGGTGGGCGCTGCCCTCGGTGGCGATCTTCTCCAGCATCGCGGTGAAGGGCGCCAGGCCCGTGCCACCGGCCAGCAACAGCAGCGGGCGCTGGATGGCGCGCAGGTAGAAGGTGCCCAGCGGACCGGCCAGGGTCATGCGGTCTCCGGGCTTCGCAGCGCCGCTGAGGTAGCTGCTCATCCGGCCACCCGGCACGTTGCGGATCAGGAACGACACCGTGCCGTCCTTCACCAGCGAACTGAACGAGTAGGCCCGCGTCTGGTCGGTGCCCGGCACCTGCAGGTTCACGTACTGGCCCGGCAGGAAGGCCAGCTTGTCGAGCGACGCATCCTGCAGCGTCAACGACAAGGTGCTGGGCGAAAGCTGGCGCACCTCGCTGATGGCGGCGGTCACCGCCGCCTGCGGCGTGCGGCAGACCGACGAGGACGCCGGCACCTGCACCACGCAGTTGCCCTTGGCGCGCATCTGGCACGTCAGCACGAAGCCGCGGGCGGCCTCGTCTTCGCTGAGGGCGTCCTCGATGTACTCGCCCATCTCGAACGGGCCGGATTCGGCCAGGCACTTGCAGGTGCCGCAGGCGCCGTCGCGGCAGTCCAGCGGGATGTTGACGCCCTGGCGGTAGGCGGCGTCTGCCACCGTCTCGGTCGGGTTGGCCTCGATGAAGCGGGTGACACCGTCCTCGAAGCGAAGGGCAATCTGGTGGGGCATGGCTTGTCTCCTCGGCGTGGCCGGCGCCTGCTTTTGCAGGTCAACGGCGTCGGCGGGCTCAGATGTGGTAGACGTCCAGCACGTGGTGGATGTAGTCGTTCTTCAGCACCACGTGCTTGCGGCGGATGAGCGGCTGGCCGCTGCTGAGGTCCAGCGTGTAGTGGCTGGTGCCGAAGTAGCTGTCCACCGTCTGGTAGCGGTAGCTCAGCGTGTGCCAGTTGAAGCGCAGCTCGACCTGCTCGCCCTTGGTCGACACGATCTCGACGTTGTGGATGTTGTGGCCCGTGCGCGGCTCGGGCATGCTGGCCGCCGAGCGTTCGGTCTTGATGCGGAACACCCGGTCTTCCAGCCCGCCCTTGTTCGCGTAGTAGATCAACGAGATCTCGCGCTGCGGGTCGGTGGTCAGCTGGTCGTCGTCGTCCCACGACGGCATCCAGAACTCAGCGGCCGGGTGGTAGCAGGCCAGCCACTCGTCCCACCGGCGGTCGTCCAGCAGCCGGGCCTCGCGGTACAGGAAGGCCTGCACCTGTTCGATCGTCATCATGGTGGTGTCTCCTTCAGGCGTGGTCACAGGCCTGGCTGTGGGCACAGACCGGGTGCTCGATGCCGGCCGCCTGGCGGGCTTCCTCGGTGGCGACGGCGCGCTGCATCGTCTGCAGCCAGTAGCGGTGCTGCACGGTGTAGAGGCCCTCGTCCTCGGTCTTTACGCCCGACAGCGTCGGGTTCAGGCCGATCTCCTGGGCGGCGGCGTCGGGGCCGGGCACCCACTGCGTGGCGCCGCGACACATGTCGTTCCAGGGCAGCGCGATGCCGGCATAGCCCTGCTGGCAGGCGCGGAACTCTTCCAGGTCGTCGGGCGTCGCCATGCCGGTGGCGTTGAAGAAGTCCTCGTACTGGCGGATGCGCCGGGCACGCGCCTCGGCCGCCTCGCCCTTGGGCGCGATGCAGTAGATGGTGACTTCGGTCTTGTCGACACTGATCGGCCGCAGCACGCGGATCTGCGAGCTGAACTGGTCCATCAGGTAGACGTTCGGGTACAGGCACAGGTTGCGCGAGTGGCCGATCATCCAGTCGGCACGGGCTTGGCCGAACCGCGCCGCGAGCTGGTCGCGGATCGGGTAGGCCGGCCGGTCTTCCGGGTTCGCCCACTTCGTCCACAGCAGCATGTGGCCGTGCTCGAACGAGTAGAAGCCGCCACCCTGCTTGGCCCAGCTGCCGGCATCCATCGCCTTGATGCTGTCGCCGGCCGCGGCCTGCTTGCGCTGGTTGGTGGTGGCCGCGTAGTTCCAGTGCACCGAGCTGACGTGGTAGCCGTCGGCGCCGTTCTCGGCCTGCAGCTTCCAGTTGCCGTCGAAGGTGTAGGTGGACGAGCCGCGCAGCACCTCCAGCCCCTCGGGCGACTGGTCCACGATCATGTCGATGATCTTGGTGGACTCGCCCAGGAACTCGGTCAGCGGCGGCACATCGGGGTTCAGGCTGCCGAACAGGAAGCCGCGGTAGCTCTCGAAGCGGGCGACCTTCTTCAGGTCGTGGCTGCCGTCCTGGTTGAAGGTGTCGGGGTAGCCGGCGCCGTTGGCGTCCTTCACCTTCAGCAGCTTGCCGGAGTTGTTGAAGGTCCAGCCGTGGAAGGTGCAGGTGAAGCTGGTCTTGTTGCCCTTCTTGTGGCGGCACAGGGTGGCGCCGCGGTGCGAGCAGGCATTGATGATGGCGTTGAGCTCGCCGGCCTTGTTGCGGGTGATGACGATGGGCTGGCGGCCGATCTGGGTGGTGAGGTAGTCGTTGGCGTTGGGGATCTGGCTCTCGTGGGCCAGGTAGATCCAGTTGCCTTCGAAGATGTGCTTCATCTCCAGGTCGAACAGGGCCTCGTCGGTGAAGGCGCTGCGGTGCAGGCGGTACTGATGCCGGTCGGCGTCCTCCACCAGCATGCCGGCCAGGCGCTGCCGGATCTGGTGCAGGCCTTCGAGGGATGCGGAAGTGCTCATGCTTGTCTCCATGCCCGGTCGAGCGGGCCTGTTCGGGGCAGTTCGGGGCAAGGCTTCGCCCGACCCGGGCACGAACGCGTGCCGGGAGGAGAAGGTGCTTGGGGGGGAGCAGCGCCGCGCGGGCGGCGCTGGGGTCAGCGCATCAAGCCGCCGCGCGGGGACGGGCGAAGTCGGTGGCCGGCGCGCTGGCCTGTTCGGCGTGCAGCGTGAAGTCGAACTGGATCTCGTAGAACGGCTTGTCCACGCCCAGGGCCTGCATCGCGGCACGGTCGTTGTTGGTGTAGACCTTGGGCACCAGGCCTTCGCGCGTGCCGAAGGCGAAGTCGTCCCACAGGTGCGGGTCGTTCTCGATGTTGATCTGCGTGGTCAGCTTGCGGTGGCCGGGGGCGCTCACGAAGAAGTGGATGTGCGCCGGGCGGTGGCCGTGACGGCCCAGCAATTGCAGCAGGCGGTCGGTGGCGCCGCCCGGAGGGCAGCTGTAGCCCACGGGCATCACGCTGCGGAACTTGTAGCGGCCCTGCGCGTCGGTGACGATGGTGCGGCGCAGGTTGAAGGCGCTCTGGCTCGGGTCGAAGTACGAGTAGTTGCCCAGGCTGTTGGCGTGCCACACCTCGACCTTGGCGCCGCCCACCGGCTGGCCGTCGGTGCCGCGCACGACGCCCTGCATCACCACCACCTCGCCGGCGGTCTGGCCGTCGTCCAGGCGCGCTTCGCCTTGCGCCACCGGGGCGCCGGCCACGTACAGCGGGCCTTCGATGGTGCGCGGGGTGCCGCCTTTCAGCCCGGCACGCGCCTCGGCCTCGTCCAGGCGCAGGTCCAGGAAGTGCTCCAGGCCGATGCCCGGCGCGATCAGGCCCAGCTCGCCGTTGCGGCCGGCTTCGGCGAAGTAGTTCAGGCCGGACCAGAACTCCTCAGGCGAGATGTCCAGGTCCTCGATGGCGATCATCAGGTCGCGCACGAGGCGGTTGACGACCAGCTTGACGCGGGCGTCGCCTTCGCCGACGACGCCGGTCTTCTCGAAGCGGTCCAGCAACTGGTCGATGGTCTTGATGTCCATGGCTTGTCTCCTCAGGGGGGGTGGGGCAGGGTGGGGCCGTCGGGGCGCCGGCCGTGCGCTGGGAATGGAACGAATGGTAGAAATCCGCTGGCCGCAAGTCCAAGACGCTTTTAGACTGTTTCGATACCCAAAAGGCATGCCATGGAACTGCGGCACCTGCGCTACTTCGTCGCCGTCGCCGACGAGCAGAGCTTCACGCGCGCGGCGGAAAGGCTGCACATCTCTCAGCCGCCGCTGAGCCGTCAGATCCAGGACCTGGAGGAGGAACTGGGCACGCCGCTGTTCGAGCGCGGCTCCAGGCCGCTGAAATTGACCGAGCCGGGCCGCTTCTTCTACAGCCACGCCACGCGGCTGCTGGAGCAGGCGGCGCAGGCCGCGCGCGCGACGCGGCGCGTGGCGCGCATGGAGCGCCGGCTGGTGATCGGCTTCGTGGCGTCCACGATGTACGGCGCCTTGCCGCGCCTGGTCCGGCTGTTCCGCGCGGCCTTGCCGCAGGTCGAGATCGCCTTGGAGGAAATGCAGACGCTGGACCAGATCGAGGCCCTGAAGAGCGGGCGCATCGACGTCGGCTTCGGGCGCATACGGCTCGACGACGCGAGCATCAAGCGCGAAGTGCTGCGCGAGGAGCGCCTGGTGGCAGCAATACCTATCGAGCATAGCCTGGCGATCCCAGGCCAACCTTTGGCTTTGGCTGCGCTCGAGAGTCAGGACATCCTGGTCTACCCGCGAAAGCCGCGGCCCAGCTACGCCGACCAGGTCCTGTCGCTGTTCCGTGACCAGGGACTGCAGCCCGCAGCCGTGCACGAGGTGCAGGAGATCCAGACCGCGCTGGGACTGGTGGCCGCGGGCATGGGCATCTGCGTGGTGCCCGAAGGCGTGAGCCGACTGCGTCCCGACGAAGTGGTCTACCGCGCGCTGAGCGACCCGCAGGCGGTATCACCCATCATCATGAGCACCCGCCTGCACGACCAGAACGAAGACATCGCGACTCTGCGCGCGCTCATCGATCGGATCTACCAGGAACAGGCCGAGGCGCGTCGGGGCGCTGCAGAGCAAGACGCACGGGTGGGGCCGGCGGGCAAAGAAGCCTAGCCAGGGCGTCGGGCGGGTTGTCGTGGCGGGCCATCGGCGGATGCCGAGGTCGGGTGTACGGGGCGTTGGATTCTCCCTTTCGGCAACGTCCGGACATTCCCCCGGCTCTGGCGAACGTTCCGTCAAGACTGGGCACGGTCATTCGGCCGCGGTGGCCTGAACGTCGGCGGGGCCGGTCACCTGACATTCGACGGAGGGCGCTTTGTAGGCCCGCTGCCCCTTCGTCACCGGTCACTCGAGAAGGTGACAGCCAGCTGATGGCTCGCGAATGACTCCTGTCTACCGAACTGGTTGGCTCTACCCGACCCACAGCGGTCACTCGGACCAGTGAGACCTGTCGTTGGCGAACGTAAGAGCACGTCCTCAGAGATTGTTCTCAGTCCCATTGCAGGTCAGACCGATTCTCGAGATCGCCTAGTCCAATCGCTCGACGGCTCGTCGGTCAATTCGATGGCCTGGGCCCAGGCCCTTCGAATCAAGCCCACCAGGACCAATCCCGTGAAGGCTGTGTCTCTGGCGACATTCGGCATGTGGACCTCGGCAAGTTGAACGTTCGGCATGGTGGCAGACATGGTGTCAAGGCACTTCGGCCTTGACGCAGGTCTTCATCTGGCCCGGCAGACGCAGGGCGGCTTCGATCGCGTTGGTACTTGGGAATGCCTTGCCGCGTGCAGCGGTGACGAGCGGCGTCAATCCGCCGCTCACCGCCTGCAGCTGGCGAGTCAGTTCCTGGTGGTACGTCACCTTGGCTCTGAGCTCCTCCTGAAGCCGGACGTACGCATCCACCCGTTGCTTCAGCTCCGCGGAAATCGGTTTCCCGGCCTTGGGAACGACGGTTCCGGAGGCGAGCGCCACTGCGTCTGCGTCGCGGGTCTGGAATCGCTGGACCTCCGCCTGAAGCGGGCCCATGGCGCGCTGATTCTCGTCCACCGAGGCCTGAAGTCGCCGGATGCGCTCCAGTGAGTCTGTGCCTCCTGCACGTGCCTGAGCGAAAGCAGCCGCCTTCAGCTTTGTGTCGGCTTGCGACAGCTGCTGGTCCTTGACGGCGTTGACGATGTCGTCAGCCTTGGGAATCCGAACGGCCTTGGAGCTGACGTTTTCGTAGACCTTGTTGGCGATCTCCGAAAGCACGTCGTGAATATCAACGAGGAGACGAGAAAGAGCGTCGTATGCGTCCTTGGCCTTGTCCTCGCCTATCGCGTCATTGAGCTTGTCTGCGTTCATGGCAAAGTCGCCGCTGACGAACTGTCCCCATATGGACTTGGGGACGGCTTCGATCTCCCTGCGAACACAGTCCATGCTCTGGGCACCCTGGCGGTATGCCAGGGCCTGGGCTTCGACTTGGTAGCGATCCAGCACGAGGCCTGTGCCACCCGCTCCCGCCAAGGCCCATTTGGCGGCGGTCAGATTGCCCTTGACCGTGTTGTACGCCCCTGAGACGACCATCCCGAATTGGCCGTTGTTCAGAACATCTCTCTCAAGAAGAAGATGACGATCTGCCTGTCTCCAGGTACGTGCAAACAACTCGGCCTGATTCGCGCCGAACTCGGCGCTGGTGATCCTTGGAATGGCGCTGTCCTCGACGTCCGCCTGGAGCGCGTCCGCGGGCTTGAGCTTGGCGCTCCCTTCGGGAAACTTGACTTGAGAAGGAAGCGCCGCGCACCCCGAGATCAACAGCGCGGGCAGCCAGAGTGTCAATGCTTTCATGGCGGATTCGAATTTGAAGTTCATAGTAGGACTCGAGATCGGCACCTAGCGCCTCTAGATGCCTGGGACCATCGATCACGGCACGTCGTCGGCGCGATTGAAGAGCAAGGCAAACGCGTTCCCGGTCGGGGCGAGGAAGTCACCCGGTGCTAGGTCGAACTCGGAGATCGAGATCGAATCGTTGATGTTGCCGCCGATGGCAACCGCCCTCTGACCGACCGAGTCGACGTGAACGATGATGTCCGAGTGGGACCGATAGCTGTCGGAGTGCGCGGCCGCCTCGAAGTCGACGCTCGGAGCGAAGTCGGGGTTGTCGCGAACGACGATGTCCCCGGGACGGGGCTTGACTTCGTGAAGGCGCATGCCCCAGAACGGCACGCTCTGGTCTTGTGCTTGGCGGGCGCGTATCGCTTGGTACGTGAACTTGCTGTGAGCTGCCGCAAACCGGAATCCGCGATAGGCGGTGCCGGCGGTCCTCACAATGAATGAAATCGCCGCCGCCGACCAGGGCTGATCGCGATCTGTGCCATCCAGTTCAATGCCCAGGGCACGCCAGATCTCGCCCACGAACCCGGAGAACGGTTGGACGTGCTCCTTCCCGAGGCCTCGCTCGAAACGACGGTACTGGGTATGAACCTGGTCCAGCAAGGCTTCGCGTTGCGGATCCTCCAACGGGCGAAGGTACTTCGCCGAGACAAACCCCGCCTGCTCGGAGGCTCCGAGCAAGGCGTTGCAAGGGAAGAAGCCGTCCTGCGACGCGCCAGTTGTTTCGACCACGTCGAGCAGGAACAGTTGGCCCAGAACGTTGTGCGGTGACACCACGGGCTCGGACCGGAAGTTCAGGCCGCTTCGGTAGGCAGTGACGCGCATCTTCATGGTGAAGTCCTGAAGGCACAGAAGGCCGCGCGATGTGACCAGTCGAACCGGGTCCGGTCATCCCCAACGTTGTGGAGTCGCCTCTGGCGACGCTCCCGCCGCGAGAGACGGCTTGCACACGAGTTGGCAGGGCTCTTTACGTGTAGAACGAAATTTCGAGTTGAGTCCCGACAGGTCTAGGTGCGAAGGCGACCGGCAGCGCGTAGTCCGAACCGTCGGGCAGCACGCGCCCGGCTCCCCTCGTGGCCGGGGCCGACGCGCTGCACCGGCGCTTCGCTCGGGTCTTCGCCTGCGCTTCTGCGGCTTCGCCTTTACGGCGGGTAGCAGACGGCCGGTTCGCTCAAACTGCTGCCATGCCCGCGACGGAGCGCTGATCGCTGATGACGGACGAACTCCATGGATCTCGCGAAGCCAGTCTTCCGCGGGCTTCGCCGGATGTTGTCGCACCCGCGTAGCCTGACCTGCCGTCCTTGCGCGCAACGCGAAGCTCCACGCAACCTGGCAGTGACAAGAGAACCCCGCGCCCATGAAGTTCCCGGGAGACACCTCGAGGCCGCGTCTGGACCTGGAGAGCCATCGCCAGGCCACCGCGCACGCGGTCAGCCCGCCCGCGCAGGCCGCCCCGGCAGCCTCGACCGCTCAACCCGCCGGCATGCTGGGCCGGTTGAGCGACCTGCAGCGCGACCGCCGCCAAGCCGGCGATGCCGCAGCAGCCCTGGCGCCGCGCAGCGCGATGCCGGGCATCAGCGGCGCTCAACGGATGCCGGGCTCGCCGGCGGCATCGCCCGCGAGAGACGAGCGCCAGATCCCCGGTGCGGGCGCGGGCCCGTCGCACGCCGGCGGCGTCAACACCGAAGCCCGGGCCGCCGTGCATGACGGCCCGCTTGCGCAGGGCGCGGCGCCGCAGGCCGCCGACGAGCCACGCGTTCGCGCGCGGGATGACGCGGCGGACTTTCTCCGCCGGCAGGCCGGGGCCGCCATGCATGCGGGCGCCACGACGCTTCCGCCGCCGGACTTCGCAACGCACAGGCAACCCCACGCGCAGGACCTTCCGCTCATCGACCGGGTGCGCCAGGGGTTGGAGATGGCGATGCCTCCCCTTGCCTCGCGCACGAAGGCCAGCATATTGGGCCGGCTGACGCAGTTCAGCGCCTGGCTCAGGCAGATCGACAGGCCCGCCATGGACGGGCGGTTGTTCTCCGATCAATTGATGTCCGATGCCTGGAAGCTCGTCCGGCTGGGGGGCGACAACGCGACCCCCGCGGCGCTGAGGCACCTTTGCCACATCGAGGCGAGCCGCCTTGGCGTGGCGGAGGTTCCCAGGATCCAGCGCCGATACGCGAAGGCGGTGCCGGAGGCGGATCGGGCGTTCATCGACGCGGCGTTCGGCGCGTCGCGGACGGAGGTCGTCTATCGACATGCGGCACACAGTTTCAGCGAATGGCTCGCGGTCTCGGGACATCCCGCGTTGACCGATCCCGTGCACGATCCACAGGGGCTGGCAGGGCCAGCGCTCCACGCCGACCACATGGACGAACTGGTCCGCGCGTACGTGCAAAGCCCGAACGCCGCGCACCCGATGTCCGTCGGCTCGGCCCTGAAGCAATTGCGCCTCTTCGACCTGCACGGCGCGACGAACATCGGCACGCAGAGCCGGCATCTGGGCATCCCGGAAGTCGACCTGCGGCTCATCGACCGATACCTGGTGCGCAGCAACGCCGAGTTGCGCGCCAAGCCCGCGCCGGAACCCAAGTCGCGCGATGCGCGCCCGAAGGTGTCGCGCCATACCAAGTTCGACACCTATGCCCGCAAGGTGCGCAACTTCAGCGATTGGCGGCAACAGGAGGGCCTGCCGCCGATCGCCTCCCGGCTGGGGGACCCCGCGTTGCTGGCCGAGGTGGGAGCCTTTGCCGAACCCGGTACCAGCATGTTCAACCACACGAGGCTCGCGCTGAGGCAGATGGCTGCGATGTTTCCGCCGGAGCTTCCGGAGTTGACGTTCGCGCGCATCGGGCACGTCGCGTTCGTCAATGCGTTGGGTGCGCTCGCGTCGCACGCGAGCGTGGACGACGCGGCGCAACGCGTCGGCGTCAACGTGGACGACCTGCTGGTGTTCCTCGATGCCCGCGCAATGGATGGATTGACCGACGCCGGGCGGCAACTGGTGGAAAGCTTCGATGGCCGGGCGCGCCAGGGTGCCGATGCCAACATCGAACTGCGCAGGCAGGCGATGGCAGCGGGCCGGGCCGCGCGGCCGGGGCCCGAGCAGGCTCCGCCGCCGCGGGCCGCGGCGGCCCCGCGCTCGCGGGACGGTGGGGCGCGCGGTTCGGCGGCGGACTCGATCTTCAACGGCCTGAGCTCGATCGATTCCGTGTCGAGCCTTGGCAGCCGCCGAGACGTCGGGGTGCACGCGCCGGCGGTGGGGCCGCAGCCTGCGCCGATGGACTCGACCTTCAGCGGCCTGAGCTCGATCGGTTCCGTGTCGAGCCTTGGCAGCCCCCGAGACCCCGGCGTGAACGCGTCCGCGGTGGGGCGGCACCCTGCGCCGGCGGACTCGACCTTTGATGGCCTGAGCTCGATCGGCTCCGTGTCGAGCCCCGGTAGCCGGCGCGACTTCGACCTGAATACGCCGGCGATCGAGGAGCCGCCCGCGCCGGCGGGCTCGGCCTTCGATAGCCTGAGCTCGATCGCCCCCCTGTCGCGCCTCGGCGGCGGTCGAAGCGTCGATCCGGGCACGCCGTCGCAGGAGGTCACCGGGCCGGCCAGGGCGGCTCCCGCGATCGGCGACGTGGACCGGCGGGTGGTGCACGCGAGCGCCGCCGCGAGGCTGGCGAGCGACCCGTGGCTCGGCGACGAGGACATCCACCGCTACGCGACGGTCGCCCTGCACAGGATTGCCGACGAGATCGGCCCGCGGGGCCATGCGATGCTCGGGCAACTCGCCGTCGCGAACCCGGCGCAGACCGCGCTGATGCTGGATGGTGATGCGGCGCAGCGGGCCGACGTGCTGCAGCACCTCACCGCCCCCATCGTCTTCCTGCCCGTGAACGGCGCGAACCGGCACTGGTCGCTGTTGGTGGTGGACCGGGCATCGGGGCAGGCGGTCCACTACGACTCACTGATCCACCCGATGCGCATCGCCGAGGCCGCCTCCACGGCGCAGTTCCGGAGGGCACGCGACGCGGCGGTTCATTTCGGGATCGCGCAGACCGCGGCCATGCCGACGGCCCCGCAGAATGACGGGCACTCCTGCGGCGACCACGTGGCGGCCGGGATCGAGGAGCTGGCGCGCAGGCTGCTCAACCGCGGCTTCCAGGGAGTCTCGCTCGACCTTCGCGGGATCGTGCCCAGCCGCGCACGGGTCATCGAACTGGTGACGGAGCACGAGCGGTTCGCGGGGCGGATCCACGCCCGCCAGGCGGCGCCTGCGTCCGACAGCGAGCTCGCCGGGCCGAGCAAGAAGCGGCGGTGAGGGTGGCGGCAGCGCTCGCTTGCGCGCACGCGCCGGATGCCGGGCTCGCGATGCTCAGGCATCGGACCCGTCGTCTCAAGATGCCACGGCCGGGCGCTTACGGTCTAGGGTTGATCCTAGTGATGGAATTGCATGCCACGCCGCATCTGCTCGCGGCAACAGCCATGCAATACCTGCAGGCGGCCCCCTCACGACTGTCTGGTCTTGGCCGACTCCGGGTCTACATTGAGGTCGCCTACAGCTGACATTGGCAGGCGTGACCGTCGAATCGGCGGTCAGCTTCCCGAGGCAGCGGCGACCTCACACACCCGGCCAAAACCTGTCATCGCTCATAGGCGGCTTTCTGGACGGCCGGCGCCGGCCCAAGCCCATGAACCTCCGTCAGCGGTAGTCTCGTTCGTGATGATCTCTCGCCGCGAGCAACACGACGTCGGAGTCGCGGATCACGAAAAGAACGACGCACCCGCCTTGACCGAACGGGATGATCAGCTCGCGGAACTCCCTGTGCTCCTCCGATCGACGACAGGTGTGCGGCGCAAACGACAGGATACTCATCGCGCGCTCGATCGCATCGCGGAAACGGAAGAGGCACGTGTCGTCTGGTGTGTTGCTTGCCAGCTCGCGCTCGATGATGTGTTCCTCGAGCCGCACGATGTCCTCCTGGAACGCGAC
Organism: Ideonella flava; assembly: GCF_051857595.1. Lineage (NCBI taxonomy): Bacteria > Pseudomonadati > Pseudomonadota > Betaproteobacteria > Burkholderiales > Sphaerotilaceae > Ideonella > Ideonella flava. The sequence continues at coordinate 150,865 of NZ_JBPZHD010000011.1, forward strand.
AGTCGGAACAACGCGAAAGCGTTCGCTCACCCGCCGGACCGCTTGTTCTTGACCTTCACTGCCTCACGGATGCGCTGCTGTGCAGCTCTGGCACGCTGCTCCATACCCTCAAGGAAGTCTTCGGACTTCATCAGGCCCGCTCCCTTGTCGGCGCTGCGCAATGCCTTCTTCGCGCGTGCGATGGCGGCGTTCTGCTCGGCTCGGAACTCTGCCTCGCGGCAAACAGCGTTCTCAATGAACTGCGTGAGAGATTCGCCTTCTCGCAGCACGGCTTCGAGGCTGGCCTTCGTCTCTGGCGCAACACGGATGGGTGGCAAGGTGGCGGAGCGACTCATCTGAGAATTGTATAGCGTTTGCAATACATTCTGCAAGGTAGAGCCACGCGTTCGGGCTGCTCAATGGGGAGCCGACGTATGGCGAGGTCTCCACCTGGCCCGAGTCATCGAGATCGAGCGGCAGGATTGGGGGGCGAGATCAGCGCTGCAAATGTCGCAGATGGGTCGTCAACCGCCCCGCGATGTGCCGCTTGAAAGCTGTCACCCGGAGGCGCCCATCTTGGTGTAGACACTGCCCGTCGAAGATGCGACTTCTCTCGCGGCGAGACCTTGCTCGCCCGGAGTCGTCGAGAGCGCGGGCAACGGCCCGCGCGGCGCTCTGGTCCTCAGGCGGGCAGCACCTGCCGCAGCCAGTCGTCCACCGCGCGGCGGAAGGCCAGGGGCTGTTCCAGCACGCTCAGGTGCGAGGCCTCGGGCAAGATCACCAAGCGCGCACCCGGGATGCCTTGCGCCATGACACGCGCCATCTCGGGCGGCGTGCCCTGGTCCAGCGCGCCCGCGATCACCAGCGCGGGCACCGCGATGCCGGGCAGCCGGGCCGTGGTGTCGACCCCGGCGATGGCCTGGCAACAGGCGATGTAGCCCGCTGCATCGCAATCCAGCACGCGGGCGCGCCAATGCGCGACGGTCTGCGGTTGTTGGGAATGGAAGCCCGCATGGAACCAACGTTGCAGCGCGCCGTCGACGATGGATTCCAACCCGCCCTGCTCGATGCCTGCGATGCGCTGTGCCCAGCCGGCCTGCGCGTCCGCTGGATAGCCCGACGTGGTGTTGGCCAGCACCAAAGCCCGCACGTGGCCCGGATGGCGCAGCGCCAGTTCCTGGCCGACCATGCCGCCCATGGACAGGCCGACCCAGACCACCGGCCCCAGCGCCAGGTCGTCGATCAGCCGCGCCGCGTCGTCGGCCAGATCGGCCATCGTGTACGGCCCGGCCGGTGCCTCGCTGCCCCCGTGGCCCCGTTGGTCGTAGCGCACCACCCGGCCATGCTCTGCCAGGTGATGCGCCAGCGCGTCCCACATCGTCAGGTCGCAGCCCAGCGCATGCGCCAGCACGAAGGTGGGACGGCCAGGACGGTCATCGCGCGGGTCCTGGACGTCGTAGCGCAGGCGCGGTGCGCTGGTCGTCAATCCGTTCACAGCGTTCATGCCTTGGCCCTTCACACCCGTTCCAGCACCACGGCGATGCCCTGCCCGACGCCGATGCACATCGTGCACAGCGCATAACGCCCGCTGGTCGCGTGCAGCCGGTTGACGGCCGTCGTCGCCAGGCGCGCGCCCGAGGCGCCCAGCGGGTGGCCCAGCGCGATGGCGCCGCCCCACGCGTTCACACGCGCGTCGTCGTCGGCCAGGCCCAGCTGGCGCAGCACGGCCAGGCCCTGTGCCGCGAAGGCTTCGTTGAGTTCGATGACGTCAATCTGGTCCAGCTTCAATCCGGTCAGCGCCAGCACCTTCTGCGTCGCCGGCGCCGGGCCGATGCCCATCACGCGCGGCGCCACCCCGGCGGTGGCCATGCCGACCACGCGCGCCCGGGGCGTGAGGCCGTGTTTCGCGGCGGTGGCTTCGTCGGCCAGCAGCAGCGCGCAGGCGCCGTCGTTGACGCCGCTGGCGTTGCCCGCCGTCACCGTGCCGTCGGGGCGCACCACGCCCTTGAGGTTCGCCAGCGCTTCCAGGCTGGTGGCGCGCGGGTGTTCGTCGGTGTCGACGACGAGCGCGTCGCCCTTTCTCTGCGCCACGCTCACCGGCGTGATCTCGCGCGCCAGGTGGCCGGCCTGCTGCGCCGCCACCGCACGCAGTTGGCTGGCCAGCGCCATGCGGTCCTGCGCCTCGCGCTCGATGCCGTACTCCACGGCGACGTTCTCCGCCGTCTCGGGCATGCTGTCGACGCCGTACTGCGCTTTCATCAGCTGATTGACGAAGCGCCAGCCGATGGTGGTGTCGTGGATGGCGTTGGCGCGGCCGTAGGCGCTCTCGGCCTTGGGCATCACGAAGGGCGCGCGGCTCATGCTCTCGACCCCGCCCGCGACCATCAGCCTGGCCTCGCCGGCGCGGATGGCGCGTGCCGCCGTGCCTACAGCGTCCAGGCCGGAGCCGCACAGGCGGTTGATGGTCCCGCCCGGCACGTCGATCGGCAGCCCGGCCAGCAGCAGCGACATGCGTGCGACGTTGCGGTTGTCCTCGCCGGCCTGGTTGGCGCAGCCGTAGAGCACGTCGTCCACGGCCGCCCAGTCGACACCCGGGTTGCGTGCCATCAGCGCGCGCAGCGGGATGGCGCCGAGGTCGTCGGCGCGGACGGATGCCAGCGCACCGCCGTAGCGGCCGAAGGGTGTGCGGATGGCGTCGCAGATGTAGGCGTGTGTCATGGGGATCTTGTCGGTGGGTCAGGGGCGGATGGGCAGCCCGAGCAGGTGTTCGAGTTCGTCGTGGCTCAGGCCCTCGACCTTGTCGATGAGGTGCAGGCCCTGCGGCGTGCAGGCCAGCGTGGCCAGGTCGCCATAGATGCGCTTGACGCAGGCCAGGCCGGTCAGCGGATAGGTGCAGCTGCGCAGCACCTTGCTGGCACCCTCGCGGGTCAGCAGGTCCATCATGACCCAGGTCTGCTTGGCGCCGATGGCCAGGTCCATCGCGCCGCCCACGGCCGGGATGCTGCCGGGCTCGCCGGTGCTCCAGTTGGCCAGGTCGCCGGTGGCCGAGACCTGGAAGGCGCCGAGCACGCAGATGTCGAGGTGGCCGCCGCGCATCATGGCGAAGCTGTCGGCGTGGTGGAAGTAGGCGCCGCCCGGGCGCAGCGTCACCGGCTGCTTGCCGGCGTTGACGAGGTCGTAGTCCTCGTCGCCCGGGGCGGGCGCGGAGCCCATGCCGAGGATGCCGTTCTCGCTGTGCAGCACCACCTCGATGCCAGGCGGGATGTGGTTGGCCACCGTCGTCGGCATGCCGATGCCCAGGTTGACGTAGGCACCGTCGAAGATGTCCTGCGCCACGCGGCGCGCGAGTTCGTCCTTGGTCCGACGCTGATGGTTCTTGCTCATGCTGCCGCCTTGAAGCCGCCGGCCGCCGTGGCCACGCGATCGATGCGCACGACGTGGCTGACGTGGATGCCCGGCGTGACGATGTGCTCGGGGTCGAGCATTCCGAGTTCCACCACCTCGTGCACCGTGGCCACGGTGCGCTTCGCGGCGGTGGCCATCACGGGGCCGAAGTTGCGCGCGGCCCTGCGGTAGACCAGGTTGCCCCAGCGGTCGCCGCGCTCGGCCTTGACCAGCGCCAGGTCGCCGTGGATCGGGTACTCCAGCACATACGGCCGGCCGTCGATGACGCGCGTTTCCTTTTCGCTGCCATCGGCGTTCCTTGCCAGTTCGGTGCCGTAGCCCGTGGGCGTGAAGAAGGCGCCGACTCCGGCCCCGGCGGCGCGAAGGCGCTCGGCCAGGTTGCCCTGCGGCACCAGTTCCAGCTCGATCCGGCCGCTGCGGTAGAGCGCGTCGAAGACCTGCGAATCGGCCTGGCGCGGAAAGCTGCAGATGATCCTGCGAACGCGGCCGGCGGCCAGCAGCGCGGCCAGGCCGCTGTCGCCGTTGCCGGCGTTGTTGTTGACGACCGTGAGGTCGCGCGCGCCCTGCTCGATCAGGCCGGCAATCAGTTCGTTCGGAATGCCGGCGGTGCCGAAGCCGCCGATCAGCACCGTGGCGCCGTCGGCCGTGCCGGCCAGCGCCTCGGCGACCGAGGCTGCGATCTTGTCTATCACGGGGTACTCGCTTTCAGAAGTCGTTGCGTGCCGCTGGCGCGCTTCAGTCCAACTGGATGCCGCGTTCGGCGATCAGCTTCGTCCAGCGTGCCGATTCACTGGCCAGGTGGGTGGCCAGCGCCTCGGGCGCCGAGCCCACGGCTTCGACGCCGATGGCATCGAGCCGGGCGACGACGTCGGGCTGCTTCATCGCGTCCAGCAGCGCCGCGTTCAGCTTGTCGATGACCGGCCGCGGCGTGCCCGCGGGCGCGAAGACCGCGAACCAGGGCGACACGTCATAGCCCGGCACACCGGCTTCGGCCAGCGTCGGCACGTCGGGCAGCGCCCGCGAGCGCTTCGTGGTTGTCACGGCCAGCGCGCGCAGCTTGCCCGAGGCGATGTGCGGCTTGGCCGAGGTGACGCTGTCGAACATGCTGTCGACCTGGCCGCCGAGCAGGTCGGCCACCGCTGGACCGCTGCCCTTGTAAGGCACGTGCAGCAGGTCGGCCCGTGCCATCGAGGTGAAGACCTCGCCGGCGAGGTGGATCGAGGTGCCGTTGCCCGCCGAGGCGTAGGTCAGCTTGCCCGGTGACTGGCGAGCGGCGGCGATCAGGTCCTGCACCGAGCGCGCCTTCGACTGCCCGGCGTTGACGACCAGCACGTTGGGCACCACGGCGAGCAGGCTGACCGGGGCGAAATCCTTCGCCGGGTCGTAGGCCAGCTTGCCGTAGAGCGGCAGGTTGGTGGCCATGCCGATCGAGGTGATCATGATCGTGTAGCCGTCGGCCGGCGACTTGGCCACCGAGGCGGCTCCGATGTTGCCGCCGGCACCCGGCCGGTTCTCGATGACGAAGGTCTGGCCCAAGGCCTTGCCGGCCCGTTCGCCCAGGATGCGTGCGATGGCGTCCATCGCGCCGCCAGGCGGAAAGGGCACCACCCAGCGCACCGGCTTGTTCGGCCAGTCGGTGGGCTGGGCCTGGGCCTGCGCAGACACCAGGGCCGTGGCCAGCACGCCCAGGCCGGCGGCGATGCGGGTGCAGAAGTGGCGCTTGTTCATCTTGTCTTCGCCTCTTGTTCGGCAGGGCGCACCGCTTCGGCCAGGGCCGAAGGGTGTCGCGCCAGCGGCGTCACGTGAAGCTTCATGTAGGGGAACAGCGGCAGCTTCGACAGCAGGGTGTGCAGCTCGTCGTTGGACGCGACGTCGAAGACGCTGTAGTTGGCGTACTCGCCGACCACGCGCCACAGGTGCTGCCAGCGGCCGTCGCGCTGCAGGTCCAGCGCGTAGGCCTTTTCGCGGGCCTTGATTTCATCGGCCTGTGCGGTGGGCAGGTCGTGCGGGATAAGGACGTCCATCCGGACCAGGAACAACATGGTGGGGGCTCCTTCAGGTAAGGTGTTCAGGCCGTGGCGGCGAGGCGGCCGAGATCGACATGCGTGGCGTTGAGCCCCGCTCGCGCGCGGTCGAAGCGCGACAGCTGCGCCAGGTCGACCTCCACGCCATAGCCGGGGCCGTCGGGCAGCTGCAACTCAAAGTCACGGATCTCCATGCGCGCGGTGACGACATCGTCCACCAGCAATTGCGGGCCGAAGAGTTCACAGCCGTGGTGCTGCGGGCCCAGCGTGCTGAAGGCGTGCGCGGCGGCGGCGCTGCCGATCGAGGTCTCGAGCATGGTGCCGCCGTACCAGCCGATGTCGGCGGCCTCGGCCACGGCCGCCACCTGCAGCGTGCGCAGCAGGCCGCCATGCTTGGCCACTTTCAGCGAGAACACCTGTGCGGCCTGGGCCTTGGCCAGGCGCATCGCGTCCTGCGGCGTGCACACGGTCTCGTCGGCCATGATGGCCGCACGGTCGCCGAGCGTGGCCGCCAGCGTGGTCAAGGCCTCGACGTTCCATTTCGCCACCGGCTGCTCGATCAGGGTCACGCCCGCGTCGATCAGGGGCGGCAGCCAGCGGCGGGCGGTGGCGCCGTCCCAGGCCTGGTTGACGTCCACCGTCAGCGTGGCCTGGCCGTCGAGCGCGCGAGCGATCTGTGCCACGTGGGCCACGTCCTGCGCCGGCTCCCGGGCACCGATCTTCAGCTTGAAGATGCGGTGACGGCGCTGCTGCAGCCGAAGCTGCGCTTCCTCGATGTCGCGTGCCACGTCGCCGCTGGCCAGCGTCCAGGCCAGCGGCAGGCTGGTATGGCAGCGGCCGCCCAGAAGCTGCCAGGCCGGGACGCCCAGCGTGCGCGCCACGGCGTCGATCAGCGCCATCTCCACCGCGCTCTTGGCGAAGGCGTTGCCGCGGCAGGCGAGGTCCATGCGCGCCAGCGCGGCGCTGAACTGGCCGCCGGGCTGGCCCAGCAGCGCTGGTGCCAGATGGCCTTCGATCGCATGAAGGATGCTTTCAGGCGACTCCTCGTTCCACGACGGCCCGCCGATGGTGGCGGCCTCCCCGAAGCCACAGGCGCCATCGGCCAACCAAAGCTGGACGATGACAGGGCTCTGCCGGCTGATGGCGCCGAAGGCCAGCTTGTGCGGTCGGATCGTCGGGATGTCGAGGATGCGCGCCTCGATGCGCTCGATGAGCCAGTGTCCCGGCGTCGGGAGGAGTCTTGGGTGGTGTTGCATGCCCCGACGTTAGGGCGACTGCGCCTACAGCTCAAATGACATATTTCTGATGAACCGTTCGATGCTGACGAACGGTAGGCGCTACGATGCGGCGATGGAACTCCGTCAGTTGCGCTACTTCCTCGACATCGCCGAGACTGAACACCTCACGCAGTCGGCACAGAACCTGTTCGTCACGCAGAGCACGCTTTCGCACGGCCTGCGCCAGCTGGAAGAGGAGTTGCAGGTTCAGCTTTTCGAGCGCCTGGGGCGGGGCCTGAGGCTGTCGCATGCCGGCGTCGAGTTCCGCAGTTACGCCACTCGCGCGCTGAAGGAGATCGAGGCTGGTCGCATGGCGCTGTCCGAGCTCTCTGGCCTGCAGTCGGGTCGGCTCACGATGGGCGCGATCCCGACCTTCCTGAACACCGTCGTGCCAGTCACGGTGGGTGCCTTCAGCCGTGACTACCCTGGCGTCGCGATCGAGGTGCGCGAACTGCGCGCCGGGCCCATCGAGGAGCAACTGCGCAGCGGGGAGCTCGACCTGGGCATCGCCTTCCACCCGACGACACACGCCGAGATCGAGACCGAAGCGCTGTTCGACGAACGCATGCTGTTGGTGGTGGCGCCAAAGAACCCGCTCGCCAGACGGCGCACGTTGGCGCTGGGGGCGCTTGCGGGTGTGCCGCTGGCGCTGCTGCCACGCAGCTTTGCCACACGGCGCCTGATCGACGCCAGCCTGCAAGAGGCTGGTGTCGAGGCCACGGTTCGCATAGAGATGGCATCGGTGGAGTCTCTCCTCGTGGTGTGCCGCCACGGCGACGTGGCCAGCATCGTGCCGGAGCGCGCCGCTCGGCTGGCACCCGATCTGCGCGCCATCGCGCTGACCGCGCCCAAAGTGGTGCGGCACGCGGGCATCCTCTGGCGCCGCGGCGCGTCGCGCAGCGCGGCGGCACGCGAGTTCGCAACGAGGCTGCGCGAGGCGCTACGCCGTTGAGGCGGGCTGGTCGACCGCGCGATGCCCAATGTCGATCAGCTCACCATCAGAAGGGCCGTGGTCATGTTTGGCATCGCGTCGGACGCACCGTCATAGTGGTGGATTCCGACGATGTCGTTTTCGACTACGTAGACGCGATATTCGGAACGCCAAGAAACCACCTCAGAGCACCACACTTCCTGACGCCGACTGGTAGCTCCCAGATACATGAAGTCGCTCGGCGAAGCGAATACCCTTCCGGTGAAGCTCCTTCGAAGGAACGACGGATTGGCGAAGACGGGTTGGCCGGCTTCGCCGAAGATTCGGCGGTCGACTTCGCCAAGCACATCCTTCCAAAGGTGGTTTCGAAGAAAGGGCAGGGGAGCGTCCGCAAGGCGACGGTGACCGTGCCTACCGAGTTGACTGGCGACCGACCGGGTACGCCGCAGACCTGCCGCTGACTTTAAAAGTCAGGTCCAGATTGGGCAGCGTCATTCGCTGTCCGGGGCCTGAATGTCAGCGCGCCCGATCACCAGACCTTCGTCGGCCCGCGCGGCGGACGCCCGCTGCACATACGTCACCGGGTAGTCGCCCGTTGCGGCCAACCAATGGCTCGCGAATGGCTCCATCCGGCCGCGCTGGTAGGCGTCACCCGACCTTCAGCTGCCATTCGCGGTTCTCCGGAACCGTCCGACAGACACGCCTCGGCTCCACGCGTTTCGTACCCGATAAGCGGCCTTTCATGGCCTCCGGGGTCGGCCGGTTCCTGCCGTTCGATGAACGGAAATGCGCGACAGGTCGGTTCTCATGGCTGAAGTTGACCTGCAGCCAACAGAAGCGTCGAAGGCTGGTGGAGCCCTTCATAATCAACACCTGACCCCCGCTTGTTCGAGATTCCGATCTTCATCATGGATAAATCCTTGCTGCAGCAGCAGGTGCTGGAACGGCTCGCCGAAGACCTGCTGCATGCCGAACAGGCAATGCGGGCGGCGCATGAAACGGCGACTCACGAAGAAAACATTGCCGAGAACAAGTACGACACATTGGGACTCGAAGCCGCCTACCTGGCCACCGGCCAGGCTCGTCGCGCAGAAGCCATACGCCAGGCGATGGCCAATTGGCGCCAATTCCGCCCGCGTCCCTACGACGCCAGCAAAGGTATACAGCTCGGCGCGTTGGTCTGCCTGGTTGATTCCGACGACAAGCAGCACCAGCTCTTTCTCGGCCCGGATGGAGGCAGCATGAAGTTGGTCAGCGGCGCCAAGCTCGTCCAGGTCATCAGCAGCGAAGCTCCTTTGGGCAGGGCCATGCTGGGCAAATGCGAGGGCGATGAGGTGTCGATACTGGCCGCTCCAATCCGACAGCAGTTTGAGGTGCTGCGGGTTCACTAAGCCGCAAGCAAGTTCACGCCGAACTGATCAGAGATTACTCGCCACGACAACCGACCCCTTGGCGAGGTCACCGCCGCCGTGCCGCACGTAGCATAGCCACTCCATGCAAGCAAGAACCGCTTACGCATGCCTGCTGGCCCTCGGTGCAGTCCTGCACTTGGCCCTCCTTTTCAAGCCGCCGAGCCGCGGCCAGCTGGCCTTCTACATTTGCTGGCTGTTGATCAGTGCTGCCTGTGCCGCTTTCGTGTCCGCACGGTCGTCCGGCCGGCCTCAGCACGTGCAACAGCATCGCATCCGACGTGCCACGCCGAAGGCGGAGGTGGCCAACCTATGGGTGTTCGGGGGCATCGCCGCCATCGGGCTACTGATCCATTTGTTCGGCCCCTACGAGGTGACGCGCCTCTCCCGCCACAGAGTGCTATGGAGTCAAAGCATCGCCATGACGATCATGTTCGCCCTTTGCGCTGCCGGCTGCTGGGGACTGCTGCGCGGCAATCCCGGCGACACGACGGCGCCCATCCCCGATGGCTCCCAGGTGGTGCGCATCGGCTCGTGGTTGCGGCGCTCGGCCGGCGTGGCGCTGGCGGGCTGGGGGCTGTGGATGCTGGTGCTCGGAGCCCGGCGGTGGGGGCAGGCGCCAGGCGGCGTGGACCGGATGATCAACCTCACCTTCGTCGTCGGTGGCGCGCTGATGCTGCTTCTCGGCCTTGCCATCGCGCTACGCGGTAGTCGAAGTGGCACCTGAAGACGGCGATGACGGCCTGAAGGGCTGGAGATGATCTAGCGCAGGTTGTCGCCGGGCCCGTCACTAGCATGGTGCCTCGCGAATTCGCTTGGGGGCGTCATGAGCAAGCTTCTCTTCCGCGTGTCGGCTCTGGCAGCGGTGTCAATCACGGCGCTATCCGTCCAGGCATCGGCATTAGCAATCGAGATCCTGTGGGATCAACGTGACGGCGACTCAGGTATTGGAATCTCGTCGCAGAACTTCGAAGCCAGCTTCGATATTTACGACACCCAATCGGCGGACGATTTCATCGTGCCGACGGGCGAAACCTGGGTCATCAAGACCATCGAGGTCATTGGAAACCACTTCAGCGGCACCCAGCAGCCCATTCGCTCTATGCGCGTTACGCTGTACCGCAACCGCGCTGAAAGGCCAGGCCGGCCAGGAGCGGTCTTGCATGACTTCCCGGAGGCTCAGGCGGATCCGCTCGATTGCGTTGGGTGCGGCTCCTATCTTGTCCATTTATCGGAACCGGTCGAACTGCACCAGGGTAGACACTGGTTGGGCCTGCAAGCCAATCTGGATTATCAGAACGGCGGCCAGTGGGGCTGGGAGGCGTCGAAGACACGGCACGGCAGACCAGCGGTGTGGCGAAATCCCGGAGGTGGTTTCGCCACCGGTTGTGCTGACTACCAGCGGATGCTTCATTGCATAGGTGATTTGGGCCAAGGTGCCGACTTTCTGTTCGCCTTGCACGGCAAGAGAAGAGCTCCGAACCAGCTGACCCTCCCGAATAGCCGGCGGACAAACCGTCAGGCCGGAGCCGGGGAACCGGAAGGCCGATTCGAATCCTCGCCAGGAATCCTCATCCGACGCCTGGCGAACACACTTCCGGACTGGAGCCCCCCGAAAAAGCCAGCAACCACACGGGGATTGACGGACTTCGCTACGACCCGCGGCCCTGACGAACGACGGCATTCGTTGGAGCCGTCAGGTCCGAGCCGATGACAGTTCCTGCCGAGTGGCGTCGATCACTTCATCCCCGGCATCGTGGTGGACGCGAACACTTCAGCCCGGCTGGCGCTCACCTGCTACTTCTACCCGAGCGCCAGTTGCTCGCAAAGCAGTTGCCAGCGTTCAGTCGGCTTCGTGTCCTCGATCGATGGCGGCGCCACCTGGAGCGCACCGGTGACGCTGCCCGGCCCGATGAAGCTGACCGACCTGGCCAACACGAGCCAGGGCATGATGGTGGGGGACTCCATCTCGACCTCGTTCGTCGGCAGGAAGGCGAGATGCCGTTCTACGCCGTGGCCAAGCCGAAGAGCGGCTGGGTGTTCGACGAAGCCATGCATGCCAGCAAGGTGAAGGTGCCGGCGCTGGGGGAGTCGTATCCGCTGCGCGTGGTCGACGAGCCGGTGCTTTCGACCCAGGGTGACACGAGCCAACCCATCCGCCCGCTCATCATCCAGTAACACTTCGGTGGGCGGAGCCTGTCGCCATTCTTCCTTCCATTCCGTCTGAGCAGATGCGCCCGACATTCAAGGAGGAACGCCCCATGCAACGACTGTTGTCTTCATGCGCCGCCGCCTGTGCTTCAGCCGCCCTGGGGGCCGCGCCCTCGGCGGCATCGGCGGCCCAGACTTCGTTTCCTCGCCTGCTCAACGACACCGGCTCGGTCACGTGCTACGTGCCTGACCGGGGCGGCACCGAGATCCCCTGTGACGGCACAGGGCAGGATGGCCAGTACGGCCGTGATGTCACCGACTGGCGGAAGTTCGATGGCCGTGGCGGCTTCAGCTACCGCAAGATCAGCAGCACCGGCGAGCCGCTGCCGGCTTCGGCCACCGAATGGGCCTGTGTGCAGGACCGCATCACCGGCCTGATGTGGGAGATGAAGACCGCCGATGGCGGGCTGCATGACGGGCTGCGCACCTACACGCAGCTGAATAACGGCGACTCCGACGACGTGAGCGGCTTCGTGCGCGAGGCCAACCAGGCGGGGCTTTGCGGGCACAACGACTGGCGGTTGCCCGCGCGGATGGAACTGCAAAGCATCATCGACCTGGGGCACCACGCGCCACTGGTCGTCGATGGCTGGTTCCCCAACACGCCGGCCTCGTACTTCTGGGCGTCGACGAAGAGCGCCGACGATGCAGCCTACTGGTCCGCGGGCTTCAAGAACGGCGCCGTGCTGGACCTGCAGCCCGGCAGCAGCTCGAACGCGGCGCGTCTGGTGCGCGGCAAGAAATTCCTGCCTGGGGAGCATGCGGAGGGCCGCTACGTCACCGATGGCGACAAGGTGACCGACTCGAGCACGGGCCTGGTGTGGCGCCGTTGCCCCGAGGGAATGGGCTGGGACGGCGTGACCTGCGCCGGCGATCCACTGCGGGTCAAGTGGAGGGCGGCGCTGGACCTGGCCCACGCGGCCCACTACGACGGCGCGTCATGGCGCTTGCCCAATGCCACGGAGCTGTTCAGCCTCGTCGATGACAAGCGCGACTTTCCGGCCATCGACGTGGACGCGTTCCCGGGCATCGCCGGGATGTCGCTGCCATGGTTCTGGACCGCTACACCGGAGTTGCCGACGCGCCATGCCACCAGCATCACCGCGGTCTGGCATGTCGATTTCATGTCCGGCTCCCTCACCACCGAAGACCTGGCCGCCAGCCGCGCCGTGAGGCTGGTGCGGGTCGACTGAGAGTCGTTTGCGTTCAGCCCAAGCTACTGATCTCGCACCAGGCGCGAAGCGACGCAGTCGATCAGCAGGCCCCGGCTGCACGCGAACGTGTGGCACCGATGAAATCGACGCAGCGCGGCGTCGGGTCGGTGGGGAAGGACGAAGAGCTCCACAGCATGTCGTTCTTCCGAGCCTAGCGACATCAAGCCGGACAGCGTCGAGTACCTACAGACGCCTACCTTTCCGCCTCGCCTACCATCGAGAGCACGGAAGGTGCTCAGCGCGAATGCTCAGTGAACCTGCCAGCTTCGACGTGCTAAGGAGACTCCCTTGAATCGAGCAGACCGACGAGCATCGGTTCCGACTTCCTACCGGTCCCATCGGTATTCGAAGGCCCCCCTCGATGAACTGCACAAACCCCCAAAGCAGGGCGTGTTCGCCGGACGAATACATCGGCCCGACTGGAGCTGATCGCGTGCCAGGAGCGCCAGCGACTGCCTTGCGGCGATCAACCCGCTGCGGCTACTGTCACTGATGGGTCATTTGTTGAGCTCGCCCAAGGCCGAAGCGGTCACACGAGCAAGGGTTTGCCGGGAACTTCGTGCGGGCACAGGTCATCCGAAGTGCATCTGGTACTTCGCGCCGTCGGAGAACAGGCACACGCCCGTGCCCAGCGTCGGCCCGCTGATGAGGTACTCGCACTGCACGTTCACGCCCTTGCTGCCGAAGGCGTTGGCGATGCCGCGGCGGCCGCTGAAGTTGCGCGACGCGCTGCCCAGCACCTCGTTGTGCAGGCGGCCGAAGGCGGCGTAGTTCGCGTCCACGCGCGTCGCTTCGCCCTGCAGCGTGTCGCCCAGGTAGGCAAGCGTGAAGCTGCCGCGGCCGGTGTGGCTGTCGACGACGATGGCCGTGAGCATGCCGCCCTGGTTGGCCTGCGGATTGAGCGGGTACAGGCGCACGCTGAGCACGCCCGGCTGCGGCGGCGCGCTGGGTGCAGGCGGCGTGACCACCGTGACGCTGGTCGGCTCGCGCGCCGCCGCGGGCCCGGGCGGATAGGCCTGCCCGGTGCGCGGATCCATCGGCACGACGTAGCAGGCGGAGAGCCCGGCGAAGGCGGCGGCGCAGGCCGCGAGGAGGGCAAGGCGTGAGACCGTTCGGGGCGAATGAGTGTTCATGCGTTCTCGGGTGACGCGGCACATGCCGCCGGCGAAGAATCCGCGGGCCGCACGGTGCACGCAAGGCGCAAGGGCGCGGGTATCGAATCGCGATACCGTGCGTCGCGGCGAACGATGCGCGGCGCCGCGATACTTGCCGCCATGACGCTCACCGAACTCCGCTACATCGTGGCGGTCGCCTGCGAGAAGCACTTCGGGCGTGCCGCCGAGTGCTTCGTCTCGCGGCCCACGCTCGGCATGATCAAGAAGCTCGAGGAAGAGTTCGACGTGAAGATCTTCGAGCGCGGCGCCCCTACAGCGGCGGCTCAGGCCAGCGTGTCTCGCCCGGCCGAACGACAGCAAGGGTGCCAGGCACCGTGCATACGAACGGCGGTTGCCGCACACCGCAACCGCTGCATCGCTGCCTTTGGCGACGTAATGGCTAGGGTGATCATTGGCTCAATCGTGCGCTTGACGTGCGGACAAGAGGATCCGAACTGCGTGGCCTCGCAGGGCTGGCCGAAGATGTCCCTTGACCGAGGCGGGCGCAGCCCGTTGACGGGTCAACCTCCCTCAGTCAAGAGCGATCCGGATCACGCCACGAACTGGCACTGCGAGGCCGGGCTGCGCGTGTCCATATTGCGGCCCCGATTCAGGTGATCGTCGATCTCGGCCGCACAGCCCAGCATGCGCGGGTACAGGAAGATCGTGAAGGCCGCCGTCTCGAGTTCGCGTTCGCCGATCTCGCCGGACTGCAGAGGCTTCCATAGCATCTTCAGCAGCAGGGCGGCAATCACCGCGTCGATGTTCACGCAATAGACGTTGCGCGACACGCCGGCATCGAACAGCTGCTGCACCAGCTCCTTGTAGAAGGCATGGAAGACATTGCTCTCGCCGCGTTCGGCAAAGACCTTGGCGATGAACACCTCGCGCGGGTCCAGATTGACCGGCTTGTCCTTGAAGATGGGATGGTTCACGCCTGGCAGCTTGGCGATGTCGAGGCTGCCTGAGGTCTTCTTGCGCGACTTGTACTCGGCATAGCGGGCCACGGCCGTGGCGGCCAGCGCGTGGACATCCACGCCAGGGTCAGGCGCGCTCGGGTCGGCGAGCTCGGTGCCGCGGAACTGCTCGCACAGGTAGGCGATGCCTTCGTAGCCATTGCCGCCGTGCGCATAGCCGGTGTGGGTCAGGAAGCCCATCAAGGCCTTGTTGAGCTGCACGCGCTCGGGCTGCTCCGGCCCATCGGCCGACACCGCCCCCTTGGCGCCCTGGGCCGAGATGGCGCCGGGGCCGTTGGTAAGCAGCAGGCCGATGAGGGTTTCGAAGGCGAACAGGTCGCCCTTGCCCGGCGCCCGGCCCAGCAGGGCGGCAAAGCCGATCTCGCCGAGACTCGCCTTGCCCAGCATGTCGGCCGTGGTGATGCCGCAGAAGCGCTCGGGCTCGTGGCGCGCCGCGTCGGCCGACGCGCCTATCAGCGTGCCGAACAGCTGCAGCCACCAGGGGAAGCTCTCGGCCGTGGCGAGCGAAATGCGCTTGCGCGACAGCGGGCCCCAGGCCAGCGTGGCCGAGATCGCCGCGAGCACCGCGGCCTCGGTCGGATGACCCGGAAGGTTGCTCAGCCAACGCAGGAAGACCGAGCGCCCGCCACGGGTCTGAACACCGGCCAGCAGGGCCTGGGCGCGCGGGTCGGGCTGGTCGGTGGTCAATGCGGGCAGGCCCGCCGTGTCGACCTGGGTGATGTCGAAGCTCTCGCTCAAGGAGGCGCCGAACTCCATCCCCAGGCCGGCGGCATGGAAGCGCTCGATCATGAAGGACAGCGCGCTGCGAGCGGCCTCCTGGCGCTTCGGGCCCACGATGGCCGCTGCGGCCGCCAGCACCGCGTTGGGCGCGTTGCCGGCCTCGCGGCTGGCCTGCGCCGCGGCGAGCTCGGGCCGGCCGTGCAGGTTGACGTAGGCCGCCACCGCCGGCGCGATCAGCTTGCGGTCGTTCTGGCCGCCGGCGTCATGCACCAGGGCGAGCGCCACGTTGCTTTCAAAGGGCAGCATCGCCGCCTCGAGCATGCTGGTGCCGTGCAGGCTGCTGACCTGCGTCTTCGCGTCCATCTGCGAGGCGCCCGAGGCATCCTTCATCGATTGGCGCGGCACCACGCCGCCGATCTGCTGGTTCAGCAGGGCTATCTGCTCGTTGTAGGGCGCGACCGCCTGGACCACTGGCAGGCGCATGTCCTCGGGCAGGTCCAGCCCCTCGTCGGAGCCGAACCAGGCCTTCAGCGCCAAGTTGCCTTCGGGTGCAAAGTCGGGCAGCGTGGCGTTGGCGCGCATCACCGCGGTCAGCGCGGCCGGGATGTGCGCGATGTTGGTCACCAGCGCGCCCTTGGCGGAGAACACCGGCTTGTCGGGCGTGAAGATCGCGTCCACGCCGAACTTGTCCATGAACCAGCGTTCCTTGGCCTGCGCATCGTCGGTGCCGCCGGCCATCGCGCCGGCGTGCCCGACCGCGCGGGTGAGCTTGCTCTTCCAGCGCCCCACCACGCAAGCGACCACGGGCTTGGTGAACTTCGCGTCCAGCTCGTAGTAGCCGCCGGGCTCGCAATACAACACCGCCGCCTTGCTGCGCGCATCGTTGGCGAGCGCGAAGGCGAACTCCGGCGCGGCGTAGTGGATGTAGACATCCTTGCCGCTGGAGATGACCGTGGTCGTTCCCCAGCCGGCCATGCGCAGGTACTGCGCGATCGTCGTCGAGAAGCCGCCGGAGTTCGAGAAGATCGCGATCGAGCCGGCGCGCAGCGAGTCGCCCGGCTTGTCGCCGCCGAGGGCGCCACCGATGCGGACCTGGTTCCACGAATCGGCCACGCCCAGCCCATTGGCGCCGAAAATGTCGATGCCGTGCTGCTGGCCCATCGCGCGAATCTCGCGTGCATCGTGGACCGAGATCTTCTCGGTGATGATGAAGATCTTGCGCAGGTCCGGGTTGACGCGGATCAGCTCGGCCACGCCGTCGCGCGCGGCCGAGGGCGGCAGATAGACCACGCCGCAGTTGAAGCGGTGCCCGGCGGCGAGCCCGTCGCGCACGTTGTTGTAGACGGGAATGTCGCCGATGGGCGTCGGCAGCACCGCGCCGCCCTTGCCGGGCGCCGTGCCGAACACCACGTTGCCACCCGAGTAGGCGTGGCTGACTGGCGTGACCTCGCTCGACTCGCCGCCGAGGATGTTGAGCACGCAGACCCGGTCGTCGCGGGTCGCTACCTGCGTCAGCGAGCTCAAGCCCACGTGGTACTTGAAATCGCCGACGCTACGGTTCTGCCATTGGGTGGTTTGCATGATCGGCCTCGCGTTCAAGCAGTTTGGACGGGTTCGGCGGTGCCCAGGCCCAGCCGGGCGGCCACCTGCTCGCGGCCGCCGGCCTTCATCCAGGCGTCGGCGCGCTTGGCGAACTGGATCACCTCGCTCATGTCGGAATCGAAGCCGAACAGGCGATAGGGCAGCCCCAGCGCATCACAGGTGTCGCGCAACGCCCCCATGCCACGCACCAGGTTCGGCCCGCCGCGGCCGGCCACCACGTACAGCGGCGTCGGCCCGTGCGTGCTGAAGTGCTCGCGCAGCGCATCGGCCATCGCGCGGAAGGTCTCGAAGATGTCGGTGTTGTTCGACTTGCCGCCGATGATGAACAGCACGTTGCTCTGCTTGATCCAATGCTTGAAGCAGATCCGCGCGACCGACTTCATCTTCTCGTAGGGCGGGTTGCCGCCGAAGTCCGAGCTGATGATCGCGTCGTCGCCGAGCATCTCGGTGACCAGCGAGTTGGCGCCGCCGCCGAAGGTTGGCGCGAGCACCGTGCCCTTGTCGTTGATCACGTAGACGTCGCTCTGGCCCTGGTGGGTGCGCAGGGTGTTGATCTCCTGCTCGAAGGCCGAGTAGTCGGCCGCGAAGAGCTGCGCCGGCAGGTTCAGGCGCAGCCAGCGGGGGTCGTCGCGGTCGAAGCCGCACTTGAAGTCGCAGGCGACCGGGGTCAGGCGCCCCTTCTTGTCCTGCCGCATGCGGATCGGGTTGAGCTCCAGCGTCGTCATGCCGAAGTTGTGGAACAGCTCCCACAGCTTGGGCAGCTGCTGCACCAGCGGCGAGATGATTTCCTTGGGTGCGCCGATCTCCGTCAGCGCATTGGCCACGACGAATGCCTTCAGGCCCGTCAGCGGGTCGAAGGGCACCATCGCGACCTCGCTCTTGTCGAGCTCCTCGATGTCCATCCCGCCCTTGTGCGTGAGCGTCATCATGGGGGCGCGGAAGTGCGTCGAGTCTGTGATCGAGAAGTACACCTCGTGTTCGGCCGGCACACCGGCCTCGAAGGTCACGCCGTTGGCCTTGGCGCGGACGTGGCCGACCTTGTGCTCGGCGAAGTACAGCCGCTCCTTCTCGGCCAACGCCGTCTGCAGGTCGGTCGCCCGGCCGAGCAGGCCGGCCTTGCCCTTTTTGCCGATGCCGCCCTTGAACACCGGCTTGACGAAGACCAGGCCGTGCTTGTCGATCATGGCCTTGATCGCCTCCTCGCTCGCATCGGGGCCGAGCACCTCGGTGGCCGGGAAGCCTGCGAACTCGAGCAGGCGCGAGCCGTGCAACATGCCGGTGATCTGCATGGGGTCTCCTCAGGTGGGTTCAGGGATAGAGGCGCGCCGGGTTCGATCGAAGGATTCGATCGGCCCGGGCGTCGGAGAGGCTGCGCGCTACAGGCAGCCAGGTCTGCAGGTAGTCGGGGACCTCGGCGCCGGCCCGGCCCTCGAGAAACATAGTGTGCGGCCAGTCGGAGCCCCAGACGCAGTGTTCGCCGAACGCCTCCGCGGCCCGGCGAATGCTGTCGTCCAGCTCGCTGTAAGGGACTGAAGCGCCCAGCCGGTACCAACCCGACAGCTTGAGCCAGCCACCGCCTTCGGCGACGAGGCGCAACGAATGCCAGACACCTTCGTCCGCAGCCAGCGAAGGCGTGAGGCCAGCCAGATGGTCGATCACGCAAGTCAGGCCGTGCCGGGCCTGGAACGCGGCGATCTCCGCCAGCATGGCCGGCGGCGCGTACCACTGCACGTGCCAGCCCAGTTCCTTCATGTGCGGCGCCAGGCGCACCACGGCGCCAGGCGAATTGCCGACCGGCGAGACGAGGTTGCAGCGCACGCCGCGTACGCCGAGCTCGTGCATGGCTTGCAGGCTCGCGGGCTCGATCGATTCGTCGATCACCACCACGCCGCGGTGCCGCCCGCCGGTTTCGCGAAGCGCGGCGAGCAGCAGCCGGTTATCGCTGCCGTAGACGCTGGGCTGCACGAGCACGAAGCGGTTCACGCCACTGGGCGCGGCCGCTTCGGCCAACATCCGTAGCGTACGGCGCGGCGGCGCGTAGTGCCCCGCCTGCGGCACCGCGTCGCCATCGAAGACGTGAACGTGGCAATCCCAGCCGTCGGCGCTCATCTCATTCGACCTTGACGTTGCGCTGCCGAACGATACGCCCCCACAGCTGCTGCTGCTCGCGCAGGAACGCATCGGCTTCAGCGGCGCCACCGTTGAACGGCTCGCCGCCCAGTGCGCGGATGCGCTCCCGCACCTCGGGCGCTGCCATGGCGTGGGCCACCGCGGCGATCAGTTGACGCCGCGTCTCCGCGTCGATGCCGGATGGCGCGAGTACCGGGTTCCATTCATAGACTTCGTATCCAGGCACGCCGGCCTCCTCCATCGTCGGCACCGCGGGCAGCGCGGCAGAGCGCTTCTTGCTGGTGACGGCCAGCGGCCGCAGGCGGCCACCCTCGATGTGCGAGAGCGACGACGCGAGATTGGCGAAGAACAGGGGCACCTGGCCTCCGATGACATCGGACATCGCAGGGCCGCCGCCGCGGTACGGGACGTGCAGCATGTCGACGTGGGCCAGGTCTTCGAACAGCGCGCCCGCCAGGTGCTGGGCCGAGCCATTGCCCGAGGAGGCGAACGCGAGCGTGCCCGGCTTGGCCTTCGCAGCCGCCACGACATCGCGCACGGAGGCGGCGGCAAACGGCGGATGCGCCACCAGCACGTTCGGAAACAGCGCCAGCACCGCGATTGGCGTGAAGGCCTTGGCCGGGTCGTAAGCCATGCGCGGGAACAGGCTGGGCGTGACGGCGTAGCTGGAGGCGTCGACCAGCAAGGTCGTGCCGTCGGGCGCCGCCTTGGCCACGTACCCTCCGGCCACCTGGCCCCCCGCTCCCGGCTTGTTGTCGACGATGACGGTCTGCCCCAGGGCCTCGGCCATGCGCGGCGCGATGAGCCGCGCCATCAGATCGGCGCCGCCACCTACCGGATAAGACACGATCAACGAGATCGGCTTGCCGCCGGCGACGGCCGCCAGCGTGCCCGAGGGGCTGGCGGCCACCAGCGCGCCGACGGCCAGGGCGATGAATCGGGAGAAGACGTGGAGCGACATGGAGCCCTCAGGTGAGCGTGACGGTGTAGTGGAAGGCATTGGCATCGCCCCGCGTGACGCGGACTTCGACGCAGCGACCGGCGATGTCATACGCGGCACGATGGACGACCGCGCAGGGGTGCCCGGCCGTCAGGTCGAGCCGGCGCGCTTGCGCCGCGGCGAGGTGGCCGAAGGCGATGGTGTCGACAGCGCGGTGGACGCGCACGCCGCAGCGCTGCGCGTACATCGGATACAGCAGGTCTGCCCACGTGGCGGTGTCGTCGTCCACCAGCGCTTCGAATTCGGGCAAGGGCAGCCAGATGGTCTCGAGCAGGCAAGGGGCATCGTCGATGGAGCGCAGCCGCTTCAGCTGCAACGCCTCCTGCGCAGGTGGGCGGCCGAGAAGCCGCAGCACCTCGGCCGGCGGCACCGCGCGCCGGGCCGACAGAATGGTCGAGCGCGGCACGCTGCCATGCTCGGCATCGAAGCGGAAGAAGCGCAGCATGCTGGCCCCGCTCAGGCCCTCGCGGACGAAGGTGCCGCGGCCATGCACGCGCTCGATCAGGCCTTCGTCGACCAGCAGCTGCAGCGCTCGCCGCATCGTGCCCAGCGCGACCTGGCTCTCCTGTGCGAGGGTCTGTTCTGAGGGCAGCGCCACGCCAGGCACCCATTCGCCGGCCTGGATACGGCGCCTCAGTGCCTGCGCCAGCAAGGCGTATCGGGCGCGGCCGCTGCCGTCGGGGTCGCTGGGCACGAGCTTGAGGGAAGGGGGCATCGAAGGCATCTGGCGATGGGTTGTGATGACGGGAGGAGCGAGCCGCGCCGGCTCAGTTGTCGGGCTTGATCTTGGCGCGGTCCACGACCACCTTCCAGCGCTTCTGCTCCTGCTCGATGAAGCGGCTGAAGTCGGCCGGCGTGCTGCCCACCGCGATGGCGGCATCGTTGTTCAGGTGCTCGAGCAGCGCCGGTTCCTTCATGGCCTTGGCCGCGGCGGCCGCCAGCTTGTCGGCAGCGGCCTGCGGCAGGTTGGAAGGTGCGAGCAGGCCGTACCACTGCGTCATCTCGAAGCCCGGGTAGCCCTGCTCCGCGACGGTGGGCACATCGGGCAACTGGGGGATACGCTGCGTCGTGCCGGTGGCGATGCAACGGAGTTTGCCGGCCTTGATGAACTGCAGCACGGCGGAAGCGCCCACCGAGGCAGCGTCCAGGCGGCCGGCCATCAGGTCGGTCAGCTGCGGGCCGGTGCCGCGATAGGGCACGTGGGTGATGAAGGTGTCGGTCACCATCTTCAGGTATTCCATCGCCAGGTGCCCGGCGCTGCCGTTGCCGGCCGAGCCGTAGTTCAGCTTGCCCGGGTTCTTCTTGGCATAGGCCACGAACTCCTTGAGGTTCTTGACCGGCAGATCGGGGTGCACCAGGTACAGGCTCGGCACCTTGGCCAGCAGCGAGATGGGCCGGAAGTCCTTGGCCACGCTGTAGGGCAGCTTGTCGAAGATGAAAGGGTTCACGGCGAGCGTGCCGATGTGCCCGAGGATCAGGGTGTGCTGGTCATCCGCGCGCGCCACCTCGGCCATGGCGACGTTGCCGGCAGCACCCGGCTTGTTGTCGACGAACATCGACGTGCCGAGCAGCTTGGCCATCTCCACTGCCGACGACCGCGCGACGACCTCCGAGCTGCCGCCCGGCGCGAAAGGAACGACAAACCGGATGGGCTTGGTCGGCCAGGCGCCCTGTGCCCTGGCGATGCCAGGCAGCGCGGCGGCAGCGAGCCCCGCGGCGCCGCCCGCGATCAGCTGGCGACGGGTGATGGCGATGGGTTGCATCTGGGTGCTCCTAAGTCCTATAGATGACTAGAGCTTATTCCCGTAGCCAACCCGATGCGTGAGAGGTACTACGTAGCGTGTCAACGGCCTGCAAGCAGTTTCGGAGCACGACGGCAGGTGAAGCCAGAGGTTCTCCGCGACGCTCAGGCTCGCCGAACACCACGTTGTCCTGCGGTGCATACGTCAGGCTGGCGGACAGTCGGACGTGTGCCGGAACGCTGCCCAGATCCTCGCCGCGCCAGCCAACCCGACCGCGGCCCAATGGAAGGAAGCCGGCCAGCGCCTTCAGCAGCGTCGAATTGCCGACGTCCACCTCGCCAACGCCTTCCTCAAGCTGCAGACGGACAACCGTGCCGCGCTGGCGTCGCGCGTGCAGGCGCTGGTCGAGATGCGCCGGCAGACGATGGGTCGTACCGCGGTGAACTGATCGTCCGTCTTCTCAGGGGCGTCTCGGCGCCGATCCGAAAAGCCGGATCAGCAGCTCACGAGCCCAACGCAGCATCGGCAGGTGCTCATGACGGCGGCTCCAATGCAATGCGACCGTGAAGTCGCCGGCCGGCAAGCGGGCCTCGACGATGCGGAAGCGCTTGGCGGGTTCGAAGCCCATGGCGATGGCCTTGGGCATCAGCACCGCCAGATCCGTCTGTCGAACGATGGACGGAAGCGCGAGGAAGGTCGACGTCTCGAGCCGGATCCGGTTCTCCAGGTTCAGCGAGTGGAGGATGCGCCGCGTCTGCGCATGCGACTGCACCGAGACGAGATCCAGGCGCCGCAACTGATCCAGGTTGAGCGTCCGGCGCCCGAGCGATTCCGCCAGCGGGTGATCTGAACGCATCACCAGCACGTAGCGGTCGGTGAGCAGGTCGACCTTGACCGTGTCGACCAGCTCGGGCAGGAAGCCGATCGCGAAGTGGATCAGGCCGTTGTCGAGCGCCTGAACGATGTCCTCCTTCGGCCAGGTCGAGGCGTGTACCCGGATGCCCGGCGCCGCACGTCGCACTTCCGACATCAGCTCGGGCAGGAAGCGTGCCTCGCCGATGTCCGTGAGGTGCAGCCGAAGCTGCCCGGACGAAGTCCCCGGCTCGAAGGCATCGTCGTCGGCGAGTCCGGCTTCCAGCAGAGCGAGGCCGGCCTGGACCGAGCGCGCGAGGCGCTCGGCGCGCGGCGTGGGCCGCACACCGCCCGGCGTGCGTTCGAACAGGTGATCCCCCAGAGCCAGCCGCAGCCGCGTCAGCGCCTGGCTGGTGGCGGGCTGCGACATGTCGAGCTCCTCGGCGGCGCGACTGATGTTGCGCGTCCGGTAGACCGTGTCGAACAGGCGAAGCAGGTTGAGGTCGACCGCGCGCATATTGGTTTTGTGGATGAGGCTTAGTCGGTGCATCTTATTGCCGAATGAAGAACAGGTGCCCAGACTGCACGCAGGAGCTTGAACCCAACATGCAAAGCGAACAGTCCACACCCCAGGTACCGAACCGACCCACCGTCCGCGAAGCCTTCGTGCGCCTGATGCGCGACCTCGGCCTCGACACGGTGTTCGGCAACCCCGGGTCAACCGAGCTGCCGATGTTTCGCGACTTCCCGAAGGACTTTCGTTATGTCCTGGGCCTGCAGGAGTCGGTCGTCGTCGGCATGGCCGACGGCTACGCCCAGGCCACCCGGCGCGCGGCGCTCGTCAACCTGCACTCGGCCGCGGGCGTCGGCCATGCGATGGGCAATCTGTTCACCGCCTACAAGAACCAGACGCCCTTGATCGTCACCGCCGGCCAGCAGTCGCGTTCCATCCTGCCGTTCGACCCGTTCCTGTCGGCCGTGCAGGCGACGGATCTTCCGCGCCCGTACGTGAAGTGGGCGTGCGAGCCGGCACGCGCCGAAGACGTCCCGCTGGCGCTGCTGCGTGCGTACCACATGGCTATGCAGCCGCCTTGCGGGCCGGTGTTTCTCTCCATCCCGGCCGACGACTGGGATCGCCCGAGCGATTGGGTGCAGGTTCGCCAGGTGAGCCACGCCATCGCACCCGAGCCGCAAGCCATCTCGCGCGTTGCCGAGGCCCTGGCCGAGAGCCACCGGCCGCTGATCGTCGTGGGGGCCGGTGTGGACCGCGACGATGCAGTGGATCGCGTGGTGCAGCTCGCGGAGCGTCATGAGGCCGCCGTGGTGGCCGCGCCGATGAGCGCGCGTTGCGGGTTTCCGGAGCGCCACCGCCTCTTCCAGGGCTTCCTGCCGGCGATGCGCGAAGCCATCGTCGAGACGCTCGCGCCGCACGACCTGATCCTGGTGCTCGGCGCACCCGCCTTCACCTACCACGTGGAAGGCCGCGGCCCGCACATTCCTCCAACCGCGCGGCTCTGGCAGATCGTCGACGATCCGCAGGTGGCGGCGTGGACGCCCTGCGGCGACAGCGTGGTGTCGAGCATCGGCCTCGCCGTCGACGCGCTGCTCGAGGGGCCCGGCCCGCGGGCGCAACGCGTGCCGCCCGCACCGCGCCCGGCCGTGGCTCCCGCGCCAGCGAGCGAGCCGATGTCGGCCGCCTTCGCGCTGCAGACGCTGGATGCCGTGCGCCGGCCGGGCGACGTGGTGGTGGAAGAAGCGCCGGGTTCACGCGGCACGATGCAGCGCTGCCTGCCGATGGCGGGGGCGCAGAGCTTCTACACGATGGCCAGCGGCGGGCTCGGGCATGGCATGCCCGCCGCAGTCGGCATCGCCCTGGCTCGCCAGCGACAGCGACAAGCCGGCCGGGTGATCTGCCTCATCGGCGACGGCTCGAGCCTGTACTCGATCCAGGCGCTGTACAGCGCGGTGCAGTGGGGCGTGCCAATGAGCTTCGTGATCCTCAACAACCGGCGCTATGCCGCACTGCAGGACTTCGCCCCCGTGTTCGGCTACGGCCCGGACGACAAGCCGGCCGGCACCGACCTCCCGGGCCTGGACTTCGTCGCGCTCGCCAAGGGCCACGGGCTCGCCGGGCGACGCGTGGCGCGCGCCGCGGAGCTCGGTCCCGCGTTGCGGGCTGCCTTTGAAGACGCCGGTCCCAATCTGGTCGAGATCGTCGTGAACTGACCCCGGCGCGCCGGCCCATCCTCCCAGTACCGCAAGGAGACATCCATGAGTTCGATTTCCATGCTGATCAACGGCGAGCCGGCGCAAGCGCGTTCGGGCGCCACCTTCACGCGCGCCAACCCGCTGGACGGCCAGGTCGCGACAACGGCCCCCGCCGCCTCGCCCGAGGATGCGATCGCGGCCGTGGAAGCGGCCGCCGCGGCGTTCCCGAATTGGTCGCGCACCAGCCCCGGCGAGCGGCGCGCGCTGCTGCTGAAGGCGGCCCAGGCGCTCGAGGCGCGCGCCGCCGACTTCACGCAGGCGATGGCCGCGGAGACCGGGTCCTCGGCGATCTGGGCGGGGTTCAACGTGCATCTCGCGGCCGACATGCTCGTCGAGGCCGCGGCGATGACGACGCAGATCGACGGCCAGGTGATCCCGTCGAACGTGCCGGGCAGTCTTGCGATGGGCGTGCGGCAACCCGCGGGCGTGGTGCTGGGCATCGCGCCGTGGAACGCGCCGGTGATCCTCGGCGTGCGCGCGGTCGCGCTGCCGCTGGCCTGCGGGAACACCGTGGTGTTCAAGGGCAGCGAGCTGTGCCCTGCGACGCACGGCCTCATCATCCAGGCGCTGCAGGAAGCGGGGCTGCCCAAGGGCGTGGTGAACTTCGTCACCAACGCACCGGCCGATGCCGGGCCGGTGGTCGAAGCGATGATCGCCCACCCAGCGGTGCGGCGCGTCAACTTCACCGGGTCCACGCACGTGGGCCGCATCATTGCCAAGGTCTGTGCCGAGCACCTCAAGCCCTCGGTGCTCGAGCTGGGCGGCAAGGCGCCGCTGCTGGTCCTGGATGATGCCGACCTCGACGCCGCGGTGAACGGGGCCGCCTTCGGCGCCTTCGCCAACTCGGGCCAGATCTGCATGTCCACCGAGCGGATCGTGGTCGACGCGGCGGTCGCCGACGCCTTCGTCGCCAAGCTCGCGGCCAAGGCCAAGGCGCTGCCGCTGGGCGACCCCCGCAAGGGGTCGGTGGTGCTCGGCTCGGTGGTCGACCTGAAGACGGTCCATCGTGTCAACGAGCTGATCGACGACGCGCTGGCCAAGGGGGCGACGCTGGTCTGCGGCGGCAAGGCCGAGAACACGCTGATGCCTGCCACCCTGCTCGACCACGTGACGCCGGCCATGCGCATCTACCGCGAGGAGACCTTCGCGCCGGTCAAGGCCATCGTGCGCGTGGATGGGGAGGAGGCCGCGATCGCCTGCGCCAACGACAACGAGTTCGGACTGTCGTCCGCCGTCTTCACCCGCGACATGGCTCGCGGCTGGCGTGTCGCGCAGCGCATCGAGTCGGGCATCTGCCACGTCAACGGTCCGACCGTGCATGACGAAGCGCAGATGCCTTTCGGCGGCGTCAAGGCCAGTGGCTGGGGCCGCTTCGGCGGTCGCGCCGGCATCGACGCGTTCACCGAGTTGCGCTGGGTGACGCTGCAGGCGACCGATCGCCACTACCCGTTCTGAGTTGCCAGTTCCGGCTGAAGGCTAGAAGGAATCGAGATGAATCGCTCCAACATGACCCGCCGCGCGTTTGCGGCACTCACCCTCGCCACGCCGCTGTTCGCGCTGGCGCAAGACGCCCGACCGATCGAGTGGGTCGTCGGCTACCCGGCCGGCGGCGGATCCGATGCCGTAGCCCGCGTGGTGGCCGAGCAGATGGCCAAGTCGCTCGGCGCCAGCATCGTCGTCAACAACAAGCCCGGCGCCGCGACCAACATCGCGGCCGAGTATGTCGCCAGGTCCAAGGCGCCGGGCCAGATGCTGTTCACCGCCGACTTCGCGACCTTGGCGGCGAACCCGTCGCTGTTCGCCAAGTTGCCCTACGACCCCGACAAGGACTTCGTGCCCATCGGCCTGCTCGCGCGCTTTCCGCTCGTCCTCGTCGTCGGTCCGGCGGTGCCGGCGGCGAACTTCAAGGAGTTCGTCGCGTGGGTGAAGGCGAGCAAGGACCCGGTCAACTTTGCTTCGGCGGGCATCGGCAGTCCGCAGCACCTGGCCGGCGAGCTCTTCGCGCAGAAGAGCGGCCTGAAGCTGCAGCACGTGCCGTATCGCGGCGGCGCGCCGGCGGTGCAGGACTTGATCGGCGGACAGGTGCCGTTCGCGTTGATGGACAGCGCGACGGTCGTGCAGCACCTGCAAAGCGGAAAGCTGCGCGCCCTCGGCGTCGCGAGCGCGAGCCGCGTCAAGGTCCTGCCCGACATTCCGACGCTGGCCGAACAAGGCCTCCCCGGCGTCGAGGCGTTCGCCTGGCAGGGCCTCGTGGCACCGGCGAGCACGTCGCCCGATCAGGTCGCCTCCTTCGCGAAGGCGCTGCGTTCCGCGCTCGAATCGGAACCCGTCAAGGCCCGCTATCAGGCGCTCGCCATCGAGGCGTTGCCGGGGTCGCCGCAGCAGATGAGCGAGTTCGCCAAGGCCGAACGCAGCCGCTGGGGCGCGCTGATCAAGGCGGCCAACGTCACGCTCGACTGAAGGCAAGCAGGTCCCGGCCATGCTGCTCAACGCCGACGACTGGCGCCGCGAGGCACGGCGCCGACTGCCGCGCTTCGTGTTCGACTATGTCGACGGTGCGGCCGACGACGGTCTCTGCCTGCGCCGCAACCGGACCGACCTCGACGCGATCACGCTGAAGCCGCGCGTCCTGCGCGACACGAGCACGGTCGATACCGGCGTGGAGATCTTCGGGCGGGGCTGGGCCATGCCGGTCGGCGTCGCGCCGACCGGACTGAACGGCCTGGTCAGGCCCGGAGGTGACGGACTGCTGGCGTCGGCAGCCGCCGGTGCAGGCATCCCCTTCACCTTGTCGACGGCGTCCAACGAGCGCCTCGAGCAGTTGCGCGTGGCCGCGGCCGAGGGCGAACAGTGGATGCAGCTCTACGTGATGCACCGCGAGATGGCCGAGCGCATCGTGCGGCGAGCGGCGGCAACCGGATACCGCGCCCTGGTGCTCACCGTCGATGTCCCGGTCAGCGGCAACCGCGAACTGGATCTTCGCAACGGGTTCCGACTGCCGTTCCGGCCGACCCCGCGGCTTGCGTGGGACGTCGCATCGCATCCGCGCTGGGCGCTGCGGCTCGCACGTCATGGCGCGCCCGACTTCGCCAACCTCCGGCCCGACGAAGGAGAGCCCGCCTCCGCGGCCTTGCAGGCTGCCTTGCTGGCCCGGGCGATGGATCGGACGCTGGTCTGGGAGCACCTCGCGTGGCTGCGCGAGCTGTGGAAGGGCCCCTTGCTGCTCAAGGGCATCCTGCATGCGGAAGACGCCCGGCGCGCCGTCGACCACGGCGCGGATGGCGTGATCGTCTCGAACCATGGCGGCCGGCAACTCGATGCGGCGCCTTCCGCGATCAGCGCACTTCCTGCCGTCGTGTCAGCGGCTGCGGGGCGCGTTCCCGTCTTCATGGACGGGGGGGTGCGGCGCGGATCGGATGTCGCGAAGGCGCTCGCGCTAGGCGCCGCTGCTGTCTTCGTCGGGCGGCCGCTCCTCTACGCGCTCGCAGCCGGGGGGCGGGATGGAGCAAGCGCCTGGTTGCAGTCGCTCCGGGACGACCTGGTGCGAACCATGGTGCTGCTCGGCACAAGGCGCGCCGAGGAACTGCGGGAGACGGTGGCCTGACGACGGGCCGACTCGACCCCTTGTCGAAACGCGGAAACACGCAACCGGCGAGCTTGTCGCCGATAACCGAATGGAGACCTCGATGAACACCCGACCCCGACCATGTCGACCCGCACCGACCGCTCGTGACGGCTTCGCGCCGACGAAGGCGCGATCCTGGACGCATCGCGCGGCGCCATGGCTCGCCGCCGTCGTGATGGCCGTGCCGGGCGCCACCGCGTTCGCGCAGGCATGGCCGACGAAGCCGGTGAAGATCATCGTCAACTTCCCACCCGGCGGCGCGGCGGACCAGATCGCGCGTGCGGTCGGCCAACCGCTGCAGGAGGCGCTCGGCCAACCGATCGTCATCGAGAACCGCAGCGGCTCGGGCGGCAATCTGGGCGGCGACGCAGTGGCCAAGGCGGCGCCCGACGGCTACACGCTCCTGATGAGTTCCGGCGGCATGGTGTCGGTGAATCCGTTCATCTACCCGAAGATGTCGTTCGACCCGGCGAAGGACCTGGTTCCCGTCGCCGCCGCGGCGCGCGTGCTCGTCTTCCTGGTCACCAAGCCGGAGTTCCCGGCGAAGGACGCGAAGGAGTTCCTCGCCTACCTTCGGTCGCATCCGGGCAAGACCTCATTCGGCTCGCCGGGCAACGGCAGCTCGCCGCACCTGGCCGCCGAGATGATGAAATCCCAGGCGGGCGTGTTCTCCACCCACGTGCCGTACCGTGGGGCCGCGCCGGCGCTGACGGACCTGCTGGCCGGGCAGATCGAGTTCCTGTTCGATCCGGGCGTGGCGATCCCGCACATCAAGGCGGGCAAGCTCAAGCTGCTCGCTGTCGGGAGCCCCAAGCGGTCACCGCTGTTTCCGGACGTGCCCACGCTCGACGAGGTGGGGCTGAAGGGATTCGACGCGGACACCGTGTTCGGCTTCTACGCGCCCGCAGGAACACCCGCCGACGTGATCGCGCGGCTCAACCGGGAGATCAACCGCATCCTCGCGTTGCCGGGTCCGCGGGAGCGAATCCAGGCCCTCGGCGGCGAGCCGGCACCCATGACACCCGCTCAGTTCCACGACAAGGCGATGGAAGACGCGAAGCGCTTCGGCCAGATCATCCACGAGCGAAAGATCGTCGGCGACTGATGGACCCCTGCACGAGGGCTGCAACATCATGCGAATCACGGTACTGGGTGCGGGCGCGATGGGCTCGCTGTTCGGGGGGGGGCTGGCCGAGAGCGGCCAGGACGTCACCCTGATCGACGTCAACGACGCTCACCTGGAGGCGATCCGCGCAAGTGGCTTGCGGCTGGAAACCGATCGAGGCGACCGGCGCATCACCCGGCTTGTTGCCCGCAGACCGGAAGCGGCCACCGAAGCCCCGGATCTCCTCATCGTCTTCACCAAGACGCTGCACACTGGCAGCGCTCTGGAAGGCGTCAGGCACCTGATCGACGACCACACGCACGTGCTGTCCCTTCAGAACGGCCTCGGGAACGTCGAGACGATTGCTCAGTTTCTGCCCTCGGCGCGCATCCTCGTCGGCGTCACCACCTGGCCCGCGGACATGGTTGCCGCCGGTCACGTCCATTCCCACGGCGAAGGCGCCATTCGGCTCTGGGCCGTCGACGGCACGAACGGGCCTGCCTTGGCGCAATGCGTCGAGGCGCTGACCGCCGCCGGACTTCGCTGCACTGCCGACCCGAACGTGTGGGCGTCGATCTGGGAAAAGGTGGCGTTCAACGCTGCACTCAACAGCATCTGCGCGGTGACCCGCTGCACGGTCGACCAGATCGACCTCCTGCCCGAGGGCCGCGATCTCGCGCTGCGGATCGTCGGCGAAGTCACGGCGGTCGCACGGGCCACCGGCGTCGCTGCGGATCCCGACAAACCGTCAAGCAATGTCCTGCATGCCATGGCCCACCATCGCGGCCACAAGCCCTCGATGCTGCAGGACGTGCTGGCCGGCCGACCGACGGAGATCGAGGCCATCAACGGAGCCGTCGTCGCGGCTGCCGTCAAGGCCGGAGTGCCGGCGACGTGCACTCAGGTCATGGCGACGCTCGTTCGCCTGATCGACGCGCGTGGATCGGCGCAACGGCAACGTTGATCCCGAACCTCAAAGGAGCTGAACATGTTGAGCAATGAAGCTCTTCGCGCACTGCTGGAGCAGCGCAAGCAACTGAAGAACCAGGTGAGCCCCGGCGAATGGCAGGCCCGAGTCGAACTCGCCGCTTGCTACCGGCTGATCGCGCACTTCCGGATGACCGACTGGATCTACAACCACATTTCGGCGCGGCTTCCGGATTCGCATGAGCACTACCTGATCAATCCGTTCGGTCTGCTCTACGAAGAGGTGTCGGCATCGAGTCTCGTCAAGGTGGACGTCCACGGCAAGCTTGCCGAGGACGTGGCGCTCGAAGTCAACCCGGCGGCCTTCGTGATCCACGGGGCCATCCACCAGGCGCGGCCCGACGTGGGCTGCGTGCTGCACACGCACAGCGCAGCGGGCGTCGCCGTGGCGGCGCAGGAGCAAGGGCTGTTGCCCATCTCGCAGCACGCCTTCAAGGTCTACGACCACGTTGCATACCACGACTTCGAAGGCATCGCCCTCGATACCGACGAACAGCAGCGGCTGGTGGCGGACATCGGAGACAAGGACGTGCTCATCCTGCGCAATCACGGCCTGCTCACCATGGGGGAGACCGTCGCCAAGGCGTTCGAGCTGATGTTCTTCCTCGAGCGTGCGTGCCAGATTCAGATCGCGGCGCTCGCCGGAGGCAGCGCCGTCATCCGTCCTTCGCAAGCAGTCTGCAACCGGACGATGGAACAGTTCGCCGGCGACGACAGCTACGTTCAGGGCCGTGACTGGCAGGCGCTTCTTCGGCTGCTCGATCGCATCGACCCTTCCTACAGGGACTGAAGGAGACGACATGAAGCCGATCCGAACCCAAGTCGCCATCATCGGCGCCGGTCCTACGACTGGGGACGTTCTGGGACGTCGCTGGAACAGCCGGTGGCGGAGGGAGCGGGATTCGAACCCGCGGTGGGCTGTTAACCCACACACGCTTTCCAGGCGTGCGACTTAAACCACTCATCCATCCCTCCGCAGGGACAGCCTTGCATTCTAGCGTGGAGTTCCGGGGTGGGAAGCCGGACTGCGCATCAGAGCCATGGCGGACGCCACCAGCGTCGAGACTTCGCTCATGTTGCCGGGCACGATCATGGTGTTGTTTTTCTGGGCCAGTTGGGAGAAGGCATCGACGGCGCGCTCGGCCACCTTGAGCTGGACGGCCTGTTCGCCTCCCGGCTCGCGGATGGCCGCGGCGATCTGGCGAATGGCTCCCGCCGTCGCTTCTGCCACGGCCGTGATGGCCGCCGCCTCGCCCTGTGCCTTGTTGATCTCGGCCTGCTTCTCGCCCTCGGAGCGGGCGATGAAGGCCTCACGTTCGCCGGTGGCGATGTTGATCTGTTCCTGGCGGCGGCCCTCGGACGCGGCGATGAGGGCGCGCTTCTCGCGTTCGGCCGTGATCTGGGCCTGCATCGAATGCAGGATGGCGGCCGGCGGCGTCAGGTCCTTGATCTCGTAGCGCAACACCTTGACGCCCCAGTTCAGCGCTGCGTCGTCCAGAGCCGCGACCACGCCGCTGTTGATCAGGTCGCGCTCCTCGAAGGTGCGGTCCAGCTCCATCTTGCCGATGACGCTGCGAAGCGTGGTCTGCGCCAGCTGGGTGATGGCCACGATGTAGTTCGAAGAGCCATAGCTGGCGCGCATCGGGTCGGTCACCTGGAAGTACAGGATGCCGTCGACCGTCAGCTGGGTGTTGTCCTTGGTGATGCAGACCTGGCTGGGCACGTCGAGCGGGATCTCCTTGAGCGAATGCTTGTAGGCCAGCCGGTCTACGAACGGCACCAGGAAGTTCAGGCCCGGGGCCAGGGTGGCGTGGTAGCGGCCCAGCCTTTCGACGACCCAGGCGTTCTGCTGCGGCACCACCTTGACGGCACGCACGATGAACAGAGCGGCGATCGCGAAAACGATCAGGGAGATGATTTCCATCGGTAGGTTCTCGGTGTGTTGACGGATTTGATGGAGGAAACTTCAGCCGGGACTGCGATCCAGCACCAGCCGCGACCCTTCGACGGCGACGATCACATGCTCGCCTGGTGACGGCGTGCCGGCACCGCCGAAGCGCGCGCTCCAGGCGGCGCCACGGTAGTTCACCCGGGCGTGGCGGTCTATGCCCCAGGCGTCCACCTGCACGCGCGAGCCGACGTCCAGGTTCATGTCCGGGTTCTCGGCGGCGGGCGGAGCCGGCGGGCGCCCCAGTCGCCGGCGGTGCCAGAGCGTGACGGCGGCACCGCCGACGACCGCCGCCGCCACCAGCTGACCCGGAAAGCCGAGGCCTGCGTGCGCTCCGAGCGCGCCCGCGACGGTGCCTATGGCCAGCATCAACAGGTAGAAGGTGCCACTGGTGAGTTCCAGAACGACCAGCAATCCGGTGGCTATCCACCACGCGGTGGAATGATCCCACGTCATCTTTGTCTCCTTCCTTCGGCCCTACACTTCGCGCTTTCCATTTTCTGCCCGCCCGACGAAGGGCCGACGCCATGCAGCGCTTTTCTTTTCCCATCGTGATCATCGATGAGGACTTCCGCTCCGAGAACACCTCGGGCCTGGGCATTCGCGCGTTGGCCGAGGCGATCCAGAAGGAGGGCTTCGAGGTCACGGGCGTGACGAGCTACGGCGACCTTTCGCAGTTCGCGCAGCAGCAAAGCCGGGCCAGCGCCTTCATCCTGTCGATCGACGACGAGGAGTTCACGCCCGGCCCTGAACTCGATCCGGCCGTGCTGAACCTGCGCAAGTTCATCGAGGAGATCCGCTTTCGCAACGCCGAGATCCCGATCTACCTCTATGGCGAGACGCGCACTTCGCAGCACATCCCGAACGACATCCTGCGGGAGCTGCACGGTTTCATCCACATGTTCGAGGACACGCCGGAGTTCGTCGCCCGCCACATCATCCGCGAGGCCCGCAGCTACCTCGATTCGCTGGCGCCGCCGTTCTTCCGCGCGCTGATGGACTACGCCCAGGACGGCTCCTACTCCTGGCATTGCCCGGGGCACTCGGGCGGCGTGGCTTTCCTCAAGAGCCCCATCGGACGCATGTTCCACCAGTTCTTCGGCGAGAACATGCTGCGGGCCGATGTCTGCAATGCGGTGGAGGAGCTGGGCCAGCTGCTGGATCACACCGGGCCGGTGGCGGCCAGCGAGAAGAACGCGGCGCGCATCTTCAATGCCGATCACTGCTTCTTCGTCACCAACGGCACCTCTACCAGCAACAAGATGGTCTGGCACCACAACGTGGCGCCGGACGACGTGGTGCTGGTGGACCGCAATTGCCACAAGTCCATCCTGCACTCGATCATCATGACGGGCGCGGTGCCGGTGTTCCTCACGCCGACGCGCAATCACTACGGCATCATCGGCCCCATCCCGCAGAGCGAGTTCAGCAAGGCCTCGATCCAGAAGAAGATTGCCAAGCACCCGCTGCTGCAGGGCGTGGATCCGAAGAAGGTCCGGCCCAAGATCCTGACCGTCACCCAGAGCACCTACGACGGCGTGCTCTACAACACCGAGACGATCAAGAAGACGCTCGACGGCTGGGTCGACACGCTGCACTTCGACGAAGCCTGGCTGCCTCACGCCGCCTTCCACAAGTTCTACGGCACCTATCACGCGATGGGCAAGGGCCGCGTGCGACCCAAGCAGGCCATGGTCTATGCCACGCAGTCCACCCACAAGCTGCTGGCCGGCATCAGCCAGGCCTCACAGGTGCTGGTGCAGGAATCGCAGACCGTGCAGCTGGACCGCGACCTCTTCAACGAGGCGTACCTCATGCACACCTCGACTTCGCCGCAGTACGCCATCATCGCCTCCTGCGACGTGGCCGCCGCGATGATGGAGCCTCCTGGCGGCACTGCGCTGGTCGAGGAGAGCATCCTCGAGGCGCTGGACTTCCGCCGCGCCATGCGCAAGGTCGAGAAGGATTACGGGCGCGACTGGTGGTTCAAGGTGTGGGGCCCCGAAAAGCTGGCGACCGAGGGCGTGGGCAAGCCCATGGACTGGGTCCTGAAGGCGAACGAGAAGTGGCACGGCTTCGGCAACCTGGCCGCCGGCTTCAACCTGTTGGACCCGATCAAGTCCACCATCATCACGCCCGGGCTCGACGTGTCGGGCAAGTTCGCCAAGACCGGCATCCCGGCCTCCATCGTGACCAAGTACCTGGCCGAGCATGGCGTGGTGGTCGAGAAGACGGGTCTCTACTCGTTCTTCATCATGTTCACCATCGGCATCACCAAGGGCCGCTGGAACACCCTGCTCACGGCGCTGCAGCAGTTCAAGGACGACTACGACCGCAACCAGCCGCTGTGGCGCATCCTCCCGGAGTTCTGCGCCGCGCACCCGCGCTACGAGCGCCTGGGGTTGAAAGACCTGTGCCAGGCCATCCATGAGGCGTATGCGAAGGGCGACATCGCCCGGCTCACGACCGAGATGTACCTGTCGGATCTGCATCCGGCGATGAAGCCCAGCGATGCCTTCGCCAACATCGCCCGCCGGCGCATCGAGCGGGTGGAGGTCGACAAGCTGGAGGGCCGCATCACCACCTCGCTGCTGACGCCGTACCCCCCCGGCATCCCGCTGCTGATCCCGGGCGAGCGCTTCAACAAGAAGATCGTCGACTACCTGCGCTTCACGCAGTCGTTCAACGCAGCCTTCCCAGGCTTCGACACCGACGTTCACGGCCTGGTCGCCGAGGACCTGCCGAACGGCCAGCGCCGCTACTGCGTCGACTGCGTGAGGGACTGACCTCCGACGGGCGCTCCCTATCAGGGCGTGCGCGGATCCGGCTTTGCCGGTCCGCTGCGCGAGCCCCTTCGGGGGCAGCCCCTTGGCAAGGGGGCGTGGGGGTCAAGAAGGTACTTCGCCCATCATGACCTGGTTGAAGCCGCCGTCCACGTAGGTGATCTCGGCGGTGACGCCGGCGGCCAGGTCGGACAGCAGGAAGGCGGCGACGTTGCCGACGTCCTCGATCGTCACGTTGCGGCGCAGGGGAGCGTTCCTGGAGAAGACCTCCAGCAACTTGCCGAAGCCCTTGATGCCGGAGGCGGCCAGCGTCTTGATGGGGCCGGCGGAGATGCCGTTGACGCGGTAGCCCTTGGGCCCGAGGTTGGCGGCCAGGTAGCGCACGCTGGCCTCCAGCGAGGCCTTGGCCAGGCCCATCGTGTTGTAGGCGGGCACGGCGCGCACGGCACCCAGGTAGCTCAGGGTGAGCAAGGCGGCGTTGGGGCGCAAGGTCGGCAGGGCGGCCTTGGCCATGGCCGGGAAGCTGTAGGCCGAGATGTCGTGCGCGATGCGGAAGTTCTCGCGGGTCAGGCCATCCAGGAATTCGCCGGCAATCGCGTCGCGCGGCGCGAAGCCGATCGAGTGGACGAAGCCGTCGAAGCCTTCTGGCCAGGCCGCCTGGAGATCGGTGAACAGCCGCTCGATGGCCGCGTCATCGCCCACGTCGCAGTCGAAGACCAGCGTGGAGCCGAACTCGGCAGCGAATTCGGTGATCCGCTCCTTGAAGCGCTCGCCGACGTAGCTGAAGGCCAGTTCGGCGCCTTCGCGCCGGCAGGCCTGGGCGATGCCGTAGGCGATGGAGCGGTTGGACAGCAGGCCGGTGATCAGAAGGCGCTTGCCGGCAAGAAAACCCATGCGGTCTCCGGTCTGGGAGTTGAAACGAGGCCCGGATTCTCGCACCTTTGTTCCCCGCGCCTTGCGGGTACGGCTCTTGCAGGCTATAATCACGCTTTTCACACACTTGACGAGTGGGCGGATTCATCCAGCCCATTTTTTTTGCGTGGGCGAATCGTTGTATTCAGGATCGTTTCATTCAGGGGTAATCAGCACCAGATGAGCTGGAGTCAGGCCGTCGAGAAGACGGTAACCGGTTTGGGTTATGAACTCGTCGAGGTCGAGCGATCGGCCGGCGGGTTGCTGCGCGTGTACATCGACCGTGTCCCCGGTCATGCCTATCCGACCGGCGAGCATGAGTTCGTCACGGTCGAGGACTGCGAGGCCGTGACGCGCCAGCTGCAATACGTGCTCGAGGTCGAGAACGTCGACTACGCCCGGCTGGAGGTGTCCTCGCCGGGCCTGGACCGGCCCCTGAAGCGACCCGAGGACTACGCCCGGTTCGCCGGCCAGGTGGTCCAGATCACCTTGAAGCTGCCGTTCCAGGGACGCAAGAAGTTCCAGGGCGCGCTCCATCCGGCCACCGAAGGCTCGGGATGGCAATTGATATTCAACGATGGCAAGGTCGACCAGGTACTCGACTTCGCCTTCGACGAGGTTCGCGAGGCCCGGCTGGTGCCGGTGCTCGATTTCAAGGGGCGCCGTGGCAAGGGCGCTCCGACCGGCAGCCAGTCCGCCGGCGAAACTGACGGAGGTCAACAACAATGAACCGCGAAATGCTGATGTTGGTGGATGCGATCTCGCGCGAGAAGAGCGTGGACCGCGAGGTGGTGTTCGGCGCCGTCGAGGCAGCCCTGGCCCAGGCCACCAAGAAGCTGCACGGTGGCGAGGTGGACATCCGTGTCACCGTCGACCGGGAAACCGGCGAATACGAGACCTTCCGCCGCTGGCACGTCGTGCCGGATGAAGCCGGCCTGCAGATTCCGGATGCCGAAATCCTCCTGTTCGAGGCCAAGGAGCAGATCGACGACATCGAGGTCGAGGATTACATCGAGGAACCGATCGAGTCGGTGCCCATCGGCCGCATCGGCGCGCAGGCCGCCAAGCAGGTCATCCTGCAGAAGATCCGCGATGCCGAGCGCGAGCAGCTGCTGAACGATTTCCTCTCGCGCGGCGAGAAGATCTTCGTCGGCACGGTCAAGCGCCTGGACAAGGGCGACCTCATCGTCGAGTCGGGCCGCGTAGAGGGCCGGCTGAAGCGCAACGAGATGATCCCGAAGGAGAACCTCCGTTCGGGTGACCGCGTGCGCGCCTTCCTGGCCGGCATCGACACCGCTGCGCGCGGTCCTCAGATCATGCTTTCGCGCTCGGCGCCCGGCTTCATGGTCGAGCTGTTCGCGCAGGAAGTGCCCGAGATCGAGCAGGGCCTGCTGGAGATCAAGAGCTGCGCCCGCGACCCGGGTTCGCGCGCCAAGATTGCCGTCGTGTCGCACGACAAGCGGGTCGACCCCATCGGCACCTGCGTGGGCGTGCGCGGCTCGCGGGTGACCGCGGTCACCAACGAGCTCGCGGGCGAGCGCGTCGACATCGTGCTGTGGTCCGAGGATCCGGCGCAGTTCGTGATCGGTGCACTGGCGCCGGCCAACGTGCAGTCCATCGTCGTCGACGAGGAGAAGCACGCGATGGACGTGGTGGTGGACGAGGAGAACCTCGCCATCGCCATCGGCCGCGGCGGCCAGAACGTGCGCCTCGCGTCCGAGCTGACCGGCTGGCGCATCAACATCATGACGGCCGAGGAATCGGCCGCCAAGCAGGCCGAGGAATCCGGCTCGATCCGCAAGCTCTTCGTCAACAAGCTCGATGTCGACGAGGAAGTCGCCGACATCCTGATCGAGGAAGGCTTCACCAGCCTCGAGGAAGTGGCCTACGTGCCCCTGCAGGAGATGCTGGAGATCGAAGGCTTCGACGAAGACACGGTCGGCGAGCTGCGCAACCGTGCCAAGGATGCGCTGCTGACGATGGAGATCGCCCGCGAGGAGAAGGTCGAGGAGGTTTCGCAGGACCTGCGCGATCTCGAGGGCCTGAGCGCGGAGCTGATCGCCAAGCTGTCGGACGGCGGCGTGCACACCCGAGACGACCTGGCCGACCTGGCCGTCGACGAACTCATCGAGATGACCGGCGTGGATGACGCGCAGGCCAAGGCGCTGATCATGAAGGCGCGTGAACACTGGTTCAACGCCTGATCCGCCCACCCCTTCGAGACACCGGCATCAAGATCAAGGAATTCAACACATGGCAGTGACCACCGTCGCCCAACTCGCCACGGAGCTCAACCGGCCCGCGGCGACGCTGCTCGAGCAGCTGAAGTCGGCCGGCGTCGCCAAGATATCGCCGGACGACTCGCTGACCGAGTCGGACAAGGAACGTCTGCTCGACTTCCTGCGCAGCTCTCACGGCACGTCCGGCGGGGATCGCAAGAAGATCACGCTGACCCGCAAGTCGACCAGCGAGATCAAGCAGGCGGACGCCTCCGGCAAGGCCCGCACCATCCAGGTCGAGGTGCGCAAGAAGCGCGTCTTCGTCAAGCGCGACGACGTGCCCGGTGCCGCCCAGGAAGAAGAAGCGCCCGCCGCTCCCGCCGTCGACGAGGACGAACTGTCCCGCCGCGAGGAAGAGGCGCGCCGTCAGGCCGAGCTGATCCGCCTGCAGGAGGAAGAGCTGGCCGAGAAGCGTCGCCAACGCGAGGAGCGTGAACGCGCCGAGCGCGAGGCTGCCGAACGCGCAGCGGCCGAGAAGGCCGCCGCGGAGAAGGCCGCTGCAGAGGCCGCTGCACAGGCGCAGGCCGCGCTGGCCAAGGCTGCCGCCGCGGCGCCGGCTCCTGCCGCCACGGCAGCGCCGGCGGGACCCGCGACACCTGCGGCTGCTCAGGCACCTGCCGCAGCTCCTGCCGAGCCCGCAGCCCCGCCGAAGCCGGCCCTGCGCGTGGTGAAGGCCGCGGACGCGGATGCCGACGAGAAGCAGCGCCTGGCCGACCTCGGCAAGCGCCGCAAGGCTGCCGAGGCCGAAGCCGCCGCCATCCGCGACATGATGGCGCGCAAGAGCAAGGTCCTCGTCGCCAAGAAGCCCGAGGAGCCGAAGCCCGTCGATGCCGCCGCCAAGGAGGGCATCAAGGGCACCATCCACAAGGCCAAGGCCGTGCCCGGCGCTCCCGCGTCGGCGACGACGGCGGCCACCGCCGGCGCCAAGCCGGGCGACAAGAAGTCGGTCAAGTCCGAGAAGCTGTCGTCGAGCTGGGCTGACGACGCCAAGAAGCGCGGCGCCGCTCCCAAGGGTCGCACCGACTCCGCGGCCGGCCGGGCCGGCTGGCGTGCGCCGCGTGGCGGCCGCCGGGGCGACTCGCGCGATGGCGGTCACTCCAACTTCCAGGCGCCGACCGAGCCGATGGTGCAGGAGGTGCACATCCCCGAGACCATCTCGGTGGCGGACCTCGCGCACAAGATGTCGGTCAAGGCCTCCGAGCTGATCAAGCAGCTGATGAAGCTGGGACAGATGGTCACCATCAACCAGCAGCTGGACCAGGAGACCGCGATGATCCTGGTCGAGGAGATGGGCCACAAGGCCCTCGCCGCCAAGCTGGACGACCCGGAAGCCTTCTCGGAAGAAGAGCAGGCCGCTGCCGCCGCCGGCGATCAGCTGCCGCGCGCGCCGGTCGTCACCGTGATGGGCCACGTCGACCACGGCAAGACCTCGCTGCTGGATTACATCCGCCGTGCCCGCGTCGCCGCGGGCGAAGCGGGCGGCATCACGCAGCACATCGGGGCTTACCACGTCGATACCCCCCGCGGCATGATCACCTTCCTGGACACCCCGGGCCACGCGGCGTTCACTGCCATGCGGGCACGAGGCGCGAAGGCGACCGACATCGTCATCCTGGTGGTGGCCGCCGACGACGGCGTGATGCCGCAGACCAAGGAAGCGATCCACCATGCCAAGGCGGCGGGCGTGCCCATCGTCGTGGCGATGAACAAGATCGACAAGCCTGATGCCAACCCCGAGCGCGTGAAGAGCGAGCTCGTGGCCGAGCAGGTGGTGCCGGAAGAATTCGGCGGCGAGTCGCCGTTCGTGGCCGTGTCTGCCAAGACCGGCCAGGGCATCGACGACCTGCTGGAACAGGTACTGCTGCAAGCTGAAGTGCTGGAGCTCAAGGCCCCGGCCGACGCGATGGCCAAGGGCTTGGTGATCGAAGCGCGCCTCGACAAGGGCCGCGGCCCGGTGGCCACGGTGCTGGTGCAGTCGGGCACCCTCAAGCGCGGCGACGTCGTGCTGGCCGGTGCCAGCTACGGCCGGGTGCGCGCGATGCTCGACGAGGATGGCAAGAACACGGCCGAGGCCGGCCCGTCCATCCCGGTGGAGATCCAGGGCCTGACCGAGGTGCCGCAGGCCGGCGACGACTTCATGGTGTTGTCCGACGAGCGGCGTGCGCGAGAGATCGCGACCTTCCGCCAGGGCAAGTACCGCGACGTCAAGCTGGCCAAGCAGCAGGCCGCCAAGCTGGAAAACATGTTCGAGAACATGGGCGAAGGCCAGGCGCAGACCCTGCCGCTGATCATCAAGGCCGACGTCCAGGGCTCGCAGGAAGCGCTGGCGACCTCGCTGCTCAAGCTGTCGACCGACGAGGTCCGGGTACAGATCGTGCACGCGGCCGTAGGCGGCATCAGCGAGTCGGACGTCAACCTGGCGATCGCCTCCAAGGCCATCATCATCGGCTTCAACACCCGTGCCGACGCCGGCGCTCGCAAGCTGGCCGAGGGCAACGGCGTCGACATCCGCTACTACAACATCATCTACGACGCGGTGGATGAGGTGAAGGCGGCGATGAGCGGCATGCTGGCACCCGAGCAGCGCGAGGAAGCCCTGGGCACCGCCGAGATCCGCAAGGTCTTCGTGGCCTCCAAGATCGGCACGGTGGCCGGCTCGATGGTCACTTCCGGCCTGGTCCGCCGCGGCGCGAAGTTCCGTCTGCTGCGCGAGAACATCGTCATCTACACCGGCGAGGTCGATTCGGTCCGCCGCGAGAAGGACGACGTCCGCGAGGTCAAGGAA
Organism: Ideonella flava; assembly: GCF_051857595.1. Classification (NCBI taxonomy): domain Bacteria; kingdom Pseudomonadati; phylum Pseudomonadota; class Betaproteobacteria; order Burkholderiales; family Sphaerotilaceae; genus Ideonella; species Ideonella flava. The sequence goes on from NZ_JBPZHD010000011.1 coordinate 192,184, forward strand.
GGCTTCGAGTGCGGTATCAAGCTGAAAAACTACAACGACATCGCAGAGGGCGACCAGTTGGAGTTCTTCGAGGTCAAGGAAGTCGCCCGAACGCTGTAAGGCGGGTCCGGCTTCACGCCAGGAAAACCCCGCCGGAACCGGCGGGGTTTTTTGCTTCGGGAGCGGAACAAAACCATGAAACACAAGCGCAGCATCCCCAACCGCAGCCACCGCGTGGCCGACCAGATCCAGCGAGACGTGGCCGAACTCATCCGTGAGTTGAAGGACCCGCGCATCGGCATGGTGACGATCAACGCGGTCGAGGTCACGCCCGACTATGCGCACGCGACCGTCTTCTTCTCGCTGCTGGTCGGCGACCCGCACGAGTGCGAGGTCGGGCTGAACGAGGCGGCCGGCTTCATCCGCAACGGCCTGTTCAAGCGCCTGGCGATCCACACGGTGCCCACGCTGCACTTCAAGTTCGACCAGACCACCGAGCGCGCGGCCGACCTGAATTCGCTGATCCAGCGGGCCAATGCCACGCGGGCCAAGGACGACGAAGACCAGACGCCGTGAGCCAGCCGCATCGTCCACGTCTTCCACGCCGCGCCCTGCACGGTGTGTTGTTGCTCGACAAGCCCCTGGGCCTGTCGAGCAACGACGCATTGCAGAAGGTCAAGCGCCTGTTCCGGGCCGAGAAGGCGGGCCACACGGGCACGCTGGATCCGCTGGCGTCCGGCCTGCTGCCGATCTGCTTCGGCGCGGCCACCAAGTTCTCGCAAGTGAGCCTGGACGCCGACAAGGCCTACACCGCCGTGCTGCGGCTCGGCCAGCGCACGGTGGGCGGTGACCGGGAGGGTGAGGTCATCGAGGAGCGCCCGGTCGATGTGTCGAGCGACCGGCTGGCTGCGGCCTGCGCCGCTTTCGTGGGTGAGATCGACCAGATCCCGCCCATGCATTCGGCGCTGAAGAAGGACGGCAAGGCGCTGTACGAATACGCCCGCGCCGGCATCGAGGTCGAGCGCGAAGCTCGCCGGGTCTGCATTCATTCGATAGACATCCTCGGTTGGGATGATGCGGCCCTGGAGCTGACGATGGACGTGCGCTGCAGCAAGGGCACCTACATCCGCACGCTGGCCGAGGACATCGGCGAGCGCCTGGGTTGCGGCGCGCACCTGGCCTCCCTTCGCCGCACCGAGACCGGCGCCCTGACGCTGGCCGGCGCGATCACGCTGGATGCGCTGGCTGCGCTCGACGAACCCGCCCGCGATGCGCTGCTGCACCCGCCGGACTGCCTCCTCGGCGACTGGCCGTTGTTGCGGCTGGCGTCGGACGAGGCGGCGCGTTTCCTTTCCGGGCTGCGCCGCCGGGTCGATGAGCCGGATCGCCAGGCGGTCCGCGTCTACGGTCCCGAGTCCGCCGCCTTCCTCGGCAGCGCCCACATCACCGCCGGCGAATTGATCGCCGACCGCCTGCTGAGCCCGATCGAGGTGCAGGCCCTGATCCAGATTCCAGAGAGCACGACATGACCCGCCAGATCCGCAACATAGCCATCATTGCCCACGTCGACCACGGCAAGACCACGCTCGTCGACCAACTGCTGCGCCAGAGCGGCACCTTCCGTGAGAACGAGAAGGTCGCCGAGCGGGTGATGGACAGCAACGACATCGAGAAGGAGCGCGGCATCACCATCCTGGCGAAGAACTGCGCCGTCGAATGGAAGGGCACGCACGTCAACATCGTCGACACCCCGGGCCACGCGGATTTCGGCGGCGAAGTCGAACGCGCCCTGTCGATGGTCGACGGCGTCGTGCTGCTGATCGACGCGCAGGAAGGCCCGATGCCGCAGACCCGCTTCGTCACCAAGAAGGCGCTGGCGCTCGGCCTGAAGCCCATCGTCGTGGTCAACAAGGTCGACAAGCCGGGCGCCCGTCCGGACTACGTCATCAACGCGGCGTTCGAGCTGTTCGACAAGCTGGGCGCGAACGACGAGCAACTCGACTTCCCGGTCGTCTATGCCTCGGGCCTGAACGGCTGGGCGTCGCTGGAAGAAGGCACGCCGGGCGAGCAGTGGGGCCCCGACATGACCGCGCTGTTCGACACCGTGCTCAAACATGTGCCGGCCCACGAGGGCGACCCTGCCGCGCCGCTGCAGCTGCAGATCTCGTCGCTCGACTATTCGACCTACGTCGGCCGCATCGGCGTGGGCCGCGTCAACCAGGGCACGATCAGGCCCGCGATGGACGTGCTGGTGATGGAAGGCCCGGATGGCCGGACCCTCAAGGGCCGCATCAACCAGGTGCTGACCTTCGAGGGCCTGGAGCGCGTGCAGGCCACCGAGGCCGGCCCCGGCGACATCGTGCTGATCAACGGCATCGAGGACATCGGCATCGGCGTGACCATCACCGATCCGCTGAACCCGCAGCCGCTGCCGATGCTGCGCGTCGACGAGCCGACGCTGACGATGAACTTCTGCGTCAACACCTCGCCGCTGGCCGGCCGCGAAGGCAAGTTCGTCACCAGCCGCCAGATCTGGGACCGGCTGCAGAAGGAACTGCAGTCCAACGTCGCGCTGCGCGTGAAGGAGACCGACGAAGACGGCATCTTCGAAGTCTCGGGCCGCGGCGAACTGCACCTGACCATCCTGCTGGAGAACATGCGCCGCGAGGGCTACGAGCTGGCCGTGTCCAAGCCGCGCGTGGTGTTCCACGAGGTCAACGGCGAGAAGCACGAGCCGATCGAGCTGGTCACCGCCGACGTCGAAGACACCCACCAGGGCGGCGTGATGCAGGCCCTCGGCGAGCGCAAGGCCGAGCTGGTCAACATGGAGACGGACGGCAACGGCCGCGTGCGGCTGGAGTACCGCATCCCGGCTCGGGGCCTGATCGGCTTCTCCAACGAGTTCATGAACCTGACCCGCGGCACGGGCCTCATCAGCAACATCTTCGACGGCTACGAGCCCCACAAGGGCGAGATCGAAGGGCGCAAGAACGGCGTGCTGATCAGCATGGACGACGGCGAGATCTTCACCTACGCGCTGGGCAAGCTGGACGACCGCGGCCGCATGTTCGTGAAGCCGGGCGACCCGGTGTACGAAGGCCTGATCATCGGCATCCACAGCCGCGACAACGACCTGGTCGTCAACGCCACCCGCACCAAGCAGCTGACGAACTTCCGCGTCAGCGGCAAGGAAGACGCGATCAAGATCACCCCGCCCATCGACCTGACCCTGGAGTACGCGGTCGAGTTCATCGCCGACGACGAGCTGGTCGAGATCACGCCGAAGAGCATTCGTGTACGCAAGCGCTTCTTGAAGGAGCACGACCGCAAGCGGGCTTCGCGAGAAGGCGCTTAAGCGCCTTATCGCTGTGCCCGCGGAGCGGAAAACCCTCTGCTCCTCCAGCCCCCTCCGAGAGGGGGCTCCAGTTTGGACATTGACTGCGGCCTCTCTGGAGGCCGCTCTGATTCATGACCCACCGGCGTGCGGTGTTTGTGATGGTGTTGGTGACCCTGCTGTGGAGCACGGCTGGCGTCGTCACCAGGCAGCTGGACCAGGCGCTCTCCTTCGAGGTCACCTTCTGGCGCAGCCTGTTCAATGCGGCCGGCCTGTTGGCGATCCTCACCTGGCTGCGTGGCCCGAGGGTGCTGGCGGACAGGCTGAGGAACGGCGGCAGGCTGCTGTGGTTCTCCGGCCTGTGCTGGGCCGTGATGTTCACCGCCTTCATGGTGGCCATCACCATGACCACCGTGGCCAACGTCCTGGTGGTGATGGCCACGGCACCGCTGTTCACGGCGTTGCTGTCGCGCTTCGTCCTGCACCACCGCCTGCCGGCGCGCACCTGGGCCGCCATCGTGGTGGCAGGTGCCGGCATCGCCTGGATGTACGGGGCGGACATCAGTGGGGCCGGCGGCCGGCACGTCCTCGGCACGATGATCGCGCTGGGCGTGCCGGCCTCGGCGGCGATCAACTGGACGCTGATCCAGCATGTTTCGCGCGGCGACGAACCGGCGGACATGCTGCCGGCGGTGCTCATCGGCGCATTGCTCTCGGCGGCCGTTACGCTGCCCATCGCCTGGCCCTTGCAGGCGTCGGTCTCGGATGTGGCCTGGCTGGCCGCGCTGGGAGTAGGGCAACTGGCCATTCCCTGCGTCATGGCCGTCACGGCGGCACGCACCCTGGCTGCGCCGGAGGTCGCCTTGCTGTCGCTGCTCGAAGTGCTGTTCGGCGTCGCCTGGGCCTGGGCCGGTGCCGGCGAGAAGCCTTCGGTCGCCGTGCTGGGGGGCGGTGCGCTGGTCCTGGCCGCGCTCGCCGCCAACGAAGTCGTTGCACTGACCAGGCGCAGGCCAGCCTTCTGAGCCCCCTGGTTCATCGCTCCGGGCGAGCTGCGCTGGAGCGCGATCTCCGCCGCCGGGCTAGGGCCACTCCCGAGCGCCGGGGGCCGGTGGCGGCCCTAGCATGGCCCGATCCCATCGATCGACTGCCACAGCCATGCAACAGCTCAGCGGCCTGGACGCGACCTTTCTCCACCTGGAGTCCGCCGAGATGCCGATGCATGTCGGCGCGCTGCATGTGCTGGAGTTGCCCCCGGGGCATCGCGGCCGTTTCGCCACGCAACTGAAGGCGCTCATGGCCCAGCGCCTGCCGCTCATGCCGGCACTGCGCCGGCGCCTGTGGTGGATGCCGCTGAACCTGGCCAACCCGGCCTGGGTGGACGCCACGCCCGACCTGGACCACCACATCGTCGAGCACAAGCTTCCGAAGACGGCCAGCGATGGCGACGGCATGGCCGCGCTGCACGAGGCCGTGGCCGAACTTCATCCGCAGCTGCTGGACCGCAGCAGGCCGCTCTGGCGCTTCCACGTCCTGGAGGGACTGGGCAAGTCCGCCGCCGGACGCAAGCGCGTCGCGCTGTACACGCAGGTGCATCACGCGGCAGTCGATGGTCAGGCCGCCGTTGCCCTGGCCAACATCCTGTTCGACCTGACCCCCGAGCCCAGGCCCATCGAGCTCAAGCCCTCGACACGCCGCAAGGTGTTCCGGCACGACATGGCGGAGATGCTGCGCGGGGCCCTGGCGGGAGAGGCGCTTCAGGTGGGCCAATTGATCCGCGAGCTGCCCGGCACGGTGACGAGCCTGGCCAAGGCCGCCGGAGCGGTCGTTTCCAACACCACGCTGCTAGGGGGCAAGCGCTCGGGCAAGGTCAGCAACCTGGCCCTGGCGCCCCGTACGCTTCTGAACGTGTCGGTCGGGCCGGGGAGGGCGTTCGCCAGCCTGTCGCTGCCCTTGACCGACATGAAGGCGCTGGCGAAGGCGCACGAATGCAGCCTCAACGACATGGTGCTGATGCTGTGCGCCAGCGCCTTGCGGCGCTACTTCGCGGCGCATGGCCTGGCGATCCCGCGCAAGCCCATGATCGCCGCCGTGCCCATCTCCCTGCGGGCCGCAGGCGACACGAGCTCGGACAACCAGGCCTCGCTCAGCTTCATCAGCCTCGGCACCCACTTGGCCGATCCGCTCAGGCGCCTGGCCCACATCAGGGCGTCTTCGGCGGCAATGAAGTCGACCATGCGCTCGCTCAAGAGCGTGCTGCCGACCGACTTCCCCAGCATAGGCGTGCCGTGGCTGATGGAGGCGGCGCGATCCGTCTACGGCCGTGCCAAGGTGGCCGAGAAGATCCCGCCGGTGGCGACGATGACGATCTCCAACGTCCCGGGCCCGCAGGTCCCCCTGTTTCTGGCGGGCGCCCGCATGCTCACCAACTACCCGACCAGCATCGTGGTCCACGGCCTGGCGCTGAATGTCACGGTGCAGAGCTACGACCAGCACATGGACTTCGGCATGATGGCCGACGCCGCGGCGATGCCCGATGTGTCACGTTTTGCGCTGGCGGTGGGGCAGGCCTACGAGGAGATGCAGCAACTGCCTGTCGCCATGGCGACACCTGCCGCCCCGCAACGGTCTAGGGCGCCCTCTCGGATTCGGAAGGCGGCCGCTCGCTAAGATGCCTGAATGCGTTTTCGCCGTACCGACGCTCCGATCTCCGACCTGCAGCCGCCCGGGCTGCTGAAGCTGGCCTTGGAAGGGCGCGCGCCCTGGGAGTTCGCCGCCTTGCTCGCCGCCGCGCCGTGGCTGCGCCAGCTGCCCGAGGGTGATGGCCATCCCGTCATCGTGTTCCCGGGCCTCGGCGTGTCCGACTTCACCACGGTGCCGATGCGCAACTTCCTGAAGGACCGCGGCTACGAGCCTCACCCGTGGCGGCAAGGGTTCAACTTCGGCCCGCGCGATGGCGTGCTCGAGGCTTGCGCCGAGCAGCTCCAGTCGGTTCACCAGCGCAGCGGCAAGCCGGTCAGCCTCATCGGCTGGAGCCTGGGCGGCATCTATGCCCGCGAGCTCGCCAAGCTGCATCCTGACCTGGTGCGCTGCGTGATCACGCTGGGGTCTCCCTTCACCGGCCATCCGAGGGCCACCAACGCTTGGCGATTCTTCGAGCTGGTCAGTGGCCTGTCGTCCCATGATCCCGAGGTGATGGAGGACGTGCGCCGGCCGCCACCGGTGCCGACCACCTCGATCTATTCCCGCACCGACGGTGTCGTCGCCTGGCAATGCAGCGTCAACCCCGAGCTGCCGCACACGGAGAACATCGAGATCCAGGCCAGCCACGTCGGCATGGGCATGCACCCGCTGGCCATGTACCTGATCGCCGACCGCCTGCGCCAGCCGGCGGATGCGTGGCAGCCGTTCCATGCCCATGGGGCGCGGCGCTGGTTCTTCAAGACCCGGCCTGCCGGCCAAGCCCAGGCAGGCGACGCGCAGGCGGCCTGAAGCCATGCAGATCAGCGCCAACGGCATCGCCATCGAGATCGAGGACCAGGGTTCCCCCAACGGCGAGCCGCTGCTGATGATCATGGGCCTGGGCATGCAGCTGACCAGCTGGCCCGACGAACTGGTGCAGGCGCTCGTGTCGCGCGGATTCCGGGTCATCCGGTTCGACAACCGCGACGCGGGCCTGAGCCAGAGTTTCGACCACCTGGGCGTGCCGAACATCCCGCTGACGACGTTGCAGCACTTCCTTCGCTGGCCGCTGAAGCCGCCGTACACCCTCGCGGACATGGCGCGCGACGCGCTCGGCGTGCTGGATGTGCTGGGCATCGCTCGTGCGCACGTGCTGGGTGCCTCGCTCGGCGGCATGGTGGCGCAGCACCTGGCCGCCGAGAACCCTGGCCGCCTGCGCAGCCTGAACCTGATGATGACCACCAGCGGCTCGCGAAGGCTCCCCCAAGCTACGTTGGCCGCGCGCAAGGTCATGCTGCGGCGGCCGCAAGGCCAGGGCGACGACGCGCTGGTGCAGCATTACGTCGAGCTGTTCAGGGTCATCGGCAGCCCCGCCTACCCGCACGACAGCGGCATGTTCCGCGAGCGCGCCTTGCGCAACGTCCGGCGTGCGTTCAGGCCCGCCGGCACCCTGCGCCAACTGGTGGCCGTGGCCGCCGATGGCGACCGAACGCCGCTGCTGGGTCGCATCCAGGCGCCGACGCATGTGATCCACGGTGAAGCCGATCCGCTCATCCCCGCGGAGAACGGCCGCGATCTCGCGCGGCGCATCCCGAACGCCACGAGCGATCTCATCGCCGGCATGGGGCACGACCTGCCGCTGCAACTGGTGCCGCGCTATGCCGAAGGCATAGCCGTTAACGCCGCGCGCTGGGCTTGAGCGGCGACGCGCCGCGCGGGATGAGCGCGGTGTACATGCCTCGCCGCGGCCTCCCGCCTGACGACGGCTGGCAACGCTGGTTATCCGGCCTGTCGAGCTGTCGGGTCCTCGCCGGATTCGAGGCGGTGCTTCTTCCGGTCGTCGAAGCGCACCATCGATGGCGCCTTCTGCCCGAGCTGCGACCAGTGCGTCACATCGAACCGCAGTTCCGCCACGGCGCACAAGGGCATGCTGGCCACCTCGCCGCCGGACAGCTGCTCAGCCAGCTTGGCGACCTCGGGGTTGTGGCCCACGACCATGACGCTCGCCAGGCCCTGATCCAGACTGCCTATGACCGCCAGCAGCGTCTCGGGCGACGAGCCCTGGAGCCTGTCGTCGACGGCCACCGCACCCGGCTCGAGGCCGAAGCGCCTGGCGAAGATCTCGGCCGTCGTTCGCGCGTGCGCCGCGGGGCTGCTCAGCACCACGTCGGGACGCGCGGCGCGCCGGGCCAGGCGCTCGGCCATCCCCTGGACCTCGATCACCGCTCGGGCGGTCAGCGGCCGCTCGGCCTCGGGCTTGCTCTCGTCTTCGCTTTCGACCTTGGCATGGCGGACGAGAAGAAGTGTCTTCATGAACTCGGTAGGCTGGTCGTGGCGGTGGCAAGGGGCGAGGATGCCACGATCGCCGTCAACAAGAACCGCCGCCGAAGCCCTGAGCGGCGGTTCAGCGCCGGTGGCGCCACGCAGCCGTTTCCAGCGGCCAGTCGTCGGTGCGCAGCGGCGGCAAGGGAAGGCCGTTGCCACGCACGGCCCCCCCAAGCGCAGCAGCCCGGCCGGCAGGGCCTAACGACTATGTTGGGGGTACCCGCACAAGGCGCCGCCGTGCGGGGCGCCGTCGTGCTTTTTCAGTCGGTGTACAGCAGACCCCGGCCCGTCCCGCTGACGTAGATCCGGCCATAGAGGTTCTGATCGGCCGCCATCACGCCGATGCCGCCGAACTGGTGCGCGTCGTCGTTGAAGCGCGACCAGGTCGCGCCACCGTCGTCGGAGCGGTGGATGCCCCACACGCCGTTGATCACGCCCACCACGTAAATCGCGGCCGAGTACGCGGCACCAGGCGCCGCCTTGCCCAGTGCGATCAGGCTGGCGCCCGGCGCGCCGTTCGCTGACGCGAAGTCGGGCAGCTTCGTCCAGTTCGCGCCCGAATCGACCGAGTGGTAGACGGTGTTGCCATCCGCCACCCAGAGGTCGCCCTCTACGTTGGGGTTGACCGCGATCGAGGTCGACCACCAGGCGTCGGGCGCCATCCCCGCCGAAACCGAGCCAGCGCTCAACGTGAACGTATGGCCGCCATCCGTCGAGACGTAGATCTTGCCCGGCGAGCTGCTCCACGATGCACCGCCCGAGTCGTAGGCATAGACCTTGTTCGGGTTCTGGCGGTCCGCGGCCAGGCGATAGCCGCGGTTCCAGCCCTGCCCGACGACCGCCAGGGCCGGCAGGTTGGTCGCCACCCAGCTCGCGCCACTGTTCGTGGTGTAGGACGGTACCGAGTTGGCCGGCGCCCAGACGGCGTGGCTGCGTGATGTGACCACGATGTTCCCTTCGGCGCTCGTGTTCTCCTTGGCACCGGCGGGCAGGGCGGCGAAGTTCGCCCACGACTTGCCGCCATCGCCCGACCAGTAGCCGGTGGCGGCGCCGTTCGAGTTGATGACGCCGGTGGCGGCGATGTAGAGCGAATCGGACCACGCCATGTCGGCGGAGTTGCCGTTGCTCCAGCCCAGGCCGGGGCCCAAGGTCGGCGTCTTCGTGAGATCCGTATCGACCCAAGTGCCGACGTCGCCGGCACTGTTGATGAACTTGTACGGCGCGCCGGCCGGCGGCGTGACGATGGCCAGGGTGGCGGTCTCCTCGATGCCCTCGATGCTGCCCTTCCAGGTCGGCGTGGCCGAGGAGGCGTTTTTCGTCTCGAGGATGCCGCCGCCATGCACGTGCAGGATGTGATCGCGGTCGAATGGATCGATCTCGACATCGTCGACCCAGCCTGAAGCGGTTTCGCCCGGCATCGTCGCCTCGATCTCGCGCCAGGTCTTGCCAGCGTCGTCGGACAGCTGCACGATCTGCTGGCCGCTCCAGTTGCCCCAGGAGTTGGTCACGCCCAGCGCGATGCGGGTGGTCGCTCCGCTGCCGTGGACGGACACGCCACCGAGGCCGAAGTTCGTGCCCCCGGCCGGGTCGACGCTCTTGAGCAGGGTCCAGTTGCTGCCGTCGAACTTGTACAGCCGGCCCGGGCCGCCGGCGCCCGGCCCGGCGTCCTTGGTGAAGACGACATAGAACAAGCCGTCCTCGGCCCGAACCATGTGGGGGACGTGGTAGCCCGAGACCGGGACCGAGACCGGCGCCCACGAGGCGCCGCCGTCGGTGGACTTGTAGAGGCTCGAGCCCAGGCCGGCCACGCTGACGTAGTCGGGGGAGATCGCGGTGTAGATGGTCTGCGTCGCCGAGCCGCTGCCCTGGGTGCCGGTGTCGTAGACGACGATCCCGACGCCCATCCCGCCGCCTGCGGCGTTGGCCTGATCCTGTGTCATCTTGGTGGCCGACAGCGATGTGACCTGGGCCCAGGTCAGGCCCGAGTCCGTGCTCTTCCACAGGCCGGCCGTGCGCGAACCGTAGAACAGCGTCGAGGGCTTGTTGGGGTCGACCATCAGGCGTTCGCCGATGGCCCGGCCGCCGTTGTTGCCGCCCAGGGGGAAGGGCAAGCCGACGTGGGTCCAGTGGTCGCCGCGGTCGCTGGAGATGTACAGGCGCCCGTTGCCTTCGAACGTGTACATGCCGGTGGCCATGTAGACGAGCCGGTCGTCGTTCGGATCGACGGCGATGCTCTCGACGCCGTGGTAACGGCTCTCGGTCGCACCGAAACCCGCGCCATCGGTGATGGGCGTCCAGGACGAGGTGGCAGGGTTCCAGCGGTAGGCGCCGCCGATGTCGGTGCGGGCGTAGAGCAGGTTCTCGGTCGATGGATGGAAGATGAGACCGGTGACGTAGCCGCCACCGCCGAACTTCACGCTCCGCCAGGTGGTCTGGCCTGGCGTCCCGCCGCCATCGGGAGGAGGGGGCGGAGGAGGAGGCGGGGGAGGCGGGGGAGGCGGCGCACCGCCGCCATCGGGGGGAGGGGGAGGAGGGGGCGGTCCGCCGCCATCTGCGCCGCCGCCTCCACCGCCGCATCCTGTCGCCACGCTCGCCGCAAGGATGGACAGGAGAAAGGATCGTTTACTGCACTTGTTCATGGGGAAGCCGGGTATGACGTGGAGAGGGCGAAACATTGAAGGGGCAGGTCAGGGAGTGGGTTTGGACAAGGGCTCCAGCACCACGGCGGCGCCGCCAGCCGCGGACAGCGACAGGCTCAGCTGGTCCTTGTTGGTCACCTGGCGCTGCGTGCGGCGCACCTCGCGCACGACCTCGCCGTCCTGCCAGATGGTGGCGCGCCAGTGGCCCGGCGGCAGGAAGCCCAGCGGCACCTTCTGCGTGCGGGCCCGGTCGGCCGTCATCGCGCCGATGTACCAGGTCTTGCCGTGGCGGCGCGCCAGCACGATGTCCTCGCCCGGCTCGCCGGAGATGAAGCGGGTCTCGTCCCAGGCCGTGGGCACGCGCCGGATGAACTCGAAGCCCGGTTCGCCGCGGTAGTTCGAAGGGTCGTCCGACACCATCTGCAGCGGGCTGTCGTAGACCACGTACATCGCCAGCGCCTGGCCTCGCGTGGTCTGCGTCTGGGGCATCACGGCGCGCACCTCGAAGGTCTGCGGCGTGGCGTTGCGGAAGCCACCGGGCGTGTAGTCCATCGGCCCCGCCAGCATGCGCGTGTACGGCAGCATCAGGTTGTGCCGGGGCGTGATGCGCCTGTCCATCTTGTTCCATTCGGCGCCCAGCACGCCTTCCTGCGTGATGTAGTTCGGGTAGCTGCGCTGCAGGCCGGCCGGCACGTAGGCGCCGTGCATGTCCAGCAGCATCCTGCGTTTCGCGGTGCCTTCGGCGACGCGCTGGTAGAAGGCGGTCATCTCCTGGTCGTCGCGGTTCATGAAGTCGACCTTGATGCCCTTGATGCCCCAGCGCGCATAGGTGTCGAGCACCTCGTCCAGGCGCGGCGCCAGGTGCTCCCAGTGCACCCACAGCAGCAGGCCGACGCCCTTGTCGGCCGCATAGCGCACCAGCGCCGGCATGTCGATGCCTTCGGCGGGGCGGGTGATGTCGGTGGTGGGCAGCGGGTCGCAGCACGGGCCGGCGCCCCACGACCAGCCGGCGTCGATCAGGTGGTAGGGGAAGCCGGACTCGGCCGCGAAGTCTATGAATCGCTTGTAGGCGGCCAGGTCGGGCTTCACGCCCTCGAGCGGGCCCGACCACCAGTCCCACGACACCTTGCCGGGCTTGACCCAGCTGAAGTCGCCCAGCTTCTCGGCCTCGGGTGGCGGGTTGAGGTTGCCGACCAGTGGCGACTCGATGAGCTCGCCGGCGCGGTCGGCCACCATCACGGCGCGCCAGGCCGTCGTCAGCCCGGCCGAAGACACGTAGGCCGGACCTGGCCGATGGGGCACGGCCGACAGCCGCAGCCGCAGGGCGGCACCCTCGCGCCACAGCGAAGCACCGGTGTAGCCCTGCAGGTGCGCCTGGGTGATGGCGTAGTGGGTGCGGCCGGACGGCGTGGCGCAGACCACCGGCACGTCGTAGGCGGTGTCCGTCTTCAGCTGCGAGATTCGCAGGCGCTCGAACGGCCTCTCGTGCGCGCCCTCGGCCTCCGTGACGAGGCAGGAGGCGTCGCCGGCGGGCACGAAGGCCGTGAGTTCGCCGCGCAGCTTCACCGGGCCGGCGTCTTCGATCCGGTAGCGGAAGGCGACGCCGTCGTCGTAGGCGCGGGCGTCGATGAACAGGCGCCGCCCGCCGCCGGCTTCACGGAAGGCGAGGGTCGCGCCGCGGTAGTGGTCGCGTGCGCTCGAGGCCTTGGTCGCGACGAGGGGGATCGTGCGATCCACCGTCGCGTCCTCGCGCGATTCGAGCTTGAGCATGGCGAGCGCAGGCGCGCCGTCCAGGTCGAGCCCCATCGGCGAGGCGGAGATCACGGTCTCGCCGCGACGCACGACGCTGAAGGTGGCGCCATCCTCGGCGATGCGCAGGGTGGTGCGGCCGTCGGGGGACGTGATCGCTGCGTCTGCAGCGTGCGCCGAGGCGGCCATCGCGCACAGGGCGCTCGCGGTGAAGACGGCGTGGGAGAACTTGTACTTCATGGGCAGGAGAGTTGGCAGAAGAGGTGGTGGCGTTCGCGCGCGATGCCGTGGAGCGCCAGCGCTGCACCCGGCCGGCGGCAGCTGGCGTCTTCGCACGGGCCTCAGGGCACCGGGGTGATGCGGACCATGATCACGCCATGCGGTGCCACCGTCCCGCCGTAGCTGCCGCTGACGTTCTTCGTGACCTTCTTGGACCACAGGTCCTTGACGGTGGCCTTCTGGCTGGCGGGCAGGCCGAGGCGGTCCCAGCCCAGCTTCATGTCGGCGGGCGTCTTGCCACGGTTGAGAAGCACCGCGGCGTACTCGCCGCCCTGCAGCGGTCGCACCCAGACTTCGAGGTCGCCTTCCTTCAGGGCGCGGCGGCCTTGCTTGCCCAGCGGATCCTGGTCGACGGCGATGACGTCCTTGTTGGTCAGGATGCGCAGCGTGTCGGCATCCATCTTCGACAGGTCGTTGCCGGCGATCAGCGGCGCAGCCAGCATGGCCCACAGCGAGAAGTGCGACTCGTACTCGGTGGTCGTCATGCCGCCGTTGCCCACTTCCAGCATGTCGGGGTCGTTCCAGCCATTGGGGCCGGCATGGGCTGCGCGCTCGACCTGCATGTCGAGGATGTTTGTCATGCCATGCGACCAGTCCTTCTGGCCTTCCCAGGCGTCATAGATGTCGCCGGTGGTGCGCCACAGGTGACCCACTGGCTGGGCCCAGCGCTCGGGCTGGTTGTTGCCCCATTCGCAGATGGACAGCACGATGTCGCGGCCCGATTCGCGCAGCGCCTTGGCCATGATGGTGTAGGCGGCCTCGGCGTTGCGCGGGCCGGTGTGGCACCAGTCGTACTTCAGGTAGTCGACGCCCCATTTCGCGTACTGGCGCGCATCCTGGAATTCACGCCCGGCGCTGCCGGGGCGGCCGCCGCAGGTGAGGGCGCCGGCGTCGGAATACAGGCCGAACTTCAGCCCCTTCGAGTGCACGTAGTCGGCCAGGGCCTTGATGCCGCTCGGGAAGCGCTCAGGGTCGGCGACGATGTTGCCCTCGGCGTCGCGGCTGTTCTGCCAGCAGTCGTCGATGACGATGTACTGGTAGCCGGCGTCCTTCATGCCCGAGGCGGCCATCGCATCGGCCTGCTGGCGGATCAGTTGCTCGCTGACATTGCAGGCGAACTTGTTCCACGAGTTCCAGCCCATGGGCGGCGTGGGCGCGATCAGCGGCTTGGGAGCCTCCAGCTTGAGGGTCTCGTGGGCGTGGACAGACGCGGTGGCGACGAAGGCGAGCAGGGTGATGGCGTGCGCTGCGCGCTGGACAAGTGGGTGCATGGGTCGAACTTCTTCAGTGATGCCTGAGGGCTGGTGAGGGAATGGCGCACGCCGGCAGCAGCAGAGTCGGGAACAGGCCCAGGCCCAATGAAAGCGCGCGGCGAGCCGGATCGGGCGATGCGGGCGAGTCCGCCCGCTCAAGCAGAGTCCTGGGCTTGCTCAATTCGCGGTTCTCCGGTCGAACATGGTGAAAGAGGCTCAGCGCCGGTAGCGCGACCCGGCCGTTTCCAGCGGCCAGTCGTCGGTGCGCAGCGGCGGCAGGGGCAGGCCGTCGCCGCCTACGACGTTGGCCTCGCTGGGGTTGTCGACCCAGGCATAGCGCGCGGCCACCGGTGCCGGCACGGCGGGGCTGCGCACCACGATGCGATCCCCATCGAAGCGGGCTTGCGCCGGCACCCAGCGGCGATCGGCGCCGGCCAAGAGGAAGCCACGCAGCGGCTCCCCGGCGCGCGCGGTGCGCAGACCGCCCGCGGTCTCACCGAAGCGCAGCTGGAACTCTCCACCGCGGGCCTCGTGGCCGAGCAGACGCGGGCCGCTGGCCGGCGCGGCGCGCAGGCCCAGCTCGTGCAGCGCCAGCGCGGCCAGGCGGTGGCCTATGGTGCGCTTGTCGCGCGGGTGGATGTCTTCGGCATTGCCGACGTCGATGGCCGTGGCCATGCCGGTGTGGGGCAGGGCCAGGGCCGCCGCCTGGCTGGCACGCATCTCGGCCCAGTTGCCCGCGCCGGGCCGGTTGTTGGCCAGTGGTTGCCAGGAGGCCAGCTGCACGAAGAAGAAGGGCAGGGCGGGATCGCCGAACTGGCCACGCCAGTCCTGGATCAGGCGCTTGAAGCCCTCGGCATAGGCGGCGGCACGGCCGGAGTTTTCCTCGCCCTGGTACCAGAGCACGCCGCGCACCGACAGGCCCTGCAGGGGCGCGATCAGGCCGTTGTGGCCCAGGGTCGGGGCATCGTTGGCGACGGGGTTGGCCGGCGCGGCGACCTGCTCCACACGCGCCCGCCAGGCGCCGGCCAGCGAGACCGGGCCCGCCGCGGTGTCCAGGCGCATCATCGCGGCATCGCCGTTGAAGCCGCCGGCACCGCCGGTGTCGGTGACACGCACGGCGATCCAGTTGGCGCCCGCCCGCAGCAGGCCGGCGGGCAGGGCATAACGCCTGTCCTGCCTGAACCCGCACAAGGCGCCGACACGCTGGGCGTTGACCCAGGTCTCATCGCAATCGTCCAGCGTGCCCAGGCGCAGCTCGGCAGCACCGGCCGCCTGCGCGGCGCTGAGGTCCACCCGCTTGCGCAGCCAGACGACGCCGTCGAGGTTGGCCAGGCCCTGGCCTTCCCACTCGTGCGGGGCCTGCAACGTGGGCCAGTTGGCGTCGATGTCCGCGGCGGCCGCCCAGCCACTGGCGTCGACGCCGTTCAGCGTCAGCCCCGGCTGCCAGGCGGCCACGCGTTCCATGGCCTGCTGGCGCAGCGTGGCACCGTAGGCGGCGTTGTCGGCCGGCAGCGCGCGGACCCACGGTGCGAGGTCCGGGTCTCGCAGCGCGGCATCGCGGCGCACCCAGGTCTCCAGCATGGAGCCGCCCCAGGCGGTCTGGATGAGGCCGATGGGCACGCCCTGCACGGCCTGCATCTGGCGCGCGAAGTGGTAGCCGACGGCGCTGAACTCGCCGACCCCGCCGGGCTCGGCCACGACCCAGGGCGCCGGCGCGATCTCGGGCTCCGGCCGCACGCTGGCGCGCTGGGGCACGCGCAAGTGGCGCAGCTGCGCGTTCTGCGGCGAAGCGATTTCCTGCGGGCCGGTGTCGGTTTGCGCCAGCGGCCACTCCATGTTGGACTGGCCGCCGAGCAGCCAGACGTCGCCGATCAGCACGTCGTTCAACACCACCGTCTGGTCACCCCGGACCAGCAGCTGGTGCGGCCCGCCCGCGGGCAGCGAGGCCAGCTGCACGCGCCAGCGGCCGTCCGCGCCGACAAGCGTGCGGGCCGTGCGGCCCCCGAGCTCCACGGTCAGGGTCTGGCCCGGCGTGGCCTGGCCCCACACGCGCAGCGGGCGGTCGCGCTGCAGCACCATGTGCTCGGTGAACACGTTGGCGAAGTGCACTTCGGCGTGGGCGGCAGCGGTCAGCAGGGTCATCAGCAGGGGCAGGACAGTCTTCTTCATCGTTCTTGGGGTGGTCATGGGCCGAACAGCAGTGGCGCTGCGCCGTGCTGTGCTCCTCGCATATGCCGGGTGCCTGCAGCGCTGCTGGTCAGGCGTTGCAGGGCGAATGCGCGCATGTGACGGACAGGAAGGCAGGGAATGTTCGAAAGGAAGAGGCCATGGCGAGAGCCATGGCCGGGCCAGGGGGAAAGCGGCGGCACGCGCCGCCGCTCATACGCTCAAGTCATCTGTTCAGTTGCTGTAGAGGAGCCCCCGGCCCGTGCCACTGACGTAGATCCGTCCGTAGACGTTCTGGTCTGCCGCCATCACGCCGATGCCGCCGAACTGATGGGCGTCGTCGTTGTGGCGCGTCCAGGTGGCGCCGCCGTCGTCGGAGCGGTACACGCCCCACACGCCGTTGATCACGCCCACCACGTACACCGCGGCCCAGTACGTGGCGCCGGCCTTCGCTTTGCCGAGGGCCACGACGCTGGCACCCTGCACGTCGGGCCAAGAGTTGGTGCCCCAGATCGATGCGAAATTGCCGAGCTTGGACCAGCTCGCCCCCGAGTCCACCGAGTGGTACACGGCGTTTCCGTCGGCCAGCCACAGGTCACCCTCGACATTGGGGTTGACCGCGAACGAGGTGACCCACCAGCCGTTGGGACTGAGTCCGGCGGACACCGAGCCCTGGCTCAGCGTGAAGCTGTGTCCGCCATCGTTCGAGACGTAGACCTTGCCCGCGGAAGCCCACCAGGCGCCGCCCGAATCGTAGGCATAGACCTTGTTCGGATTCTTGCGATCGGTCACCAGGCGGTAACCGCGATTCCAGCCGACGCCGGGCAATGACGGCAGATTGGTCGCGACCCAGCTCGCACCGTTGTTCGTGGTGTACGACGGGACCGAGTTGGCCGGCGCCCAGACCACCCTGTTGCGCGCGGTGACTGCGACGCTGCCTTCGCTGCTCGTGTTGTTGGCCGCACCGGCGGGAAGGGACGCGAACGTCGCCCAGGTCTTGCCGCCGTCGCCGGACCAGTAACCGGTGCCGGCCCCGCTGGAATTGACGACGCCCGCACCGGCGATGTACTGCGAGTCGGACCACGCCATGTCGGCGGAGATGCCGTTGCTCCAGCCCAGGCCGGGATTCAGCGTGGGCGTCTTCGTGATGTCGGTGTGGACCCAGGTGCCGACGTCGCCCGAGCTGTTGACCAGGACGTACGGCGCGCCGGCCGGCGGCGTGACGATGGCCTGGGGCGCGGTTTCCTCGATGCCGTTGATGGTGCCGCTCCAGGTGGGCGTGGCCGAGGAGGCGTTCTTCGTCTCGAGGACGCCGCCGCCATGCACGTGCAGGATGTGGTCGCGGTTGGACGGATCGATCTCCACATCGTCGACCCAACCCGAGGCGCTTTCGCCCGGCATCGTCGCTTCGATCTCGCGCCAGGTGAGGCCGGCGTTGTCGGACAGCTGCACGATCTGCTGGCCGCTCCAGTTGCCCCAGGAGTTGGTCACGCCCAGCGCGATGCGGGTGGTCGCTCCGCTGCCCTGGACGGACACGCCGCCGAGGCCGAAGTTCGTCCCGCCGTTCGGGTCTTCGCTCTTGAGCAAGGTCCAGGTGCTGCCGTCGAACTTGTACAGGCGGGCGGGACCCCCGGCGCCCGGCCCCGCATCCTTGGTGAACACGACGTAGAACACGCCGTCGGCCGCTCGCACCATGTGCGGAATGTGGTAGCCCGACACCGGGGTCGAGACAGCGGTCCACGAGGCGCCGCCGTTGGTCGACTTGTACAGGTTCGCGCTCAGGCCGGCCAAGCCGGCGTAGTCGGGGGCGACGGCCGTGTAGAGGGTCTGCGTAGCCCCGCCGGTGCCCTTGCTGCCGGTGTCGTACACGACCAGCTCGACGCCCATGGCGGCTCCGCCCACGCCATTGATCTGGTCCTGGGTCATCTTCAGCGTCGACAGCGAAGTGACCTGGGCCCAGGTGCGGCCCGAGTCCGTGCTCTTCCACAGGCCCGCCGTGCGCGAGCCGTAGAACAGGGTCGACGGCTTGTTGGGGTCGACCATCAGGCGTTCGCCGATCGCGCGGCCGCCGTTGTTGCCGCCCGTCGAGAACGGCAGGTTGACGTAGGTCCAGCTGTCGCCGCGGTTGCTGGAGATGTACAGGCGGGCGTCAGCCTTGTCCGAGTTGTACATGCCTGCCGCCATGTAGACGAGCTGGTCGTTGTTCGGGTCGACGGCGATGCTCTCGATGCCGTGGAAGGAACTCTCGCTGCCACCGAAACCCAGGCCGTCCGTGATCGGCACCCACGACGAGGCGCTCGGGTTCCAGCGATAGGCGCCACCGATGTCGGTGCGCGCGTAGAGAAGGTTGGCGGTGGTCGGATGGAAGATCAGGCCCGTGACATAGCCGCCGCCGCCGAACTTCACGCTGGCCCAGGTGCCTACCTTGATCGAGAAGTTCTGCTGGGTCTTGGCGCCGCAGGAGTTGGTGTACGTGGCCGTGGCGGTGCACGCCCCGGCGGGCGTGATGGTCTGCTCGCGCGAGGCGCCTGAGGTGCCGCAGCCGCTCCAGCTCCACGCGCCGCCGCGTGTCGGCTGCGGGCCGAGGATGGCCGAAGTGCCAGTCTTGAGAGTGGCCGACGCCGTCTGCGTCCACGTGCCGTTGACGTTCACATAGGGCGTTATGGCCGTCGGTGCGCAAGTCTGGGCAATGGCTGCCGAGCCCGTGCCGGCACCTAGGGCCATCAGCAAAGTGGATAAGCGCAGTCTCATGGTTCTACCTTTGAGGTAAAGGGCTCGGCCGGTTGTCTCCTCCGGTCACGAGCGTTGTGGAGAACTGGTTCAGGGGCTGGCGCGACCTCGTCGGCGAGGGTCGCCATCCTTGTGCGCTTGGCACGGGTCGAGTGGCTGTGTGCGGCGCGCCACTGCAACGTCATCCAACCGACGCGGTGGGACGGGTCGGCCCGGGGTGGCCGTTCGTGTCGCCGATGTCACGTCCTGTGCCGCTGCGGCTCGATGCTCGTTTCGCAAGGAGGCTGGACAGAGGGAAAGACGTTGACTGCGCATGTTCGTGAACGGCGATTCGAGGCTGATATAGCGCTATATTTACCGCGGATAATAGTTCGATCGTCGAATGAACTTATGAGGGAAAACACGGGCCTGCGGTTGCAGGTCCGCGCGCCGCAACAATGCGCGCGACAGACCGAACGCTCGCTCAGGCGATGTTCAGTCGGCTGCGCCTAGACGCGGCCAGCGTGGCGCCGGGGACGATCTCGGTGGGCACGACGATGTTCAAGGGCTCGTTGAAGGGCTCGCCGCGGCGGGAAATCTCGATGCGCCGCATCAACGCTTCGACGGCGCGCCGACCCATCTCGTGCAGGGGCTGACGCACGGTGGCAATCTGCATCCAGCGGGCCATCAGGGTGTGGTCGTAGCCGACGACGGAGATGTCGTCGGGGACGACCAGCCCGCGCGAGCGCAAGGCCTCGATGCAGCCCAAGGCAATCGCATCGTTGCCCGCGAACACCGCCTCGGGCAGCGGGCGGCCGCGGTGACGCTGCAGCCACTGCAGCATGGCTTCGCGGCCCGCCTCGCTGTTGAGGTCGGTCCGAACGACGTGGCCCGCCGCCGGTTTCACGCCGGCTTCGGCGTGGGCCCGCAGATAGCCTTCGGCCCGCCGGTTCGCCCCGGTGTACGCGGACGGCCCGCCTATGTGCAGGATCCGGCGATGGCCCATCTCGAGCAAGCGGCGAACCATCTCGAAGGCGCCGGCCTCGTCGTCCGACGCGATGTTCAGCACCCCGGCGATCGGACGGTCTGCCTGCACCGACACCATCGGCGTGTGCGGCGGCAGCCAGGCCGAGCCATCGTCTTGCAGGCGCGGCCCCAAAAGGATCAGGCCGTCCACGCGCCCGTCGCAAACGGCGGGGAGGTGGGCAGGCGCCTCGGCCCAGTCGGCCAGCGTGAACACCGACGTCGTCTGACCGGCCGCCGTGGCCCCCTGGATCACGCCGCTGAACACCTCGAGGAAGTACAGGTTCGGCTCGTCGCCCAGGAAGTTGGCGACCAGGCCGATGGCATTCGTGCGTTGGTTCGCGAGCGCCCGCGCGGTGGCGTTCGGCCGATACCCCAATTGCTTTGCGGCGGCCAGCACGCGCTCGCAGGTCTGTGCCGACACGCGGGCCGAGCCTCGACGGCCTCCGTTGAGGGCCGAGGAGGCTGCCATCTCCGACACGCCCGCCGCGCGCGCGACGTCGAGAAGCGTCGGCGCATCACTGTGTCGGCGGCCCGTTGGGGGTTTCGCGGGAGGCGGATTCGACTTCGAAGTGGGCACGGAGGTCCGGGGGCAGACGGAGCGCCGCGGTCGGCACCTCGGGAAGCGGCGCACTTTAGCATCGGCCGGTCGGACCCCCTTCGACAGGGGTGCCCGCTTCGGCCTGGAAGCGAACACCCCGAACTCACGGCGATCGCCTGGCCTAGTTGAACTCCCGCACCTTGACGCCGCGCGTGGTGCCGGGCAGCCCGTCGTTGTAGTGCTCCACGCCATACAGGACCAGCTTGCCGTTGCCATCGACGTAGACGCCTGCGCCGGCCGCGAAATCGCAGTAGCGCTCGTTGCCGGTGTTGCCGGTTCGGCACTTGGCGTTGAAGTTGCCCAGCTTGGTGAAGCTCGGCACGTAGCTGTCCGACACATCCAGGCGCCAGATGTCGGCCCAGTCGTTCTCCGAGCTCCAGTGGCGGTGGGTGCCCACGATGTACAACTGGCCGCTGCAGTCGGAGACGATCTGGATGTTCTGGTACCAGGAGTCGCCGAACGGCGTGTCGGCCGCGGCCACCGATACCCACTTCGAGGCGCTGTCGCTGAAGCCGGGCATCTGGGCCAGCGTGGAGACGAAGACCTCGACGTTGTCGGAGTTGTTGCCGAACACGAGCGCCATGAAGCGGCCCGATTGCAGGCGCACGAGGCTCGCGGCGCCGGCATCGGTGGTGTGGCTGCGAACACGGTTCGTGGAGCTCGACCACACCGGCCGGGTCGGGTCGCTCAGCCGCACGATGCGAAAGCCCGCGGTGACGCTGTCGTTCACCGCCTCCAGCGGCTGGATCGCGTACTCGCCGGTGATCTGGAAGCCGCTCGCGTGGTTGCGCGTGGAAGCCTCGCCGAGGTAGGCGCGCACCGCGTCATTGGCGGGAGCGAGCTGGAACGGCGCGACGTTGCCGCCCATGGCGAAAAGCGTCGGGCCGCGTGAGCCCATGGCCGTGATCTCGAGGCCGGCCGCCGTGCCCGGCTGGGTGGACATCGAGACGGCGAAGTAGTTCTGCCCGTTGCGGTTCAGGCGCTGGATGCCCTGGCGGTGCTCCATACCGCTGGCCGTGGTCGGCGCCCACACGCTGGCCTCGTCGCTGCCGCTGCGATAGCCCATCACGTAGCCGGGGTCGGCTTGCAGATTGACCAGGCTGCCCACCGGGTTCGCCACGCAGCGGTTGGCAAACGGCTCCCAGGTGCTGCCCGTGACCCAGGCGCGGACCGGGAAGACATCCTGCACGCCGGCTTGCTGGACGGCACTGAAGCTGCCGATGTAGCTGCCGCTCCTGGAGCGGGCCATCGGCACGGTGTTCCAGAACCAGTTGCCGGTCAGCGCCACGTCGATGCGGCCATCGCCGTCGTAGTCGCCGACGACGGCACGCACGCCCACCTCGTGCGAACGCGAGGCGAAGTCGCCGGGCTGCGAGGTGATGATGGTGAACTGGCCGTCGCCGCGCGACAGGCCGGTGTAGACGAAGGTGCCTGCGCTGACCACGGTGATGTCGGCCAGGCCGTCGCCGTTGGTGTCGCCCGCGAACACCGTGGCCGCACCGTGCGCGGCCAGCGCCGAAAGATTGCCGCCTTCGAAGTACACCTGGAAGTTGGTGACGGTGAAGCTGCCGTCGCCATTGGAGAAGGCCACCGGGACCGTGCTCCACCAGTTGGGATCGCCACCGATCAGCGCAATGTCGCTGCGGTGGTCGCCATTGAAGTCGCCGACCATCACCTTCACGCCCGGCACCGCGGCCCAGGCGGCGAACTCGCCGATCGCCGTGTCGCGGATGTCGAACATGCCCTTGCGGCGCGAGAACGCGACCGGCATCGTGCGGGCGGACGAGCCGACCACCGCGATGTCGGCCTTGCCGTCGCCGTCGAAGTCGCCGACGACCTTGCGGGTGCCGGGCTCGCCGGCACGCACGGCGAAGATGCCGGCCTCGGTGTTGGTGATCCTGAACGTGCCGTCCTTCTTGGAGAAGGCGACCGGCATCGTGTGCCACCAGCCGGGGTCGCCACCGGCGAGCGCCACGTCGGTGCGGCCGTCGCCGTCGAAGTCACCGGCCAGTGCGTCGACGTTGGCCGAGGCGGCCCAGGCCGCAAAGGGTCCGACGCCGGCGTTGGTGATGCGGAAGCTGCCGTCGCCGTTCGAATAGGCGACCGGCATGCTGCTCCAGCCGGCCGGGCCGATGAGCGCGAGGTCGCTCTTGCGGTCGCCGTTGAAGTCGCCGACCAGGGCCTTGGCGTTGGGTGTGGAGGCCCAGGTGCCGAAGTCGCCGACGAACAGGTTGGTGACGCGGAAGGAACCATCGCGGTTGGAGAACGCCACCGGCAGGCTGGTCCAGCCCGCGCCGCCGGTGAGCAGGATGTCGCTCGCGTGGTCGCCGTCGAAGTCGCCGGCGAGGGCCTTGACGTTGGGTTGCGCCGACCAGGAGGCGAATTGCGCGTGCGCGCTGTGCGCAGGCAGGGCGCAGCACACGGCCGCCATGAGGGCGCTGCCGATGGATTGCAGACAGAAGGTTTTCATGGATGGGGACGTTCAGGGGAATGAATGGGGGCTCAGCAGGCCGACCTCGGTGATGCGCCCGGCCGGAAACCCGTTGCGTTCGGCCACCTGGCGGATGGCGTCCGGCGACGGGGCTTCGTACAGGCACCAGGTCTTCCTGCCGTCGGGGCTCACGTAGGAGCGGATCCAGGTGACCCCCCAAGGCGAGTTGACGGAGACCACGCTCCCGCAGGTCTGGCGGCCCTCGGCGTTCATGGGAACGTCGAGGCCGTGCGGGAAGGTCCGTTCGACCAGGTAGCGCTTCATGGAGACAGGCCCGGCCGGGTCTCAGGCCGGCAGGTAGAAGTAGGGGTCGAGCACGGTCACCGGGGTGATCGTGTCCACCGGCAGGCCGTTGCGCTCGGCGACCTGGCGGATCGCCTCGGGCGACGGGCCGTCGTAGATGCAGAAGGTCTTCTTGCGGTCCGGGCTCACGTAGGAGTGGACCCAGGTCACGCCTTCGCTGGCGTTGACCTTGACGACCTGGGCGCAGCCGTTTCGACCTTCCGGGGTCATGGGGATGGTCAGGCCCTGCGGGAAGCTGCGTTCGATGAGGTAGCGGTTCATGGGAAGTCCTTTCAGGTCGAGTAGGGGCGGGTGGGGAAGCGGGTCAGGCGCGGGCCGTTCGACGCAGGGTGGGCGTGCGCAGGCCGTGCGCCTCGGCGGAGACAGCCTCGATTTCGCTGCGGTCCATGCCGAGGTCGTGCAAGGTGCGGTCGTCAAGATCCGCGAGCGTCCGGGCCGTCTGGCGCGCGCCGCGGCGGGCGGCCCAGCGCAGCTGGGCGTCCGCGAGCGCGATGCGGGCGGTGGCGAGGATGCCGGGCTGGACCGGCAGGAGGGTGAGCAGGGTGTGCATGGTTCGTCCTTTCGTGAGGTCGAACTCTGAGCGGCACCCCGTTCTGTGGGCGTTCCTCGGGCCGCGGGCGCAGCGATATGCCGGACGGATGGTCAGCCGTGCGAAGCGTCGCCGCGGTCTGTCGCGCGGTGCAGGTCAACGAGCCGGAGGCTGGTGCGAAGCGGGCGCTGCGCCAACGGGAGCGACCGCAGGCGCGGCTGGCGTGAGGTCAGCCGCCGAGGGACGCGACGAGCGAGACGAAGCCGCCCGACGCCTCGACCGTGGCGCGCTGCAGCAGGCCGTCGAGGTCGATGGCGGGCAGCGCGGGCAAGGCCGTGTCCTCGACTTCACTCCACTGCGCGAGAGGTCGCGCCAACTCCTCGCGGTCGCCCGCGCTGAGCGACGGCTCCGCCGAGGCGATGCGCAACGCCTGCCGGGCGGCCACCGCATGCCCGAGGCGGTACACCAGCTGCGCGAAGGCCACCGTGGCCTTGGCCTTCAGCAATGGCGCCTGGAGCCCGAGCGCGATCTCGCAGGCCGCGCTGACGGACGCGCTGGCCGATGCGACTTCGCCACGAAGGGCCGCCACGATGCCGAGCTGCGCATGCAGCCAGCCGAGGAGCAGGCGCTGGCCTGTGGGCTGCACGAGTTCCAGCGCCCGCCGGGCGTGGTGCTGTGCGGAGGCGAGGTCACTGCGCATCAAGGCCATGTCGCTGAGGTTGGCCAGGACCAGGCCGGCGGTGGCCGACAGGCCGCTGCGCTCGCACAAGGCCAGCGCCTCGGTCAACGGCGCTTCGGCGGCCTCGGGCTCGCCGCGGTCCAGGTGCAGCGAGCCGAGGTTGTTCAGGCCCAGCGACAGCACGGCCACGTCGCCCTGGCGCCGTTGCAGCACGAGCGATTCGCGCGACAGGCGCAGCGCTTCGTCGTGGCGGCCGACGCGGCGCTCGATCAACGAAAGGTGGTCGAGCGACACCGCGCGGTCGCGTGTGGCAGAGGGCCCACTCGCCAGTTCGAGCATGGCCTGGAAATGCTCGCGCGCCTCGTCGAGCCGGCCCAGGCGCAGCGCGCTGGCGCCCAGCACCCGCCAGGCCATCCGGCGCGTGTGGGTGGCCTCGTTCGCGTCCCCTTGCGAAGCAGCCGCCAGCGCCTCGCGCGCCTCGGTTTCGGCCTGGGCGAAGCGGTCCAGCCGCAGCTGCAGATGGGCGGCGTGCACCAGCAAGCGCGAGCGCAAGGTGGGCTCGCGTGCTGCCACGGGAGCCGCCAGGGCCGCCTGCAGCACCACCAGCGCGCGCTGCGGCTGCCCGCGGTGCTCGGCGTAGTCCGAAAGGCCCCAGGCGGCGGTGGCCAGTCTCTCGCCAGGCCCGTGCTTCGAAAGCCACTCCAGCGCCACGCGGCAGTTCTCGAATTCGTCGTCGATGCAGCGAAGCGCCTCGGCATCGCCGCCTCTCAGCGCGACCTGTCGTTCCGCCAACACCTCGCGGAAGAACAGAGCGTGGGCCACGCGCGCGGCGACGTACGCCGCGTCGTCGCCCAGCCGGAGCGCCGCGAACTGCTGCACCAGCGGGTGCAGCGTCATGCGCGTGCCTTCCTTGCGCAGCAGCGATTTGTCGAGCAGCGCACCCAGCACCGGCAGCGGCGCTGCGGCCACCACGCGAGCCGCATCGACCGTGAACCCGCCGCGGAACGCCGACAGCCGCGCCAGCGCCTGCCGCTCGCGCTCGCCCAGCAAGCGCCACGATTGCTCGAAGACCGCCTCGAGGCTGGCCTGGCGCGCGGGGAAGGCCGGGTTGGTCGCGCGCAGCAGCTCGGTGCCTTCGCGCAGCTCGCGGGCGATGTCCGCGCAGCGCATCAGGCGCGTCCACGCGGCGGTCAGCTCCAGAGCCAGCGGCAGGCCGTCGACCTGGCGGCAGATGTCGACGATGGTGGCAGGCTCGCCGGCAGCGTCGCTCGCCGGATCGGCCCGGCGGGCGGCGGCCAGGAACAGGCGCGAGGCATCGAAGGCCTCGAGCCGGTCCATGTCCTCCGGCTCCGGGCAGGGCAGGCCCTCGAGCGGCAGCGCCCACTGGGCGGCCAGCACCAGGCGTTCGCGCGTGGTGACGATCAGCTTCAGCCCCGGGGCGGCCTCCAGCAGCCTTTCGATCAGGGGCGTGGCCATCGACGCGATGGGCTCGAAGTTGTCGAGCACCAGCAGCAGCCGGCGCTCGCGCAGATGGCCGGCGAGCGACTCGAATTCGTCGCCCGTGCGCAGGCGAGGCACGCCGAGGAGACGGCACAGGCGCGCGACGAAGGCCGCGGCGCTGTCCACGTCCTCCAGCGGGACGAAGACCGCGCCGTCATCGAAGAGCGGCGACACCTCGTCCATCGCCCGCCGGGCGAGGCGGGTCTTGCCGATGCCGCCCGGCCCGACGATCGCCAGCAGGCGGCAGGCCGGCCGAGCCATCAGCTCCCCTATGCGTCGCAGTTCGGCGACGCGGCCGACGTAGCCGTCGTCCCGGGCTTCAGGCGCGGCGGTGGCGGGGACGGGGCTGAGGAGGCTGTCGTGCAAGGCGCGCAGCGCGCTGCCGGGCTGCACGCCCAGGTCCTGCTCCAGTCGCTGGGCGAAGGTGCGCCAGGCTTGCCTCGCACGCGCTGCCTGCCCCGCGTGGGCCAGGTGCCTCACATGGGCGTCGAGCGCGGCCTCGTCGAGCGCGTCGGCCTCCAGCATCGCGGCCGAGAGCGCGATGGCCTCGTCGTCCGGGATGCCGGCCTGGAGCCGCTGCAGCGCCGCGCCGCGCCAGGCCCTGCGCCAGCGCTCGCGCTGGCCGTTCAACCACTGCGTCCAGCTTTCGTTGGCGTCGTCGTCGAAGCCCGCCAGCAGATCGGCCGGCGCCTGCTGCAGCGCCTCGGCCAACCGGCCCTCTCGGACCTGCTCGTGGAAGGCCTGGAGATCGGTGGAAGCCACCGAGCGAAGCAGCGGACCGTCGCTTTCGATGGCATCGGCGCAAGGCGTGCCGCTCAGACGGAAAAGCGCCTTGCGCAGGTTCGTCGAGGCGAGGCTGCGCGGCACGTCCGGCCAGAGGATGGCGGCCAGTTCGGCCCGCTGCATCCAGTCGCCCTGCAGCGCCAGCAGGGCGACGAGCTGCCAGCGTCTCTCGAACGGCAGCGGCAGGCGGTCGGCGCCGGCTTGCGCCGAGGGCGTGCCGATCAGACGCAGATGGCAGCTCATGGCCGCATTGTCCGGACGATTGCGTCGACAGGCACGCCCGAGTTTGTTACGGCGAGTCGGGCAGGGCGGCGACCGGCGCGGTGTCTATCGGCCGGCCCACCGCCAGCGCGTCGCGAAGGGGGGCCGGCAAATCGCCCATCGGCCCGTCGGCCATTACGCCGACCGCATCGAGCAGCTTGGTGAAGAGAGCACGCGCGGCGACGACGGCGGCGATGTCGAAGACCTCGGCATCGCTGAAGCCGTGCGCCTTGAGCTCGGCCACGTGGTGGGCGGTGACCGACCCCGCATCGCGAGCGACGCGCCGCGCGAAACGTAGCATCGCCTGCTCGGCCGGCGTCAACAGCGCCTCGACGCGGCCTTCGGCGAGGTGGACGATCTCTTCATCGGAGAAGAACTCCCGCAGCACGCGCCCGTGCGCCAGGCTGCAGGCGGAGTGGCCCAGTTCGTGAGCGGCCGAGAAGGTGACGAGCTCCAGGCGCCGCTTGTCGAGCGGGCGCTTGACCTCGGCGAGCAGCGCGGCCCAGCGCCCCATCAGCCCGGGCCGATGGCAGAAGACCTTGGCGAAGTTGGGCACGAAGCCCCAGGACTCCTGCTGGCGGCGGTACATCGCGGCGACCTCGTCGCGCGCTTCGGCAGGCGACACGGTGGTGATGAAAGACATGGTCAGCGGCCTTCGTAGAGCAGGTAGTCGGCGGTGTAGGCCACGCGCTGGCGCACGCCGGCCGTGGTGGCTTCGCAGCCGGCCGGTGGCGCGATGCCGCCCTGGGTGTTGACACGCCGGATCCGCGTGACGGCCCGCAGGCGGCCGGGGCCGCCGCTGCTGTGCACGTCGAGCAGCAGCCACGGAATGGCGCCTGCGACCGGCGCGTCCGCTCGCGCGACCGCCTTGCCTTCGACGCGGCTGCCATCCTGGAGCTGCCAGAAGGGGCCTGCGCCGTGCTGGCCGACGGCCTGGCCGTGTGGGTCGAACAGCGTCGCGTCCGGCGCCACCAGGGCCCAGCTCGCCTGGCCATCGGTGAGCCGGCACTCGTAGATCTGCGCGCCGCGCGCCGGCAGCGAGCCGACCCAGCGTTCGCCCGGCGAGAGCTGCAAGGCGGACGGCATGGTGGGCGGGGCCGGAGGGGGCGTGCTGCAACCGGCCATGGCAAGCAGCGTCGCCGACAAGAAGACGGGCGAGGTTTTCAAGGGGAATCTCCAGGTTGGTTCAGGCTTCGGCGCGCGGATGCAGCCAGCGCGGCAGGAATTCGCCCGGGTCGATGTCGGCCGAGGCGTCGAAGGCCAGGCCTGCCGCGGCCAGCAGGCTTTGGGCGCGGCCCTGGCGAAAGGCATTGAACAGGTCCATCGCGCCGCCGATGTGCGTGCCGCCGATCCAGATCTGCGGGATGGTCGGCTCCCCGGCGCGCCGGCGCAGCACCGGGCGCAGCCGCGTGCCGAGCTGGCCCTGCTGCATCGCGACGCTGTCGAGGTCCACGCTGCGGTAGGGGATGCCCAGCCGGGCGAAGAGCTTGCGCACCGCCCAGCAGAACTCGCACCACTGCAGCGCGAACATCACGACCGGCGCGCCGTCGATCGCTTCGGCCACGAAGGCCTCGGCCTCGGCGTCGGCCGCGGCCGCGGCCGGTGCCTCGACCGCAGGAGCCGCAGCGGCCGGCGGACCGGCCGGCGAGGGCGCGGCGGCGGGCGCTGGCGCATCGAAGCGGCAGCCGGGCGTGGAGCGCGACAGGGCGAGCTCCTCGTCGTTCATGTCCACGCCTATGCCTTCGAACAGCGGCGTCGAGAGATAGCGTTCACCGGTGTCGGGCAGCATGCAGACGATGTGGCTGCCCGCCGGGGCGCGCTTGGCCACCTCGAGCGCGGCAGCCAGGGTCGCGCCGCTGGAGATGCCGACGAAGATGCCCTCCTGCGTTGCCAGGGCGCGCGACAGGCGGATCGCCTCGTGACCGCTGACCGGCACGACCTCGTCGACCAGCTTCTCGCGCAGCGCGGTGTCGGTGAGCGGCGAGATGAAGTCGGGTGCCCACCCCTGCATGAGGTGCGGGCGGAACTGCGGATGGCTGACGTAGGGCGAGCCGCTGGCGTCGCGCGGCTGCGGGATGCCGCTGGCCACGACCGGCGCGTTGTCGGGCTCGGCGGCGACCACGCGGATGCCGGGGTCGTGGGCCTTCAGTGCCCGCGCGACACCCAGCAGCGTTCCGCCGGTTCCGAAGCCGGAGGCGAAGGCGTGCAGGCGCTCCCCGGCCAGGTCCGCGAGGATCTCCGGCCCGGTGGTGCGGGCGTGCATCGCCGCGTTGGCCTCGTTCTCGAACTGGCGGCAGAGGAACCAGCCGTGCGCGCGCGCCAGCTCCACCGCCTTGGCCAGCATGCCGCTTCCCTTCTCGGCCGCCGGCGTGAGCACCACGCGGGCGCCGAGAAAGCGCAGGAGACGCCGGCGCTCGATGCTGAAGCTCTCGGCCATGGTCAGCACCAGCGGATAGCCCTTCTGGGCGCAGACCATGGCGAGGCCTATGCCGGTGTTGCCGCTGGTGGCTTCGACCACCGTCTGGCCGGGCTGCAGCAGGCCGCGCTGCTCGGCATCCTCGATGACGGCCAGCGCGAGGCGATCCTTGACCGAGCCGAGCGGGTTGAAGGACTCCACCTTCACGTGCAGGTGGATGCCGGCCGGCGCCAGCTTGTTCAGGCGCACGAGCGGCGTGCGGCCTATGGTTTCGAGGATGTTCGCGTAGCGGGCCAATTCGATCTCCTGGTGGGTGGGTGGCGCAATGTGGTGGCCGGCGCGTTCCACGGGCGTTCCTCGCCTGTGGACGAGCCCGCGGAACGGCAGCGGAACGGAGGGCCTCGCACAGTGCGGCGGCATTGCAAGGACCCGCCATGACCTCCAGCCCGCTTCTGCCGACCTCCACCGAACGCCGCCCGACGGTGGTGCTGCTGCATGCCAGCGCATCGTCCTCGCGCCAGTGGGACCAGCTCGCCCAGGCCCTGCGCCCCAGCCACGACGTGCACGCCATCGACCTGCATGGCCACGGCCGGCGCGAAGCCTGGACAGACCTGCGCCCGCTTTCGCTGCACGACGATGCAGCCCTGGCGCTGAAGGCGCTGGAAAGGCAGGGCGGCGGTCACCTCGTCGGGCATTCGTACGGCGGCGCGGTGGCCCTTCACCTGGCGGCGATGCAGCCGTCTCTCGTTCACAGCCTGGCGGTCTACGAGCCCGTGGTCTTCAGCCTTCTGGCCGACAAGGCGCCGGACAGCCACGGTGCACGCGAGGCCTTCGCGATCGCGGCGGGGCTGCACGCGTTGGTCGGCCAGGGCCGGCCGGAGGTGGCGGGCGAGGTGTTCGTCGACTACTGGTCCGGCCCCGGCACCTGGCGGCTGATGGGCCAGGAGCGCCAGCGCGCGATCGCGAACCGGATGCCGACCATCGTGGCGCACTTCGACACGCTGATGAACGAGCCGCTGCCGCCGGCCCTGAACCAACGCCTGACCATGCCCGTGCTCGTGATGCACGGAACCCGGACCACCACGGCCGCGCTCGCCTTGGCGCAGCTGATGCGAGAGCTGTTGCCCGCGGCGGCACACGAAGCCATGCCCGGCCTCGGCCACATGGGGCCGCTGGCCGACCCCGCGCGCGTCAATGCGCGGCTGCTGCGCTTCCTGCAGGCGCAGGAGCCCGCAGGCCTCGAGACCGAGCCGCCGGCCCGATGGCTGAGCCCTCTTGCCATGGCCTGAGCCCCAGGCCCGGTACCGCATCTGCGGCGCCATGCCCGAGGGCAGCGCGCGGACGCCTTGCCCGCCGGGCGTCATCGGCGAGCCCCTTTCCCGTTCCACCCACCTGTTCTCTTCGAGGAAACGACCATGACCACGACCCAGACCCGCGCCATCGACAACGGCGTCAACGTTGCCGCGCTGCTCGGCGCCCGCGAAGCGCTGGCCGCGCAACCCCCGGCCGCGCGCTTCCAGTGGCGCGCCAGCAGCGAATGGCTGCACGGCACCCACAGCCGCGCCACCGTCGAGGGCTTCCACGGCCTCGGGGCGGAGCAGAAGCACCGCCGCGCCTACCGCTATGACACCGACCACCCGGAGGTCTTCGCGGCGGCCGACAACGGCGCCACGCCGGTCGAGATGGTGCTCGTCGGGCTGGCCGGCTGCCTGACGGCGGGCGTGGCAGCGGTCGCGCAGAACCGCCAGATCGCCCTGCACTCGGTGAAGGCCACGCTGGAGGGCGACATGGACCTGCGCGGCATCCTCGGCATAGGCGACCAGACGCGCAACGGCTTCGAGGCCATCCGCGTGCACTACGAGATCGACGCCGATGCGACGCAGGCCGAGATCGAGGCGCTGGTCGCGCAATCGCAGAAACGCTCGGCCGTGTTCGACATCGTGACCAATCCGACCGACGTGGCCGTCACGGCGCGCAAGCGGGTCTGAGTTGTGCGTGCCATCGACGTGGTCGTGGTCGGCGCCGGCCACAACGGGCTGGCGATGAGCACCGTGCTGGCCGGCCAGGGCATCGACCACGTCGTGCTCGAGCGCGGCGCGGTGGCGCAGAGCTGGCGCCGCGAGCGTTGGGACTCGATGCGCCTGCTCACGCCGAACTGGATGACGCGCCTGCCGGGTTGGCGCTACGACGGCCCCGACCCCGACGGCTTCATGCGCGCCGGCGAGCTGGCCGACACCATCGCGCGCTATGCGGTTCGCGTGTCGGCACCGGTGCGCAGTCACACCGCCGTGCGGGGCGTGTGGCGCGAGGGCGAGGGCTATCGCGTCCAGACCAGCGAAGGCGATTGGCGCTGCCGCGCGCTCGTCATTGCCAGCGGCGCGTTCGGCCAGCCGGTCGTTCCGCGCCTGGCCGATCGCCTCCCGCAGGAGGTGCACAGCCTGCATGCCGCGCACTACCGCCGGCCCGGGGACTTGCCCCCGGGCGGCGTGCTCGTCGTCGGCGCGTCGGCCACCGGCTTGCAGCTCGCGCGCGAGATCCACGCGAGCGGCCGGCCGGTGACGCTGGCCGTCGGGGAGCACGTCAGGTTGCCGCGGCTGTATCGAGGCAAAGACATCCACTGGTGGATGGACGCCGCCGGCTGGCTGCAGCAGCGCATCGAGGACGAGGCCGAGCCCGAGCGGGCGCGCCGGCTGCCTTCGCCGCAGCTCGTCGGCACGCCGGAACGCGCCTCGCTCGACCTCAACACCTTGCGCGCCGACGGCGTCGAGATCGTCGGCCGGCTGGCCGGTGTGCGCGATGGCCAGGCGCAGTTCTCCGGCTCCTTGCGCGCCGTCTGCGCGCTGGCCGACCTGAAGCTGGGCCGGCTGCTCGAGGGCATCGACGCCTACGCGCGGTCCACCGGACTGGAGCGCGAGATCGGGCCGGTGGAGCGCTTCGCCTCCACGCAGCCCGACACTGCGCCGCGGCTTTCGCTGGCGCTGGGCCGCGAGCTGCGCACCGTGCTCTGGGCCACCGGCTACCGCCCGGAGCTGTCGTGGCTGCATCTGCCGGTGTTCGATGCTCAGGGCGCGCTGCGCCACGTTCGCGGCGTGGTGGCCGGCGCGGCGGGCGTGTATGTGCTTGGGCTGCCTTTCATGCGGCGCCGCCAGTCGAGCTTCATCCATGGCTGCGTGGACGACGTGCAGGCCCTGGGCAAGCAGCTCGTCGGCCACCTGCAATCGAGCCGGTCGGGTCAGGGTTCGCATGCGCTGGTCAGCGGCTGAGCCGCAGGTCGCGACGCATGAAGACCAGCCAGTCGCGCAACGGCCCGGCCAAGGTCTCGGGGGCGGGAACTTCGCGGAAGCCGAGGCTGCGGTACAGGCCGGCGGCCTCCTCCTGGCGGATGCTGGTGTCGAGCTGCATCCACTCGTGGCCGGCGCGGCGCGCCTCGTCCAGCAGCGTCGTGGCCAATGCGCGACCGATGCCCCGGCCCTGCAACGCCGGACGCACGAACATGCGCTTCATCTCGCAGCCGCCGCCGGCCAGCGGCTTCAGCGCCACGCAGCCCGCGCTTTCGCCTTGCCAACGCGCGAGCAGCAGGCGCCCGGCCGGTGGCGCATAGGCGCCGGGCAGCCCGGCCAGCTCGGCCTCGAAGGCCGCCGCGTCGAAATAGCTCTGCACCAGGTGCAGGTCGCTCGCGTGGCGCTCCAGGTGCCAGGCGAGGAACTCCCGCATCAGCGTGCGCACCTCGTCCAGCGCCGGGCCGGCCGGGGCCTGCTCTATCTGCATCATGGCGACTCCCTTGTCGAAGCCGCCACGGTAGGCGCGGCCGCCGCCCGGGGCATCGGGAAGCTTCCCCAGATTGAGGCTCCGCCCCCACGTTTGCAGCCCGCACAATCGCCACCCATGCGAGGGGATGGAACCGCGACATCGGAGCTCGTCGAGCGCGAGCCGGCCCTGCGCGCCTTGGCCGAAGCGGTGCAGGAGGCCGCGCAGGGCAGCGGCCGCACCGTCCTGGTGTACGGCGAGGCCGGCATCGGCAAGACCAGCCTGCTGCGGGCGGCCCTCGACCCGGCCTCGGGACTGCGCGGCTGGCGCGTGCTGTGGGGCGGCTGCGAGGCGCTGTTTTCTCCGCGTCCGCTCGGCCCCTTGTTCGACATGGCGCCGGAACTCGGCGAGCGGCTGCGCGGGCTGCTCGTGCGCGAGGGCCAGCGCAGCGAGCTGTTCGCGGCCCTTCTGGAGCAGCTGCGCAGCGCGCCCGAGCCGCTGGCGCTCGTCTTCGAGGACGTGCATTGGGCGGACGCCGCCACGCTCGACTGCATCAAGTTCCTCGGCCGCCGCCTGGAGGGCCAGCGGGCCCTGCTGGTGCTGAGCTACCGCGACGACGAGCTGGGCGAGCGCCACCCGCTGCGCGCCGTGCTGGGAGACCTGCCACCGGCGCAGGTGCGCCGCATCCCGCTGGATGTCCTGAGCGAGGCGGGCGTGGCGGAGCTGGCGCGGCGTCATGGGGTGGAGCGAGTGGGCCTGTTCGCCGCTACCCAGGGCAATCCCTTTTTCGTCACCGAGAGCCTGCACGGCACGGGATTGCCCACGACCGTGCGCGACGCGGTGCTGGCCCGTGCCTCGCGCCTGCCGCCCGCAGTGCGCTCGCTGGTGGACCTGGTCGCCATCGTGCCCTCGCGCATGGAGGGCTGGCTGCTGCAGGCAGTGGCCCATCCGCCGCCGGAGGACCTCCTCGCCGCGCTGCACTCGGGCCTGCTTCAACCCCAGGGCGACTGCCTGGCGTTTCGCCACGAGCTGGCGCGCCAGGCGCTGGAGCAGGCGCTCTTCGCACCCGTGGCCGCGCAGCTGCATGCGCGTGTGCTCGGCGCCCTGGAGTCGGCCGGCGCACCGGATGTGCCTCCGGCGCGGCTTGTGCACCACGCCGCGCGCGCCGGCCAGCGCGCAGCCGTGCAACGCCTGGCCCCGATGGCGGCGGCGCGCGCGGCCGAGCTGGGGGCACACAGGGAGGCTGCGGCGCTCTACGCGACGGCCCTCGAAGCCGCCGTCGGCCTGTCATCCGAAGAGCGCGCCGAGCTGCTCGAGAAGCGCTCCTACCAGTGCTACCTGGTGGGCCTGATCGAGGATGCCGTGGCGCCGCGCGAGGCGGCGCTCGCCCTGTGGCGGCAAGTCGGCGACCGCACGCACGAAGCCCGTACGCTGCGCTGGCTGTCGCGGCTGAACTGGTTTCTCGGCCGCAATGCCGAGGCGGTACGGTTCGCCGACGAGGCGCTCGATCTGCTGAAGGGCCAGCCGCCGAGCGAGGAGCTCGCGTGGGTGATGAGCAACCGTGCCCAGCTGCACATGCTCTCGGAGGAGGTCGGCGCGGCGGTGGAATGGGGCACGCGCGCCGCCGAGATGGCCGCCGGGCTCGGCGCGGTGGAGGTGCAGGCCCACGCGCTGAACAACACCGGCGCGGCCTTGTACACGCGCTCACCGCCGGCCGGGCGGGAGCAGCTCGAACGCAGCCTGCAACTCGCGTTGGAGAACGACCTGCGCGAGCACGTGGCGCGCGCCTACGTGAACCTCGTGGCGGCCGAGATCACCCACGGCCTGCACGCGCTGGCGAGGCAGCATCTCGACGACGCCACGGCTTATCTCTCGGCCCGCGACCTGGACGCCTGGTCGCACTACCTCGCTGCGTGGACCTGCCGCCTCGACCTCGAGACCGGGCGCTGGGAGGAGGCCGCCGACGGCGCGCGGCAGGTCCTGTCTCGGCCCCAGCTGGCGCCGGTGAGCCGGCTGCCGACGCTGATCGTGCTCGCGCGCCTGCGCATGAGGCGCGGCGATCCGGGCGCCGGCGACGTGCTCCAAGAGGCCACCACGCTGGCCCTGCGCACCGGCGAATTCCAGCGCCTCGTGCCCCTGGCGGTGACGCACGCCGAGGCCGCGTGGCTCGGCCTGCCGCAGGCCGATGTCTCTTTCGCGCAGGAGCAACTGCGGGCTGCGCAGGCGCGGCAGGCTCCGGCCGCCGGCGAGATCGCGTTCTGGCTGGCCCTGGGCGGCCATCTCTCGGGCGAGAACACATGGGACATGCCGGAGCGCCCGTTCGAGCAGGCGATCGCGCGGTTGCACGGTGGTGGCCCCGAAGAGATGCAGGCGGCACTGGGCCAGCTCGCGGCCCTGGGCTGCGAGGCCACGGTGGCGCGGGTGCAGGCGGAATTGCGGCGGCAAGGCATCAGGTGGCCGGAAGCGGCGAGCCGCGGGCCGCGCCCCACCACGGCGGCCCACCCCGCCGGGCTCACCCAGCGCGAGGCGCAGATCCTGGTGCTGCTCGCGCAGGGGCTGACGAATGCCGAGATCGCCGCGCGCCTGGTGCGCTCGGCCAAGACGGTGGACCACCATGTGTCCGCGATCCTGGCCAAGCTGAATGCCCGCTCGCGGGCCGAGGCCAGTGCCCTGGCGGCCCGGCTGGGCCTGCTGGATCCGCCGCAATCTGGGGAACTGCCGGGCCAATCTGGGTAAGGCTGCCGAGGCGCGGAGTGGCCCGTGCGGGCATCGTGGCGATACCGGCGGCGCGGTGCCGCCCGGACTCACCAAAGGACTCTCCCATGCCCCGCTATCTCGTCGAACGCAACTTTCCCGATGGCCTTTCGATTCCCATGGACGACAACGGCCGCAAGGCCGTTGCCGGCGTGGTCAAGACCAACGCCGAGGAAGGCGTGACCTGGGTGCACAGCTATGTGAACCCGGAGCGCACCCAGACCTTCTGCATCTACGACGGCCCCTCGCCGGAGTCCATCCGCCACGTCGCCCAGCGCAACGGGCTGCCGGTCAATCGCATCACCGAGGTGCGCGTGCTGGCGCCGTACTTCTATAGCGCCTGAGGCCCTGCAGCCGCGCCCGACGAGCCTTTGCACCACGCGGCAGCGTTGCAACGGTTTCGCGGGCGCGACACACGAAACGCGAGCAGAAGCGTGCGTGCAACCGCGGCTGTCGACAATGTCGAACACCGACTGCCAGGAGCCGCCCGATGCCTACCGACCGCTGCCGCACCACCGTCCTGGACCAGGCCGGCCGCGAGCCATGAGCGGAGCACCTCGTTTCGTGCCGCTGGGCTTCGTCGGCGTGGCCGCCTGCGGATACCTGGCGGCCTACGGCGGCACGTTGGCGCTGCTGGCCGCCACCGACCCGGTCGATGCGATCGTCTGCGCCGCGCCGCTGTTGCTGGCGCTCGTGCTGGCGCGCACGTCCCAGCAGGATCGCCAGCAGTACATCGCGCGGCTGCTGGCAGCGGCGCTGATGTCGCCGCTGCTGCAACTGATGTTCTTCAGTGATCGCCTGTCGTGGCCTATCGTCGTCGTGCTGGCGGTCGCGCATTTCGCCGCGGTCGTCGGCGCGGTGTTCTGGCTGGCATCGGCGACCACCCGCATCGCGCCGCCCATCGGCACGCCGCGGACGTCGCCCGGCCAGCTGCTGGAGCAAATGCAGGAACTGCCCCTCCCGATCCGACGTGAAGGGCCGTCGCCGACGTGGATCATCGACCACGGCTTCGAGACGGGCGAGGCCCGCTCGCACCGCATCCTGCTCGATGTCGACCCGAGCCGCGGGACGGTGTTCGTGCGGGAGCAGGTCGGCGCGTCGGGCGCCCGGCCACGCGATGCCGACGAGGCCTCCATGCGCCATGTGGGCGACGACATCATCGACGCCTCGCGGCCGGACGCGCAGTTCGTCTGGACCCGCTGCTGGCAGGCATCGATCATCAACCTGGATCAGCTCGGCGACCCCGCGCCGGCGAAGGATCCGGACAGCGTGGTGCTCCAACTTTGCGCGCTGGTGTTGCGCTGCGGGTGGATTTGGCAGCCGGTGCTGATCCGGCCGCGCTGAGGCGCTGGCCCGCGCTCGTCAGCCTGCGCCGGTGGGGGTGGTGGCCGCCACCAGGCGAAGCCGCGTGATCTCGGAGGGAGCGCCCAGGCGCAGCGGCGGGCCCCAGTAGCCAGTGCCCCGGCTGGTGTAGACCCACAGGTTCCGCAGGCGGTGCAGGCCGGCCGTGAACGGCTGCTGCAGCGGGACGAAGAAGTTCCATGGCCAGAACTGGCCGCCATGGGTGTGGCCGGACAGCTGCAGGTCGAAGCCCGCGTCCGCCGCCGCCGGCGCCGACCGCGGCTGGTGTGCCAGCAGCACGCGCAGCGCCGCCTCCGGCGGTGCGCCGGCGAGCGCGGCGTGCGGGTCGCTGCGGTGTGTCGCGATGAAGTGGTGGGCGCTCCAGTCGCTGACCCCGGCCAGCACGAGGCGCGCGCCCTCGTGGTCGAGGGTCACGTGCTCATTCAGCAGCACCCGCAGGCCGAGCTGGCCCAGGTGCGCCAGCCACTCCTCGGCGCCGCTGTAGTACTCATGGTTGCCGGCGACGAAGAAGCTGCCGTGGCGCGCACGCAGCCCGGCCAGCGGCTGCACGTCGGCACGGAGATCGGCGACGCGCCCGTCCACCAGGTCGCCGGTCACGGCAATCGCGTCGGCGTCCAGGCGGTTGACGGCATCGACGATGGCCTGCACGTAGGGCCGCTTGACGGTCGGCCCGACGTGCAAGTCGGTGATCTGCACGATGGTGAAGCCATGCAACGCTGCGGGAAGGCCGGCGATCGGGATGTCGACCTCCCGCACCCGGGCGGTCCGCCGTGCTTCGTACAAGCCCCAGCCCACGGCCGCGAGGGCCAGCACCGGCACCGCCGCCGCGGTGGCCGGGGCGAACCCGCCGTGCGAAAAGGGCAGGGCGGCCAGCAGCACGGCGTCGCGCAGCAGTGTCAGCACGAGCAGCATCGAGAACAGGCCGAGCGCCAGCATGCCAGCCCAGGTCCAGCGATCGGCTACCGCGCGATCCGGCAGCCGGCGCGAAGCGAACGCAGCCGGCACCAGCAACGCGTTCAGGCCGAGCAGCAGCAGGAAAGCCACGCCGGCGGCCGGCCATGGCAGGTTCGGCGCCACGCGCCAGCCGATGTACAGGTTCAGCAAGGCCATCAGGCCGATCGCGCGCATGCGTGCCCAGGTGGTGGCGCGAGGCCTCGTTTCAAGCGCAGGCGACCGCTGGCGTGACCGGGCTCGGGACTGATGAGGGCTGACGCTCGGCGACCAACGCGCCTGCGCTCCTGCACACAGGCACGTGCGACGATGTCACGCTTCCGGCCGGCGCCAGAGCCAGGCGGCTACCACGGCCATCGTGGTCACGGCAGCGACCTTCAGCCAGACCGGAAGAGGCAGCAGAACCAGCGTCAAGGCGCCGCCGCTCATGCCGAGCGTCGCCGCCCACTTGGCGCGGCGCGGGACCGCGCCGCGTTCGCGCCAGCGCCGCAGTGGTGGGCCGAGGTGTGCATGATCCAGGAGCCACGCTTCCAACGCCGGCCAGCCGTTCCCGGCG
This sequence comes from Ideonella flava, assembly GCF_051857595.1. NCBI lineage: Bacteria > Pseudomonadati > Pseudomonadota > Betaproteobacteria > Burkholderiales > Sphaerotilaceae > Ideonella > Ideonella flava. Next base: position 231,252 of record NZ_JBPZHD010000011.1, read on the forward strand.
GCCCAGGCCGCAACCAGCACGAAGGGGACGGTCGGCAACACTGGCAGAAAGACACCTGCCAGCCCCAGCAGCAGCGAGACCAGCGCCAGCGCGCGCCAAAACAGCCTGCGCACGACGAGAGACAGCATGGCTCATTGTCGCGCGCCGGGTGGCTCTGGCCCCATCAAGGGACGACGGCGTGATCGCACGGCGAGCGCCTACGTGGGCGAGCCCAAGCGCTTGGACGGTTGCACACACCAAATCGCGGGCTGGACTCACTGCCGCACCGCTGCGGGTGCAGCGACCGAGAGGACATTGGCGACCGGCTGGTTGTGGCCTGGACTATCAGTTCAAGACTCGTTCAGGCAGCACCCAAACTTGACGGCGAAGTGGCATGGAGCCGACGCCGGCAGCCCCTTCTTTGCAGCTTTGACAGCCCGGATGGCCCGCGCGCAAACTCGCCGGCGCACGATCCAGCGAAAACTGCGAGAAGCCCCATGACCGTCCATCGTCGCACTCTCCTCGCCAGTGGTTTCGGGATGCTGGGCGCATCAATCAGCCGCAGCGCATGGCCTGCTGCCGGCACCGATGCCGTCGACTCTGGAGGCTTGCAGACGCTGCACGTCTTTCACAGCTGGCAGGACGATCCTCACAACCCTCGCGAACCCACGGGACCGCTGTATATCGCCGACGACGGCGCGTGCTACGGAACCACGCATTTCGGCGGACCGGCCGATGCCGGCACGATCTTTCGCATGTCGGTCGACGGCAGCGATTTCGTGTTCCTTCACGAGTTCGAGGGCCCGTTTGGCGGTGGCCCCGCGACCGGCTTGATCCAGGCCCGCGACGGCCAGCTGTACGGCACCACGCCGGGGGGTGGGCAGTACAGCGTGGGCACCTTGTATTCGCTGACGCTGGGCGGCCGGTTCGCGACCCTGTACTCCTTCGGACTCGGTGGGCAGGTGCCCGCCAGCGGCTTGTACGAAGCCACCGACGGACAACTCTACGGAACCACGCGATACCACCCCCACGGCGCCGGCTGCCTCTATCGATTCGATCCGCGGGCAGACGGCAACGAACCCGAAGTCCTCCACGTTTTCGCGGGCGGCGTCGCAGGAGTGGAGCCCGATGGCGGCGTGGTTGAGGGCCCTGACGGCCGCTTGTATGGCGGCACGCTGAAGGGCGGACGGGGTCAGCGCGGCACGCTCTGGCGTTGGAGCCCGGCGGGGTTCGAGCCCCTGCATGACTTTTCAGGCCAGGATGGCGGCGAGCCGATCGGCAGCATGACGCTCACGCGCGATGGGGAGCTCTTCGGCGTGACCAGTGGAGGCGGTACCCACGGAAACGGCACGGTGTACCACCTGGCACGCGATGGCCAAGCCACCACGTTGGCCTCCTTGAACAGCGACACCGAAGGCGTGTCGCCGTCCCACGGCCTCCTCGAAGCCAGTGACGGGCACCTCTACCTGACCACGAGTTACGACTACAAGCGGCGTGCCGGGGCTCTGGTGCGGGTGACGCGTGACGGGCACGTGCATGTGCCCTACCGGTTCAGAAGAACAGGCCCGCAACAATGCCAGGCGCCACTGATCGAAGAACCGAAGGGCACCTTGCTCGGTGTGGCGTCAGCGATGGCAGGCGAGGGCGGTGCCGTGTTCAGCTTGCGTAGGCAAGGTCGTTGAGAGCGCCCCCGGGGTGGCGCAGCGCCCAGCCGGCGACGGCCTCTGTCAAAACGGTGGCAGCTCCGCACGCCCCGAGACCTGCAGCTTCAGCATCTGCCCGGGGGCGCGTACTCCGGTGACTGCCGCGACGGGCTGGCCGCCGCCGACCCACAGCCACACCGACCCGGCCTCCACCACGCGCTCCCCGTCGGCCTGGACGACGCTCATCGCCTTGGCGTCCAGATCGAAGCTGAGCCGGCGCGATTCACCCGCCCGCAGCACCACGCGCTGGAAGGCCACCAGCGTGCGCTCAGGCGCCATCGCACCGGAGCGCCGGGCATAGACCTGCACCACCTCGGCTGCCTCGCGCGGGCTCTCGTTCTTCAACAGCACCGAAAGCTGCGTGCCTTGCCCTGCGGTGATGCGGCTGCGTGCCAGCCTGGGCTGGGCGTAGGCGAATCGCGCGTAACTCAGGCCGTGGCCGAAGGGGAACGAGGTCTCGCCCTTGAACCAACGGTAGGTGCGACCCTGCATGCCGTAGTCCTTGAAGGGCGGCAACTGCTCGGCCGAGCGGTAGAAGGTGAGCGGCAAGCGGCCGGACGGGCTGAAGTCGCCGGCCAGCAGCTCGGCCACCGCCTGGCCACCTTCGCCGCCCGGGTACCAGGCCTGCACGATGGCCGCCGCCTTCTGCGTGGCGGCGCCGAAGGTCATGGGGCTGCCGCTGAAGTTCACCAGCACCAGTGGGCGGCCCAGCGCCGCCAGACGCTCCAGCATCTTCAGTTGCGGCGCGGGCAGGTCGATGCGGGTGCGGTCGCCGCCGGCAAAGCCGGGAGCCAGCACGGTCATTTCCTCGCCTTCCAGTTCCCAGGTCAGGCCGCTGGCGAACACCACCAGGTCCGCCTTGCGCGCGGCCGCCACGGCCGCATCGTCGCTGGCGCCAGGGCGGCTCCACTGAAGCCGCTGGTCGCCCTCCCAGCCGGTCTGCAGGGCCTCCACGCGCAGGGCGTAGGTCTGGCCCGCCTTCAGCGTCACGCCTCGGGTGCTGGTGGGCCAGGCGATGTCCCACAGGTCCACCACCAGCTGGCCGTCGATCCAGACACGGTAGCCGCGGTTGCCCTTCAGCCGGAACAGATGCTCGCCGCTCTCGCTGGCGCGCACGAAGCCGGTCCAGCGCGCCGATTCCAGGCGGTCGTAGGCGTCCGGCCAGCCCCACTTGAACGCGGCCTGAGGCGTGGGCCCAGCCGAACTGGGCGAACCCTCGAGCTTGAGATTGGCAAAGCGCTCGACGTTCAGGCCGGCGCGGCTGCAAGTGGCGTCGGCGCAAAGGCTGGACGCCGGCACGTCTTCCAGTGCCGGCGCGACCCAGCCCGTGCCCTCGACGAAATCGATGCGCGCGCCGGGAAAGCGCGCCTTCAGGCCGGCCAGCAGCGTGATCGGCTTGGACGGCGTGCCGTTGTAGTTGCCCACCAGCGCATCCACGCTGTCGGCGTTGGGGCCGATCACGGCAATTCGCCGGGGCGGGGCCTTCAACGGCAGCAGGCCATCGTTCTTCAGCAGCACCAGCGAGCGGCGGGCCGACTCGAGGTTGAGCGCGCGGTGGGCCGGGGTGTCGAAATCACGCGCCGTGATTTCTGGAAAAGGTCTTTGGCCAGGCGCAGCGAGCAATCCCAGGCGCAGGCGAACGTCGAACAGGCGGTGCAGCGCACGGTCGAGTTCGGCCTCACTGAGCAGCCCCTGCTGCACCGCGGCTACGGTGGTGGCGGGCGAGGCGGTCTTGTTGCCGCCGAAGTCGCAGATCACGTCGGTCCCGGCGTGCACGGCCCGGGCCACGGCCTCCTCAGGCGTCTTCACGTAGTGGTGCGCCCAATCCATGTGGATGTCGGCGACGGCACCGCAGTCCGACACGACATGGCCCTGGAACTTCCACTCGTCGCGCAAGTAGTGCTGCAGCAGGCGCTCGTTGGCGCAGGCGGGTACGCCGTCCACCGCGTTGTAGGCGCACATCACTGATTCGGCCCGGCCTTCGGTGACGGCCGCATGGAAGGCCGGGAGGTAGGTGTCCACCAGGTCGCGGGGCGAGACCTGCACGTCCTCCTTGTGCCGATCCGCCTCCGGGCCGCTGTGCACTGCGAAGTGCTTCACGGCGGCCGACACACGCGGCTGGTTCGGATCCGGCCCTTGCAGCCCCTGGATGAAGGCCACGCCCATGCGCGAGGTCAGGGCCGGGTCTTCGCCGTAGGTCTCCTGGCCCCGGCCCCAGCGCGGGTCACGGAAGATGTTGACGTTGGGCGACCACACTGTCAGGCCGCGGTACAGGCCGGACGAACCGTCGGCGGCGACGGTGTTCAGGAACTTGGCGCGGAACTCGGTGCCGATGACTTCGCCCACACGCTGCACGAGCGGCGTGTCCCAGCTCGCGGCCAGGCCGATGGCCTGCGGGAACACGGTGGCCACGTCCGCGCGCGCCACGCCGTGCAGGCCCTCGCTCCACCAGTTGTACGCCGGGATGCCCAGGCGCGGGATGGCCGGCGAGTCGTGCTGCAACTGGCTGGCCTTCTCCGCCAGCGTCATTTGCGCCACCAGGGCCTGCGCCCTTTGCATCGAGGGACCCGAGGCCGCTGAGGCGGCCGCTGGTGCCGTCACTGCAGCGGCCGTCGCCCCGGTGGCGGCCGACAAGGCGAGGGCGATCGCCCCGATCAGACAGAGTCTCATGGGAAGCATCGTCAGGGGGCGGTGTCGCAGCTCAGCGCTTGACCCGCTCCAGCGTCAGCAAGGTGATGTCGTTGCTGCGCATGGGCAAGGTGAAGTTCAGCAGGCCGTTCTTGCCGACCTTGACGGTGCGCTTCACCTCGGGCAGATCCTGCGTCAGCGACTGCAGCTTCGCGAGTTGCGTGGCGTCGAGTTGCTTGGGCGAGCCCATCTCGAGGTAGGCGGTGTGGGCGTCGTTGACCTTGTAGCCGGCGCGCCGGAGCTCCAGCCGGTAGGCGCCGGGCTTGAGGTGGCGCAGCGTCAGCTTGATCGCCGGCGCCGGGCCGTTGGGCACCGGCTTGCCGAAGAAGATGCCGTTGCTGTTGCCCTTCTGGTCGGGATGCTGCCAGTCCCAGGCCACGACCGCCGTCTTGTCGCCGTCGGCCGCAGCCAGCACCTTGTCGTCGGCGCTGGGGATCTCGTTGCCGCGCAACGCGTTGAGGTACTTGTAGGCGAACCAGGCCGGCTTGCGCACGCCCTCGCGCGTCATCAGCCCGAAGCCGCCGTGGAAGGGCGCGTCGGGCGGGCCCGGCTCCTCGAACAGGTCGCTGTAGGTCCAGTAGCTCATCGCCTGCGCGTAGCCGCGCGTGGCGCGCAGCTTGGTCAGGATCCAGGGCGCGCTGACGTAGCTGTCATGCACCTTGTCGCGAGGGTTGTAGCTGGTGCTCCACTCGGTGACGTAAAGCGGGAGGCCGGGGAAGGGCGAGGCCTCGATCTCCTGTCGGTTGCGGCGCACGTCGCCGATGATCGAGTTCGGGTCGGTCGCGAGGATGCGGTCGGACTTGCCGAATTCGTCGAGGAAGCCTTCGGTCACGCCGTAGGTGTGGGTGGTGACGAAGTCCACCGGCACGTCGTTGGCCTTGGCGTAGGCCAGGAGCTCCGGCACCCAGGCCGCTCCCGCGGTCGCCGGGCCACCGACCTTCAGCCTGGGGTCGATCTTCTTGATCGTGCGAGCGGTGTTGGCGTAGAGCTCGAAGTAGGCCTTCTGGTCGGCCTTCTCCCAGAAGCCGTCGAGGTTGGGCTCGTTCCATACCTCGAACGGCCAGGCGCGCACCTCCTCGATGCCGTAGCGCTGGATCAGGTGGCGAACGAAGGCGTCGATCAGCTCGGCCCATGGGCCGGGCTGCGGGTGCGAGGTGTTGCCCTTCCAGTAGAAGATCGACAGCGGCGAGGTCTTCATCACGCCGGGCGTGAAACCGAGCTCGACGAAGGGCTTGATGCCCCGCGCCAACAGGGCGTCGTAGAGCTTGTCGATGCCGGTCCAGTCGAAGACGAGCTTGTCGCCGTCCTTCTTCACCGTACCGTAGCTGTCGTGGAAGATGTCGTGGAAGCGCAGGTAGCGGAAGCCGAGTTCATCGACCGCGGTCTTGAGTTGCGCCAGGTTCTCAGGCCGGCCGGTGGTGCCGGGGTAATCGGCACCGACCGACAGGTCGAAGAAGCGATCCATCGGCTCGGTGGCTGCGGCGCGGTCCAGGGTCACCTGGCGGCTGGCGGGCGGCGCGGCGGGGACCGTCGCGCACAGGCCCAGGGTGAGCAGCGCGGCCGCCAGGGGGCGCAGGACGGGCAGCGGCAGGAGAAGCTGGGAATTGGCCATCGGAAGCGGGTTGGGAGACTGTGCGGTGAGAGGAACCATGGCGTCTGCCATGGACCTGCGAGTGGTGATCGACGCGGCACGCGGATGCCGCCATGCGGAGCACGGTTTCAGTGGCTGTACAGCACCTCCGAGCCACGGGCCGGAGCCACAGGCGTTCCGAGCAGCTGCAACCGGCAGGTGGTTGATATGGCGCTAAATCGTCACGACAGGAATAATAATTTGTTCGTTGCTCGAACTATGTAAGGGAAACACCTATCGGACTGGAGAGCGGATTCATCGCAGCGCCCCCTGTGGCTGCCGCGACGTGAGCCCTCAAAAGTGGCGAGGCGGAGCGTCCGGGCGAGTGCGAACCCCTGGACGTGCATCGCTGCGCAGCCATAGCAGCGCCATGAAGGCCGCCATGCCCAGGCCGGTGGTGAGCCACAGGGCACCGGCTTGCAGGCGGTCGAGCACCAGACCGAACAGCAAGGGGGCCATCGCTTGGGCCACTCGGGCGGGCAGCATCAGCCAGCCTTGGCGGCTCCCGTAGTCCAGTGGCCCGAAGAGCACGAGAGGCAGCGTGCCCTTCGCGATCGTCAGGATGCCGTTGCCCGCACCGTGCATCACGGCGAACAACGGTGCCGCGGCCGGTCCCGCCAGCAGCAGGGCGGCGGCCCCCATCGGGTGGGCCAGTGCCGCCAGGCGCGCCGACAGCAACGGATGCACACGGCGCAGCAGGCCGAACTCGAGCAGGCGGCCCGCCACCTGGGCCGGGCCGATCAGGGCGCCTACCGCCACTGCGCCGGCCAGGCTGGCGCCGGCCGCCAGCATCATGCGCGGCAGGTGCGCTGCCATCGCGGTGCTGGTGAACCACGTGGCCGCGAAGACGAAGGCCAGCAGGAGGGTCGTCAAGGCGGTCGAGGACGCTCGGGGTGGTACAGCGAAGGCGATCGGGGCCGGCCCCGTTTCGATGGCGTCCTTCCGGGATATCGGCGCGGCACTGGGCAGCCAGGCGTTCAGCGGCAACCCCAAGAGCAGGTGCAGGCCGGCCCACGTGAAGCAGGCGCCACGCCAGCCGAAGCGCGCGTCGAGCCAGGCCGACAGGGGCCATCCGATCGTGCTGGCGAAGCCGGCCATCAGCGTGATGCCGGTGATCGCGTTGCGCGAGTCATGGCCGTACAGGCGGACCAGGGTCGCGAAGGCCGCTTCGTACAGGCCGCTGCCCATCGCGATGCCCATCAATCCCCAGGCCGCGAAGAGGGCAGGGGCGCTGTCTGCGGTGCCGAGTGCGAGGAGAGCGGCGGCGAAGAGCACGCTGGTGCCCATCAGCACGGGCCGCCCGCCGTGGCGGTCGATCAAGCGTCCGGACCAGGGGCCGACGATGGCGGAAAGCACCAGCGCCAACGAGAAAGCGGCGAAGACGGTCGGCGTGGCGATCCCGATCTCGCGCGCCATCGGTTGCGCCAGCATGGCCGGCAGGTAGTAGGAGGAGGCCCAGGCCAGCGTCTGGGCCAGGCCCAGCGGAAGCACGGCGCGGGCCTGGGCGAACTTCCTCACGGCGGCTCAGCCGCAACAGCCGGCAGCGAGCGGCGCCTTGAGCTCCCGCACGGGCGCCTCGGCTGCTGGCGATACGCCGCACACACCGGTCTGCGGCAGCTCCAGCTCGACGCGGTCGGCCGCCGCCAGGTCCCCGGCGATCGCGGCGACCACCGAGCGCGCCTGCTCGAAACCCGTGGCCATCAGGAAGGTCGGTGCGCGGCCGTAGCTCTTCACGCCCAAGGTGTAGAAGCCTGGCTCGGGATGCGCGAGTTCGCGATGGCCATGGGGCCGCACCGTGCCGCAGCTGTGGAGGTTGGGGTCGATCAGCGGCCCGAGCGCCTCGGTCGATTCGAGCCAGGGGTCCAGCTTCAGGCGCAGTTCGCCGACCATGGCAAGGTCGGGACGCTGACCGGTCGCGCAGACGATCTGGTCTATGCCCTCGAGCTCCACGACTGCCCCCTCGGCGCCCTGGCCGCGCACCGTCAGCGTGGCCCCGGTTCGCGCCACTTCGCGGATGCGAAGGCCGCTCACGAATTCCATCCGCCCGCCGTCCCTCAAGGCCTTCAGCGCCAAGCCGAGCCGACCGCGGGCGGGCAATGCGTCGGCTTGCCCGCCGCCGAAGACTCGCGCCAGCACCGGTGATCGCACGGCCCACGCGAGGCGCGTGCCAGGAACCACCTCGGCCAGCTCGGCCAGTGCCAACAGCGCGTTGGCCGCCGAGTGGCCCGCGCCGACGACCAGGGTGCGCCTGCCGGCGTATCGCGCGCGGTCGCGGCCCAGCACGTCAGGGATGCCGTAGACGATGCCTGAAGCGTTCTCCCGTTCGCCGATCGCCGGCAGGCCGTTCGCGCCCAGCGGATTGGGGTGGGACCAGGTGCCGCTGGCATCGATCACCGCGCGGGCCCGGAACTCGACCGTGCGACCCTCCCGCGTCGCGCGGATCACGAAGGGCGCGCTCTCGCGGCCGGTGGTCTTGACCTTGTCGAAGCCTTCGCGGCTGATCGCCGTCACGCGGGTGCCCAGGTGCAGCGCGCGCTGCACGGCCGGCAGCGCCGCGTAGGGTTTCAGCACTCGGTCGACGACTTCGGAGGCCAGCGGCAATTCGTCGGCATCCGGCGCGGCCCACCCCGTGCCTTCGAGCTGTGCGGCCATCGCGTGGTCGACGTTGTAGCGCCACGGCGAGAACAAGCGCACATGGCCGTAGTCGCGCAAGCTCGCGCCGACATCGTCGCCGGCTTCGATGAGCAGCGGCTCGATGCCACGCTCGATCAGGCGGGCGACCGCTGCCAGTCCCACCGGGCCGGCGCCTATCACGGCGACCGGCAGGTCGGTACGCGGCGCTTTCGGCTGTGCCAACGTCAATGACATGAAGGCCGCGCAAGCCGGGCAGGCGCCTTGGAACTCCGCAGAGGCCTTGAGGGCCTCGGGCGCCTGGGCCATCGGCCCGCGCTTGAAGCCGTGGCGGGCAAAGTATTCCGGCGCGGTGACGGTCAGCAGGAAGAGCTTTCGGATCTGCCGGCGGGCGGCCTCCTGCAGCAGGCGTTCGACGAGCAGTTGGCCGATGCCCTGGCGCTGCAGGCCCGGCGCGACGGCGACGGAGCGCAGCAGCGCCACGTCACCGTAGACCTCGGCGCCGGCGCAGCCTACGACTTCACCGTTGCTCACGGCCAGGAGGTAGGCAGGCAGGTGCTGTCGCGCGCCCTCGGTGGGCAGCTTGTTGGCCAGCAGCAGCGCTTCGACGGCAGGCCAGTCGGTGGCCGCAGCCTGGCGCAGGGAGATGTTCTCGTTCAGCAGCATGACTTTCGATCCTTCGCAGAGGCCGCGTCCTGCGGGAGGGGGCAGCACGAGGCGATGTCTACGTCCTCGCGCAGGGCCTTCAGCAAGAGCAGCAGGGACTTCTCGACCGTCGCCCGTTCGCGCTCGCTCAGGTACTCGAGCACGCGACAGGCATGGTTGTCGAGCGTGGCGTTGAGTTCACGCACCCGGTCTTCGCCATCGGGGGTGAGCGTGACGAGCCAGCTTCTCGCGTCGAGCGGATTCGGTTCCTTCGTCGCCCAGCCACGTTCGACCAGCCCATCCACGGCCCGGGAGACCCAGCTCTTCTCCAGGCTCAGGCGCGCGCCGAGCTCGCTCAGCGGCAAGGGCCCGGAGCGGCCCAGCTCGACCAGCAGGTGGCACTGCGTGCTGCCGGTGCGACAGCACTCGGCCACCGCGCGCTGCGCCCGGGTGTACAGGCGCGCGACCTCGCGCAGCATCTCGCCGGGCAGCGCCGGCTTCGCGGCCATCTTCTTCATCTGGTGATGGGTAGCAACGATCGGCTCGCACCTTAGGTCTCACGCAGTAGGTTGTCAATAGCAACTAAATGCCCTGAGAAAACGGAGCCGAGGCTCCGTCCCTGCCCGGGGGTTCAGCGCATGGCGCCGGCCTCGTACCAGCCCTTGCTCCGGTTGACGACGCGAACCACCAGCAGCATCACCGGCACCTCGATCAGTACGCCCACCACGGTGGCCAGGGCGGCGCCGGATTCGAAGCCGAACAGGCTGATGGCCGCAGCCACGGCCAGCTCGAAGAAGTTGCTCGCGCCTATGAGGGCCGAAGGGCAGGCCACGCTGTGGGATTCGCCGAGCCGGCGATTCAGCCCATAGGCGAGGGCGGAATTGAAGAACACCTGGATCAGGATGGGCACGGCCAGCATCGCGATCACCAGCGGCTGCTTCAGGATGGCCTCGCCCTGGAAGGCGAACAGCAGCACCAGAGTCGCCAGCAGCGCGGTGATCGACCAAGGGCCGATCTTCGCGAGCGCGGCTTCAAGCGCGGCCTGGCCCTTGGCGAGCAACCCCTTGCGCCAGGCTTGCGCGATGGCCACCGGGATCAGGATATAGAGCACCACCGAGGTCAGCAGCGTGTCCCACGGCACCGTGATCGACGACAGGCCCAGCAGCAACGCGACGATGGGCGCGAAGGCGAACACCATGATGGTGTCGTTCAGCGCCACCTGGCTGAGCGTGAACAGGGGATGCCCGCCGGTCAGGCGGCTCCAGACGAACACCATGGCGGTGCACGGTGCAGCGGCCAGCAGGATCAGGCCGGCGATGTAGCTGTCGGCCTGGCCGGCCGGCAGGTAGGGGGCGAACACGTGGCGGACGAAGATCCAGCCGAGCAGCGCCATCGAGAAGGGCTTGACCGCCCAGTTGACGAACAGCGTGACCCCGATCCCACGCCAGTGCTGCCTGACCTGGTGCAGCGCGCCGAAGTCGACCTTCAGCAGCATCGGGATGATCATCACCCAGATGAGCAGGCCGACGGGGAGGTTGACCTGGGCGACCTGCATGCGGCCGATGGCCTGGAAGGGCCCCGGCAGCAGCTGGCCGAGCGCGATGCCGGTGACGATGCACAGCAGGACCCAGACAGTGAGGTAGCGCTCGAAGACGCTCATCGGCGCCGGCGACTCGGCGCGCGCGGGCAGGGTGGTGGTGTTCATCGCCGGTCAGCTCCTGCCGATGTCGACCAGCGCGGCCGCCAGGACCTGGCGGTCCATGCTTTCCAGCGGCAGGGCGAGCAGCTGCAGCATGCGGTAGCCGATCGCCTGCCGGGTCAGCTCGAACGCGCGGCGCTTGCCTTCGTCGCCGCCTTCGGCATTCGAGGGATCGGGGTAGCCCCAGTGCACCTTGACCGGTTGGCCGCCTGAGCCGCCAAAGAAGACGGGGCACGTCTCGGCCGCAGCGCTGTCGCAGACCGTGATGACGATGGACAGCGGCGGGGCGCCGTCCTGGCTGAACTCGTCCCAGCTCTTGCTGCGGTAGCCACCGGTCTGGATGCCCGCGTTCTGCAGCGCCTCGATGGCGAAGGGATTGATGCGACCGCTCGGCGTGCTGCCGGCGCTGTGCGCCTGGACATCCTTGCGGAGCTGGGCGGCCAGGTGGTTCAGCATCCCTTCGCTCAGCACGCTGCGCGCCGAGTTGTGGGTGCACAGGATGAGGACGTGCGTGGTCATCTCAGCAGCAGGAGCCCGAAGCCTTGACGGGAATGCCGACCGCCTTGCCGCGGGGCTTCGGGGTGCAGCAGGCGGAGGTTTCGGCCGCCGGGGGCGCTTCGGGCTCGACCGGCGCGCAGCAGGCCGATGCGGTTTCGCCCTGGCGGTCTTCGCCGAAGATGGGGACATCAGCCAGCGTGTGGAAGTGCTCCCAGGCGATGCCTTGCGGGTCGGTGACCCAGTGCTTCTCGCTGCGGGCGTAGCAGCAGGTGGTCTGGCCCTCGTCGAGCAGCGCCATGTCGGCGGCTTCGGCGCGTGCCTTCAATCCGGCGAGCTCCTCGGCGTCGTCGGTCTGGAAGCCTAGGTGGTCGACGCCCGGCGAGTGGCCCCGGGTGGAGATCGCGAAGTTGATGCGCGGGTCCTCGAGCATCCACTTGGCGTAGTCGCTCTCGACGCGGGTGGGCTCGGCGGCGAAGAGCTTCGAATAGAAGCCGATGCTCTGGCCGAGATCCTCGACATGGACGTGGACGTGGAATCGCTTCATGACGTACTCCGGGTCAGCAGGTGGAGCGGCGCTTCGTGCCGCTGGGTGAACACGACTTGCCCATGCAGCAGTGGGCGGTGAGGTACTCGAGCAGATCGTTCATCTGCCCCAGGGCCGGGCGGTAGTGCAGGTTGCGGCCTTCGCGCTCGACGCTCACGAGGTCTGCGTGCATGAGTTCCTTCAGGTGGAAGGACAGCGTGGAACCCGGGATGTCGAGCATGGCGGACAGGGCGCTGGGCGTCATGCCCTCGGGGCCGGCGCCGACGAGGGCACGGAAGACGCGCAGGCGCGCCTCCTGGGCCAGGGCGGCGAGGGCGGCGACGGCGGCTTTTTCATTCATGATTCCATCATAATCGAAATATCGATCTGAGTCAAGCGCCTGGCTTGAGGGCGCGCCGACGGGGTGCCGGGTGGCTGCTGCCAGCCTCATCTTTCACGCCGGTGCGTCGAGTGTTGTCGCTGCCCTGCGCCGGTGCGCCGATGTCCATGCAGGCACCTTGATGCAGCACAAGCCTTCCGCGTGCAGATGAGGCTAGAGGGCTCCACCTCCCTCGTACGCCCGGTCCGCAGGGACCTGGTCCGTGGGTGGCACGCAAGCTGCTAGTCATGACCTGACATAACAGGTTGGACCGCTTCGATGAATGCCATCCGCAAGGCCCCGCCAAGGGCTCGCGCCGACAACAAGGTCGTCGCCATGTCGTCGGTACCGATGCATGCGCAGATCCGCGAAATCATCCGCCGCCGCGTGCTCGACGGCACCTATGCGCCGCACAGCCAGATGCCTTCCGAGAGCCAGATGATGGAGGCCTTCTCGGTCAGCCGCATCACGGTCCGACAGGCCCTGGGCGACCTGCAGAAGGAGGGGCTGATCTTCAAGGTGGCCGGCAAGGGCAGCTTCGTCGCCAAGCCCAAGGCCTTCCAGAACCTTTCGCGCCTGCAGGGCTTCGGCGAGGCGATGACGCCCTCGGGCTACGAGACCTTCTCGCAAGTGCTGAGCATGCGGCGCGTCGCCGCCACCGAGGTGGTCGCGCGGCGACTGGATTGCCGGCTGGGCGACGCGGTGTTCGAGATCCAGCGCCTGCGCTACCTGAACCGGGAGCCGATCTCGGTGGACCAGAGCTACTTCCCCCTCGAGATCGGCGAGCGCCTGTCGCAGGAGGACCTGCCCACGCGCGACATCTTCGTGATCCTCGAGAACGACTACGGCCTGCACCTCACCCATGCCGACGTGCAGATCGAGGCCATCTCCGCCGACGAGGGGCTGGCCAGACACCTCCGCATCGACGAGGCCTCGCCGCTGCTGCGCATCGAGCGCCTGACCTACGTCGGCGATCGCCCGATCGACTTCGAGTACCTCTACTACCGCGGCGATGCCTTCCAGTACCGCCTGCGCATCGAACGAACCTAGGAGCCACTGCATGAAGACCATAGAGATGGAGTTCGACCTCGTCGTCATAGGCGGGGGCACCGGCGGCCCCATGGCCGCGGTCAAGGCGAAGGAGCGCAATCCGAAGCTGCGCGTGCTGCTGATAGACAAGGCCAACGTCAAGCGCAGCGGCGCGATCTCGATGGGCATGGATGGCCTCAACAACGCCGTCATCCCCGGCCATGCGACGCCCGAACAGTACGTCAAGGAGATCACCGTCGCCAACGACGGCATCGTCGACCAGGAGGCGGTGATGGCCTACGCCGCCGGCAGCTTCGACATGATCCAGGAGCTCGATCGCTGGGGCGTGAAGTTCGAGAAGGACGAGACCGGCGACTACTCGGTGCGCAAGGTCCATCACCTGGGTGCCTACGTGCTGCCGATGCCCGAGGGGCACCACATGAAGCGCATTCTCTACCGCCAGCTCAAGCGGGCGAGGGTGGAGATCACCAACCGCGTCGTCGTCACGCGCGTGCTCACCGGCGAGAACGGCGAGGTGGCGGCGGTGATGGGTTTCGATTGCCGCACCGCCGAGCTGTACCTCATCCGCACCAAGGCCGCGGTGATCAGCACCGGCGCGGCCGGGCGCCTGGGTCTGCCGGCCTCGGGCTACCTGATGGGCACCTACGAGAACCCGACCAATTGCGGAGACGGCCACGCGATGGCCTATCACGCGGGCGCCGACCTGGCCAACCTCGAATGCTTCCAGATCAACCCGCTGATCAAGGACTACAACGGGCCGGCCTGTGCCTACGTCACCGGCCCGCTGGGCGGCTACACCGCGAACGCCAAGGGCCAGCGCTTCATCGAGTGCGACTACTGGAGCGGCCAGATGATGCAGGAGTTCCACAACGAGCTCCTCAGCGGCAACGGCCCGGTGTTCCTCAAGCTCGACCACCTGGCCGAAGAGACCATCCAGGAGATCGAGACCATCCTGCACAGCAACGAGCGGCCCAGCCGAGGCCGCTTCCATGAGAAGCGCGGGACCGACTACCGCCAGCAGATGGTCGAGATGCACATCTCGGAGATCGGCTTCTGCAGCGGCCACAGCGCCTCGGGCATCCACGTCAACTCGCGCGGCGAGACCTCGGTCAAGGGCCTGTACGCCGCCGGCGACTGCGCCAGCGTGCCGCACAACTACATGCTCGGCGCCTTCGTCTACGGCAAGCTGTGCGGCGAGAACGCTGCCGAATATTGCGCTGGTGCGAGCCATGCTCACGCCGATGCCGGCGCGGTGGCCGCGGAGTCCGCGCGCATCCTCGCGCCGCTGCAGCGCCAGGGCGGCCTGACGCCGTTCCAGATCGAGTTCAAGACCCGTCGCCTGGTCAACGACTACCTGCAGCCGCCCAAGGTCACGAGCAAGTTCCACATCGGCCTGCGCCGCTTCGGCGAGATCCGCGAGGACCTCGGATCGATGTCGGCCGCCGACCCGCACGAGCTGATGCGGGCGATGGAGGCGCACTCCATCCTCGATTGCGCCGAGATGGCCGCCCGTGCCTCGCTGTTCCGCACCGAGAGCCGCTGGGGCCTGTACCACCACTACGTCGACCACCCCGAGCGGGACGACGAGAACTGGTTCTGCCACTCGCTGCTCAGCCGCGATGCGCAAGGCCGGATGTCGCTGCGCAAGAAGCCCGTCGAGCCCTACATCGTGCCGGTCGACGAGCAGGAGCGCACCGCCTACCAGCGCCTGCGCGTGGCCACCAGCGCCCAGGCCGCCTGACCCCGCACCCGACCGAATCCCAGGAGATCCGCATGACCCTTGCCGCCACCATCACCCAAGTGCCGGTCCGCGTGGACGAATCGAAGTGCATCGCCGAGAAGGGCTGCACCGTGTGCGTCGACGTGTGCCCCCTCGACGTGCTCGCGATCGACCTGCTGAGCAAGAAGGCCCACATGAAGTTCGACGAGTGCTGGTACTGCCTGCCGTGCGAGCAGGACTGCCCGACCGGCGCCATCACGGTCGACATCCCCTACCTGCTGCGCTGAACGGAGCGACCGATGCACACCGAGACCTCGGCGCTGGCCCAGCGCCTGACCGACCCGGACGCCACCGTTCGCCGCCTGGCGGTGATGGACGTGCCCTACAGCGACGAAGAGGACACCGTCGCGCTGCTGCTGCCGCGCCTGGCGGACGAGGATGCGCTGGTGCGCATCGAAGCCATCCGCGGCCTCGAAGGCTTCGAGGAGCCGCACGTCGTCGAGGCCCTGGCGCCCATGCTGCTCGACAGCGACTCCGCCGTGCGCAAGGTCGCCGGCGAGGTGCTTGCCGAGCTCAAGGAGACGGCGTCTGCCGGACCTTTGCTGCCTTTGCTGGGCGACGGCCCGGCGGAGGTGCGCGCGCTGGCCTTCCATGCGGTGCGCGCCCTGCGTTCGCCGCTGGCCTTCGAGCCGGCGATGAATTCATTGCGCGATGCCGATGCCGCCGTGCGCAAGGAGGCCGTGGGCGTGCTGGGCTACCTGAAGGACCCGGCCGCCATCGGCGACCTGGCCGAGGTGGCGGCCAACGATCCGGACATGGAGGTGCGGCGCACCGCCGTCGGCGCGCTGGGCTATGCCAGCAACGTCAGCGTATTGCCGGCGCTCACGAGGGCGCTGAACGACAGCGGCTGGATGGTCCGTGACGAGGCGGCCCAGACGATCGGCAAGCTGCGGCTGTCGATGGCCATCCCCGACCTGGTGAGGGCCATGCACGACGACTACTGGCAGGTTCGCGTGAAGGCCGCGCGCAGCCTCGGCCTGCTCAAGGCGGAGGCCGGGTTGCCGTCGCTCGTGGAATCGCTCACCCACAGCATCAGCAACCTTCGCAAGGAATCGGCGATCGCCCTTGGCGAGATCGGCGACACCCGGGCGATCGCGCCGCTGGAAGCCGCGCTCGCCGATCCGGATCCGGACGTCCGCAAGCTCGCCCGGCTGGCGCTGACGGCCATCGGCCTGGCGCAGAAGGCTCGCGCGGAAGGAGGCCAGGCATGACATTCGTCGTCACCGAGGCCTGCATCCGCTGCAAGTACACCGACTGCGTGTCCGTGTGTCCCGTCGACTGCTTCCACGAGGGGCCGAACTTCCTGGTGATCAACCCGGAAGGCTGCATCGACTGCGCCGTCTGTGTACCCGAGTGCCCCGTGTCGGCCATCGTGGCCGACACGGACTTGTCGCCTGTTCAGGCCGAGTTCCTCGAGCTCAATGCGCGCCTGGCCGCGCAGTGGCCGGTCATCTCGCAGGCCGGCGAGCCGCTGCCGGATGCCGAGCAGTGGGCCGAGGTCACGGGCAAGCGGGCGCAGCTCGTCGAGCACGCCTGAGTCCACGGCCGCCTCCAGGAATGTCCCTGTCCATGCTCCGCCAGACGACGGTGCGCATAGCGCGCCGCAGCCCACGAAAAGTGGCACCCGTCTTGCGTCAGGGGCAGGCGAAAGCCACCGTCACCGTCCATCACCTCGATCGGGAACCATGTTGTTCATGAAGCCTTTCTTGTCTCGAGCGATCGTCGCGCTGTCCCTCTCCGTCACGGCCGTCTTCGGTGCCCACGCACGCGAAGAACTGGTCATCGGCATCGGCACGCAGAACACCACCACCAACACGGTGACCGGTGGCGTGGTCATCAAGGAACTGAAGCTGCTGGAGAAGCACCTGCCGCGAACCGGCAAGTACAAGGACATCGACTTCAAGCTCGACTGGCAGAACGCCACGTCGGGGCCGCCGATCATCAACGGCATGATGGCCAAGAAGCTGGACATCGGCATGATGGGCGACTACCCGCTGCTGGTGGCCGGCGCCACCGGGCAATCGCAGCCGGGCAACGAGACGCAGCTGGTGGCGATCATTGCCTACAACGCGTTCGGCTCGGGCAACGGGATCGTGGTCCACAAGGACTCGCCGTACTACCAGCTTTCCGACCTGAAGGGCAAGGTCGTGTCGGTGCCCTTCGGCTCGGCCGCCCACGGCATGGTGCTGCAGGCCCTGCAGTCGCGCGGCCTGCCGCCCGACTACTTCAGCCTGGTGAGCCAGAGCCCCGAGGTGGGCACCACCAACCTGCAGGAACGCAAGATCGACGCCCACGCCGACTTCGTCCCCTTCGCGGACCTGCTGCCCTACCGCGGCTTCGCCCGCAAGATCTTCGACGGCGTGCAGACCAACGTGCCCACTTTCCATGGCGTGGTCGTGCGCAAGGATTTCGCCGAGAAGTACCCCGAGGTGGTGGTTGCCTACATCGCCTCGCTGATGGAGGCCAACGCCTGGCTGAAGGCCGACCCGGTGCGCGCCGCCACCAAGATCGAGGAGTGGACCAAGGTCGAGAAGGAGGTCGCCTACCTCTACCTCGGCCCGGGCGGCATCCACACGCTGGACCCGACGATCAAGCCGCGCTGGCTCGACACGATCAAGATCGGCCACGGCGTGCTCACCGGCCTGAACCGCGTCAAGCCGCTGGACGTCAACGCGTGGGTCAATGAGTCCTACGTCCGCGAGGCCTTCAAGCAGGCCAGGCTCGACTACGACGCGCAGAAGCAGACGCTGGGCGGCTTCGACATCAGCGGCCAGGACAAGCTGTGCAAGACCGCGGTCGTCAACCCGAAGGAAGCCGGGGAGGTGTGGGTGGATGGCGGCGGCGTGGAGCCGTACTCCTCTCCGCTGTGCACGCTGGGCGCCGTCGCCAAGCTCGAGGCCGCCGGCAAGAAGGTCCGCGTCGCCTACCTCATCGACAAGTCGCTGGGCATCAAGGTGTTCGCCGACAAGGCCTACTACGCGGTCAACGCCAGCGATGCCAGGAAGCCGGTCATCGTGCCCTTCCTCTTGAAGAAGGACGCCGAGGACCATGCGGCTCGAATAGGCGGCAAGCTCGCGAGCTACGCCGAGGCCCTGGCCGCCGCTGCCATCCCCTTCTGAGCCGCACACCGGAGCGCACGATGTCCACAGCCCCGCTGCGCCGCGTGGAAGACGCGGATTCGCCCGGCGCCGAGACGGCCCCTGCCGTGGCCGCCACGAAGCACCGATTGGCCGAGGTGCTCGAGCCGCCGCCGCGCCCCCGGCCGAAGGCGGCCGAGGCTGGCGTGCCGCGCGCCGGCAAGCCCCGGCATCGCGCCCGGCTGGCGGGCTGGGTGGAGCGCCAGGGCATGGCGACGCTGCTCGGGGCGTGCTCGCTCGGCGGCCTCGTGCTGTTCTGGTACCTGGCCACGCGGTTTCACCTCGATCTCTACGTCCGCTTCACCAACATCCCGACGCCCGGCGAGGTCTGGCATTCGGTGCTGCAGGCCGGCAGCAACGGCAAGTTCCTGACCAACATCGGTGTCAGCCTGCGCCGCATCCTGATCGGCTTCGCGCTGGCCACCTTGCTCGGCGTGACGGTGGGCTTGTTGATCGGCCGCTATCGCCGGCTGCGCGAGCTGCTGTTCCCGGCCGCCGAGGCCCTGCGGCCCATCCCGGCCATCGCATGGGTGCCCATCTCGATCATGCTGTGGCCGGACAACGAGGTGAGCATCGTCTTCATCACCTTCGTCGGTGCCTTCTTCCCCATCCTGCTCAACACCGTGAGCGGCGTGCAGGCGGTCGATGCGGTGCTGCTGCGTGCCGGGCAGTGCCTGGGCGCGGACGAGCGACGGTTGATGTGGCACGTGGTGCTGCCGGGGGCGGCGCCGCAGATCTTCACCGGCCTGGCAGTGGGCATGGGCGTGGCCTGGGTCTCGCTGATCGCGGCCGAGATGATCTCGGGCCAGTTCGGCATCGGCTACTTCACCTGGGAGGCCTACTCGCTGATCGCCTACTCGGACATCGTGCTGGGAATGATCACCATCGGCGTGCTCGGCCTGATGTGCAGCTGGCTGATCCGCCTCGCCGGCCAGGCGCTCATGCCCTGGCTGGAGTTCTCGAAGCAGGGGGGACGCTGATGAACACGACCCAGACCAGCGGCCACATCGAGTTGCGCGGCTTGAGCATGGCCTTCGGCAGCGCGCAGCAAAGGGTCCAGGCCGTGAGCGACGTCTCGCTGCACGTTTCCCCGGGCGAGTTCGTCTCCATCATCGGGCCCTCGGGCTGCGGCAAGTCGACCCTGCTGAACGTGGTGGCCGGGTTCACCAAGGCCACGGAAGGCGAAGTGCGGCTCGACGGCCGCGCCATCAGCGGCCCCGGCTCGGATCGCGGCGTGGTGTTCCAGCAGTACTCGCTGTTCCCGTGGATGTCGGTGCGCAGGAACGTCGAGTTCGGCCTGAAGATGCAGGGCGTGCCGGCCAGCAAGCGCGAAACCACGGCGCGCACGCTGCTCGGCCTGGCCGGATTGCTCGCCTTCGAGAACCACTATCCCGACCAGCTCTCGGGCGGCATGAAGCAGCGCGTGGGCATCGTGCGGGCCCTGGCCACCAGCCCGCAGGTGATGCTGATGGACGAGCCCTTCGGCGCGCTGGATTCGCAGACCCGCGTGGTGATGCAGCAGATCCTCACCAACATGTGGCAGCGGCTGCGGCTGTCCGTCCTGTTCATCACGCACGACATCGAGGAGGCCATCTTCCTCAGCGACCGGGTCTACGTGATGACGGCCCGCCCAGGGCGCATCAAGGCCGAGATCGAGATCCCGCTGCCGCGCCCGCGGACGGCCGAGATGATGTCGTCGCTGGTCTTCACGCAGATCCTGCACAAGCTGCGCAACCTCATCCGCGAGGAGAGCCTGGTCGCCATGGGCAACGAGCTCGACAGCGGCGGCCTCGAAGGCTTCGCGGTGGATGTCGGCACGCACGGTGTCGGCGAGCTGATCTGAAAGGCCGCCCATGGAAGACACCACGCCGACCGGGATCACCGACCACCGCCTCACGGGCCTGCTGGAGATCACGTGGGCCGATGGCCTGACCAGCCGGCTGCGCCATTCGCTGTTGCGCGAGCACTGCCGGTGCGCCGGCTGCGAGCAACTGCGGCGTCACGGCGACGGCGTGCTTGCGGCCGGCGAGGCCCTGCGACTGGTCCGCATCGAGCCCGTGGGCGAACACGGGCTGAACCTGGGCTTCAGCGACGGCCACGACCGCGGCATCTATCCCTGGACCTACCTGCGCCAGCTTGGCGCCCTCTGACGAACACCTGGCCCCCCATGTCCAACACCGGAACCGAACGCGTCCTGAGCGTCCACCACTGGAACGAAACCCTCTTCACCTTCCGCACGACGCGAGACGCGTCGCTGCGGTTCCGCAACGGCCACTTCGTGATGCTGGGGCTGCACGTCGAGGGCAAGCCGCTGATGCGCGCCTACAGCGTGGCCAGCGCCAACCACGACGAGCACCTGGAGTTCCTCAGCATCAAGGTGCCCGACGGCCCGCTCACATCGCGGCTGCAGCACCTGAAGCCGGGCGACGAGCTCCTCGTCGGCCGCAAGCCCGTCGGCAGCCTGGTGCTCGACGACCTGAGGCCCGGGCGGCACCTGTACCTGCTTTCCACCGGCACCGGCCTGGCCCCCTTCATGAGCATCATCCAGGACCCGGACACCTACGAGCGGTTCGAGAAGGTGGTGCTCATCCACGGCGTTCGCCTCGTCAGCGAACTGGCCTACGCCGACTTCATCGAGCGGGAACTTCCGCAGCACGAGTTCCTGGGCGAGCTGGTGCGCGACCGGTTGATCTACTACCCCACCGTCACGCGCGAGCCCTTCCGGAACCAGGGCCGCCTCACCGACGTCATCGAATCGGGACGGCTGTTCACCGACATCGGCCTGCCGCCCCTCGATCCGGCCGTCGACCGCGCCATGATCTGCGGCAGCGCCGCCATGCTGGCCGACAGCTGCCGCCTGCTCGACGAGCGCGGCTTCCACATCAGCCCGCGCCAGGGCGAACTGGGCGACTACGTGATCGAGCGGGCCTTCGTCGAGAAGTAGGCGAAGCGCCATGCTCAGCGATACGACGCCGGCCGACCCCGTGCCGGTGCAGGGCCCTGACGCGCGGGCCGACGGGGCCCCGCCGCCCGCACGGCTGATCGATGCGATGCGAGCCCGATGGCCGGGCCTGCTGCTGTGTGCCGTCATCGCGATGGCGGCCAGCCTGATCTCGCGGCTGCACGGTGGGCCTCAGCTGCTCTACGCGCTGCTGTTCGGCGTCTCCTTCCACTTCCTGCATGCCGATCCGCGCATCGGGCCGGGCATAGAGCTGTGCACCGGACATGTCCTCCGGCTGGGCGTGGCCCTGCTCGGGGCGCGCATCACGCTGGAGCAGATCGTTGCCCTCGGCTGGAGCACGGCGCTGACCGTCGTTGCATGCGTGCTCAGCACTATCGTCCTCGGCCTGGCGCTGGCCCGCCGGCTGGGGTTGAGCACGGCCCAAGGCCTGCTCTCGGGCGGGGCGACGGCGATCTGCGGCGCCTCGGCGGCGCTGGCCATTTCGGCCGTGCTGCCCCGCAACCGCGAGCAGGACCGCTTCACGCTGCTGGTGGTCGTCACCGTCACCGCGTTCTCGACGCTGGCGATGCTGATCTACCCGCTGCTGGCGCATGCGTTGCACCTGTCCGCGGTCCAGGCCGGCTTGTTCCTCGGCGGGTCCATCCACGACGTGGCCCAGGTCGTGGCCTCGGGCTACCTGCTGGGGGCCGAGGCGGGCGATACGGCGACCGTCGTGAAGCTGTTCCGCGTCTCGATGCTGACGCTGGTGGTCGTCGCAGCCTCGGCCGCTTTCCGTTCGGGCGCTTCGCCGGGTACGCCTTGCGCACGTCCCGGCCTGTTGCAGCTGGTGCCGTGGTTCCTGTGGCTGTTCATGGCGCTGGTGCTGGTGCAGTCCCTGCATGGCGTCCCGCCCGCGGTGCTGCCCCTGCTGAGCGAGGTCTCGCGCGACTGCCTGGTGCTCGCCATCGCCGCACTCGGCGTCAAGACCTCGTTCCAGACCCTGCTGCAGACCGGGTGGAGGCCCTTCGTTCTGCTGCTGGCCGAGACGCTCTGGCTGGCGGCCGCCTTGCTGGTCACCGTGCTGGTGGGGCGGTCGGGCTGACGCTGGCCGGTCGCGGATGAGCCCGTCCACCTGGGCCTCGATGTCGGCGGTCGTGCTGGTGGCCGCCTTCGTGCAGGGCAGCACCGGCTTCGGCTTCGCCTTGATCGTGGCGCCGATGCTGGGCCTGCTCGCACCCGCGCTGATGCCGGTGTGCCTGCTGCTGCTCATGCTGCCGCTGAACTTCCTCGTGGCTTGGCGAGAGCGCAGGGCCCTGGACATCCGCAGCAGCCTGTGGATCACCTTGGGGCGCATCGCCGGGACGGCCGGCGGGCTGGCGCTCATGCTGGTGCTTTCCATGCGCCAGCTGAACGCGCTCACCGGCATCGCGACCATCGTTGCGGCTTCGCTGACGCTGATGTTGCCGGCGTTCACGCCGGCGCGTCACGCGCTGATCGGCGCCGGCCTCGTCACCGGCGTCACCGAGACGACCACCGGCATCGGCGGCCCGCCGCTGGCCCTGGTCTACCAGCATCAACCCGCCTCGGTGATGCGATCCACCCTGGCGGCGTGTTTCCTGGTCGGCGAGCTGCTGTCGCTCGGCATGCTGTGGATGACCGGTCGAACCGGGTGGGCGCACGCCGTGGGAGCGATCCAGCTCCTGCCGGCGCTGATGGCTGGCGCGCTCGTCAGCAAGGTCGCTCACGTGCACCTGAATCCCCGGGGCCTGCGGTGGTTCGTGGTCGCGTTCTCCGTCACCTCCGGCGCGGTGCTGCTGTTGCGCTCCTGAGGCGTTTGCGTTGCAGGGCGCACCCTGCGGTCCTCAATCCGCGGGAAGACATCCCGCGCCGGACGGCGCAGCATCCGACGGCGTCGAGGGCAGCCGGCCATGTCCGGTCCGGCGGGGGGATTCCGTCTGATGAGAAGGACTGAAGGGGAGAACACCATGCAAACGCCACTCAGGCATGCGGAGTCACCGCCGCAGCCCTTGCCCGCGAAGCAGCGCATCCCGACGATGGACATCGTCCGCGGCATGGCGCTGCTCGGCATCCTGATCATGAACATGCCGAGCTTCGGGACCTCGAACTTCGCGGAAGCCGACGGCAGCCACCTTTGGCCCAGCCCGGTCGACCAGCTGGCCGAGCAGGTGCGCGACCTGCTGTTCTCGGGCAAGTTCAACAGCATGTTCAGCCTCCTGTTCGGGCTCGGCTTCACCATCCAGTTCCAGCGCATGCAGCAGTCGGACCCGGCGCGGGCCGTCTCGCTCTACCTCAGGCGCCTGACGGTGCTGGGCGTGGTGGGCGTGCTGCATGCCTGCCTGCTGTGGACGGGGGACGTGCTGCACATCTACGCCATCCTCGGCATCCTGCTGCTGCTCGTCCTGCGGCGGGCGAGCGATCGCATGCTGGTCGTGCTGATGGCGCTGTGCCTGCTGTATCCCGTGCTGTCGGGCTCCTTGCGGCTGCTGATCGTGACCCCCGAGATGACGGCGGAGCTGGTGGCCAGGGCCCAGGCCTTCGAGGCCAGCAACAACGCGGCCTATGGCCACGGCAGCTTCCTCGCCGCCGCGGCAGAGCACACGCGCGAATTCGCCTACTTCTACAGCACGCCGATGACGCTGTGGGGCTCTCTAGGCTTCTACGTGCAGATGCTTCTGACGATGCTGTTGGGGGTGCTCGCCGGGCGCCGCTGCTGGGCCGAACGCATCCCCGAGCTGATGCCGCAGATCCGCCGGATCCACCTCTGGGCCCTGGCCCTGGGCCTGGTCTGCGGCGCGCTGTTCACGGTGATCTTCGAGCTGCAGCGGGTGCCCGGACCGACGCCGCTGAAGCTGCTGGGCTCGGTGTCCTACTGGCTCAGCCGCGTCTCGCTGATGGTCTTCTACGTGCTGACCGTCGTCCGCCTGGCGCAGCGTCCGGCCTGGCAACGGGCCTTCGCCCCCATCGCCTGCGCAGGCAGGATGCCGCTGACGAACTACCTGATGCAGACGCTCATCTGCACGGCCCTGTTCAACGGCTGGGGCCTGGGCCTGTGGGGCCGTGTGGGTCCGGCTGCCGGGCTGGCGCTCGCGCTGGCCATCTACTTTGCCATCCAGCTGCCGTGGAGCGTGTGGTGGCTGCGGCGGCACGAAACCGGTCCGCTGGAGGACGTCTGGAAGCGCCTGACCTACGGGCGAGCCGCTTCCACAAGGGTGCGCGCCATCGCCTGACGCCGGTTCAGCGCGCAGACAAGCTGCAAGTCACTTGACCTTCACGACGACCTTGCCCTTCGCGCGGCCTGCTTCGACGTAGGCCAGGGCTTCGTTGGTCGCTTCGAAGGCAAACACCCGGTCGATGACGGGGCGGACGACGCCTGCATCGAGCAGGCGCGTGATCTCTCGCAATGCGCTGCCGCTCGCCTTCATGAAGAGGAACGAGTAGTCGATGCCACGCCGGGCAGCCCGGCGTCGGACGCCGGAGCTCAGCAGCCGCATGACCAGCTTCACGAAGCCTGCCGCGCGGATGTCCTGGCCGAACCGGGGATCGGGCGGGCCGGAAATGGAGATGAGCTTGCCGCCGGCCTTGAGCACGCGAAGGGACTTCTCCAGCGTCTTGCCGTCCTGGCTGTTCAGCACGACGTCGTAGTCATGCAGGACATCCTCGAAGTTCTGCTTCTTGTAGTCGATGACGACGTCTGCGCCGAGGCTCTTCACGAGCGCGACGTTGGTGGTGCTCGTCGTCGTGGCCACGGTGGCGCCCAGGTGCTTGGCCAGCTGGATGGCGAAGCTGCCGACACCGCCGGAGCCGGCCTGGACGAAGACCTTCTGGCCCTTCTTCAGGCCGGCCTTCTCGACCAGGGCTTGCCAGGCGGTCAGGGCCACCAACGGGATGGAGGCCGCCTGCTCCATCGTGAGCCCCTGGGGCTTGAGCGCGAGGGAGGCTTCCTTGACCGGGACGAACTCGGCGAAGGTGCCGATGCGGAAGTCATCTACCCGGGCGTAGACCTCGTCGCCCGGCTTGAACAGCCGCACACGGGGGCCGGCCTTGACGACCACCCCCGCGACGTCGTGGCCCAGGACGAGGGGCATGCGATAGGGCAGGATGAGCTTGAACTCTCCGTCCCGGATCTTGCTGTCCAGCAGGTTCACGCCGGCGGCATGGACCTCGACCAGGACCTCGTCGTCGCGAAGCTCCGGCATCGGCAGGTCTGCCATCCGCAACGCGCCCTTCTTGCCGTAGCGCTCCAGGACAAATGCTTTCATGGTCTTCCTTTTGGAATGACGAGCGTCATACATAAAAACGAACGGAAACGCACTGGTCCCGATGACTCAGGTGGGGGTGAGTGACTTCAGTGCAGCCTCGCACAGGCGGCTAGACAGGGCGGGGTCGTCCACCGCCCGGGCCAGCACGAGGGTGCCCACCATGGTGGCGATCGTCACCAGGGCCCGGTCGTGTGCGGCGGGCTTTCCCCAGTCGGGCGACTGGCGGGCGATCAGGTCGACCATCTCCTTGACGTGCCGCGTCGTCACGCTGCGCACCTCAGGCACCTGGCGCGCGGTCTCCGACCCCAGCGCCGCCAGCGGGCATCCGCGCTCGATCTGCGCGACGTGCTCGGGCGAGAGGTAGGCCTGGAGCATCGAGTCCAGGGCCTGGCGGGGCGGCATGCTGGCAGCGACCTGGGCCGCCAGGGACGCCGATTCGGCGCAGGCCCGGCTGGCGGCTTCGGCCAGCATGGCCTCGCGCGAGGGGAAGTGGGCGTAGAAGCCGCCGTGGGTCAGGCCGGCCTCCTTCATGATGTCCGCGACCCCCGTGCCGTCGTAGCCGCTGCGCCGGATGGCCCGCGCGGCGGCGGACACGATGCGTTCGTGCGAGGCCTCCTTGGCGGCCGTGCGTGCGTTTGGCTTGGTCGTTCGCATGATGCTCATCATACATTTGTTGCGCGACCGGTGTCGTGAAGAAGTGCCTGCACCCGCCAGGCGATGCCGTCAGGCGCGCGGCGCGTGCGGCATGCCGCCGTGCGTTGCGAGCTGGGCCTCCAGGTCGCCCATCTCGGCCCGCAGGAAGGCCTCGGCCCGCTCCACCACGAAGTAGCGGAACGCCTCGGCAGCGGGGGAGAGCACCTTGCTCTGCAGGCGCACGATGTGCCAGGTGCGCATCACCGGCGTGCCATCTATCGCCAGCAGCTTCAGCAGGCCGGCGCGCAGTTCCAGGCCGATGGTGTGCAGCGACAGGAAGCTCACGCCCATTTCGGCCATCACGGCCTGCTTGATGGTCTCGTTGCTGGTCATCTCCATCGTGATCTGCGGCTCGAAGTGGTGCTCGGCGAAGAACTGGCCCATCGCGGCCCGCGTGCCCGAGCCATGCTCGCGAACGATGAAGGGGTAGGGCGCCAGCGCGGTGACGGGCGAGTGGTCCACCGAGAGCAGCGGATGACCGGGCGCGCTGAAGAACACCATCGGGTGAGCGGCGAAGGCCTCGGAGCGCGTGGCGAGTTCCTTCGGTGGCCGGCCCATGACCGACAGGTCCACCTCGCCGGCCCTCATCAGCGCGACGAGGGCATCGCGGTTGGAAGCGACCACGAGTCGCACGTCGACGCCCGGGTGCTCCTTGCGAAACATGGCCAGCAGGCGCGGCACGAAGTACTGCGCCGTGCTGACCATGCCGACGGTGAGCCGCCCGCCTTCGAGCTTCTTCATGCGCGCCATCTCGTTCTCTGCGTCGCGCAGCGCCGCGAGCAGCCGCTTGGCATGGACCATGAAGTACTCGCCCGCGGTGGACAGGTTCACCTGCCTTCCCTGGCGATCGAACAGCGGCAGTCCGACCTGCGCCTCCAGCTCCTTGATCTGCATGGACACGGCCGGGGCCGTGAGGTGAAGGGCTTCGGCCGCGCGGGCCATGCTGCCCTGGCGTACGACCTCAGTGAAAACCCGCAACTGGCGAAAACTGAGGTTCATCGGTTAAGCAAAAGCTGAACTTCGGGAGAAGAAAGTCTGACTTTTATTTAGGTCGACCGCAACCTATCTTGAGCGCCATCGACACCGACCCGCTTCAAGGAGACCTCGTGAACAAGCCCGTCGAACCCGGCGTCATGGATGCCCCCACCCAGATCACCGATGCCAAGAAGCGCTACTCGGCCGGGGTCCTGAAGTACCGGCAAATGGGCTACTGGCAGCCCGACTACGTGCCCAGCGACACCGACACCATCTGCCTGTTCCGCATCACGCCGCAGGAGGGCGTGGATCCGGTGGAGGCGGGCGCCGCAGTGGCCGGTGAATCCAGCACCGCCACCTGGACGGTGGTCTGGACCGACCGCCTCACCGCCTGCGAGAACTACCGCGCCAAGTGCTACCGCGTCGACCCGGTGCCCGGGCGCCCCGGCGAGTACTTCGCCTGGGTGGCCTACGACATCATCCTGTTCGAGGAGGGCTCGATCGCCAACATGACGGCGAGCCTGATCGGCAACATTTTCTCGTTCAAGCCGCTGAAGGCGGCGCGGCTGGAAGACATCCGCATCCCGGTGGCCTACGTGAAGACCTTCAAGGGCCCGCCCACCGGCCTGGTCGTCGAGCGCGAGCGCCTGGACAAGTTCGGCCGCCCGCTGCTGGGGGCCACCACCAAGCCCAAGCTCGGGTTGAGCGGCCGCAACTACGGCCGCGTGATCTACGAGGGCCTGAAGGGCGGCCTGGATTTCATGAAGGACGACGAGAACATCAACTCGCAGCCCTTCATGCACTGGCGTGACCGCTTCCTCTACGTGATGGACGCCGTGGCCAAGGCCAGCGCCGCGACGGGCGAGGTGAAAGGCTCGTACCTCAACGTCACCGCCGGCACGATGGAGGGGATCTACGAGCGCGCCGAGTTCGCCAAGAACCTGGGCAGCGTGGTGATCATGGTCGACCTGATCGTCGGCTGGCCCTGCATTCAGAGCCTGGGCGAATGGTGTCGCCGCAACGACATGATCCTGCACCTGCACCGCGCGGGCCACGGCACCTACACGCGGCAGAAGAACCACGGCGTGTCCTTCCGCGTCATCGCCAAGTGGCTGCGCCTGGCGGGCGTGGACCACATGCATGCCGGCACGGCCGTTGGCAAGCTCGAGGGCGACCCGCTCACCGTGCAGGGCTACTACAACGTCTGCCGCGACGCCTTCACCAAGACCGACCTGCCGCGCGGCCTGTACTTCGACATGGACTGGTGCGACATGAAGAAGGTGATGCCGGTAGCCTCCGGCGGCATCCACGCCGGGCAGATGCACCAGCTGCTCGACCTGTTCGGCGACGACGTGATCCTGCAGTTCGGCGGCGGCACGATAGGCCACCCGGGCGGCATCCAGGCGGGCGCCGTGGCCAACCGCGTGGCGCTCGAGGCGATGGTCAAGGCGCGCAACGAGGGCCGCGACATCAAGAACGAGGGCCTGGAGATCCTGCAGAAGGCGGCCCAGTTCTGCGGCCCCTTGAAGCAGGCGCTCGATACCTGGGGCGAGATCAGCTTCAACTACACGTCCACCGACACGAGCGACTACGCCGTGACCCCCGCGATCGCCTGAGGAGCTTTCCACCATGATGACCAACCCCACCGGCCGCGTGACCCAGGGCCAGTTCAGCTTCCTGCCCGATCTCACCGACGCCGAGATCGCGCTGCAGGTCGACTACGGCCTGCAGCGCGGCTACGCCTGGAGCGTCGAATACACCGACGACCCGCATCCGCGCAACACCTACTGGGAGATGTTCGGCATGCCCATGTTCGACCTGCGCGACGCGGCCGGCGTGGTGCATGAGATGAGGGAGTGCCGCAAGACCTTCCCGAGCCACTACATCCGCCTGATGGCCTTCGATTCGACGCGCGGCATCGAATCGATTGCGATGAGCTTCATCGTCAACCGGCCGGTCGACGAGCCGGGCTTTGGCCTGGTGCGGCAGGAGGCCGAGGGCCGGGCGATGCGCTACACGGTGCACAGCTACGCCGCCGACCGGCCCGAGTCGCAACGGTACTGAGCGCTACAGATGTACCGCATCGCCCCTTCCATCCTGTCGGCCGATTTCGCGCGCCTGGGCGACGAGGTGCGCGCGGTGATCGCCGCCGGCGCCGACTGGATCCACTTCGACGTGATGGACAACCACTACGTGCCCAACCTGACGATGGGGCCCGCCGTCGCGAACGCGATCAAGCCGCATTGCGTGAGGCCCGACGGCACGCCGGTTCCGCTGGACGTGCACCTCATGGTGCAGCCTGTCGATGCGCTGGCGCAGGGGTTTGCCGAGGCGGGCGCGGACCTGATCAGCTTTCATCCGGATGCGTCGACGCACGTCGATCGCACGCTGCAACTGATCCGCAGCACGGGCTGCCAGGCCGGGTTGGTCTTCAATCCGGCCGAGCCGCTCGATGTGCTGGAGTGGGTGATCGACAAGGTCGACCTGGTGCTCGTCATGAGCGTCAACCCCGGGTTCGGCGGGCAGGGCTTCATAGCCTCGGCGCTGCGCAAGATCGAACGGGCGCGGCGGCTCATCGAGGCCTCGGGGCGAGACATCCGCCTGGAGGTGGATGGCGGCATCAAGGTGGACAACATCCGGCGCGTGGCCGATGCGGGGGCCGACACCTTCGTGGCGGGCAGCGCGATATTCGGCCAGCCGAACTACCGGCGGGTCGTCGATGCGATGAGGACGGAGCTCGGCGCCGTCCGGCCTTCGACAGGCTCAGCCCGAACGGAAGGTGGGGGCTCAGGCCTGGCGAAAGGAGGTGTGCGATGAGCCGGCCGCTGTATGCCATTCCCGGTGCGTCCGCCCAGGCCCAGCCCGAGGCACCGGCGCCCGCCGACACCGCCGTGCGCGGCACCGCGCGTTCCGTCGCGCAAGTGCTGCGCGACAGCCAGGTCGAGGCGGTGCTCGAGGAGCTGGACCGCGACCTCGTCGGCCTGGCGCCGGTCAAGCAGCGCATCCGCGACATCGCGGCGCTGCTCGTGATCGACAAGCTGCGCGCCAACCTCGGGCTGCAGGCGCAGATGCCGTCGCTTCACATGTCGTTCACCGGCAACCCCGGCACCGGCAAGACGACGGTGGCGATGCGAATGGCCGAGATCCTGCATCGCCTGGGCTATGTGCGCAAAGGCCACATGGTGGCCGTGACGCGTGACGACCTGGTCGGCCAGTACATCGGCCACACGGCGCCCAAGACCAAGGAGGTGCTGAAGAAGGCGATGGGCGGCGTGCTCTTCATCGACGAGGCCTACTACCTCTACAAGCCCGAGAACGAGCGCGACTACGGCCAGGAGGCGATTGAGATCCTGCTGCAGGTGATGGAGAACCAGCGCGACGACCTGGTGGTGATCCTGGCCGGCTATGCCGACCGCATGGAGACGTTCTTCCGCTCCAACCCGGGCATGAGCAGCCGCATCGCGCACCACCTCGACTTCCCCGACTACAGCCAGGACGAGCTGCGCCAGATCGCCGACCGGATGCTGGGCGGAATGAACTATCGCTTCGGCGAAGGGGCGCGCGAGACGCTGGGCGAGTACCTCACGCGGCGGATCGCGCAACCGCATTTCGCCAACGCCCGGAGCGTGCGCAACGCGCTCGACCGCGCGCGCCTGCGCCAGGCGAGCCGCCTGTTCGCCGACCGCGACCGCGAGCTGACCGAGAACGACCTGACCACGCTGCAACCCGACGACATCCGGGCCAGCCGTGTGTTCACGAACTGAAGGAGGGATCCATGTCACTCAACGGCCGCCAGACCCTGACCCGCTACCTGATCGAGGAGCGCCGCCGCTTCCCGCAGGCCAGCGGCGAGCTCAATGGCCTGATCCTCGACATCTCGCTGGCCTTCAAGTCGCTGGCGCGCATCGTCTCGCGCGGGCCGCTGACGGACGTCGAAATGCCCGAGGCTGGCGCGGTCAACGTGCAGGGCGAGGTGCAGAAGCCGCTGGACGTGCTGTCCAACGAGATCTTCGTGCGCATGAACGAATGGAGCGGCCACCTCGGCGGCATGGCGTCGGAGGAGATGGACGAGCCTTGCCAGATCCCGCCGTCGTATCCGCGCGGCAAGTACCTGCTGGTGTTCGATCCGCTCGATGGCTCCTCGAACATCGACGTCAACGTCGCGGTGGGCAGCATCTTCTCCATCCTTCGGGCGCCGCCCGAGGTGGTGAAGACCGGCCGCGACGTGGTCGAGGCCGACTTCCTGCAACCCGGCGCCGCGCAAGTGGCGGCGGGCTACGCAATCTACGGGCCGACGACGCAGTTCGTGCTGACGGTGGGCAATGGCGTCGCGGTGTTCACGCTGGACCATGACCTCGGCGAGTTCGTGCTCACGAGGCAGAACGTGCAGGTGCCCGAAGACACGCAGGAGTTCGCGATCAACAGCTCCAACTCGCGCTTCTGGGAGCCGCCGGTCAAGCGCTATGTCGACGAATGCCTGGCTGGCCGCACGGGGCCGCGCGGCAAGGACTTCAACATGCGCTGGATCGCCAGCATGGTCGCCGAGGCCCATCGCATTCTCATGCGCGGTGGCGTCTTCATGTACCCGCGGGACACGAAAGACCCGGCCCGCTCCGGGCGGCTGCGCCTGCTCTATGAGGCCAATCCGCTCGGCTTCGTGATGGAACAGGCGGGAGGGCGCGCCAGCACTGGCCGCCAGCCCGTGCTCGGCGTCAAGCCCAGCGAGCTGCACCAGCGCATAGGCCTGGTGTTCGGGTCGAAGAACGAGGTCGAGCGCATAGAGCGCTATCACCACGAGCCGGTGGCGATGAGCGTGGCGCCGGCGCCGCTTTTCGCCACCCGCAGCCTGTTTCGAGACTGAACGGGGAATCCACCATGTCGGAACGACATCCCATCATCGCCATCACCGGCTCGTCAGGGGCCGGCACCACCTCGGTGACGCGCACCTTCGAGAACATCTTCCGGCGCGAGAAGGTCGCGCCGGCCATCATCGAGGGCGACAGCTTCCACCGCTTCGACCGGCAGGAGATGAAGCAGCGCCAGGCCGAGGCCGAGAAGCGGGGCGACACCCACTTCAGCCACTTCGGGCCGGACAACAACCTCTTCGCCGAGCTGGAGCAGCTGTTTCGCGACTACAGCGAGACCGGCTCCGGCAAGCGCCGCAAGTACCTGCACGACCGCGTCGAGGCCGCGCCCTACAAGCAGGAGCCGGGCACCTTCACGCCGTGGGAAGACCTGGAGCCGAACACCGACATCCTCTTCTACGAAGGCTTGCACGGCGCAGTGGTGACGCCCGAGGTCAACGTCGCCAAGTACCCGGACCTGCTGATCGGCGTGGTGCCGGTGATCAACCTGGAGTGGATCCAGAAGCTGTGGCGCGACAAGAACGTGCGCGGCTACAGCTCCGAGGCGGTGACCGACACCATCCTGCGCCGCATGCCCGACTACGTGCACTACATCTGCCCGCAGTTCCGGCACACGCACGTCAACTTCCAGCGCGTGCCGGTGGTCGACACCAGCAACCCGTTCATCGCCCGCGACATTCCCAGCGCCGACGAGAGCATCTGCGTGATCCGCTTCTCCAACCCCAAGGGCATCGACTTCCCCTACCTGCTCAACATGATCAACAACTCGTGGATGAGCCGCGCCAACACCATCGTCGTGCCGGGCGGCAAGATGGAGCTGGCGATGCAGCTGATCTTCACGCCCTTCATCTGGCGGATGATGGAGCGCCGCCAGCGCGCCCTGGGAGCGCTGTGATGAGCGGCTCATCGACAGACCGCGTGTTGCGCGCCGACAGCGGCCGCTTCGACGCGATGGCCAATGCCCTGCGAGCGTTGGCGATGGATGCGGTGCAGCAGGCCAACTCGGGCCATCCGGGCGCGCCCATGGGCATGGCCGAGATGGCGGTGGCGCTGTGGGGCGGCCACCTGCACCACAACCCGGCCAATCCGCTGTGGCCGGATCGCGATCGCTTCGTGCTGTCCAACGGCCATGCCTCGATGCTGCTGTACGCGCTGCTGCATCTCACCGGCTACGACCTGCCGATGGACGAGCTGAAGCGCTTCCGCCAGCTGCACAGCAGGACGCCGGGCCACCCCGAGGTCGGGCTGACGCCGGGCGTGGAGACGACCACTGGCCCGCTGGGCCAGGGCCTCGCCAACGCGGTGGGCATGGCACTGGCCGAGAAGCTGCTGGCCGACGAGTTCAACCGGCCGGGCCACCGAGTGGTGGATCACCACACCTACGTCTTCCTCGGCGACGGCTGCCTGATGGAAGGCATCAGCCACGAGGCCTGCTCGCTGGCGGGCGCGCTGCAACTGAACAAGCTGGTCGCGCTGTACGACGACAACGGCATCTCGATCGACGGCGCGGTCACGGGCTGGTTCCGCGACGACACCGCGAAGCGCTTCGAGGCCTACGGCTGGAACGTGATCGGGCCGGTGGACGGCCACGACACCGACGCCGTCGTCAGGGCGATCGGCCAGGCGAAGACTAGCGCGGATCGGCCGACGCTGATCCTCTGCCGGACGACCATAGGCCGCGGCTCGCCCGCGCGCGCCGGCACGGCCAAGGCCCATGGCGAACCGCTGGGCGCCGAGGAGATCGCCGCGACCAAGGCGGCCATCGGCTGGCAGGCCGGAGCCTTCGAGGTGCCTGACGCCGTGCGCGAACAGTGGAAAGCCACGCAGCGGGGCGCCTCGCAGGAGGCGGCCTGGCGCCGCGCCTTCGAGGCCTACCGCAGCGAGCACCCCGAGCTGGCGGCCGAGTTCGAACGCCGGATCACAGGCACGCTGCCCACGAGCTTTCACGAGACGGCGCTGGCCTTGATGGCGCGCCAGGGGCAGTCCACCGACGGCGTGGCCACGCGAAAGGCCTCGCAGCAGGCGCTGGCCGTGCTCGCCCCGGCGATTCCCGAGCTGATCGGCGGCAGCGCGGACCTGACCGGCTCCAACCTCACCGATTTCCCCGGGTGCGGCGCCGTGCGGGCAGGGCAGGCCGGTGGCCGGCACATCCACTACGGCGTGCGTGAGTTCGGCATGGCCGCCGCGCTGAACGGAATCGCCTTGCACGGGGGCTTCATCCCTTACGGCGGCACCTTCCTCACCTTCAGCGACTACAGCCGCAACGCGGTGCGCATGGCCGCGCTGATGAAGCAGCGCGTGATCCACGTCTTCACCCACGACTCGATCGGCCTGGGCGAAGACGGGCCGACGCACCAGGCCGTCGAGCACGCGGCCAGCCTGCGCCTCATCCCGAACCTCGATGTCTGGCGTCCTTGCGACGCGGCGGAGACTGCAGCCGCCTGGCTGCATGCGCTGGAGGAGGCGAAGCGGCCGAGTGCCTTGCTGCTGTCGCGCCAGAACCTGCCGGCGCAGCCGCGCACGCCTGAGCAGATCGTGCAGATCCGACGCGGAGGCTATGTGCTGAGCGACCGGCCTGGCGCCTGCGCCGTGGTCCTGGCCACCGGCTCCGAGGTGGCGCTGGCGATGGCCGCACAGCAACTGCTCGATGTTCAGGGCGTGCCGGTCCGCGTGGTCTCGCTGCCGAGCAGCACGGTGTTCGACCGGCAGCCCCGCGAGTGGCGCGAATCGGTGCTGGGCCGCGGCCTGCCGCGCATCGGCATCGAGGCCGGCGTGACGCGCTGGTGGGGCCAGTACGGCTGC
Source organism: Ideonella flava (assembly GCF_051857595.1). Classification (NCBI taxonomy): domain Bacteria; kingdom Pseudomonadati; phylum Pseudomonadota; class Betaproteobacteria; order Burkholderiales; family Sphaerotilaceae; genus Ideonella; species Ideonella flava. The sequence continues at coordinate 266,150 of NZ_JBPZHD010000011.1, forward strand.
GTGGCCGCGCTGGGCGTAGACGGGTTCGGCGAATCGGCGCCGGCGGCCCAGGTCTACGAACACTTCGGCCTGACGGCGCGGCGGTTGGTCGAGCAGGTCGTCGCCTGCGTCGAGATGCGCGGCGCCGAGGCGTTCAACGGGATGTAGGGACCGGCGGCATGGACATCGACATCATCAGCTTCGACCTCGACGGGACCCTGGTCGACACGGCCGGCGAGATCGCCGAGGCCGCCAACCGCGCGCTGGAGTCGCACGGCATCGCGCGCCGGCCCGAGGGCGAGATCACGCGCTTCATCGGCGCCGGCACGAAGGAGCTCATGCTGCGCGTGCTGGCCCGTGTCTTCATGGAGCAGCCGGGCCTGGCCGATCGAGTCCGGCCCCAGGAGGTGCTGGAAAGCCTGGACCGGCATTACGAGGCGACCACCGGCACCACCTCGACGCCGTATCCCGGTGCCGTCGATCTGCTCGCGCGGCTGAAGGCCGAGGGCGTGCTCCTGGCCTGCACCACCAACAAGGAGCTGCGCCACGTCCGCCGCCTGCTGGACAAGCAGGGCATGGAGCATTGCTTCGACCTCGTGGTTGCTGGCGATTCGCTGCCGGTGAAGAAGCCCGATGCCGGTGTCCTGCGTCATGTCGTCGCCACGCTGCGCGGGGACGCACGCCGGACGGCGCATCTGGGCGATTCGCACACCGACGTGATGGCGGCGCGCAATGCGGGCGTCGAGGCCTGGGCCGTGCCCTATGGCTACAACGCCGGCGAGCCGATCGAAGCCTCGCGGCCGGACCATGTCTTTGCGAGCCTGCACGCCGTCACGGCGCATGTCTTCGCGCAGAGGCCCACGAGCCGGGAGCGGCCGTCCGCAGAGGCGGGGGTGCGACCATGAGCTCCAACCTCAAGGCCCTGCTGTGGGATGTCGACGGGACGCTCGCCGAGACCGAGCGCGATGGCCATCGCATCGCGTTCAACCAGGCCTTCGACGCCCTGGGCCTGCCGTGGCGCTGGGGCGTGTTGCGTTACGGTGAGCTGCTGGCCGTCACCGGAGGCCGCGAGCGCCTGCTGCACGACATGGCCCGGCGCAGCGATGCGCCCATCCTGCCCGCGGAGCGCGAGGCACTGGCGCGCGCGGTGCACCAGCGCAAGAACGCGCTCTATGGCGAGATCGTGCAGGCCGGCAGCGTCACCCTGCGGCCGGGCGTGGCGGAGTTGCTCGAAGAATGTCGCTCGCGCGGCGTCAGGCTGGCGATCACGACCACGACGAGCCGGGCGAACGTGGAGGCCTTGCTGCGCGCCAACCTGGGTCCATCCTGGGCCGCCTGGTTCGAGGCCCTGGTGTGCGGCGAGGACGTGAGGGCGAAGAAGCCCGATCCCGAGGTCTACACGATCGCCCTGCAACGACTGCGCGTCGGCCCGCTGCAATGCCTGGCCCTGGAGGATTCGCCGGGTGGCGTGGCGGCTGCCCGCGGCGCCGACGTGCCGGTGCTCGTGACTCGCAGCGCCTACTTCGCGACCGCCCCCATCGAAGGCGCCATCGCCATCGGGCCTGGTCTCGATAGCCGTGTGGGCTGGCACCCCGCCTTGGCTGATGGCGACGGCGCCGACCGGGTCACGCTGGACGACCTGGCCGAGTGGCACAGGCGCATGGACGAGGTGTCCGCGCTGGGCTGATCCGACCGCCTTCTTCTTGTCGACCCCGAAGGGAACTCCCATGGCTCTCGTCTCGCTTCGCCAGGTGCTGGACCACGCCGCAGAACGCGGCTATGGCGTGCCGGCCTTCAACGTCAACAACCTGGAGCAGATCCAGGCCATCATGGAGGCGGCTGAAGCGACGCAGTCGCCGGTCATCCTGCAGGCTTCCGCGGGCGCCCGCAAGTACGCCGGCGAGGCTTATCTGCGGCACATGGTGCTGGCGGCCGTCGAGTCGCATCCGGACATCCCGGTCGTTCTGCACCAGGACCACGGGGCGTCGCCCGCCGTCTGCCAGCAGTCCATCCGCTCGGGATTCACCAGCGTGATGATGGACGGCTCGCTGCAGGAGGATGCCAAGACGCCGGCCCGCTACGACTACAACGTCGAGGTCACTCGCAAGGTCTGCGAGATGGCGCACGCGGTGGGCGTGTCGGTCGAAGGCGAACTCGGCTGCCTGGGCTCGCTGGAGACCGGCGAGGCGGGCGAGGAGGATGGCGTCGGCGCGGCCGGCATCCTGAGCCACGACATGCTGCTGACCGACCCGGCGCAGGCGCGCGACTTCGTCGAGCGCACCGGCGTCGATGCGCTGGCCATCGCCATCGGCACCAGCCACGGCGCCTACAAGTTCAGCCGCCAACCCACCGGCGACATCCTGGCCATAGACCGCATCGCCAGCATCCACGCCGCGGTGCCCGGCACGCACCTCGTGATGCACGGATCGTCCAGCGTGCCGCAGGAGTGGCTCGAGACCATCCGCCAGTACGGCGGCGACATCAAGGAGACCTACGGCGTGCCGGTGGAGGAAATCGTGCGCGGCATCGCCCAAGGCGTGCGCAAGGTCAACATCGACACCGACATCCGCCTGGCCATGACCGGCGCGATGCGCAAGAGCCTGGCCGATGCGCCGGCCGAGTTCGACCCGCGCAAGGCGATGATCGAGGCGCGCCAGGCTGCCCGCGGCATCTGCAAGCTGCGCTTCGAGGCCTTCGGCTGCGCGGGCATGGCGCCGCTCATCAAGCCGGTGGCCATGGACGCGATGGTCAGGTGCTACCACTGACCAGACGGCTTCGACAAGCTCAGCCCGAACGAACCCCACACCGTTCGCCCTGAGCCTGTCGAAGGGCCCGCACACACGAGGCTTCGACAGGCCCAGCCCGAACGGTGGAGGTGCACAAGGCTTCGACAAGCTCAGCCCGAACGGGGGGGTGCCCAGCCCGAACGAACCCCATACCGTTCGCCCTGAGCCTGTCGAAGGGCCCACACACACGAGGCTTCGACAGGCCCAGCCCGAACGGGGGGTGGCCTCAGCCCGAACGAACCCCACTCCGTTCGCCCTGAGCCTGTCGAAGGGCCCTTGCGCACACACGCGGCTTCGACAAGCTCAGCCCGAACGGGGAGTGGTGTTCAGCCCGAGCGGGAATGTGGTGCCCAGGTCGAACGAAGGGTGGCGCCGTGGCGGGCGGTCGGCCCAACCTGAGAGCGGGGCAGGGGCGGTGCGGATGCATCCACGAGCCATTCGGTTCATCATGGCGCCGGGGCTAAGGGCCTGGCCATGCGCAAACGGACCTTCAATGCAGTGATCTCGCTCGCCTGCATCGCGGCAGCTCGCGGCGCGCGCGCCGCGCCGCCGGCGGTGGCTGAGGTGCGCGAGCTGATCGCACGGGCCAAGGCCGGCGGCACGCGCCCGGAGCTCTCGGGCCTGGACCTGTCCGACCTGGACTTGAGCGGGATGGATTTCGCCGCCGCGCGCCTCGTCGGCACCCGGTTGTTCAGCGCGCGCCTGGTTTCATCCAAGCTCGCCGGCGCCGATCTCACGAAGGCCAACCTCAACGGGGCCTGGCTGATGGGCACCAACTTCAACGGCGCCGTGCTGGTCGATGCCTCGCTGATGAGCGTGGTCGTCCTCGGGGGGCAGGTGACCGCCAAGCCGAGCTTCGCCGGCGCCGATCTTTCCGGGGCGCGCATCATCGCGGAGTTCGCGGGTGTCGATTTCAGCGGCGCGCGGCTGGCCCGCGCCAACCTGGGCGTGGACATCAAGAACCAGGGCATGGGCCAGATGCGCACGAACCTGGCCGGCGCGCGAATGCCGGCCGCCGATCTGTCGGGCGCCGACCTGAACCGCTCGCTCCTGGAGTTCGCTGACCTCACGAAAGCCAACCTGGCCGGCGCGACGCTCTTTCGCGCCAAGCTGGCCGGCGCGGACCTGCGAGGTGCCAACGTGGCCGGCGCCGATTTCTCGGAGGCCGATCTCGACGGCACGCGTTTCGAAGGCGCCCTCGGCGTCGACCAGGCCAAGGGCCTGGACTCGACGACGAATCGCGAACGGGCCCACTGGTGAAGGAGCAAGCATGACGCAATGGCGCAAGAAGACCGCGGACGAGATCTACCCGCAGGACGAGATCGAGGCCCGGCTGAAGGAGGAACTGCCCGCCTGGTACTTCGAGGATGGCTGGATCCGCCGCAAGTACAAGACGAGCGGCTGGAAGGGCACGCTGATGGTGGTCAACACCGTGGGCCATCTCGCCGAGGCGGCCTGGCACCACCCCGACCTGACCGTCTCCTATGCCTTCGTCATCGTGAAGCTGGTGAACCACGCGGCCAAGGGCATCACCGACAAGGACTTCGAGCTGGCCCGCAAGATCGAGGAGACGGTGATGTGGCGGCCGCAGGCGAGCGCCGGCTCGGCCCTCGAAGGCACGCCGGACGATCCGCGCTTCAAGTACATCAAGTACGACTGAAGGCCGGCATGACACTGTGTCCCGGCGGCGGTACATCGACCTCGCCGGCCGAGGCGGCGGCCCGTGTTGGCCGGGGGCACGGCCGGGGGAACGATGCTTGCTTTGAAGGGGGATCCCAGGCGATTCCAGGCAGGCTTCGAGATGGCGCTTTCTTCCAGGACCAGCACCAGCACCAGCGGGCGCAATGCGCGCTGAGGGTCATGACGCGCTGACCGTGCGGGCGCCTGGCCGCCTGCACCTGGGCTTCCTCGACCCCGCCGGCAGCCTCGGGCGCCGCTTCGGCAGCGTGGGCCTGGTCATCGAAGGCTACGAGACGGCGATCGAGTTCAGCCCGGCACCGCGCGACGAGGTGGAGGCCGTCGGCGAGCATGCCCGCGCAGAGATCGATCGCGTCGCCGCCTGCCTGCACGCGCTGCGCCAGCACAGTGGCCGTGTCGAGCCCTTGCGGCTGCGCCTCCTGAGGGCACTGCCTGCCCATGCCGGCTTCGGGTCCGGAACGCAGCTGGCGCTGGCGGTCGGCCGGGGATTCACCCAATGGCACGGGCTCGACGTGAGCACCGCCACGCTGGCCCGGTGGCTGGGGCGCGGCCTCCGGTCGGGCGTGGGCATTGCGGGGTTCGACCAGGGCGGGCTGCTGGTCGACGGCGGTCCCGGCGCGGACGGCAGCCCGGCGCCCTTGCTGGCGCGGCTGGAGCTGCCGGAACGCTGGCGCGTCGTGGTCGTCGAGGATCCCGGACACCGTGGCCTCTCCGGCACGGCCGAGCGGCAGGCCCTGGCGGCGCTGGCGCCGCTGCCCCAGGCGGCCGCGGCCGAGATCTGCCACCAGGTCCTGATGCGCGTGCTGCCCGGTGCGGCCAGCGGTGACTTCCCGCTCTTCGCCGCCGGGGTCACGCGGATGCAGCAGATCCTGGGCGGGCACTTCGCGCCGGTGCAGGGCGGCACCGGCTACACCAGCCATGCGGTCGGCCGACTGGTCGACTGGCTCGGCGAGGCGAGCCTCGATCCGGCGCGGGGCGGGGATGCCGCCGCACCGGGCGCTGCCACGGGCCAGAGCTCCTGGGGCCCGACGGGCTTTGCCATCGTGTCTTCTCAGACGGCGGCGCAGCGCCTGCTCGACGCCGCCCGAGCCGCCGGCGTGATGCCTGCCGGCCTGTTGGCCCGCATCGTCGCGCCCCGCCATCGTGGCGCCACCCTGGCCTGGCATCGGCTGGACCACGCTCCGCTGGCCGACTCGGCCTCGCATTGCCATTGAAGCCCTTGACAGGAGACGCCATGGAGCGCCCGTACATCCTCCACATGTTCACGCCGGGCAAACAGATGAGCCCGTTCGACGTCAACATGGCCGCCGACGCCGGCTACCAGATCATCGTGCCGTACTGCGAAGTCGGCCTCGATGGCGTGAAGGGCCTGACGCAGGACGCGATCTTCTCGCGCGGCCCCAAGGGAGTCGCTCGCACCGGCATCTTCATCGGAGGCCGCAGCGCGACAGTGGCCGCCGACATGCTCGACAAGGCGAAGGACTCGATGGTCAAGCCTTTCGTCGTCTCGCTCATGGCCGATCCGAGCGGCGCCTTCTCCACAGCCGCCGCCATGGTCGCCTGCGTCGACGCGGCCCTCAGGAAGCACCACGGGCACGGGTTGAAGGACCAGCGCGTGGTGGTGCTCGGCGGTACCGGGCCCGTCGGGCGCGTGGCGGGCGTCCTGGCCGCCCTGAGCGGCGCGCAGGCGCTGCTGTCGAGCCGTGAGGGCGACGAGGCGGCCGAGGCCGCTGCGCGGGACACCGGCCAGCGCTTCGGGGTCACCTTGCACGGCGTTTCCGGCCGGGGCCACGACGCGGTCAGAGCGTCCATCGGCGAAGCAGACGTCGTGCTCGGTTGCGCGGCCGCGGGCGTGCAGGTCGTGTCGGTCGAGGATCTCGCCGTGGCCAAGAGGCTCAAGGTGGCTGCCGATGTGAACGCGGTCCCGCCCGAGGGCATCGCCGGCGTCGGAGTGATGGACGACGCCGTGCCGCTGAAGGGCACCTCCGCGGTGGGCATCGGTGCGCTGGCCATTGGCAACGTCAAGTACCAGACGCAGCACCGCCTGCTGGTCCAGATGAGGGACGCCGAGAAGCCGGTCGTGCTGAGCTTCCGGGAGGCTTTTGCCGCAGCCAGAGCGTTCCTCGAAGAGAAGCCCTGACGCCATGGCCGTGCTCGCGGTCGCCGGCCTGTCGGCCCGTGCCCCGGCCGAGGCGGCGCGGTGCAGCGGCTACGAGGTCATCGCGCTGGACCTGTTCGGCGACCAGGACACCCGCGAGGCGAGCCTGCAGTGGATGCCGATCGGCGACCCGGCCCGCATGCGCATCGAGCCGGCGCGGGTGCTCTCTGCGCTGGCCTCCCTGGCCGAGCGTGGCGACGTGGCGGGCTGGGTGGTGGGCGGTGGGTTCGACGGGCACGCGGCCCTGTTGGAGGAGGGCGCGGCCCTCTTGCCGCTGGTCGGGAACGCGGCGCGCACCGTGGAGCGCATCCGCGATCCCGCCGGCTTCTTCGCCGCGCTCGACCGCCACGGCATCGCGCACCCCGAGGTGCAGGTCGCGCAGCCGGCCGACCCCGCCGGCTGGCTGCTGAAGGACGCGCACGGCAGCGGCGGCTGGCACATCCAGCGAGCGCAAGGCCGGGCACCGTTGCACCACTACTTCGAGCGCGAAGTGCCGGGTGCGCCGATGTCGGCCACCTTCATCGCCGCTGGCTGCCACGCCACCGTGTTGGGCTTCAACGAGTTGATCGTGCAGCCACTGGGGAGCCGGCCCTTCGTCTATCGAGGCGTGGTCGGGCCGGTGTCTCTGCCCGACGCCGGGGCAGCGACCTTGCGCGCCGCGCTGGATCGCCTCGTCGGCGAGTTCTCGCTGCGCGGCCTGGGCAGCCTGGATTTCATCTGGGACGGCCGGCAGGCCTGTGTCCTCGAGATCAACCCGCGCCTTCCGGCGAGCCTTTCGCTGTACGACTGGCGCGTGGTGCACGGCGTGATGCGGGCGCATGTGCAGGCCTGCCTGGAGGGCGAGTCGCCGCGCCTGATGGAGCCGCCTTCGCCGCCGGCCGTGAGTGGACAGGAAATCGTCTTTGCGCGCCGCCCGCTGCAGATCGGCGACCGGGCCATCCGCCACCTGGCCAGTCGACCGGACGTGCACGATCGACCTTGGGGCCAGATGATGGTGGCCGAAGGCGACCCGGTGTGCAGCCTGAGCGCGCGCGGCTCCGATGCGCAGCAGGTGAGGGCGCTATTGCGCGTCGCCCGCGACCAACTGCTGGACGAACTGGAGACCATGACATGACGACACAAGCCTCACCCCCCCTGGCCGGGTGCCGGCTCAGCGTGAACGCGCTCGCCGAGCCGCTGGTCCGGCGCCTGCTGGACGAGGCCGAAGCGCTGGGGATCGCCTACGAACGGGATGCGGCTGGGGTGTGCATCGTCGATGCCGGCGTGGCCACCCGCGGCAGCGTGGCGGCCGGCGTGCTGGTGGGCGAGATCTGCATGGGCGGGCTCGGCCGCGTCGGCTTGCGGGCCGATGGGAGCGGCGGCTGGCCCACCTGGCTCGACGTGGCGAGCGCCCAGCCCGTTCTCGCCTGTCTCGGCAGCCAGTACGCGGGATGGAGCCTGGCGGCGAGCAAGGAGGAGACAGGGGGCAAGAAGTTCTTCTCGCTGGGCTCCGGCCCGGCGCGCGCGCTGGCCGGCAAGGAGCCCCTGTTCGCCGAACTGGGCTACCGCGATCAGTCGGCGGCTGGCGTGCTGGTGCTGGAAGTCGATCGCGTCCCGCCGAAGATCATCGTCGACAAGCTGCTCAGGGACTGTGGCCTCACGCCGGAAGGTCTCACGGTGATCCTCACGCCGACGACGAGCCTGGCCGGCACGACGCAGGTGGTGGCTCGCGTGCTGGAGGTGGCGCTTCACAAGGCCCACGAGCTGGGTTTCGCGCTGGCCGACATCGTCGACGGCGCAGCCACGGCTCCGTTGCCGGCACCCAGCCCCGACGGCGTGGAGGCGATGGGGCGCACCAACGACGCCATCCTCTACGGCGGCCGCGTGCAGCTGTCGGTGAAGGGCAGCGACGGGGCCGCGCGCGAGCTCGCGCGCCAGCTGCCCTCGCGCAACTCGCGCGACTACGGCCGCTCGTTCGCCGAGATCTTCAAGGAGGCGGGCCACGACTTCTACAAGATCGACGGCGCCTTGTTCGCCCCCGCCGAGGTCTGGGTGAGCAACATCGCGAGTGGCACCACCTGGCATGGCGGCGCCACCGACCTGCCGTTGCTGCAGCGCCTGTGGATGAAGGAGGCCACGTGATCCCGACGTCTACCCCATCTTCGGCCGAGCGGCCGTCCGCAGGTGCCGGCTTGCGAGTGGCGATCATGACCGACGAGAAGGGTTGGCACACCCGCCAGTTGCAGGCCGCGTTGAGAGCCCGGGGAGCTGTCGGCTGGTGCGTGGACCTGGCCGATTGCCACATCGACACCACCGCCTCCTGGCACGGGCTGGTCATCCCCGGCTTCGGCCGCGAGCTGCCCGATGCGGCGCTGGTGCGCGGCATCGCCGGCGGCAGCTTCGAGCAGGTCACCAAGCGACTGGGCATCCTGCATGCGCTGCGCGAACTCGGCGTGCCGGTCTACAACGACGCGCGGGCCATAGAGCGCAGTGTCGACAAGTCCATGACCAGCCTGCTGCTGCATGCGGCCGGCATCCCGACGCCGGCGACCTGGGCCACGGAGTCGCCGGCCCTGGCGCAGCGGCTGGCCATCCGCGAAGGGGCGAAGGGAAGGTCGCTGGTGCTCAAGCCCCTGTTCGGCTCGCAAGGCAAGGGGCTTGAGCGGGTCGGTGACGTAGGCGGCGTGCACCATCCGCTGCCGCCGCTCGACAAGGGCTTCGGCTCGCTGGCCTACCTGCAGCGCTTCGTGCCGCCGGTAGGCGAGCCAGGCTTCGACTGGCGGGTGCTGGTGGTCGGCGGGCGTGCGCTCACCGCGATGCGGCGGGTCAGCTCCCACTGGATCCACAACATCGCCCAGGGTGCGCGCGCCGAGGCCGCCGCGCTGACGCCCGCGCTGGCCGAACTCGCCGAGCGTGCGGCGCTCGCGCTGGGCATGGACTACGCCGGGGTGGATCTCGTGCCCAGCGCCAGCGGACCCGCCATCCAGGTGCTGGAGGTCAACGGAGTCGCCGCCTGGCAAGGCCTGCAGCGCGTGACGACGTTCAACATTGCGCGCGCCATCGTCGACGACCTGCTGGACCGCAAATGGGCCGCCGCGAGCGAAGGGCGGCAGGAAGCGAGCGCCGGGCGTGCATGAGGGTGTCGCGCGCGAGGCTTTCCTGTGTGCCTGCGAGCTCGACGTGCGGGTGCGCAAGCCCGGCAACGTGAGCCTGGCATCGCCGGGCCATGGCATGCAGGCGGAGATGTTCATCCGCAGCGCCCGAGCCGCCGCTGCGGGGCTCTTCGCGCCCGGTGCCCGCGTCGGGGCGCGCATAGAAGCCGCCCAGGCCGCCTCCTGGGCCGAGGCGGGCTGCAACACCAACCTGGGCATCCTGCTGCTGTGTGCGCCCATCGCTGCGGCTGCCGAGCGCTGCGGGGACGCCGGAGATGACGGCGAGCCGCTGCACGCGGCGCTGAAGGAGGTGCTGGACGGCCTGGACGTGGACGACACGAGGGCCGCGTACCGCGCCATCGCGGCCGCCAATCCGGGTGGGCTCGGGTCGGCTCCCGCCGAGGACGTGCATTCGGCGCCGAGCGTGAACCTGCGCACGGCGATGGCACTCGCCGCCGAACGCGACAGCATCGCGCGCCAGTACCGCGGCGGATTTGCGGACCTCTTCGATTGGGCGCTGCCGGCGCTCGGGCCTGCCGTCGGGGAATTCGACTGCCGCCCCGGCGAGCCGCCGGGCGCCGCCATGGTCCAGGCCGTGCAACGGCTTTACCTGACGCTGCTGGCCCGCCTGCCCGATTCACACATTGTTCGAAAGCACGGGGAAGCCGTGGCACACACTGTCATGCGCTCGGCGCAGGGTTGGCGAGCACGCGCCGAAGCGGGCGAGGCGCTCGATGCCGACCCGGGCTTCGCCTCGTGGGACGAGCAGCTGAAGGCCCGAGGGCTCAACCCCGGCACCACGGCGGATCTGACGGTGGCCACGCTGATGCTGGCGGGACTCGTCCGCGGGGTCCGCGCCAAGTGGCACGGATCGTGATTGGCAGGGGAGTCGGGGCTGGTAGGTCGGCCAGCATCGTCATGACCCATTACTGCATACAGGAGATAAGGACCCATGGCAAAGATCAATCACATGATGGTCGGCGAATCGCTCGTCGGTGATGGCAATGAAGTCGCCCACATCGACCTCATCATCGGCCCCCGGGGCAGCGCTGCAGAGACGGCCTTCGCCAACGCGCTGACCAACAACAAGGACGGCTTCACCTCGCTGCTGGCCGTGGTCGCGCCGAACCTGCTGACCAAGCCGGCCACGGTGCTGTTCAACAAGGTGACGATCAAGGGCGCCAAGCAGGCCGTGCAGATGTTCGGCCCGGCGCAGCGCGGCGTGGCGATGGCCGTGGCCGATTCCGTCGAGGACGGCACCATCCCGGCCTCCGAAGCCGACAACCTGTTCATCTGCGTCGGCGTCTTCATCCACTGGCTGGCCGAGGACGACAAGAAGATCCAGGACTACAACTACCAGGCCACGCGCGAGTCGATCCAGCGTGCCGTGGCCGGCCTGCCGACGGCCGAGGAAGTGGTGGCCAAGAAGGGCACCGCCGCGCATCCGTTCGCCGCCCACCTGTAGAACCGGTCTGCCTGCCTGAATGCGAACCGCCCCGGGCTCCGGGGCGGTTTGTCGTTCATGGCCGGCGCTGGGGCGGCCGGCTCCTGCGCTCAGCGCTTGCCCGGCACCATGCCGCTTCCGATGAGATGCAGCACGGCGGCGTGGCGGGCCGCGGCCGGAGATTCGCGCTCGATCTGTACGCCCACCGCGGTCACGTCGTCGAACTTGCGCGGCTTGGTCACCTTGACCCGCACCCAGCGCGCGCCGAACTCGTGGATCAGGATGTCCGCGATGGTCTCGGCAAAGGCCTCCAGCAACTGGACGCGATGCTCGCGCAGCAGGCGGTGAAGGCGTGCGTGGACGACGCTGTAGTCGATGGTGTCGCCGATGCGGTCGGTGTCACAGGCCCGCGCGCGTTCCACCCCGACGTGCAGGTCTATGCCCACCGGCTGGGGCTCGTGCAGCTCGCCGTCGTGGATGCCGATGATCGTCCGGCCGACGAAGCCTTCGATGAAGATCACGTCCAGCGGCCGCCCAGAGGCTGGCGAGCCGGCTTCGTCGGGCAGGGGAGGTTCGCGAAAAGTGGGGTTCAAGGGCTTCTCCGGTGGGAACGGGCGCGCGGGGGCGTAGAGTGCGCCGCGTAAGGTGCGAGGCATCGCTCCGCAGAAGTGCAATATGCGGGCCAGTGACGTGAACTTCCGCTCGATACAACTACCCGTGTTTAACCGGGTGTGTGGCCTGGCGGCACGACCCACAATGGCCCGGTTCTGTCGGGTGCCGCCCGGTGCTCTGGAGGCTGTATGGTCATGACACTGCTCGAATCGACGCGAATGGCCGACCAGCACGCCGAGCGCATCCTGCAGCTCGTGCGAGGCGGGAACTTCCACGAGAGCGCCAACGAGGTCCTCGTGCGCTCGTGGGGCCGCTGTCTTGACGAATATCAGCTCGATCCCTCCAAGCCGCGCGATCCGGCCATCGTCACCCAGGCCGAGCTCGAGCAGGCCCGTGCCCGCCGCGCCGATGTCATCCGCTGCGCGCGCTACGAGATGACGACGCTGTACCAGCAGCTCGCCGACATGGAGACCGCGGTCGTCCTCACGGACACCGACGGCGTCATCGTGCATATGGTCTCGTCGCCCGAGTTCGCGGCGGAGGCGGCGCCGCTGGGCCTGCGCTGCGGCGGCGTGTGGAGCGAGGTCCAGGCCGGCACCAACGGCATGGGCACCTGCCTGGCGGCCGGCGCGCCGGTGTCCGTGCGCCGGGAGGACCATTTCTACAACCAGTTCACCCAGCTGACCTGCTCGGCGGTGCCGGTGTGCGACCCGGCCGGCAAGATCGCTGCGGTGCTCGATGTCACCAGCCGCTCCAGCCTCATGCAGCAGCACGTGCTGGTGCTGCTGGGCATGACGGCCCGGATGATCGAGAACCGGCTCATCGACCTGCAGTTCCGCGATGCGCACCCGGTGCACTTCCACAGCCGGCCGGAGTTCGTCTACACCCTGCACGAGGGCAAGCTCGCGGTGTCGGACGACGGCCGGGTGCTGGCGGCCAACCGCAGTGCACTGTTCCAGCTCGGCCTGCAGTCGATGGACGACATCCGCATGCGGCGGGTCGACGACATCTTCCAGAATTCCCTCGAGGACATCCTGACGCGTAGCGCCTCGTCCTCGTACCACCCGGTGGTCACCTACCGCAGCGGGGCCGCGCTTCGATTCTTCGCCGTCGCCCGGCGGCCGGCGGCCGAGCATGCCTCCGAGCGCACGCACGAGCACGGCACCGCCGAAAGGGGCGTCCCGACGGTGATCACGCCGGAAGCGCCTTCGTCCCGGCTGCGAGCAGCGAGCCAGCGGCCGGTGACCGCCGCCAGCACCTTCCGCGATCCGCAACTCGTGACGCACCTGGAGACGGCGCGCCGCGTCATTGCTCGTCGCACGCCGGTGCTGCTGTGCGCCGAGACGGGAGCCGGCAAGGAGATCTTCGCCCGCGCCGTGCATGAGGCCAGCCCGCACGCCGGCGGGGCCTTCGTGGCGGTGAACTGCGCGAGCCTGCCGGAGACGCTGATCGAGGCCGAGCTCTTCGGCTACCGCGCCGGCGCCTTCACGGGTGCCCAGCGCACCGGCCGTCGAGGCAAGGTGCTGCAGGCCGATGGCGGCACCCTCTTCCTCGACGAGATAGCCGACATGCCGCTGGCCCTGCAGGCCCGGCTGCTGCGCGTGCTGGACGAGCGGCAGGTCACGCCGCTCGGCACCGAGGAGACGCTGCCGGTCGACTTCCAGCTCATCAGCGCCAGTCACCGCCACCTGCCCACGCTGGTCAAGGAAGGCAGCTTCCGCGAAGACCTGTACTACCGCCTCGCCGGCATAGAGTTGCAACTGCCCGCCCTGCGCGAGCGCAGCGACCGGCTCGACATCATCATGGCGGCACTGGCCAGCGAGGCCGGGCCCAAGACCACGCTCAGTGCCGATGCGCAGGCGCTGCTGATGGATCACCCCTGGCCCGGCAACATCCGCCAGCTGCGCCACGTGCTGCGCAGCGCCGCCGCGCTGGCCGACGGCAAGACCATCACCCGCGAGCACCTGCCATCGCTGGTCACTTCGCACGCGCCGGCACAGCTGCTCGGCGAACGCCAGCAGCCCCGGCTGTCCGGCCTCGCCGCGCCGGTCCCGCCGGTGGCGGCCGCGGATGCCGCTGCGAACGAGGCCCCGGCGCCGGTCAAGCTCAACCCCATTCAAGCGAACGAACGTCAGGTGTTGCTGCAGATGCTGGAGCTGCACCGCTGGAACGTGAGCAATGTCGCCAAGGCGCTGGATGTCAGCCGAAACACCCTCTACCGCAAGCTCCACAAGCTTCACATCGAGATCTCCCACCCCGACTGAAGCGCAGGTCCCGGCCGCCGAGCCTCGCGCCCACGGCGCCAGGGTCGCGCGCGAGTCGGGTGAAGACGATCTGCCGCTGCTGGATTCGCCGCCGCGCTCGCGCTTTGCCTGGTGCGTCACCGGCTCCGGCCACTTCCTCGAAGAGTCCATGGCGCTGGCCGCGCGCCTGCCGGCGGTGGACCTGTTCCTCTCGGCCGCGGCCGAGGAGGTGCTGCCGCTGTACAAGCTGCGCCTCGAGGAGCTGAAGAAGCAGTTCCGCGTCATCCGGGACAGGACGGCCAGCGGAGTGCCGGTCGGCATGCTCTACGAGGACATCTACCACACCGTGGTGGTCGCGCCCGCCACCAGCAACACCGTGGCCAAGTGCGCCTTCGGCATCAGCGATTCGCTGCCGACCAACATGTTCGCCCAGGCGGGCAAGCTGGGCATTCTCGGCATCGTCTTCGCCTGCGACACCGAGCCGGTGGTCGTCACCAAGTCGCCGCATGACTGGGTCACGTTGCGGCCGCGGCGCATAGAGTTGTCCAACGTGGAGCGCCTGCGGGAGATCGACTACTGCCAGGTCGTGAGCTCGCCGGCCGACCTGGAGGCTGCGCTGGAGGCCCGCCTGAAGGAACTCTCGCTGGCATGGAACACATCGTCTTCCTGACCGGGCGGCTGGCCCAGCCCAGCCTGGAGCGCGTGCTGGCCGGCATCGAAGGGGCGCCCTTCACCTGGGAGGTGCGCGAAATCGGCCTGCAGGTGGCGGCGCTGATGACCGCCGACATGATCCGGCGCCGCGTTGCCGCGCCGGTCGCGGCCAGCCGCATCATCGTGCCCGGCCGCTGCCGGGGCGACGTGGAAGAACTCAGCCGGCATTTCGGGGTGAAGGTGCAGCGCGGGCCTGAGGAGCTGAAGGACCTGCCTCGATTCTTCGACCGCGCCGCCAAGCCGATCGACCTGGACGAGTACGAGGTCGCAATCTTTGCCGAGATCGTCGATGCGCCCCGGCTGTCGGTCGAAGCCATCGTGGAACGGGCGCGCCGCTACGCCGCGGATGGCGCCAACGTCATCGACCTCGGCGGCCTGCCCGAAACGCGCTTCGACCACCTGGAAGACAGCGTACGTGCGCTCAAGGCCGAGGGCTTCTCGGTGAGCGTCGATTCAATCGACCCGGACGAGCTCCTGCGCGGCGGCCAAGCCGGCGCCGACTACCTGCTCAGCCTCAACCTGGACACGCTCTGGGTGGCCGACGAGGTGGCCTCGACGCCGGTGCTGATCCCGCGGGTGCCCAGCGACGAAGCCTCCTTGCACGAGGCCATCGAGCAGCTGCAGCGAAGAGGCCGCGCGTTCCTGGCCGACCCCATCCTGGACCCGATTCCTTTCGGCCTCACGGCGTCCATCGTGCGCTACCACCGGCTGCGCGAGCGCTTCCCCGAAGTGCCGATCATGATGGGCATAGGCAACGTGACCGAGCTCACCGAGGCCGACACCAGCGGCATCAACGCCGTGCTGTTCGGCATGGCGGCCGAGCTGAAGATCGCGGCGGTGCTGACCACGCAGGTGAGCGCACATGCCAGGCGCGCCGTGCGCGAGGCCGACAAGGCGCGGCGCATCATGCATGCCGCGGCTCGCCTGAACAGCCTGCCCAAGGGCATGGACGACGCGCTGATGACGGTGCACGACAAGCGGCCGTTCCCCGACACGCCGGCCGAGATCGAGGCCGTCGCGGCCCAGGTGAAGGACCCCAACTTTCGCGTCCAGGTGTCGGCCGAGGGCCTGCACGTCTACAACCGGGATGGGCTGCGCCTCGGGCACGACCCTTTCGAGCTGTGGCCGCAGTTGCGGCTGGGCGAGGACGCGCCGCACGCCTTCTACATGGGCGTGGAACTTGCACGCGCCGAGATTGCGTGGCGGCTCGGCAAGCGCTACGTGCAGGACCAGCCGCTGGACTGGGGCTGCGCCGACGACCGAGCGCCGCAGGACCTGAACCGCTGGTGTGCCCCCGGAACGACGATGTCGAGCAAGACGAAGACCGAATCCTGAAGATGAACGATGTGATCTTCGAAACCGTCGTCACGACGGTGTCGCCCGACGGCACGCCGCACGTGGCGCCCATGGGCATCCGTTACCGTGAGGGTGAAGGCGAAGTCGTGCTGATGCCCTTCAAGCCCTCCACGACGCTGGACAACATCCTCGCCACCGGCCACGCGGCGCTCAACATCGTGGTCGACACGCGGGTGTTCGCCGGATGCGTGACCGGCAGGCGAACCTGGCCGCTGGTGCCCACGCAGCGCATCGAGGGCATCCGTCTCGCCAGCGCCTTGCGGCACCTCGAGCTGCGGCTGGCCGACCAACAGGACGACGACCAGCGGCCGGTCCTGCGCATGGCCGTGGTCCATGAGGCCGACCACGCGCCGTTTCCAGGCTTCAACCGGGCGCAGGCCGCGGTGGTGGAGGGCGCCATCCTCGTCAGCCGCCTGCGCATGCTGCCGGCCGCCAAGGTGGACGCCGAGATGGCCTACCTGCAAATCGCCATCGACAAGACCGCCGGGCCGAACGAGCACGAGGCGTGGGGCTGGATCGTCGAGGCGGTGGCCAAGCACCGCGCGCGATCCGGGGAGCCGAGCTGATGCGCTTGCTCGTCAGTGTGAGAGACGTCGATGAAGCGCTGACCGCGGCCCGAGGCGGTGCCGACTTCATAGACCTCAAGGAGCCCGGGCAGGGCGCGCTAGGCGGCCTGCCGCCAGAGGTGATCCGCGAGATCGTCGCCGCGCTGCGCGGGCAGGACATCCGGCTGCCGGTGAGCGCGACCATTGGTGACGTGCCTGTGGATCGCCTGGACGAGCTGCTGGCGCAGGTGGCTGCGGTGGGCTGCAGCGCGGTCGACTACGTGAAGGTAGGCATCGAGCCCGCGCCCGAGGGCAGCCCGGCCTGGCGTGCCCTGGAGGAGCTGGCCCGCTGCGGCTTCAGCATCGTGCCGGTGTTCCTGGCCGACCGCGGCCTGGATTTCGCGCAGCTGCGGCACGCCTGCCGGCTCGGTTTCCCGGCCCTCATGGCCGACACCGCGGAAAAGCGCTCGGGCAGCCTGCTCGAGGTCGTTTCAAGGGCTGATATTCGCCGCTTCGTCGATGTCGTGCGTGATGCGGGAAAGCTGGTGGGTCTCGCCGGTGCCTTGCGTGCTACGGATGCCCCGGCGCTGGCCGCGATCGGCCCGGACTTCGCAGGCTTTCGCACGGCGGTCTGCGAAGGCCATCGCGCTGCGGCGCTCGACCCGAAGCGCCTGCAGGGCCTGCGAGCCGCGATGCAAGAGGCGGTCGCCATCGCGGGCTGATGGACAGCCTCAAAGCGCCTCGTAGCGGGCGTCGCCCAGCAGCAGGCTGCGCATGCGGCCCAGTTCGCTCTTGTGCAGGATCTCGATCGGGAAGGCGGCTGCGCTGGCCAGCGTCGCGAAGCGCCGGTCCACGATGCCGGCTTCGCCCAGCTGGCCGACGGTGAGTTCGGGATCGACAAGGCAGGACTTCACCAGCACCAGCCGTTCGGCGTTGAGCTTGCGCGCCAGGTCCAGGGCAATGCTGTCCGACGTGGCGTCCCAGTTGGTGTCGGCCTCGAGCTTGTCGCGCTGCAGCTCGAAAGGCAGCCACACCGCCGTCTTGCCCTTGTGCAGCACGCGCCGGATCTCGGCCTTGCTCGTGGTCAGCTGCAGCATAGGGTTCAGGGCGTGCAGCTGGTAGGCGAACTGCACCATCGCCAGCACGGCCATGTTGTGCGCCGCCAGGTCGCCGAAGGACCAGTGGGCCTGGATGCGCCGCACCTCGTCGGCGAAAGTTCCGCCGCCGGAAACCACGGTGACTCGCCCTCCGCCGAGGCTGGTGAGCAGGTCCAGCCAGTCGGGCAGGACCGGATCCACGCTCAGGCTGCCGCCCAGCTTGACGATCCACATCAGGGCTGCTCCGCATGCAGCAAGGCCGCGACGGCGACGCAGGGCGCGCACACCTGCGCCCAGGCGCGCACCGAGGCGGCTTCGGCCTGCGCGCCTGGAGCCAGGCGCGCGACGTCGGTTCCATAGGCGTGGCCGCCGTCGAAGGATTCGCTCCCGCCGGCATCGGCCAACGTGCGCGCACGGGCCGCCACATTGGCGGCCAGGAAATCGCCGCAGCCCGCGCTGACGTAGGGCGTTCCGGGCGAAAGGCCGTGGGCGGTCATCACCCGGTGCAGCTGGCCGCCCAGCTCGTCGACCTGGTGGCCGCGCCAGGCCCGGGCGAACCGGAGCCAGTCCTGGGACGTGCCGTCGCGCTCGTCCAGCCCGACCATGCGGGCAAGCCGCCGCCGCGTGGCCACCAGGTCCTTGGGGGCGTTGTCGGCCGCGGGGTAGAGGTCGTGCGCGTCGTTCAGCTCGCCGGTGAGGCGGTAGACATCGGCCACGGTGGCGAAGAACTCGTTCATCACGTTGAGCTGCTGCCCTTGCCATTCGATGCGGCGGGTGAGGGCGCACAACGGCGTCCGCACGACGCCCTGGTAGACCAGCTCGCCCGTGGCCAGGCGCTGGGCGTCCGTCCGGCTGTTGCCCAGCACGCGGCCGCCGCGGAAGGCGATCAGGTCGGTGGTGGTGCTGCCTATGTCGATGAGCACGCCTTCGCCGAAGACGCGTGCGGCATGCCGGGCGGTGGCCAGCCAGTTGGCCGAGGCGATGTGCTCCCACAGGCGCGGCACCTGCGCCGCGTCGCACCAGCCGGCATCGCCGGCGAACAGCCGCAGCCTCGCGCCGTCTTCTGCCGGTCGCAGCGTGCGCAGCAACTGCCAGGTGATGCGCTTGACGCCTTCCTCCCGTTCGGAGAAGAGGTCCACCATCTCGCCGGTCATCGTCACTGCATGCCAGGCGTCGTCCGGCATGGGCCAGCGCCGGCGGGCGGTCTGCAGGGCGTGCTCCAGGTGCTCCATGCCCTGCCAGAGCGGGCAGGCCCACTGCGCCACGTCCAGCACCAGCCCGTCCTGCATCAGGCAGGCCTTCACATGGGCCCCGCCCACGTCCCAGCCGATGATGGTGCGTTCAGGCGTGGCCATGGGACGGCGCCGCATGGGCCTGCAGGATGTCGGCCGCAAGGTTGCGGCCGAGCGATGCCGACAGCCCGACGTAGGCGCAGGTGACCCGCGGGTTCACCTCGATCAGCACCGGCCCGCAGTGCGCGTGCCAGACGAAGTCGACGCCGACGAAGCCGCGCAGGCCGGGAAGGTGACGCGCCACCTGGGAGGCCAGCGCCTGCATCGTCCGCATCCGGGGATCGTCCGGCGGCACGACGTTGGGCTCGACGCCCTCGAAGCTCACCAGGCCTTCGCCATCGACCCGGATGTGCTGCCGGTTCACGCTGAGCACCTCGGCGCGGCCGGGGCTGCACAGCAAGGACAGGCTCAGCGGCTCGCCGGCGATCCACGGCTCCATCGTCATCGGGACGCCCTGTCGCGAGCGCAGCGCCCAGTCGTCCCAGGCGCCGTCCTGGCTGTCATGCACGCGGGTGGCCAGGGCGCCGGCGCCGTCGTCGGGCTTGACCACCCAGCGGTCCACCTGCGGAGCGTGGGCGAAGGCCAGCGGCGTGGCGACCCCATGCTCGGCCAGGCGCATCAGCGTGGCCCGCTTGCCGGTGGTCAGGTGGATGGCGGTGGCATCGCAGCCTATCCAGCGCGCCGGATCCACGATGCGGCACAGGGCTTCGAGCAGGCCGTCGGTCTCGGGGGCGACGACCCAGGTGAAGTCATGGCGGTCGGCCTGGCGGGCCACGAAATCGAGCGGCAGCTCGCCGCTTTCCGGCACCACGGCCGCGGCCCGGCCCGTCGGCAGTGGTGCCCGCGAGCAGGTGGCGACGGTGGTCGCGCAATCGGCAACCTGCAGCAGATCGCCTGTGAGAGCGTCGCGCATCGACAGTCCCATCGGCATCAGCTCGTCGATCGCCTCCTCATCGCCGTCCAACACTCCACCCCCGCTGAGATACTCGTACACGAACACCCGTTTCATCGTCTGTCCTGGTGATCCGAATGACTGTCATTCCCGTCATCGACCTGATGCAGGGCCAAGTGGTCCGCGGCGTCGGCGGCCACCGGTCGGCATACCGGCCGATCGTGTCCCGCCTTTGCGCCGGCAGCGAGCCGGTGGCGGTGGCGCGAGCGCTGTGCGCGCATTGCGCTGCTTCGCAGCTGTATGTCGCCGATCTGGATGCGTTGCAGGGCCAGGCATGGCAGACCGATGCGCTGCGGGCGCTCCTGAGCGCGCTGCCGGATGTCGAGCTGTGGCTCGATGGCGGCTTCGCCGAAGCGGCCGATGTGTTGCGGCTGCGCGCGGCGCTGGGCCCTTCTGCCGAACGTGTGGTGCCGGTCTTTGGCAGCGAATCGCTCGCTTCGGTAGAAGCGCTGACCGAATGCTTCGGCAGCGCGAGTCCCGGCGAGGCGATCCTTTCGCTGGACCGGCGCGGCGCCCGGCGGCTGGACCCGGCTGGCTGCTGGGATGCCGTGGCGCAGTGGCCCCGGCGCGTCATCGTGATGACCCTGGAGCGGGTCGGGTCCGCCGCCGGCCCCGATCTCGAAGTGTTGTCATCCCTGCAAGCCCAGGCCCCCCTGACGCAATTCATAGGCGCGGGCGGCATCCGTGACCAGGCGGACCTGGACCGTGCGCGCGAAGCCGGCGCCACGGCGTGGCTGGTGGCGAGCGCGCTGCACGACGGTCGCCTTTCGCGACTTCCCGGCTGATGCCCTGAAATGAACGTGATCGACAGCATGGCCGGGGGTGCATCACGATTCGTGCCACCGCCTCGGCCGCGCAGGCAGGCCGCCTGCTGGCGCTGAAGCCGCCAGAAACGCTACATAGTGTTCCAGTTCTGGCCGAGCGGTCGGGACATGCGGCGGGCGCGGCATAGGGCGCGCGCCAGTGGCACATGGCTTGCGTCATCGGGCCCACATGACTCTCGTCGCCGCCCCTTCCGCCGCGGTCGCGCCCTGGACCTGCCCGTTCTGCCCCTTGCTCTGCGATGACCTGGCCGTGGCGGCCGCGGGTCCGGCCGGCACTCTCGGCCTGTCGGGTGGCGAATGCCCGAGGGCCCAGGCTGCACTGAGCCGGTTCACGGCCGAGCCTTCGAGCGCCTCGCCCAGCATCGACGGCCGCCCCTGCGACCTGGACGCGGCCGTTGCGGCCGCCGCGCGCATCCTCGCGGGCAGCCGCCAGCCGCTGTTCGGCGGCCTGGGCACCGACGTGGCGGGTGCTCGAGCGCTATACCGGCTGGCTTGCGAAACCGGTGCCATCTGCGATGCCGCGCGCGGTTCGGAGCTGATGCAGGGCCAGCGCACGCTGCAGGACCACGGCGGCTTCCTCACCACGCTGGCCGAGGTGCGCACGCGTGCCGACCTCGTCGTCTTGGTCGGTGGGCTGCCGGCGCGCCATGCACCGCGCTTGCTGCAGCGCTGCGGCGTGGGAGATGCTGAAGGCCCCGAGCGCCAGGTCGTTCTGCTCGGCGGCAAGGCGGGCGACGAAGCCGAGCTCGCCGGCCTGGCCCGGGTGGCGGTGAAGACCGTGGCCCCCGGCGCCGACCTTTTCAGGACGGTCGCTCAGCTCGGTGCCCTGGTCGGCGGGCGAGTCGTGCGTGATGCTGGCCCTGGCCTGGCCGACCTGGCGGGGCGCCTGCACGGTGCGTCCTATGCGGTCTTCGTCGGCGCCGTGGCCGACCTGCCTGCCGAGGGCGCCCTGATCATGGAAGGCCTGCACCGCTGCGTCGGGGAGCTGAACCTTCGCAGCCGCGCTGCCGTGCTGTGGGTCGGCGGCGGGGACGGCGCGGCCACGGTCAACCAGACCTTCGCCTGGCTGTCGGGGCTGCCCTTGCGCTCGCGCACCGGCCCTGCCGGCATCGAGCACGATCCGCTTCGCTTCGATGCGGTACGGCTGCTGGACGACGGTGCCGTGGACGCCCTGCTGTGGGTGTCGAGTTTCGGGCCCGAATCGCCGCCGCCTTCAACGGCCGTGCCGCGTATCGTGCTCGGCCATCCGGCGGCTGCGCCGGCGGGCCGCGACGGTACGGTGTTCATCCCGGTCTCGACTCCCGGCATCGGCACGCCGGGTCACTTGTTCCGCACGGATGGAAGCGTCGTGCTGCCGCTGCTCCCGGTCTACACCGATGGCTTGCCGAGCGTGGCGGAGGTCGTGGGCCGGTTGACTTCGGCGGTGGTGGCGGCACGAGCAGGGCAGGCGGCATGAGCAGCATCCGCCTGCGTGGCGGCCGGGTGGTGGACCCGGCCAACGGCATCGATCTCGAGCAGCGGGATGTGCAATGGCGCGATGGCCGCATCGTGGCGCCCGGCGCCGATCCGGTCGACGAGGAGATCGATGTCACCGGCTGCGTGGTCATGGCCGGCGGCATCGACATGCACACCCACATCGGCGGCGGCAAGGTCAACCTCGCGCGCATGCTGCTGCCCGAGGACCACCGCGCCAACGGCAATCCGATCGCCTTGCCGGCCAATCCGCTGGAGCTGCCTTCTTGCGGCACTTGCACACCGGGCACGCTCGCCACCGGCTACCGCTATGTCGAGATGGGCTACACGGCCGCCTTCGAGCCGGCCATGATGGCCTGCAACGCGCGCCACACCCACCTGGAGATGGGCGACATCCCGGTGCTGGATCACGGCGCCTACGTGATGCTCGGCAACGACGAGCTCTTCCTGCAGATGCTCGCCGAAGGATGGGACTTCGAGCGCATCCGCGACTACGCCGCCTGGACGATCCACGCCAGCAAGGCGATGGGCGTGAAGGTGGTCAACCCCGGTGGCATCTCGGCCTTCAAGTTCAACCAGCGCAAGCTCGACGTCGACGAGGAGCACCGGCACTGGCGCATCACGCCGCGCCAGGTGGTGCACACCCTGGCCCGGGCGCTGCACGAGCTGGGCGTGCCCCATCCGCTGCACATCCACGGCAGCAACCTGGGCGTCGCCGGCAACATCGGCTCGACGCTGGAGACCATCGCCGCGCTCGATGGCTTGCGTGGCCACCTCACCCACGTGCAGTTCCATGCCTACGGCACCGAGGGGCCGAAGAAGTTCTCGTCCGCCGCGCTGCAGCTGGCCGAGGCGGTCAATGCCCATCCGAACATCAGCATCGACGTCGGCCAGATCATGTTCGGCCAGACGGTGACCGCCTCGGGCGACACCATGCGCCAGCATGCGCAGTCCGCCTTCGCCAACCCGCGCAAGTGGACCGGGGCCGACATCGAGTGCGAGGCGGGCTGCGGGGTCGTGCCCTTCAAGTACCGCGAGCAGAGCTTCGTGAATGCCTTGCAATGGGTGATAGGTCTGGAGCTCTTCCTGCTAGTCGACGACCCGTGGCGCGTGGTACTGACCACCGACCATCCGAACGGCGGGCCGTTCACCAGTTATCCGCACCTGATCCGCCTGCTCATGGACCGCGGCTTCCGTGAAGAGCAATTGGCCAAGCTGCATCCCGAGGTGGCGGCCAACGCGGCACTGCGCTCCATCACGCGCGAGCTCTCGCTCTACGAGATCGCCATCATGACGAGGGCCGGGCCGGCGCGGCTGCTGGGCCTGGCCGACCGCGGCCAGCTGGGCCCGGGCGCCGCCGCCGACATCGCCGTCTACCGCGAGGAGGCGGACCGGGAGCGCATGTTCACCACGCCCGAGTACGTGTTCAAGGATGGGCAGCTGGTGGCGCGGGCCGGGCGCGTCACCGCGGTGCCGGTCGGCGGCACGCACTTCGTCGAGCCGGACTATGACCGCGGCATAGAGCAGACCTTGCGTGGTCATCTCGCCCGCCACGGCTCGGTGAACTTCGACCACATCGCCATCCGGCACGACGAGCTGTGCTCGTGCTGCAACGGCGGGCGGCTGCTGCCGGCGGCGTGCTTCGAGGCCACCTGATGGGCGAAGCCGTCGAACGCAATGGCGTCGTCATCGACGATGGCTTCGCGGAGGCCTTCCCGATGAAGGCGACGCGGGTGATCATCACCGCGCACAACCTGGCCTGGGCTCGCCATGCTGCGGTGGCGGCGACCGGCTTCGCGACCTCGGTGATCGCCTGCGGCTGCGAGGCGGGCATAGAGCGCGAGCTGTCGCCCGAAGAGACGCCCGATGGCCGGCCCGGTCAAAGCGTGCTGATCTTCGCGATGTCGGGCAAGGAGCTCGCCAAGCAGCTGGAGCGCCGCATCGGCCAGTGCGTGCTGACCTGCCCGACCACCGCGGCCTATGCCGGCATCGCCGAGGGCGAGGCGGTGGCGCTGGGCAAGAACCTGCGCTTCTTCGGCGACGGCTGGCAGATCTCCAAGGTGATCAATGGCGTGCGCTACTGGCGCATCCCGGTGATGGATGGCGAGTTCGTCGCGCAGGAGACGACCGGCATCGTCAAGGCCGTGGGCGGCGGCAACCTGCTTTTCCTGGCGAGGGACACCGACACCGCCCTTGCCGTGGCCGAATCGGCGGTCGCGGCCATGCGCCGCCTGCCGAACGTCGTCATGCCGTTCCCTGGAGGCGTGGTGCGTTCCGGCTCCAAGGTGGGCAGCAAGTACCCCGCGCTCGGGGCCTCGACCAACGACGCGTTCTGCCCCAGCCTGGTGGGCCTGGTCGAACGCAGCGAGCTGACGGCCGAGACACGCTGCGTGCTCGAGATCGTCATCGATGGGTTGACCGAAGCCGACGTGGCGGCCGCCATGAGGGCAGGGATGGACGCGGGCATCGAGATCGGCTCGACGGGGGGGCTGCTACGCATCTCGGCCGGCAACTACGGCGGCAAGCTCGGGCCGTATCACTTCCATCTGCACAAGCTGCTGGCTGGCGGAGGCAACGCATGAGCGGCTGGAGGCTTCAGCTGCGGCAGGCCCCGCCCTTGAGGGTCGACCTGCGTGGCATCACGCCATCAACGCTTGCCGGGCTGGACGGCGCCTCGGTGGAGCAGCTGAAGGTGGGCTACGGCAACGCGGCGCTGCCGCTGGCGGAGTTCTTCAGCGTGGCGCCGGCGAGTGAGGATGCCTTGGTGCTCGAGGGCGACCTGTCCCGCGTCGACCGGATCGGCTGGCAGATGGACGGTGGCCGGATGCTGGTCGATGGTCCTGCCGGCGACCAGGCCGGCGGCTGCATGCGGGCCGGCGAGCTGCTGATCAAGGGCTGCGCCGGCGTGCTGGTGGCTTGCGAGATGGCCGGCGGGACGCTGGTGGTCGAAGGCGACGCGGGCGACTTCGGCGCCAGTACCTTGCCCGGCAGCATGGATGGCATGCGCGGCGGGACGCTGGTCGTCAAGGGCCGCGTCGGCCATCGCTTCGGCGATCGCATGCGGCGTGGCACGGTCGTGTTGCACGGCGACGCTGGCGACTTCCTTGGCTCGCGCATGGTGGCCGGCACCATCGCGCTGGGCGGGCAGGCGGGGGCGCACGTGGCCTACGGCATGCGCCGGGGCAGCCTCGTCTTCGCGGGCGGGCGCCCCGCGGCTGGACTGCCCGATACCTTCGTGCCGGCCGGTGCCGAGGCCGCCGTGTTCTGGCAGTTGCTGTCGCGCGAGCTGGCCCGCCATGGCGGGACCTTCGAATCGCTCCCGCGCCGCCGCATCGAGCGCCACCTGGGAGACCGCGCCGTGGCGGGTAAGGGCGAGCTGATCTTCGCGGGCTGAAGGGTCCGTCTTATCGTGAGTGCAGGAGCCGATCGACCATGAACAGCAAGACCAACTACATCTTCCACGCCGGGGAGGCCACCGTGCTGGCGAGGGAAGGCCAGGCCACCGACGCGATGCCCGAGATCCTGATCGGCCGCACCGATGGCCCGGTGGGCGCGGCCTTCGCCAACATGATGGCGCAGAGCAAGGGCCACACCGCGATGTTCGCCATCCGGGCCTGCAACCAGATGGTCCGGCCGGCGACCATCTGCGTGCCCAAGGTGACGCTGAAGGACGCGGCCAACATCGATCTGTTCGGCGGCGTGGTGCAAAGCGCAACCGCCGACGCGGTGCTCGACTGCGTGATCGAAGGCGTCATCCCGCAGCAACTCGTCAACGAGCTTTGCATCATCAGCCTGGTGTGGATAGACCCGCGCTGCGCCAAGGACGAGCAGCTGGACAAGAAGGACATGTACCGCACCAACTACGAGGCCACCAAGCTCGCCATCCGCCGCGCCCTGGCCAACGAGCCGTCGATCGAGGAGCTGATCGCCAACCGCCGCACGATCAAGCACGACATGGACGACTGGAGCTGAAGGAGTTCGCGACGTGCTTGCGCAGCACATCTCCCATGGGCCGGCGCCGACCTCCGCGCGGACACCGTACCTCACCGTTCGGCCCGAGCCTGTCGAAGGCCCGTGGGCGGAGTGCTGGCCTGCCCTTCGACAGGCTCAGGGCGAACGGGGTGGGGGATTCGGCCACCCCACCATTCGGCCTGAGCACCACCCCGCCGTTCGGCCTGAGCCGGTCGAAGGCCCAGGGGTGGAGTGGTGGCCTGCCCTTCGACAGGCTCAGGGCGAAC
>NZ_JBPZHD010000012.1:0-284069 GCF_051857595.1 Ideonella flava
GACAGGCTCAGGCCGAACGGGGAAGGAGGGTTCGTCTTGCCGGAGGCCATGCGCCTCCACCTCTCCATCCCCGTTCGCCTTGAGCCTGTCGAAAGGTGAACGGCATGCACCACGGGGCCTTCGACAAGCCCCGGCGCACCTCCACTCCGTTCGCCTTGAGCTTGTCGAAAGGTGAGCGCGCACGCCGCCGGCCTTTCACGAACTCATCCCGGAGGGTGATGAGGAAATGCCACCTGAGCGGGCCGCTTTTCCCGCGTCTGGTCTCGCGCGCGGCCCCTACCCTTGCCAGGATATGGAGCTCCTCGCCCCCACGTCCGCCGTGCCCGTCACTCCCGCGCCCACGGGCGCCGTGCTGGACCGCCTGCGCGAGGCCGTCACCGCCTTCCGCAGCAGCCAGCCCCGGGCCATGGCAGACGCGTGCCGCGCCGCGCTGGCGATCCAGCCGACTTCGCCCGAGGCGCTGCAGCTGATGGGCGTGGCCCAGCACCTGCTCGGCGAGCACGAGCAAGCCCTCGCCTGGCTGGACCGAGCCGCCGCCGTGAAGCCCGACGCGGCCGACCTGCACGTCAACCGAGGCGAGGTGCTGCGCACCCTCACCCGCTGGCCCGAGGCCGAGGCCGCGCTGCGCCGCGCCCTGGAGCTGCTGCCCGACAACGTCGAGGCCTGGAACAACCTGGGCCTGGTGCTGCAGGCCCGCGGCCGCCACGCCGAAGCGCAGGCGGCCTACGACCACGCGCTGGCCCTGAAACCCGGTCACCTGGAAGCCACCAACAACTTGGGCACCCTGCACCAGGAGCTGCGCCGCCCGGCGCAGGCCGAGGCCTGCTACCGCGCCGTGCTGGCCAGCCGGCCCGAGCACGTCAACGCCCTGAACAACCTCGGCACGCTGCTGAAGGAGGCCGGCCGCACCGACGAAGCCGTGGCCCTGTATCGCCGCGTGCTGGAGATCGACCCCTCGTTCCACCGCAGCTGGAACAGCCTCGGCCAGCTGGCCAAGGAGCGTGGCGACCACGACGAGGCGATGCGCTGCTACCGCCGCTCGCTCGACCTGGCGCCCGGCAACGCCGACACGCTCTACAACATCGCTCTGGCCGACCTGCTGTTCGGTCACCTGAAGCGCGGCTTCGCCGGCTACGAGATCCGCTACCACCCGCGTTCGCAGAACAAGAGCGCGCCGCGGGCCCCGGCCCTCGGCTGCCCGATGTGGCAGGGCGAGCCGCTGGCCGGCAAGCACATCGCGCTGGTGCGCGAGCAGGGCCTGGGCGACCAGCTGCAGTTCTGCCGCTACGCTGCCCAGCTGCGCGATGCCGGCGCCGAGGTCACCCTCATCGTCGACGGCCCGCTGGTCGCCTTGATGCGCAGCCTGGAAGGCCCGACGCGCGTCATCGCTCCCGGCGAGATGCACGCGCATCGCTACGACTTCTGGGCCTTCCTGCTCAGCCTGCCGCACCGGCTGGGGACCGACACCGGCAACGTCCCCGCCAGCGTGCCTTACCTTCGCGCGCCGGCCGACAAGGCCGCGGCCTGGCGTGCTCGCCTGGCCCGGCCAGCCGGCGTGCGCGCCACGGTCGGCCTCGTCTGGGGCGGCAACAAGGACCACGCCAACAACCGCAACCGCTCGGCTCGTCTGGAGACGCTCGCACCGCTGCTGGCGCTGCCGGGCCTGCGCTTCGTCAGCCTGCAGAAGGGCGAGCCGGCCGAGGAGCTGCGCGCATCGCCTTGGCGCGACCAGGTGCTCGACCTCGACGCCGAGTTGAACGACTACACCGACACCGCCGCGGCCATGGAGGCCATCGACCTGCTCATCTCGGTCGACACCTCGGTCGTGCACCTCGCTGGCGCGATGGACAGGCCCTGCTGGGTGATGGTGGCCCACGGGCCGGACTGGCGCTGGCAGCGCGAAGGCGAAGCCACGGCCTGGTATCCCAGCCTGAGGCTGATCCGCCAGCGTGCTGCGCAAGATTGGGATGGCGTGGTGGAGACGATGCGCGAACGCCTGTCCGTCTGGTCACCGCAGGCCCTCGATGTGCCCGCGGCACCCCTGCTCCACCGTGCCATGGCCGCGCTGAACGCCGGCGACGACGCCGCGGCCGAGTCCCTGTGTCGCGAGGCGCTGGCACGCGATGAACGAGCCATCGACGGCTGGCACCTGCTGGCCCTGGCCCACAAGCGCCAGCAGCGTTTCGCCGAATCCCTCGCCGCGTTCGGACGCGCGCTCACGCTCGCCCAGGAGCCGGCCTTCCGCGCCGTGATCCTCGCCAACCGGGGCAACACCGAGCAGGCTGCAGGGGATCTCGAAGCCGCCGTGCGCAGCTACCGCGCGTCGATAGAACTCGCACCGCGCGAAGGCAACACCTGGTGTGCCCTCGGCCAGGCGTTGTCCGCACAGGGCCGGCATGACGAGGCCGAGGCCGCCTGGCGCGATGGGCTCGCCCAGGGCGCCGCGCCTGCCGGCCTGCTGAACCTGCTCGCCGCCGCCGCGCAACGCCGCGGCCGGCGCGACGAGGCCGAGTCGATGTTCCTGCAGTCGCTGCACCACGCGCCCAGCGCACCCACCGAATACAACCTCGCCAACCTCTACAACGACGCCGGCCGCCATGCCGACGCCATCGCGCACTACCGAGCCGCGCTGGCGCTGGACCCGCACTACACGCTGGCCCAGACCTCGCTGCTGCGAGCCCTGCAGGCGGCGGGCGACTTCGCCGGCGCGCGCGAGGCCACGGCTCAGGTGATCGCCACGGTCGATGCGGGTGGCGACGAGCCGCTGGCCGGCCCTGCGCAACCCGTCTTCCCCTTCGCCT
Source organism: Ideonella flava (assembly GCF_051857595.1). Lineage (NCBI taxonomy): Bacteria > Pseudomonadati > Pseudomonadota > Betaproteobacteria > Burkholderiales > Sphaerotilaceae > Ideonella > Ideonella flava. Next base: position 2,802 of record NZ_JBPZHD010000012.1, read on the forward strand.
ACCTGGCCCTGCCCGCCACGCGAGCCCAGCAGCGCCGCTGCGCCCGCCAGTGGGTGGCGCGCCAGTACGCCGGGCCGCTCGCCCGCGCTCCGCACATGCGTTATGCGCCCGCGCCGGCGCGCGAGGGCGGCGATCAGCGGCTGCGCATCGGCTACCTCTCGTCCGACCTGCACGCCCATGCCACCGCCTACCTGATGGCCGAGGTCTTCGAGCGGCACGATCGCCAACGCGTCGAGGTCATCGCCTACAGCTGCGGGCCGGACGACGGCAGCCCGATGCGTGCGCGGCTGATGCGCGCGGTGGATCGTTTCGTCGAGTGCTCGACGCTCGGCCTCGAGGACCTGGCCCGGCGCATCCACGCCGACGGCATCGACATCCTGGTCGATCTCAAGGGCTACACGCGCGACACGCGCAGCGGCGTTCTGGCCTTGCGGCCGGCGCCGGTGCAGGTCAACTTCCTCGGCTATCCCGGCACGCTGGGTGCGGGCTTCGCGGACTACCTGATCGGCGACCCCATCGTCACGCCGCTGGACCACGCGGCGGACTACGACGAGCGCATCGCCCAGCTGCCGCACTGCTACCAGCCCAACGACCGCCAGCGCGCCGTCGGCCCGGCCCCCACGCGCCTCGAAGCCGGTCTGCCGGAATGGGCCCCCAGGTCGGGGCCTGGCCCCGCCCGCCCCCCGGGGGGGATCGGGGAACTCGGGAGCGGCCCTTCTTTCCCCGAGCCGCCGGTGGTCCTCGCCTGCTTCAACTACAGCTACAAGATCACCGAGGCCGTGTTCGACCGCTGGTGCCGCATCCTCGGCCGCGTGCCCAACGCCGTGCTGTGGCTGCTGCGCTCCAACCCGCTGGCTGAAGCGAACCTGAAGCGCGAGATGCAATCGCGCGGGCTCGATCCGTCACGCCTGTTCTTCGCGCCGGAGTTGCCGCTCGCCCGCCACCTGGGCCGCCTGCAGCTGGCCGATCTGGTGCTCGACACCGAGCCCTACAACGCCCACACCACCTGCAGCGATGCGCTGTGGGTTGGCGTGCCTGTCCTCACCCGCACCGGCGACACCTTCCCCTCGCGCGTGGCGACCAGCCTGCTGCAGGCCGCTGGCGTGCCCGAGCTCGCGACCGCGAGCGCCGAAACCTACGTTGAATTGGCTGTGGCCCTGGCCACGCAACCGGCCCGCCTGGCCGCGCTGAAGCAGCGACTGCAATCGCAGCGCCTGTCAGTGCCCCTGTTCGACAGCGCCGCCTGGACGCGCGGGCTGGAGGACCTGTTCGAGCGCATGGCCTGGCGGCAACGCCAGGGCCTGGCACCCTCCGCGCTCGCCGCCGTGCGCACGCCCTGGCCGGCGACCTCGATCGAACGCGCCTTCGCGCTCTACCAGGCCGGTGCCGCCGACGACGAGGCCATCGCCTACGCCCAGGCCGCGCTGCGCGAGGAGCCGCAACGCCCCGACGGCTGGACCCTGCTGGGCATCCTCTTCAAGCGCGCCGGCCGCCTGGACGACGCCGAGGCCGCCTACCGCCACGCCCTGCAGCTCGCCCCCGCCTATCCCGACGCGTGGAACAACCTGGGCAACCTGCGGCGCGATCGCGAGGACCGCGACGGCGCACTGGCCGCCTACCGCGAGGCCGTTCGCCTGAACCCCGGCAACGCCGAGACGCTGCACAACCTCGGGGTCGCGCTCGAGCACTTCGGGCAGTGGGACGACGCGCATGCCGCCTTCGATGCCACGGTGCAGGCCGATCCGAAGCATGTGGACGGCCACTGGAACCGCGCACTCGCCCTGCTGCTGCACGGCCGCTTCCGAGAGGGTTTCAAGGATTACGAATGGCGCTTCGACCGGCGCCAGCCCGAGCCCCGCCTCTGCCCCCAGCCGGTGTGGGACGGCACGCCCCAACCCGGGCGCACCCTGCTCGTCTGGGCCGAACAGGGTTTCGGCGATGCGATGCAGTTCCTGCGCTTCCTGCCCGAGGTGAAGCGCCGCGCCGGCGCGGGTTGCCGCGTGGTGGTGGAGGTGCTGGGCGAGATGATGGCGCTGGTCGCCCGCACGCCGGGTGTCGAGGCCGTCAGCCAGCGCGGCGCGACGCCGGTGGCCTTCGACACGCACGTGGCGCTGATGAGCCTGCCGCACGTGCTGGCCCTCGCGGACGATGCGCTGCCCACGCTCGTGCCCTACGTCCACGCCGATGCCGGTGCCTGCACGCGCTGGCGCGATCGCCTGCTCGCCCACGGCTGGCAACGCGAGCGCGAGCTGGCGGTCGGCTGGGTCTGGGCCGGCAACCCCAACGTCAAGAACGACGCGCAGCGCTCGCCGCGCTTCGCTCCCTTCGCGCCTTGGCTGCGATTGCCCGGCCTGCGCTGGTTCGCTCTGCAGAAGGGCGATGGCCGGCGCGACCTGGCCGCGCATGCCCCGCTGCCCGCGCACTTCATCGACCTCGACAGCGAGATCGGCACCTTCGACGACACCGCCGCGGTGATCGCCGAGCTGGACCTGGTCATCACTTCGGACACTTCGGTGGCGCACCTCGCCGGCGCGATGGGCAAGCCGGTCTTCGTCACCCTGCCCTGGCACCACGACTGGCGCTGGGGGCTGCAGGCGGATCGCAGCGACTGGTATCCCAGCGCGCGGCTGTTCCGCCAGTCGGTCCGAGGCGACTGGTCCGGCGTGCGCGATGCGGTCGCCGGCGCCCTGGGCCAGTGGGTGCGGCACATCCTGCCGCGCGATGCAGCGGCGCCCGCCGATGCCGATGCTTGGCTGCAGCGTGCGTTCGGCAATTACCAGTCGCCAGCGTTCGATGCGGCGAAGGCCGGAGGCGACGTGGTCTGCGCCCTGCAACGCGCACCGAAACGTGCCGATGCCTGGGCCTTGCTCGGGGCGATTCAGCGCCGAGCCGGTCAACCCGGACGAGCCGCCGAGGCGTACCGCCGCGCGATCGATGTCGAGCCGCGCTACCCCGACGCCTGGCGCAACCTGGCGGGTCTGCACAAGGCACGCGGCGAGCACGCCGAGGCCGGGTGTCTGCTGGACGAGGCGTTGCGCCTGGCTCCGGACGATGCGCTGGCCCTGTCGCAACGCTCGGACCTGCATCGCCAGCAAGGTCGAACGGACGAAGCGATCCGCGACGCGCAGGCGGCGCTGGCCCACCGGCCGGCGCTGGCCGAGGCCGCGCTGCACCTGGGCAACGGCTTGATCGATGCGGACCGCTTCGCCGAAGCGCGCGTCGCGTTCGAGCGCGCGCTGACCCTGCAGCCCGGCTGGCTCGAAGCCCGGTTCAACCTGGGCATCGCCTGCCAGCGCGACGATCGACCCGCCGAGGCCGTCACGCACTTCGAAGCGGTGCTGGCCACGGACCCGACGCACGAGCGCGGCCGCTACAGCCTGGGCCTGGCCCTGCAAGCCGCCGGGCGTCCATCGGATGCGCAAGCGCAGTACGAGGCGCTGCTGCGGGGCCGACCCGAGCACTTCGCCGCCCGGTTCAACCTCGCTGCGGTGCACCTCGCGCTCGGCCGGCATGCCGAGGCGCTCGCCGCCTTCGAGGTCTGCCAGCAACTGCAACCCTTGCACGCAGGCGTCGCGCTTCAGATCGTCCACCTGCGGCAGCAGCTGTGCGACTGGGCAGCGCTGCCCGGCGAGGCCGCGCTGCGGGGGCTGGTGAAGCAACTCGGCAGCGAGCCGCCGGCGGCAGCTCCCGCGTTCGACGCCCCTTCACCGTTCTCCCTGCTTTCGCTGCCGGTCGCGCTGAGCGATGCGGAGATCGCGCCCGTCGCGCAGCGGCACGCGCACCTCATCGCCGGCCGTGCAGGGCAACCGCTGCCGGCGATCGCCGCGGTCGACAAGCCGCGGCTGCGCCTGGCCTATGCCTCCGCCGACTTCCACAACCACGCCACCATGCACCTGATGCGTGGCGTGTTCGCGCGGCACTCCCGCGAGCGCTTCGAGCTCAGCGCCTGGTCCTTCGGGGCCGACGACGGCAGCGAGTACCGACGCGGCCTGGAGCGCGACGTCGAGCGCTTCCATGACGTCTCGCGCTCAGGCGACCGTGCTGTCGCGCAGGCCATGCGTGATGCCGGCATCGACATCCTGGTCGACCTCAAGGGCTACACGCGCGATGCTCGCCCCGGCGTGTTCGCCCTCAAGCCTGCGCCCGTGCAGCTCACCTGGCTGGGCTATCCCGGCTCCAGCGGCGCGGACTGGTTCGACGCCGTCATCGGCGACCCCATCGTCACGCCGGCTTCGGCTCAGCCTGCCTTTGCCGAACCGATCGCGAACCTGCCGAACAGCTACCAGTGCACCGACGATGCACAGGCGATCGCGTCGACCGGCGTGACGCGCGCCGACGCAGGCCTGCCCGAAGATGCCATCGTGGTGGCCTGCTTCTGTACCCACTACAAGCTCGACGCGGAACTGTTCGCCTTGTGGATGCGCTTGCTGTGCCGAGAACCGCGCGCGGTGCTGTGGCTGGTCGAAGGCCATGCCTCGGCACAGGTTCGCCTGCGTGCCGCGGCAGTCGCTGCCGGCGTGGCGCCGGAGCGCCTGGTGTTCGCGCCGGTTCGATCCAAGGACAGGCACCTGGAAAGGCTGGCGCTGGCCGACCTCGTGCTGGACACGCGCTTCTACAACGGCCACACGACCGTCAGCGATGCGCTGTGGGCCGGCGTGCCGGTGCTGACGCTGCAGGGCAGCGCTTTCGCCGGCCGCGTCGGTGCCAGCCTGCTGCAGGCCGCAGGGTTGCCGCAGGGCATCACCCACAGCGTGGCCGAGTACGAGTCGCTGGCCGGCCGCCTCATCGCCGATCCGCAGATGAGGAAGGCCTGGAAGCAGCAATTGCGCGACGCACGCCAGCGCGCTCCGCTATTCGATACCCGCCGCTTCGTGACGGATCTCGAAGCGCTCATCGAACGCGCGTGGGCCGCAAAGCTGGCGTCACAATCGCCCGCGTGAACGCCGACACCCTCGACCCCTTCGACCCCGCCCGCAAGCTGCTCAGCCAGGACGACGCCGTCGCGCGGTTCGCCGGCCTGCCCGGCACCGTCTTCACCAACGGCGTGTTCGACGTCCTGCACCGCGGTCACGTGGCTTATCTCGCCGCCGCGCGCGCCCTCGGCGACCGACTCGTCATCGGCGTCAACAGCGACGCCTCCGCCCGCCGCCTCGGCAAGGGCCCGGACCGGCCGCTGAACACCGAACGCGACCGCGCCTTCCTGCTCGCCGGCCTGGAAAGCGTGGACGCAGTCGTGCTCTTCGACGAAGACACGCCCCTGGCCGTCCTCGCCAAGCTCAAGCCCTCGATCTACGTCAAGGGCGGCGATTACGACATGGCCAGGCTGGCCGAAACGCCCCTGGTGCAAAGCTGGGGCGGCCGCTCCCTCGCCCTGCCCTTCGTCGACGGCTACTCCACGACGGCCCTCGTCAGGCGCATCAGGGGTTGAGGGCGCGAGCGGCTCCGCCGTCCAGGCCCTTAACCCCCGACGACCACCTCGCTGATCTGCAGCACCGGCTTCAGGTCGGTGTAGTTCGGGATATCGCCCAGGATCTCCTTGGCGTGCGGGCCGAAGCCGGCCTGGAAAGCCTCGACGGAATCGCAGAAGACGTGGCACATGCCGATGTAGGTGGCGGGCTCGCCGGGCGCGCCGCCTGACAGGCCCTTGTCGATGGTGTAGTAGCGGCAGTGCTCGCCCATGCGCTCCTTCAGCAGCGGCATGTGCTTGTCGCGGTAGTAGTCGTGGTCGAACCGGGCGCCGGGGGTGTTGGGGTACATCACGCTGACCTTGATCATGCTTTTCTCCTTGCTGCAGCGGTCTCCAGTGGGACGCCGATCATGCCGGCATAGGCACTCTGCGGCAACGCCGCGCCGCTCGCGAACACCAGGCATGCCCCGGCCCCGCGAGTGGCAATCCGGGCGTGCGTCAAAAGCGTGAGAATGGGGGAAGCCATCCACAGAGTTCGTGGAGCGCACCATGCCTCAATCGCACCCGACCGAACAAGCACCCCCGCCCCCCCTGCAGGGCTCCGTGCTGTACATCGAGGATGAGCCCATCAACTTCATGATGGTGGAGGCGCTGCTGGCCGGTCATCCGGGCGTGCGTCTCGTGCGCGCGCAGACCGGGGACGAAGGGGTCCAGCTGGCCCGCAGCCAGCGTCCGGATGCGATCCTGCTCGACATGCACCTGCCCGACATCTCCGGCATCGAGGTGGTGCGGCGCCTGAGCGAGGACATCTCGGCCGGCGCCTTCCGCGTCATCCTGCTGACCGCCGACAAGCTCAACATCGACGTGCTCAAGGCGATGAGCCTCGGCGCCTTCGAGTACCTCGTCAAGCCGGTCAAGCGTGAGCTTCTCGAGGCGTCGCTGGGGCGCGCGCTGGCCGCCAAGGCCAAGCGCAGGACGTAAAGATTCTTCAAGCCTCGAGGGCTATAGGCGACGGCCTACACGCGCTCGGGATTACCGGTGACAGACGCTGGCCGGACCGGTCGCCAGAGTTTTCTCCAGCAGTGGCGAATCGCGCCGCGCATCGCTTGATGGAGAGATCAACATGGCTTCGCCCTTCCTCGACCTGACCACCCTCCACGACCCTCAACGCCGCCAACTCCTGGGGCAGCTCGGCGGCTGCGCCCTGGCCTGGGGCCTGCCGACGTGGGCCGCGGCGGCCACCGACGACGACACCTTCGATCAGGACTCCACCCTGCGTGCGGTGACCGACTTCTTCGGCGAGACCACCGAGGGCCTGGCGAAGGTGGTCGAGAAGGCCTTCCGCGAGCAAGGCCGGCCCAACGGCTACATCCGCGGAGAGGAAGTGTCCGGTGCGCTCACGGTGGGCCTGCGCTACGGCGACGGCGAACTGATCATGAAGCGCGGCGGCACGTCCAAGGTCTACTGGGCGGGTCCATCGATCGGCTTCGATGCGGGCGCCAACGCCTCCAAGGTCTTCACGCTCGTCTACAAGCTGCCCAACGTGGAAGCGATCTACCGTCGCTATCCCGGCGTGGACGGCAGCCTGTACTTCGTGGGCGGCGCGGGCATCAACTACCAGCGCCTGGACGGCGTGACGCTCGCCCCGATTCGCCTGGGCGTGGGCCTGCGCAGCGGCGCCAGCGTCGGCTACGTGCACTACCGGCGCGAGAAATCCCTCAACCCGCTGTGACGGGGCGGCGGCCCGAGCGGCTGCGCGTCGGCGCGGCCGCCGGCAGGCCGTCCGTCGGATCCATCAGCCATTGCGCATACAACCCGACGCCGGTCGACACGTTGGTCATCGGGCGGTCGTAGCCGGCACGCCGCAGCGAGCGCAGGTCGGCCTGCGTGTGGCATTGGTAGTGGCCGTGCAGCGCCTGCGGGAAGGGGACGTAGCGCAACAGCCCCGCCTCCACCAGGCCGGCCAGCGGCAAGGGCTCCTCGTTCTTCGCGGCGCGGCAGGTGTTGAGCATCGCCGCCGCGACGGCATTGAAGGGCTCGGCCCGGCCGGAGCCGAGGTTGAAGATCCCGCTGGCCCCGCCGTGCTCGAGCAACCACAGGTTCACGTCGACCACGTCTCCCACCCAGACGAAATCTCGCTGGTGCGCGCCGGGGCGGTAGCCGCCGTACTCGCCGAACAGGTCCACGTGGCCCTGCGTGCCCCACTGCCCGAAGTGGTGGAAGGCGACCGAGGCCATGCGGCCCTTGTGCTGCTCCCGCGGGCCATACACGTTGAAGTAGCGAAGGCCCGCCACCTGGGTCTTGGCACCAGCGCGCAAGGCGCGGCGCACGGTCTGGTCGAAGATCAGCTTGGACCAGCCGTAGACGTTCAGCGGCCGCTCGTTCGCGGGCTCCTCGGCAAAGACCGTGGAGCCGCCGTAGACCGCCGCCGAAGAGGCGTAGATCAGGCGCGTCCCCTGACGCTGGCAGGCCTCGAGCAGCTGGCGCGAGCACTCGTAGTTGCGCGCCATCATGAACTTGCCGTCGTGCTGCATGGTGTCCGAGCACGCGCCCTGGTGCAGCACGGCGTCGACGCGGCCGAAGTCGCCGCATTCGAAGCGTGGATAGAACTCGTCCAGGTCGACGTAGGCCGCCAGCTGCGTGCCGACCAGGTTGCGAAACTGCTGGCCGTTGCTGAGATCGTCGACGGCGATGACGTCGTCGATGCCGCGCGCGTTCAGCGCATGCACCAGGTTGCTGCCGATGAAGCCGGCGGCGCCGGTGACGACGACGCGCATGCTCACGCGCCCTCCAGCGCGGCGGCGCGCGGGCGCCTCGGCAAGGGCGTGGGCGCGGGTGCCGGCTCGGCCTGCGCCATCGCCGCGAGCAACTCTTCGCGGCCGACGGTCGAGGTGCCGAACTTGCCCACGACGATGCCGGCCGCGCGGTTGGCCCAGCGCATCGCCTCGAAGCCGTCGTCGCCCTGCGCCATGCGCCAGGCCAGCGTGGCCAGCACGGTGTCGCCCGCACCGCTCACGTCGTAGACCTCGCGCACGCGCGCCGGCTCGTGCACCATGCCGCGGCCATTGAACATCGTCATGCCGGCCTCGCCCTGCGTGACCAGCAGGTAGGTCCACCCCAGGCGCTTGCGCAAGGCCACGGCCTGGCGCTGGAACGCCGCCGCGTCGGCCCAGGGGCCGGCGACCGCCTTGAATTCACCCAGGTTGGGCTTGACGAGCGTGGCCCCGGCATAGCGCGCCCAGTCCAGGCCCTTGGGGTCGACCAGCACCGGCCGCAAGGCGCCACGGGCGGCGTCGATCAGGCCCTCGCAGCGGTCAAGGGCACCCTTGGCATAGTCGGACAGCACGACCAGGCCATGGTCGGGCAGCAGGGATTGGTACCGCGCGGCGAGCATGTCCAGCATGCCGGGCATCGGGGCGCCCTCGAAGTCGGCACGCAGCATCTGATGGCGCCGCGCCACGCAGCGGATCTTCTGGATGGTCTGGTAGCCGGGCGCGGCCACCCTTTCCAGCCGCACGTTGGCCTCGGCCAGGAGAGCCTGAAGGGTGTCGCCGGCCTCGTCTCGGCCGGCCAGCGCCAACAGCGTGACGGGCGAACCGAGCGCGGCCAGGTTGAGCGCCACGTTCGCGGCGCCGCCGGCCCGGTCATAGCGCTGCGTGACCCGCAGCACCGGCACCGGAGCCTCGGGCGAAATGCGGTCGACGCTGCCGTCCCAGTAGCGGTCCAGCATGGCGTCGCCGACCACCAGGATGGGTTGGCTGTTCTTCACGCGGCCATGTTCCCATCGGCCCCGGCGCTCGAAGCCCTCGAAAAGCCGCCCTCGCGCAGCCCATTTCGGGCCCAAACCCTCTGCTAGAATTCGCGCTTTCGCCGGTGTAGCTCAGTTGGTAGAGCAGCGCATTCGTAATGCGAAGGTCGGGAGTTCGACTCTCTTCACCGGCACCAATGCCCACGGGCGCCAGCAGGTTCGCATCCCGCTGGCGCCCGTTTCGTTTGGGTGCCATGGCGGGCCTTCGATGCCGCCGCTCGGCCCCGGCGCGGCCCCGGTCCTTGTAAAGATCCGGCCGGGCGCGAAGCAGCGCACGACATAGGGGGCCGAAACCGGGTTTCTCGGGCTTTTGACTCTGCTTGCCATGACGATGATCGAGGCAACAGGAGTCCTTCCCCGTGCCGAAGATCTTCACCGCTGGCGCCCTGGCGCTGGCGTCAGTGGCTTGTTGCGCCGCCGACCTGACCGAGACCGAGACCCGCTGGCTGCAAGGTGCGATGCCCGTCATCGCCCATGCCCAGCAGCTGAAGCTCCCGCTGGACATCGTGGTGCAGCCACAGCCTTCGGCCGGCCTGGCGCCGCTCGCGCTGGCCTTCATCGAAGGCCGCTGCAAGCTGGTGCTTTCGATGCGCGGCAACCCCGAGGCCGAGGCCACGCTGGAGCGCATGGAGCCGGCCTTGCGCGGCCCGGTGCTGGAGCTGATGGCCGCCCACGAGATAGGCCACTGCCGGCGCTACCTCGACGGCGCCTGGATGAACACGCCGGCCGGCTTCGTCACCTCGTCCGTCCCGACGAGCCTCAAGCCCGATCAGCGCCAGGCGTGGATGGACATGAAGGCCACGCGCCGCGAGGAAGGCTACGGTGACCTCGTCGGCCTGTCCTGGACGCAGCAGCATCATCCCGAGCTGTACGGCCAGGTGCGCAACTGGCTGCTGAAGGAACGTTCGCGTGACCTCATCCCCGGCAGCCACCACGACACGCTGGCCTGGGTCAGGCTGGCCGTCGACGGCCGGGCCTTCGACGGCCCCACGCTCTTCGACGGCGTGACCGCGCTGTGGAAGGCCGGGCTCGCGGCCGACTGATGACCGACTGAGGGGCGACTTCAGTCGGCGGCGGCCGGGGCGCCGCGAGCCGCGCCGGCACGCCGGGCGTGCATGGCCAGCACACCGTCCACCACCTGGCGCGCCATGCCGTCTCGCGCCTGCGGATCGTCCAGCGCCTCGGCTTCTTCGCAGTGAGCCTCCGTGGCCTCGTCGCCGCCCAGCAGCGCGATCGTGCGCAGCGTCGGCCCCAGCTCGGCATCCTGCAGCCAGGCGTGCCACGCCTCGGGCTGCAGGTCCATCGCCTGCAGGAAGCCGGTGCACCAGTCCTGGGCATCGATCCACTCCTGCGTCTGCCCGTCCTCGCCTTCGGCCTCGACGATGCTGAACAGGGGTTCCCACAAGCGCGGATGCTCGCGCAGCGCCACGGCCACGGCCTGAAGGTGCCGCAGCGCGAACAGGGTCGCCCGCTTGCGCTGCCGGTTGCTCACGAAGGGCTCGCCGTCCGGGCCGTCGCCGCCCCAGATCAGCGGCAGCCAGTCGGCCGTGGGCCATTGGTCGAGCCACTGCGGCGGCGCGAGGAGCATCGCGGTCAGGTAGCCGTCCACGCCCTCGAGGGTCATGGCGCCGTCGGCCTGCACGTTCTGCAGCAGCTCGTCGAAGGCCTGCAGCTCTTCGTCGTCCAGCGGGGAGTTGTTCGAGCCGCGGTCGAATTGGGGATACGTCATGGCGGCGATTGTGGCGCGCGCGGGTTACGCTTCGAAGCCATCACCCAACCAGCAGGAGAAGAATCGCCATGGCCCTTCCGTCGACCCGCTTCGGCCGCCGCACCGGACTAGCCGCCCTGCTGGCGCTTGCCGCCGCCGCCTTCGCCCCGGGCGCCGCGCTGGCCCAGCAGCCGCTGGCCGGCAAGACGGTGCACCTGCTGGTCGGGTTCCCCGCCGGTGGCGGCACGGACGCCATCGCGCGCCTGTTGGCCGAAGCACTGAAGGACGAGCTGGGCGCGACGGTCATCGTCGAGAACCGGCCCGGCGCGGGCGGCCAGCTCGCCGCGCAGGCGCTGAAGGCCGCGCCGCCGGACGGCACGACACTGTTCATCAGCCACGACCACACCATCTCGATCCTGCCGCAGGTGGTCAAGTCGCCCGGCTTCGATCCCGCGGCGGACTTCGTCCCGGTCGCCGGCTTCGCCACCTTCGTCAATGCCTTTGCCGTCTCGGGCGGCACGCCTGCGAAGTCGTTCAACGAGTACGTGGCCTGGGTCAAGGGTGCCGGCGGCGGCAAGGGCGCGGTCGGCGTACCGGCCCCCGCCTCGGTGCCGGAATTCCTCGTCAAGCTCGTCGGCGAGAAGTACAAGCTCGACCTGGTCGCCGCGCCCTACCGCGGCAGCGCGCCGATGATGGCCGACATGCTGGGCAACCTGATCGCGGCGGGCGTCGGATCGGTGCCGGACCTGATCGAGAACCACAAGAGCGGCAAGGTGCGCGTGGTGGCGGTGATGGGCAGCGCGCGCCAGCCGGCACTGCCCGAGGTGCCGACCTTCGCCGAGCTGGGGCTGGCGGGTTTCGAGGACGTGCCCTACTACGGCCTCTTCGCGCCCGCCGGCACGCCCAAGCCGACGCTGGACCAGATCTCGAGCGCGCTGGCCAAGGTGCTGGCCAGGCCGGCCCTGCATGAGCGCCTGTCGGCCATGGGCCTGGCCGTCGCCCACATGAGCGGCGAACAGCTGGGCCAGCGCGAGCGGGCCTACACGGCCACCTGGTCCCGAATCATCAAGGCCACGGGCTTCGTGCCGCAGTAAGGCCGCACACGTGGCCGGCTTCGCCTTCTTCGGCACCCCGGCCGGCCTCGTGGGCCTGGCCTGGGACGACGCGCTGGCCATCAGCGGCGGCCAGCTGCCGGAGGCCACCGAAGAGCTGACCCGGCTGCGGATGCAGCAGCGCCATCCGGGTTGGGTCGAGGCTGCCGATCCTCCGCCGGCCATCGCCTCCGTCCTGAAGCGCCTGGCCGCGGCGCTGCAGGGCGCACCGGACGCGCTGGAAGACGTCCCGCTGTCGGACGCCGACATCCCCGACTTCCACCGCCGCGTCTACGCCCTCGCGCGCCGCATCCCGCCGGGGCAGACCCGGACCTACGGGGACCTGGCCCAGGAGCTGGGCGGCCCGGCCGTTGCGCGCGCGGTGGGCCAGGCGCTGGCGCGCAACCGTTTCGCCCCGCTCGTGCCCTGCCACCGGGTGATGGCCGCGCACGGCCAGGCGGGCGGGTTCTCGGGGCCGGGCGGGTTGCACGCCAAGCTCAGGCTGCTGCAGCTCGAAGGCGCGGCCCTCGGAGCCTGGCCGGGCGTGCAGCCGGGGCTGTTCTAGGGCTCAGGGTCCGGGCACGGTCTCACGAAGCTCCACACGGTCCACGTAGAACAGGCCTCCATTCGGATCCTGGTTGTAGATGACCAGGGTGTCGGTGGCGCCGGAGGAGTCGGTGCACACCCGCAGCTCCTCCCACTCTCCGTGTTTGGTGCTCCACGAAACCGGGCCGGTGTTGCCCGCGCTGGACTGCAAGGCCACCTGGCCCTTGGCCACCTTCACCCAGGCCGAGAACATGTAGGTCTTGCCGGCCGTGCCGGGGACGGGCTGGAAGATCCCGCCTTCGTTGCCGCCGGCCTGGAACTTCAGCATCAGCGTGCCCTTGGCATAGGGGGCATTGGAGGGCACGAGCGTCGAGCAGACCTTGTCGCCGTCGTTGCTGCTGTGCATGGTCCAGTGGGCGGCCGCCGAGTCGGTCGAGCCGGAGCGGGGTGTCCAGCAGGTGGTGGTGCCCACCGGTACGCCAGCCTGGGCGTTCTCGAAGTTGGCGTTGATGGCCGTGTTGCCGGTGACGAAGCCGATCGGCGGGCAGTAGATGGACGCTGGCGAGGTGGCGCAGGCGGCGCCTGCGAAGGCCAGCAGGGCGGCGCAGGAAAGCAAGGGCTTGAAGCTCATCATGGCGGACTCCCGAGGCTGCATGGGCGCCGGGTGAGGCGCACCCGGCCCCGCCAGTGTGGGCGTCGCCGCGCGCAGCACCATCCCGGGCGCTAGGGGCGCCGGCGGTGTCCGCTTCGCCCGACGGATTCCGAACCCGGCCGACGCACGGCAAGGCACCGGAAACAGGCTATCGTGCTGGCCTTCACTACGGAGGTGGACATGGATTCGACGACGACAGCGCCGGCGCCGCGCGGGGTGGATGCCGGGCGCGGCGTGAACTGGTGGACCGATGCCTGGGCCCTGTTCATGAAGAACCCGGGCATGTGGATCGTGCTGGGACTGATCTTCATCATCGTCTGCATCGTGCTGAGCGTGATCCCGCTGCTGGGCAGCCTCGCCACCGCCCTGCTGACACCCGTCTTCGTCGGCGGCTGGATGCTGGCCTCGCGCAAGCAGGAAGGCGGCACCGCCATCGAGGTGGGGGACCTCTTCCTCGGCTTCAAGGACCAGCTCAACCCCCTGCTCGTGCTGGGTGCGCTGTCGCTGGCGGCCACCCTCGTCGTGGTGCTGGTGATGTCGGTCTTCGGCCTGGGCTTCGGTGCGCTGATGGCCTTCGGCATGTCGAGCCACAGTGCGGGCGGAGCGCTCGCCGGGGCCGGCACGGCGATGCTCGCACTTCTCGTGGGAATGGCCCTGTTCGTGCCCATCACCATGGCTTTCTGGTTCGCGCCCGCGCTGGTGGTGTTCGAGGGCACGGCACCGGTGGAGGCCGTCAAGGCCAGCTTCGCGGCCTGCCTGCGCAACGTCATGCCCTTCCTCATCTACGGCGTGCTCGGCCTGGTGCTCAGCATCGTCGCGTCCATCCCCTTCGGGTTGGGCTGGATCGCGTTGTTGCCGGTGATGCTGCTGACGATCCACGTGTCGTACCGCGACATCTTCGGCCGCTGAAACTGCACGCGACATGGCCACGACCGGGGTGAAGGCGCTGCGCGTGTTGTCGGTGATCCCGCCGATGACGCAGCTGAACACGCCTTACCCCTCGACGGCCTACCTCACCGGCTTCCTGCGCTCGCGCGGCATCCAGGCCGTGCAGGAAGACCTGGCCCTGGCGCTGGTGCTGCGGCTGCTTTCGGCCGAAAGCCTGGCTGCCTTGCACGAGCGCGTTCAGGCCCTTCCCGCCGCGCGCCAGACGGCGCAGACGCGGCACTTCGCTGCCGAGTACCCGCGCTATGCCGCCACCGTCGCGCGCACCGTCGCCTATCTGCAAGGCGAGGACCCGACGCTCGCGCACCGCATCGCCAGCCGCGGCTTCCTGCCCGAGGGCGAGCGCTTCCGCTCGCTCGAGGTCTACGGCGAGCTGTATCCCGAAGAGGCGGATCCGCTGGGCTGGGCCTTCGGCGCGCTCGGCCTGCAGGACAGGGCACGCCACCTCGCCACGCTGTACCTCAACGACCTGGCCGACGTGCTGCGCGACGCCGTCGATGGCCGCTTCGAGTTCGTGCGCTATGCCGAGCAGCTGGCCACGAGCCAGCCCCACTTCGACCCGCTGGCCGAGGCGCTCGCCGCGCCCCGCCACCTGATCGACGAGACGCTGCACGCGCTGACCCTCGAGGCGCTCGCCCGCCACGAGCCGCACGTCGTGCTGCTTTCGGTGCCCTTCCCCGGCGCCGTCTACGCCGCGCTGCGCATCGCCCAGACGATCAAGCAGGCGCGGCCGCAAACCACCGTCGCGCTCGGGGGCGGCTTCGTCAACACCGAGCTGCGCGAGCTCGCCGAGCCGCGCCTGTTCGACTACGTCGACGTGGTCACGCTGGATGCCGGCGAGCGGCCGCTGCTGGCCCTGCTGGAGCGCGTGGCCGGCGAGCGCTCGGCCGAGCGCCTGGTGCGCAGCTTCGTGCGGGACAAGGCCACCGGCCACGTCCGATACGTCAACTGGCCCGAGCCCGACCTGCCCTTCGACGAGACCGGCACGCCCACCTGGGACGGCCTGCCGCTCGGGCAGTACCTGTCGCTGCTCGACATGCTCAACCCGATGAACCGGCTGTGGAGCGACGGGCGCTGGAACAAGCTCACCGTCGCCCAGGGCTGCTACTGGAAGAAGTGCAGCTTCTGCGACGTCACGCTGGACTACATCTCCCGCTACGAGGCTGCCTCCGCCGCCGTGCTGGTCGACCGCATCGAGCGCATCGTCGACGAGACCGGCCAGACCGGCTTTCACTTCGTGGACGAGGCTGCGCCGCCCAAGGCCCTGCGCGCCCTGGCCGACGAGCTGGAGCGCCGCGGTGTCGAGATCTCCTGGTGGGGCAACGTGCGCTTCGAGAAGACCTTCACCCCGCAGCTGGCCGAGCAGTTGGCCGCCAGCGGCTGCATCGCCATCTCGGGTGGCCTGGAGGTGGCCTCGGACCGGCTGCTGACGCTGATGAAGAAGGGCGTCTCGGTCGAGCAGGTGGCCCGCGTGACCAAGGGCTTCGCCGATGCCGGCGTCATGGTCCACGCCTACCTGATGTACGGCTTCCCGACGCAGACCGTGCAGGACACCGTCGATGCGCTGGAGTACGTGCGCCAGCTGTTCGAGAACGGCTGCATCCACTCCGGCTTCTTCCACCGCTTCGCCTGCACGGTGCACTCGCCCGTCGGCCAGCAGCCCGGCAACTACGGCATCACGCTGATGCCCTTGCCCGAGGGCCGCTTCGCGAAGAACGACGTCGGCTTCGTCGACCCCACGGGCGCCGACCACGATGCCCTCGGCCGCGGCCTGAAGAAGGCCATCTACAACTACATGCACGGCATCGGGATGGAGGAGGACGTGCGGGCCTGGTTCACCGACGTCAAGGGCAAAATCCCCCGTCCCACCGTGCCCCGCCAGCGCATCGCGCGCGCCCTCGAGGCCGCCGGCCTATAGTCGGCACCCGGCGACGTATCACATCTGCGCATTTCCCCACGCCACGCTGCGGTCATCCAGCTGACATCCAATGGCGCTCCCCCACCAGAACACCAACGACGCCGTGAGCATCCTGACGACCCGTTTGCAGGCCTTGTCTGCCGAACGTCTGCGCGGCATCCGGCGCGGCATCGAGAAAGAAAGCCTGCGCGCGCTGCCGGGCGGCGCCCTGGCGCAGACGCCCCATCCCCTTCTGCTCGGCTCCGCGCTCACCCACCCTCGGGTGACGACCGACTTCAGCGAATCCCAGGTCGAACTGATCACCGGTGCGCACCTGACCGTGGCCCAGTGCCTGGCCGACCTGGCCGACACCCACCAGGCCGTCTACCACGCGCTGCAGGCCGAGGGGCACGGCGAACGCCTGTGGGTTTCCAGCATGCCCTGCTGCCTGCCCGACGAAGAGCACATCCCGATCGGCCAATACGGCCACTCGAACGTGGGCCGCGCCAAGACCGTCTACCGCACCGGCCTGTCGTACCGCTACGGCCGGCGCATGCAGACCATCTCGGGCATCCACTACAACTGGTCGATTCCCGGCGCAGGCAGCGACGACTACTTCGGCCTCATCCGCAACTTCCGCCGCCAGAGCTTCCTGCTGCTGTGGCTGTTCGGCGCCTCGCCGGCGGTGTGCAAGAGCTTCGTCGACGGCCTGCCGCACGGCCTCGATCCCTTGGGCCCCGGCACGCTGCACCTGCCCCATGCCACCTCCCTGCGCATGGGCCGCCTCGGCTACCAGAGCGACGCGCAGTCGCGGCTGGCGGTGAGCTACAACGGCCTGGCCGGCTATGGCGGCTCGCTGCAGGCCGCCCTCACCGCGCCCTACCCGCCCTACGAGAAGATCGGCCTGCGCGACGAGGATGGCAACTGGAAGCAGTTGTCGACCCATCTGCTGCAGATCGAGAACGAGTTCTACGGCACCATCCGCCCTAAGCGCACCATCCGCACCGGCGAGCGCCCGCTGCACGCCTTGCGCGAGCGCGGCGTCGAGTACATCGAGGTCCGCTGCATGGACCTGGATCCGTTCGAGACCATCGGCATAGGCGCGACCACGGCCCATTTCCTCGACGTCTTCCTGCTGCACTGCCTGCTGCTCGACAGCCCGCCCGACACGCCCGACGAGATCGCCGCGCTCGGCCGCAACCAGCACCTGACGGCCGCCCGTGGCCGCGAGCCTGGCCTGAAGCTCGAGCGCCAGGGCCGCGAAGTGCGGCTGGTCGACTGGGCGGCCGAGATCGTCGACCAGTGCGCCCCCATCGCCCGCACGCTGGATGAGCTGCATGGCGGCACGGCCCACCGTGATGCCCTCGCCGCCGCCCAGCGCGCGCTGGCCATCCCGGCGACCCTGCCCTCGGCCCGCGTGATCGAGGTGATGCAACGCGAGTACCGCGGCGAGTTCGCGCCCTTCATCGACGCGCGGTCCACCCAGGCCGCCGAACAGATCCTCTCGCGGCCTCTGCCCGACCCGGACGCACAGGCCCGCTGGGCCGCCGAAGCCGCCCAATCGCTGGTCGAGCAGCGACGGATGGAAGAGGCCGAGACGCTGACCTTCGAGGAGTTCCTGGCGGACTATCTTTCGCCGGCGAAGCTGGGGTGAGCTGGTCGACCGAAGCACAGAACGCTGTTGGCGTCCCCTGCCGGCAGGCCATGGGGGCCGCA
Source organism: Ideonella flava (assembly GCF_051857595.1). Lineage (NCBI taxonomy): Bacteria > Pseudomonadati > Pseudomonadota > Betaproteobacteria > Burkholderiales > Sphaerotilaceae > Ideonella > Ideonella flava. Next base: position 20,572 of record NZ_JBPZHD010000012.1, read on the forward strand.
CCTGCGGCTATCGAGAACAGCAGTCGGACTGCACCGAATCCTCCGACCGCGGGCGGACCGCTCAGCGAGCCGTACACACAGTGGATCGCCGCCCAGAATGCAGCCGTCGACAAGCACGGCATCTGGAGCGACGATCTCCTCGCTTGGTAATCAAGGCCCGGCCCATGGTCGACGCGGGTCGGATACCGTGTTGAGCGGCGTCTAGCCGACCAGCTCGAAGCGCGGCACGCGTCGCCCTTCGACCTCGATCTCGCCGAAGAACATGGCGTGCGGCCGCACCCACAGGCCGGTGCTGTTGTACAGCGGCGTGTAGAGCACCAGCGGCTCCAGCGTCTCGCTGTGCCGCACCACGCCGTGGACCTGGTACTCGCCGCCCTTGTAGTGGCGGTACCGGCCCGGCGGCGTGGCGGGCAAGGGCGGCAGGTCGCCGTCCTCCACGCGCGCCATCAGGCCGCCACGGGCCGCTTGGCCACCAGGGTGAGGATGTCGTAGCTCGCCACCAGCTCACCGTGCTGGTTGCTGACCTCGACGTCCCAGGCGACGACGCCCTGGCCGCGACCCTTGTCGTCGGTCTTCATGCGGTCGATCTTGCGCTTGGCGGTCAGGCGCGCCTGGATGGTGTCGCCGATCGCGACCGGCTTGACGAAGCGCAGGGTGTCCAGGCCGTAATTGGCCAGCACCGGGCCCGGGCCCGGGCTCACGAACAAGCCGGCGGCAGCGGACAGCACGAAGTAGCCGTGCGCGATGCGCTGGCCGAACTGGGTGTCCTTGGCCGCGATCTCGTCGAAGTGCATGTAGAAGAAGTCGCCCGAGACGCCGCCGAAGTTGACGATGTCGGCCTCGCTCACCGTGCGGCGGTGCGTGGTCAGGCTCTCGCCGATCTGCAGGTCCTCGAAGTGGCGGCGGAAGGGGTGCACCTCGGTCTCGATGCGGGCGGCGCCGCGCACGTACTCGCCCGTCACCGCGGCCAGCATCGTGGGGGAGCCCTGCACCGCCGTGCGCTGCAGGTAGTGCTTGACGGCACGGATGCCGCCCAGCTCTTCGCCCCCACCTGCACGGCCCGGGCCGCCGTGCTTGAGCATGGGCAGCGGGCTGCCGTGGCCGGTGGATTCCGGCGCGGCTTCACGGTCCAGCACCAGCAGGCGGCCGTGGTACGCCGCCGCCGCCGGGATGGCCTGGGCGGCAATGGCCGGCGTCCTGGTCACCAGCGAACCGACCAGGCTGCCCTTGCCGCGCGCGGCCAGCGCCAGCGCCTCGTCGAAATCGTCGTACGCCATCAGCGTACTCACTGGGCCGAAGGCCTCGACGTCGTGCACGGCGTCGTTGGTGAGCGGGTTCCTGGCGAGCAGCAGCGTCGGCGGGAAGAAGGCACCCTCGGCCGTGCCTGCGCCCTGAGGCGTGAAGGCTTCGGCACCGCAGATCAGTTCGGCGCCCTCGCGCAGCATCGCCACCCGCTCGGCCACGTCGGCCTGCTGGCTGTGCGAAGCCAGCGCACCCATCTTCACGCCCTCGAGGGACGGGTCACCCACCACCGTCTTGGCCAGGCGAGCCTTGAGCGCGGTGGCAACCGCATCCACATGCTGGCGCGGCACGATGGCGCGGCGGATCGCCGTGCACTTCTGGCCGGCCTTGACCGTCATCTCGCGGGCCACTTCCTTGACGAAGAGCTCGAACTCCTCGTCGCCCGGCTGCACGTCGGGCGCCAGGATCGCGCAGTTGAGCGAATCGGCCTCGGCGTTGAAGGGCACGGATTGGCGAATGATGTTCGGATGCACCCGCAGCTTGGCCGCGGTGTCGGCCGAGCCGGTGAAGGTGACCACGTCGGTGCCGGTCAAGCGGTCCAGCAGATCGCCCGTGCCGCCGATCACCAGTTGCAGGCTGCCCGGCGGCAGGATGCCGGACTCTTCGACGAGGCGCACCATCGCCTCGGTGAGGTAGCTGGTGGCGGTAGCCGGCTTGCCGATGCAGGGCATGCCGGCCAGGAAGGTCGGTGCGAACTTCTCCAGCAGGCCCCAGATGGGAAAGTTGAAGGCGTTGATGTGCACCGCGACGCCCTGGCGCGGCACCAGGATGTGGGTGCCCGCGAAGCCGCCCTTCTTGCCGAGCGGGATCACCGGCCCTTCATGGACCAGGTTGCTGCTGGGCAACTCGGCCGAGCCCATGCTGGCGTAGGCGAACAGCGTGCCGGTGCCGCCCTCGATGTCTATCCAGCTGTCGACGCGGGTCGCGCCGGTATGGGCCGAGATGGCGTAGAGTTGCTCCTTGCGCTCGACCAGGAACTTGGCCAGCGCCTTCAGGCGCGCCGCGCGCTCCTGGAAGTTCAGCTTCAGCAGGGCCGGCAGGCCGGTGCCCCGCGCATACGCCAGCGCCTCGCCGAAATCGATCGCCTCGGCATGGGTGCGGGCCACGGGCTGGCCGTTGATGGCGCTGCGCAGGGTCTGCGCCGCCTCGCTGCCGACCCAACGGCCGCCGATGAAGCTCTGGAGTTGCATCACGCTCATGGAAATCTTTCTCGATCAAAGAAACAGGGCCTGCGCGCAGGGCGCCGCAGGCCCGAAGGTCAAAGCGTCTCGTCAGGGCTGGTACTTCCAGGCGCCCTTCTCGATTTTCACCATCACGCGGGCGCGCTGGTCGAGGCCCAGGTGATCGTTGGGCGACATGGTGAAGATGCCGTGGGCGCCGGGCAGTTCCTTGACCTGCTCCAGCGCATCGCGCAGCGCAGCGCGGAACTCGGCGGTCCCGGGCTTGGCCTTCTTCAGCGCCACCGGGATGGCGGCGGTCATCAGCAGGCCGGCATCCCAGGCGTGGGCGCCGAAGGTCGAGACCGAACCCTTGCCGTAGGCGGCTTCGTACTTGGTCACGTATTCCAGTGCGGACTTCTTCACCGGATGGCCGGCGGGCAGCTGATCGGCCACCAGCACCGGGCCGGAGGGCAGCAACTCACCCTCGACGTTCTTGCCGCCGACACGGAGGAAGTCGTTGTTGGCCACGCCATGCGTCTGGTAGACCTTGCCGGTGTAGCCGCGTTCGACCAGCGCGGCGGCCGGCAGCGCCGCCGGCGTGCCGGAGCCGGCGATGAGCACGGCATCGGGCTTGGTGCCGGCGATCTTCAGCACCTGTGCCGTCACCGACTGGTCGGTGCGGGCATAGCGCTCGTTGGCGACGATCTGGATGCCCTTCAGGCCCGCGGCCTTGCTGAACTCGTTGTACCAACCCTCGCCGTAGGCATCGGCAAAGCCGATGAAGCCCACCGTCTTGATCTTCGCGTCGGCCATGTGCGAGGCGATGGCCAGCGACATCATGATGTCGTTCTGCGGCGTCTTGAAGACCCAGCGCTTCTTGGCGTCGATGGGCTCCACGATGCGTGCCGACGCGGCCATCGAGATCATCGGCACCTGCGCTTCGGCGACCGCGTCGATCATCGCCAGCGAATTCGGCGTGGTGGTCGAGCCGAGGATGATGTCGACCTTGTCCTCGGCGATCAGGCGGCGGGCGTTGGCGACCGCCTTGGTGGTGTCCGACGCGTCGTCGAGCACGATGTAGTTCACCTTCTGCCCGGCGATGGTGGTGGGCATGATGGCGATGGTGTTCTTCTCGGGGATGCCGAGCGACGCCGCCGGGCCGGTGGAGGACACGGTGACGCCGACGTTGATGTCGGCGAACGCGCCACCCATGGCCAGCAGGCCGGCCACGGCGATGAGGGTCTTGAGGACTTTCACAGGGCTGTCTCCTTACGTGCGGATTTCTTGCGGGGAGCCGGAGCTTGTGGTTCGGCACCTGGGCGGGGGAGGCTGACGGCGTGCAAACCACCGAAGAACAACTCGGCCACCATCGGCGCCATCTGTTCGTGGGTCAGCCGCTGGCCATCGTCCTCCTCGGCCGGCTTGAGCCAGGTGAACATCCAGTTGATCATGCCAAAAAGCAGCATGGTCAACGGTTTGTGCAGGTCCACCGGCTTCAGCGCCGGGCGGACCGCGGCCACGGTGCTGGCGAATGCATCGACCACGCGCCGTTCGATGCCGAGAACGGCCTCGCGCTGTGGTTCATCGAGGAAGCGCACATCCTCGGTCAGCACGCGGTGCTCGTTCTGGGCGTTGGCGTACTGGCGCACGAAGCGCACGATGAGCTCGCGCAGGCGCGCTTCGGGCGCTCGCGGCTCGGCCAGCACTTCGTCGACCACGGCTTCGAGGCGCTTCACATGCCCCACGGCCACAAGCGCCAGCAGCTCGTGCTTGTCGCGAACGTAGTGGTAGAGCGCCGCCTTGGAAAGCTCGCAGGCGGCCGCCACCTGGTTCATCGAAGTCGCCGTGTAGCCCTGCTGCGCAAACAGGGCCGCCGCCTGCGAAAGGATCAGGTCGCGTTGGTCGTCGTAGCCGGCGGAACGGGGTCGGGCCATGCAGCGTCGGTCTCAGCGGTCGTCGAACGAGACCGTCACGCAGGGCGTCAGCGGATGCGCCTGGCAGGTGAGGATGAAGCCATCGGCGACCTCGTGCTTCTCGAGGGCGAAGTTGCGGTCCATGCGCACCTGGCCATCGGTCAGCTTGGCGCGGCACGTGCCGCACACGCCCGACTTGCAAGAGTACGGGACATCCATGCCGGCCGCCGCAGCAGCGTCGAGGATGCTCGGGTCGGTCTTGCGAAAGACGATGTCGCGCGTCAGCCCATCTCGCACGATGGTGATCTTCGCGTTGTCGGCGTCGCCTTCCTTGGGGGCGTGCAGCTTGGCCAGGTCACCGGCGGACTGCAGCGCGATGCCGAAGCGCTCGATGTGGATGCGCTCCTGCGGCACGCCCGCCTCCAGCAGCGCGGCCTCGCCCTCGTCGTTCATCGCGTAGGGGCCGCAGACGAAGGCGTGGTCGACCTGCTTCGGGTCGATCACCGTGCGCAGGAACTCGGCGATCTTCTCGCGGTTCATCATGCCGGTGTTCAGGGGCGAATCGACCTGCTCGTCGCTGAACACGTGGTGCAGCGTGAGCCGCGTCATGTAGAGGTTCTTCAGGTCCTCGAGTTCTTCCTTGAACATCGTCGAGGAGGGGCGGCGGTTGCCGTAGACCAGCGTGAAGCTGCTGCCGGGCTCGCGCGCCAGCACCGTCTTCATGATCGACAGGATGGGCGTGATGCCGCTGCCGCCGGCCAGGCCGAGGTAGTGACGCGACTGCTCCGGAGCCAGCGGGACGAAGAACTTGCCCTGGGGCGGCATCACCTGGAGCGTGTCGCCGGCCTTGAGGTGCTGGTGCAGCCAGTTCGAGAAGATGCCGCCCGCGACCTTGCGCACGCCGACGCGCAGCTCGCCGTCGTCCAGCCCGGCGCAAATCGAGTACGAGCGACGCACGTCCTGGCCGTCCACGTCGCGGCGCACCGTCAGGTACTGCCCCTGGTTGAACTTGAACAGCTCGGCATGCTCGCCCGGCACGTCGAACGAAACGATCATCGCCTCGTCCGTGTCTGGCTTGACCTCGCGGACGCGCAGAGGGTGAAAGTGAAGTGTGCTCATGGTTTCACGGGCGCGCGAAGCGCCGCTCGATTCAAGGGCGTGCGCGGATCCGGCTTGGCCGGTCCCGCGGCGCGAGCCCCAGGGTCATGAAAGGGCCCTTTGAGGTCCCCGGGGGGCAGCGACCGGAAGGAAGCGTGGGGGTCCATTCAAATGGGTTTGAAGTGTTCGAACGGCTCGCGGCACGAGAGGCATCGGTACATCGCCTTGCATGCCGTGGAGCCGAAGGCGGACAGGCGCTCGGTCTGCGCGCTGCCGCATCGGGGGCATTCGACGCCGCGCGCCAGGATGCGGATGGGCGCGCCCTGCGAGGCGTCGCCGCAACGGCCCGGCGGCGCGATGCCGTAGGCGTGCAGTCGCGCCAGGCCGGCCTCGCTGATCCAGTCGGTCGTCCAGGCCGGCGCGCGACGCATGGTGACCTGGACCGGGCCCAGGCCGTCTTCTTCCAGCGCGCGACAGATGGCTTCGTTGATCTGCTCGGTGGCGGGGCAGCCGGAGTAGGTCGGCGTCACCACCACGCCCAGGCCGGCGCCTTCCTCGACGATCTCGCGCACCAGGCCCAGGTCGACGACCGACAGTGCCGGCACTTCCGGATCGGGCACGCTCCCGAGCACGGCCCAGGCCCGCTCGATGCGGCTTTCGCCGGCCCGGTGCGCAGGCTGCTCGGGCAGCGCCCAGCGCGGGTCGGCCGCCGGCAGCGCCGGGAACAGGCCGCGGGTGTCGATCACCACTTGCCCCCGGGATAGCTGCGCTGCAGATGCTGCAGCTCGGCCAGCATGAAGCCGAGGTTCTCGCTGTGGACGCCCTGGCTGCCGGTGGCGCGGAAGGGGCTGTCCTTGGGGAGCTCCAGCTTCGCATCGGCCAGCACCGGCCTGACCGCGGCCAGCCAGTCGGCGCGCAAGCTGCTGCGGGCCGGGCCGAGCGCGGTGGCTTCGGCCTGCGTGTCGGCCTCGTCGTCCTCGAACAGCTCGCCGGTGTAGGGCCAGAGCTGGTCCAGCGCCTGGCGCAGGCGGCGAGCCGATTCCTCGGTGCCGTCGCCCAGCCGCACGACCCAGTCGGCCGCATGCTCGACGTGGTAGCGCGCCTCCTTCACCGCCTTGCCGGCGATCGCGGCCACTTCGGCGTCGCTGCTGGCTTGCAGCCGCTGCCACGTCAGGTGCATCCAGCTGCCGAGCAGCAGGTTGCGCAGCACGGCATCGGCGAAGTCGCGCCCGGCGCGGCGGCCCGGCAGCTCGACCAGCGTCATGTTGAGGTAGTCGCGCTCGTCGCGCAGGAAGGCCAGCTGGTCCTCGTCGAGCGCCGGCGAGGCGCCCTGGCCGATGTGCGTCAGCAGCGCGCGCGCCTGGCCCAGCAGGTCGAGCGACATGTTGGTCAGGGCGATGTCCTCTTCGAGGATGGGGCCGTGGCCGCACCACTCGGACTGACGCTGGGCGTGGATGAGGCAGGTGTCCGCCACACGCAGCAGGTAGCGCGAGCGCAGGTCGCGCGGCGGTTGGATGGAGGGCGTCATTGCGCTTTTCTCACATGTGGTTCACGGACTCGGGCAGCGTGTAGAACGTCGGGTGGCGGTACACCTTGTCCTCGGCCGGGTCGAAGTACATGTCCTTGTCGGCCGGGTCGGAGGCGACGATCTGCTCCGAGCGGACGACCCAGACGCTGGTGCCTTCCATGCGGCGGGTGTAGACGTCACGCGCCAGCTGGATCGCCATCTTGGCGTCGCTGGCGTGCAGGCTGCCGCAGTGCTTGTGGTCCAGGCCGGCCTTGGGGCGGACGAAGACTTCCCACAGCGGCCATTCGTTTTGAGTGCTCATGTCGATGTTCCTTTGATTGTTCAGGCAGCTTGGGCAGCGGTCCGCTTCTTGCGCGAATGGGCCAGTGCGGCTTCGCGCACCCAGGCGCCGTCGTCCCACGCCTTCACCCGAGCCTGCAGGCGCTCGCGGTTGCACGGTCCGTCACCGTTGACGACGCGCCAGAACTCCGTCCAGTCGATGGGGCCGAAGTCGTGGTGCTGGCGTTCTTCGTTCCACTTCAGCAGCGGGTCGGGCAGCGTCACGCCCAGCAGCTCGGCCTGGGGGACGGTGGCGTCGACGAACTTCTGGCGCAGGTCGTCGTTGGACAGGCGCTTGATGCCCCAGCGCATCGACTGCGCGGTGTTGGGGCTTTCGGCATCCGGCGGGCCGAACATCATCAGGCTGGGCCACCACCACCGGTTGGTCGCGTCCTGCACCATCGCCTTCTGCTCGGGCGTGCCTTCCTTCATCATCACCAGCAGCGAGTCGAAGCCCTGGCGCTGGTGGAAGCTCTCTTCCTTGCAGACGCGGATCATGGCCCGCGCATACGGCGCATAGGAGCAGCGGCACAGCGGGATCTGGTTCATGATCGCCGCGCCGTCGACCAGCCAGCCGATCACGCCGACGTCGGCCCATGTCAGCGTGGGGTAGTTGAAGATCGAGCTGTACTTGGCCTTGCCTGAATGCAGCGCGGCGAGCATCTCGTCGCGGCTCGTGCCCAGCGTCTCGCCGGCCGAATACAGGTAGAGCCCGTGGCCGGCCTCGTCCTGGATCTTGGCCAGCAGGATGGTCTTGCGCTTGAGCGAGGGCGCTCGGGTGATCCAGTTGCCCTCGGGCAGCATGCCGACGATCTCGGAATGCGCGTGCTGGCTGATCTGGCGCACGAGCGTCTTGCGGTAGTGCTCGGGCATCCAGTCCTTGGCCTCGATGAAGGCGCCTTCGTCGATGCGGGCCTCGAAGCGCTCGTCCAGCACGGCCTCTTCGGCCGAGCGCACGGCCTTGCGCTCTTCCTTCGGCGCGGTGTCCATCGCCTGGGTGTACATGAGGGTCTCCTCAGTGAGAAAGTTGAACTGCGGGTGCCCCGGCCCCCTCGGGGCGCGCAAGCGAAGCCTGCGGGGCAGACATCAGCGGGGCCGCTTGTCGATGACGCGGCGGGCCTTGCCGACCAGCGTGCGTTCGATCGATTCGGGCGCGCCGACGGCCACGCGAGTGCTGACGCCGATCAGCGTCTTGATGCGGTGCTGCAGCTGCTTGCCGAGCGCCTCGCGATCGGCCGCGGCGTGCGACGGCAGCACCTCGGCCAGCACCTGCACCTCGTCCAGCGTGCCCTCGCGGGTGACGACGATCTGGTACTGGCCGGACAGCCCTTCGGTCTGCAGCACCAGCTCCTCGACCTGGCTCGGGAACATGTTGACGCCGCGGATGATGAGCATGTCGTCGGAGCGGCCGACGATCTTGCCCATGCGACGGAAGGCGCGCGAGGTGGGCGGCAGCAGTCGCGTCAGATCGCGCGTGCGGTAGCGGATGATCGGGAAGGCCTCCTTGGTCAGCGAGGTGAAGACGAGCTCGCCCTCCGATCCTTCCGGCAATACCTCGCCGGTCTCCGGGTCGATGATCTCGGGCAGGAAGTGGTCCTCCCAGATCACCGGGCCGTCCTTGCTCTCGACGCACTCGCTGGCCACGCCCGGGCCCATCACTTCGGACAGGCCGTAGATGTCGACCGCGTCGATCCCGGCATCGGCCTCGATCTGCGCGCGCATCGCCTCGGTCCAGGGCTCGGCGCCGAAGATGCCGACCTTGACCGACATCTCCCGCGGGTCCAGCTGCTGGCGGCGGAACTCCTCGATGATCACCTGCATGTAGCTGGGCGTGACCATGATGATGTCAGGCTGGAAGTCGCGGATCAGCTGGACCTGCTTCTCGGTCTGCCCGCCGGACATCGGGATCACCGTGCAACCCAGCTTCTCGGCGCCGTAGTGCGCGCCCAGGCCGCCGGTGAACAGGCCGTAGCCATAGGCGATGTGGACGATGTCGCCGGCGCGGCCGCCGGCGGCGCGGATGGAGCGGGCCACCAGGCCGGCCCACATCTCGATGTCGTTCTTCGTGTAGCCCACCACCGTCGGCTTGCCGGTGGTGCCCGAAGAGGCATGCACCCGCGCCACCTGCTGGCGCGGCACGGCGAACATGCCGAACGGGTAGTTGGCGCGCAGGTCGTGCTTGGTCGTGAAGGGGAACTTCGCCAGGTCGGCCAGCGCCTTGCAATCCGCAGGATGAACGCCCTTGGCGTCGAACGCCGCGCGGTAGTGGGGCACGTGCTCGTACACCCGCGCCAGGGTGGCCTGCAGGCGCTGCAGCTGCAGCGCCGAGATCTCGTCTCGGCTGGCGGTCTCTATGGCCTCCAGCTCGCCGGGGCGGGGCGTCTTGACGGGCATGCGTGGCGTCTCCGGTGGGCCGCCGGAATTAATCTACCGAACGGTCGGTAAATCATAAGCGCACGTCGCCTTTTGACGCAAGGCAAAGGTCACAGGGTTTTCACCAGCCCCGTTCCACGACCCTGCCCTCGCCCCGCGAGCGCACGGGCAAGAGCCCCCGGCTTCGGCACCTTGGCACGGCGCCCGAAAACCGGCCGACGGGGTTCCCCGCGCTACTTCTTGAGCGGTGCCGCGGCCACCGTATCGGCCAGCCGCGCCGCCTGGCCCCCGGCGGTCACCGGCTTGGGCTCCGGAGGCTTCTTGGGCTTCTTGGCTTCCTTGTTCCCGCGTTGTCCCTTGGACATGATGGACTCCTTCAGCTGATCCGCCAGCGCTCGTTGCTGGACCGCCGTCAGGGTGGGGCCAAGGTGCCTGCGAGTCTGTCCGCCACCGCACACAGCAAGCGATCGTCAGCTGTGTGCGCTGGCAGACAGTGCCGGTGGCCGCCCGGATGCCAGACTCGGCCTCGATCGATCGACGCCTGACTGGGCGGCCTTGACGGCAGAGCGATCGCCCCGTTTCCCCGCTGCCGCGTTGCGCAGACCGATGTGCCCCACGCCGAAAACCACCTCCTCCAGCAACTGCCGCCCAGGGCACGCCAACGCCTGCTGGCCTCCTGCGAGCGCGTCGACCTGGTGCTGGAGGAGGTGCTGTGCGATGCGGGCCAGGACATCCGCCACGTCTATTTCCCGGTTCACGGCTTCGTCTCGCTCCTGGCGCTGATGGATGGACACCCCGGGCTGGAGGTGGGCATGGTCGGTCGCGAAGGGGTGCTGGGCGCGTCCGTGAGCCTGGGCGTCGCGGTGGCCCCGTTGCGCGCCCTGGTCCAGGGAGCGGGCGAGGCCTGGCGCATGCGCTCCGCCGACTTCCTCGCCGAGCTCGCGCGCAGCGAGGTGCTGCAACGAAACCTCCAGCGCTATCACTACGTGCGAACGGCTCAACTGGCACGCAACACGACCTGCCTGCACTACCACCTCGTCGGCCCACGGCTCGCGCGCTGGCTGCTCATGAGCCAGGACAGGGCCCATGCAGACAACTTCCATGCCACTCACGAGTTCCTGGCCTGCATGCTCGGCATCCGCCGCGTCGGGGTCACGGTGGCGGCAGGAGTCTTGCAGCGCGAAGGCCTCATCACCTACCGGCGGGGTGAGGTCCGCGTGCTCGACCGCGCGGCGCTAGAGGCCGCCGCCTGCAGCTGCTATGCCGCCGATTGCAGCGTCTATGCCCGTTACCTGGGCTGATCCGGCCTGCAGGCGGCGCCAGGCACAGGCCGCGTGGTTCGACGTTATGTTCGGTGACGCACGGTGCGCAGTCGCCGCCGCCGGCAAGCTCTGCCTGCGGCAGTCGGATGGACTGCCGTTTGCACGAGGGAGGAACGTGACCCGCAGATCCACTCGCGACATCGAGCGCGCGACAGGCCAACGATGCTGAGCTCCGACCGCGCCCCGTTCAGCACCCGCGACGAGCGTCACGGCCCGGACGCGACCAGCCTGCTGGTCGACAGCCCGGACTCCCGGCCCTTTTCCGTCGTCACTCCCGGCCTGAATGCGGCAGGCTCGAGCGGCGCGGCGGCGCTCGCTCTCACGGAGCAATTCGAGGCCGTCGCCGGGCGCCTGAGCGCCATCCTGGACGCGATTCCCGTCGACGAACGGTCACGGCCTTCCGCTCGCCGCATCCACACGCTCGCGCTCGAATGCGCGGCCGCGCTGGGGCGACTGCGTGAAGGCATGACGCTCGTGGCGGGTGAGCGTGACGGGCTGGAACGCGAACTGAACCATGCCAAGGGGCAATGGGCCCGAGCCCTGCTGGAGGCGCAGGACAGCCAGGCCGGCGAACTGGATGCCCGCCACCAGGCCCTGCACGACGACCTGACTTCCCTGCCCAACCGGCGCCATTGCCAGGAACGGCTGGCTGAGGCGCTGGGCGTGGCAGCGGCCCGCCACACCCAGGCGGGCCTGCTCTACCTCGACCTGGACGGGTTCAAGGAGATCAACGACCACCATGGCCACGCGACCGGTGACGCGGTGCTTCGGATCGTGGCGGCGCGGCTGAACCGCGCCCTGCGCGCCGGCGACGTGGCCTGCCGCCTGGGCGGCGACGAGTTCGCCTGCCTGCCCGCAGGGCCGCTGAGCGGCCCCCAGCTCGCACGCCTGGCGCGCAAGCTGATCGAAGCCGTGTCGGCTCCCTTGATGGTCAACGGCGTGCAGCTCAGGGTGCGGCCGAGCATCGGCGTGGCGATCTTTCCGACGCACGCGGACGACGCCGAGGCCCTGTTTCGGGTGGCCGATGCCGCGATGTACCGCGCCAAGCAGCAACGCACCGGATTTGCATTCGGGGAGCGCGCGGACTGAGCCCCGGGGGTGCGGGCCTGTGAGCGCTAGTGAGGCCCCGCGTTCGACGCCAGCACCGGGCATCGGGCCGAGTGGCCGCGCACCACGAAGGGCTGGTCGGCCCAGGGGCCGGTCTTCGGGCAGTTGCCTTCCGGCACGCAGGCACAGCTGCGGACCTGCAACAACTGGCTGACCGCCGACTGCTCGCGCGGCGCCAGTTTGGGCAACTGCTGGGCGAAGACCAGTTGCAGGGCATCTGGAGGCGCGGGGGCGTCGGCCGAAGGCAGCGGGCCGAAGATCGTCACGATGGGCTCGCCGTGGCCCTTGGCCCCACTGCGAACGCGCCGCAACTGCGCCAGCGCGACCTCCATGGCGGCATAGCCGCGCGCGGCAGACAGGGTGAAGGGCTTGCGCAGGGCCGCCGTGTAGGTCGCCTCCGCCTGTTCCCAACGGGCCTTGTCATGGCCGAGAACGGGGCAAAGCACGCCGTCGTACTGGCTGAAGACGATGGGCTCGAAATCCATCCAGCAGGACGTGCGCGCCGAAATGCGCAGCCCCGTCTCCGCCCGGAGCTTCGTCGCGATCTGCTCGGCTGCGTAGACCTCGATGCGACCGAGCTGCAGCAGGCCTTCGGGCGGCTTGGCCAGACGCTCGGCGTTGGCAGACACATAGGGCACGCCGGCCTCGGTGACCACCTTCGGAGCGGTGCCGATGGCGCACCAGCTGCCCAGCACCAGGTCCACCTTGGCCGCCAGCAGCTCGCGGGCGGCCGCCTCGGCCTTGCGCGGGTCGCAGGCGCTGTCCTTGACGATGAGGGTGGGGGCCGGCTGGCCAGGCCAGGTCTTGATCGCCAGCTGCATGCCCAGCAGGATCTCCTCGCCCTCGTTCGGATGCGGCCAGCTCTGGGGCACGATGGCTCCCAGCGTCAGGCCCGGCGCGGCCTGTGTCGAGGCCACCGGCGCGAAGCACCCGGCGGCGGCCAGCAGACACAACCAGGCACTGCGCGGCCATGACGCGATGCCGCGACGAACTGCACTTCCCATCCTTCCACTCCTTGTGCTTCTTGCCTTGAGGACCCGCCCCCTTCGTGAGGGAACGGCCGCGTCGGGCTGCTGTATCGCCCGCGGCCGGGTGGCGGGCAATGCCGATTACCCCAGGAGGATGGATGTAATCGGCCGTAACCGGCCACAGCTCACGTTCCGCAGGTGATGGCGATCATTCCCGGCTATTACGACTGATTCTCATTTGCGTTAAGCTGCGCCACCGTCACTTCCCCAGCGCCGCCGCCGCCTCCCGCGCTATCCGGCTCCCTGCCCTGGAGCCGCCATCCAAGGAGTCCCCGTGCCGCCGGCCCTGTCCTCGTCCGCACTTCTTTCTCTCGCGCTGGCCGCCACCCTGCCCGCGCATGGCCAGGCGCAAGCGGGGCCTGACGGGGCCTCCAGCGGCGCCGTGCAGCCCCTGCCCGCCATCACCGTCAGCGCACGGGCCGATGCGGCCACCGAGGGCACCGACGCCTTCGCCGTGCGCTCGACCAGCACGGCCACCCGGATGTACCTGTCGCCGCGCGAGACCCCGCAATCGATCACCGTGCTCACTCACGCCGTCGTCCAGGACTTCAGCCTCGCCAACGTGAACGACCTGCTGTCGCTGGCCACCGGCGTGAACGTCGAGCGGGTGGAACCTGACCGCAGCTACTTCTCGGTGCGCGGATTCGAGGTCTCGAACTTCCAGGTCGACGGCGTCGGACTGCCCTTCGCCACCGGCGACCAGCTCGGCGACCTGGACACCGTGCTCCACGACCGGGTCGAGATCCTGCGCGGCGCCAACGGCCTCGTCACCGCCACGGGCAACCCGTCGGCCACGGTCAACTTCGTGCGCAAGCGGCCCACCGCCCACTTCCAGGCCTCCGCCGCCCTGACGCTCGGCTCCTGGAACGACCGCCGGGCGGAAGCTGACGTCAGCGGCGCGCTGGGCAGCGCCGGCAGCGTCCGCGGACGACTCATCGTCGCGGGCGAGGAGAAGGATTCCTGGCTGGCCCGCTATTCGCTGAAGAAGAGCGTGGCGGGCGGCGTGGTCGAGGCCGACCTCACCGACAACACGCTGCTGGCCGCCGGCATCTCGCGCCAATACAACCTGCCCCGCGGCACGATGTGGGGCGCCTTGCCCCTGGCGTACAGCGACGGCACGCCGACGAACTACGACCGCTCGGCCAGCACCGGCACCAGCTGGACCTACTGGGCCAGCGAGGACAGCCAGGCCTTCGCCGAGCTCACCCATCAACTGCCCGGCGACTGGCAGGCCAAGGCCACGCTCACGCGCCGCCTGATCGCTTCGGACGCCGAGTTGCTCTACCTCTACGGCGATCCGGACGCCAGCACCGGCGAGGGCCTGTTCAGCTACCCGTCCAGGTACGGCCACACCGAGCGCCAGTGGATCGGCGATGTCCACGCCACCGGCCCGTTCACGCTCGCCGGGCGCCGCCATGAGCTGATGCTGGGCTTCAGCGGCGGCCAGAGCATCAACCAGATGCATTCGAGCGACGACGACGTCGGCCTGCCGTTGACCGAAGACGAGATGCTCGCCGGCAGCTTTGCCCGCCCTGCCTTCGACGAAGGCATCACCGGCAACGCGCACTTCAAGAACCGCCAGGCCAGCCTGTATGCCGCCACCCGCCTGAACCTGGCCGACGACTTGAAGGTCTTCGCCGGCGCGACCTTGACCCGAACCACCAGCGTGGGGGAGCAGTACGGCGAAGCCCACGACTTCGCCAAGACCAGGACCACGCCCTACGCCGGCATCGTCTACGACCTGGCGCCCGGCTACTCGGTCTACGGCAGCTACACGGCCATCTTCAATCCGCAGTACCAGACAGACGTCAGCAACAAGACGCTGGACCCGATTGAAGGCAGCAACGCCGAGCTCGGCGCCAAGGGAGAGTGGCTGGGCGGAAAGCTGACCGGCTCGGCGGCTGTCTTCCAGACCCGGCAGGACAACACCGCCGTCTACGCAGGCTGGGCCAACGGCCGCTCCTACTACAGTGGCGTAGACGCCACCTCCACCGGCTTCGAGCTGGACGTGGCCGGCCAGATCGCCCAGGGCTGGGAGCTCAGCGCCGGCTACACCCTGCTGGCGCTGAAGGACCCTGACGGCCACGACGTGCGTACCTATGTCCCGCGCCGCACGCTGCGCGCCAGCACGAGCTACCGCCTGCCCATGCTGCCGGCGCTCAAGCTCGGCGCCAGCGTGAAGTGGCAAAGCGAAATCTCCAACGGCACCGCGCGCCAGGATGCCTATGCCCTGCTCGACCTGATGGCCGGCTACGAGTTCCACAAGAACCTGAGCCTGACCGCCAGCCTGCGCAATGCCACCGACGAGAGCTACCTGACCAGCCTGCTGTGGGCGCAGAGCTACCGCGGCGCTCCGCGCAACCTGCTGGTCACGCTGCGCTGGACTTACTGAGTGCCACCGGGGCCTGCCTGCGCCCGGCCCACCCCCAAGGGAATTCAAGCAAAGTGGCAAAGCCACATTTGCTTGAGAACGTCCTCGCCCCGCGCCTCACCAGACCTTGCAGCGCTTGACCGGCGCCATCGGCTGGCCGGGCTTGCAGGCGAAGGCCTGCTCGAACTCCGGGAAGTTCACCACCAGCCCGTTGATGCGCCAGCGGCCCGGCGAATGCGGATCGGTCAGGGCGTTCGCCCTGGCCTCCTCGGGCCGCACGTTCTCGCAGGCCCATTGGGCGAAACCGATGAAGAAGCGCTGGATGGGAGTGAAGCCGTCGCGGTCGCCGGGCAGGCCCTTGGTCGTGACCTCCATCTTCCAGGCGATGAGCGCCAGCACGGTGCCCCCGAGATCCGCCAGGTCTTCGCCGAGCGTGAGCCGGCTGTTGATCTTGATGTCGTCGATGACCGTGTACTTCGCGTACTGGTCGACCAGGCACTGGGTGCGCTGGTTGAAGGCCTTCTCGTCGGCGCGAGCCCACCAGTTCTTCAGGTTGCCCTGCGCATCGAACTGCCGGCCTTCGTCGTCGAAGCCGTGGGTCAGCTCGTGGCCTATGGTCGCGCCGGTGTTGCCGTAGTTCGGCGCGTCGTCCATCTTCGGGTCGAACAGCGGCGGCTGCAGGATGCCGGCCGGGAAGTTGATGTCGTTCTTCTGCGCGTCGTAGTAGGCGTTGACGGTCGGCGGCGTCATGCTCCACTCGCCGCGGTCGACCGGCTGGCCGATCTTGGCGAGCTGCCGGCGTTGCTCGAACTCGACCGCACGCAGCACGTCGCCCATGAAATCGTCGCGGGCGATCTTCACCGGGCCGTAGTCGCGCCAACGCTCGGGGTAGCCGATCTTGTTCACCAGGGTCGAAAGCTTCTCCAGTGCCTTCTTCTTGGTCGGCTCGCTCATCCAGTCCAGCGAGCGGATCTCGGCGGCCATCGCCTGCTCGATCTGCTCCGCCATGTGCTGGGTCTGGCGCTTCTGATCAGGGCTGAAGGCCCGGCGGACGAACTCCTGGCCCAGTGCCTCGCCCAGCAACTGGTCGGTGAAGGTCACGCAGCGCTGCCAGCGCGGGCTGAGTTCGGGGATGCCGCGCAGGGTCTTGCTGAAGAAGGCGAAGTCAGCCTGCACGAAAGGCTCGGACAGCACCCGAGCCATCGAATGGGCCACGTGCCAGCGCAGGTAGGTCTTGACCTCGGGCAGCGGCCGAGTCCGCAGCAGCTGGTCGACGGCGCGCACGAAGGCCGGCTCGGTGACGTTGAACTCACGCAGCTCAGGCACGCCGAGCGCACGCAGGTAGGCGGCCCAGTCGAAGCGCGGCGACAGCTTCTGCAGCCGCGCCGCATCGAACTTGTTGTGCAGCCGCTTGGGCTCGCGCTGCTGCACCTTGGTGAGGGTGTGGCGCGCGAGCTCCGTCTCCAGCCTCAGCACGACCAGCGCATCGCGACGGGCGGCGGCCGGCGGGCTGCCCAGCTGCTGGAACATCTGCGCCACGTGCGCCACGAAGTCCTCGCGCATCTTTCGCATGCGGGCATCGGCCTTGAGGTAGTAGTCGCGATCGGGCAGCGAGATGCCGCCGGAGCCGACGAAGGCGATGACGCGCGACGAATCGCCGAAGTCCTGGCCCTGGCCGAAGCCGAACAGGAAGCCTGCATCGCCGGTGGCCAGGTGAAGCTCGGCGAGCAGCGCCGGCAGCTCGCGAGTGCCGGCCAGCGCTTCGATCCGCTCCAGCCAGGGCTTCAGCGGAGCAGCGCCGGCCGACTCGATGGCCCGCTCGTCCATGCAGGCGGCGAACAGGTCGCCTATCTGCTGCTGCGGTTGCGAGCGGCCCTCGGACTGGCGAGAAAGCGTGTCGAGGATGCCCCAGAGGAAGCGCTTGTTCTCCTCGGCCATCTTGGCGTAGACGTCCCAGCGCGCCTTGTCCGCGGGTATCGGGTTGTTCTTCAGCCAACCGCCGCAGGCGTACTGGTAGAAGTCCACGCAGGGCGAGGCGCCGGTGTCCATGGCCTGGAGGTCCAGGCCCGGCGTGTAGGGCAGCTCCTTGAGCGGTTCGTCGGCGGCTGCAGCCACGAAGGCGGTGGTGGCCAGCACGGTGGCCGTCAGGCACAGCAAGGTCCGGAGGCGGTTCGTCATGTCGGCGGGAGGGTTGGAGCGTCAGGCCAGGGTCGACGGGTCCACCACGTGGCGGCCCTTGAGGGTGTAGGAGCGGCCGCGAAAGGCCGCGACGCGCTCGCCGCGCTGGTTGCGCACCTCGACGTCGTAGACGCCGGTGCGGCCCGCGCGATGCACCTCGCGCGCCTCGGCGGTCAGCACGTCGCCCCGACGGGCGGCGGTGACGAGGTTGACATCGAAGCCCGAGGCCACCGTGACTTCATTGCAGGTGTTGCAGGCAAAGGCGAAAGCCGAATCGGCCAGCGTCGTGATGAGGCCGCCGTGGCAGATGTCGTGGCCGTTGAGCATGTCTTCGCGCACCGGCATCGTGAGCGTCGCGGTGCCCGGGCCGATGGCCAGCACCTGCATCCCCAGGCCTTGGGAGGCACGGTCGTCACGCCACATCGCATCGCGCACGGCCTCGGCCAGCCGCTGCGGGTCTGTCGTCGTCATTCAGCGGTCCTTGAACTGTGGTGCACGCTTTTGCTGGAAGGCCGCCACGCCCTCGGCGAAGTCCGCCGCGCGGCCCAGCTCGCGCTGCACGCGGGCCTCGAGCGAGAGCGCATCGTCCATGCTCATCTGCGCGGCCTCGTCGAAGGCCTGGCGCGTGGCGGCCAGGGCCTTGACCGGCATCGCGGCCAGCCGCTGGGCCAGGGCCGTGGCGGTGTCGATGAGCGCTGCATCATCGACGCATTGCCAGATCAGCCCGAGGCGCTCGGCCTGCTCTGCCGGCAGCTTGTCGCCGGTGAGCGCCAGCCCCAGGGCGCGGGCGCGGCCCAGCAGGCGAGGCAGCAGCCAGGTGCCGCCGCAATCGGGCACCAGGCCGATCTTGGAGAAGGCCTGGATGAAGCTGGCGCTGCGGGCGGCGATGATCAGATCGCAGCCCAGCGCCAGGTTCGCGCCGGCGCCGGCGGCCACGCCGTTGACCGCGGCGATGACCGGCACCGGCATGGCGCGGATCTTCTGCGCGAGCGGCTTGTAGTTCGCCTCGATGACCGCACCGATGTCGACGTGGCCATCGGGGCCGGCCGCCATGCCGGGGTCGTTGAGATCCTGGCCGGCACAGAAGCCGCGACCGGCCCCGGTGAGGACCAGCGCGCGGACGCTGCCGTCGGCAGCCGCGGCATCCAGCGCTTCACGCAGTTGCGCGTGCATGGCGCCGGTGAAGCTGTTGAGGGCAGCGGGCCGGTTGAGCGTGAGGGTACGGACCGGGCCGGCATCGGCCACCAGCACCAGCGGGTCGGATAGGGACACCAGCGGGTCGGACATGGGCATCTCCTGGGCTGCAAGCATTCGCCGACCAGGCGGTCGGCGATCAGGCCTGCATTCTCGTCCAGGGGGCGGGCCCTGCCCTGCTCGGTGCGAACCCGCAGAACAAAGTGGAAGAGGCCCACGAGCGCAGCGCCCCGGCTGCCGGCCCTAAGACGGATTTTCGGGGGGATCCCGCTCCCCTTCTCCACGGGATGGAAGCCAGCGGTCGCTGCCCGGAGCATGCAACGCCGCCGGCACTTCGCACCGGCGAACCAGACCACCACGGGAGCCCCATGCCGATCGAGCAAAGCCAGACCAGTGCCGTCACCACAGTTCCAACGATGCCGCAGCTCACCCGCCGGGCCGCCCTGGGCTGCCTTGCAGGCACGATCCTCGCGCCTTCGGCCCGCGCCGCCGACCACGGTTTCGAGGTCGTCCATTTCTTCGAGGTCGATGACGGCTACAACCCGAACGGCAGCCTGGTCCAGACACCCGACGGTCGCCTGCACGGCACCACCCACGGCGGCGGCCAGCGCTGGCACGGCACCGTCTTCAGCAGCTCGACCCGCGGCAGGCTGAAGGTCCAGGCCTCGTTCAGCAAGCACGGCGCGGCAGGCTGGTATCCCTACGCGCCGCTGTGCATCGGAGCGGACGGCCGGCTGTACGGCGCGAACTACTACGGGGGTCCCGGCAACTTCGGGACGCTGTTCGCGGTCGAGTCCACGGGCGACGTGACCCCGATGCATCAGTTCGGCTACACCGATGGCAGCCTGCCGTTGGCCGGCCTGATGGCCGCCAGCGACGGCAACTTGTACGGCTGCACGTCCTCGGGCGGGGAGCATTTCGCCGGCGTGTTCTACCGGCTGACACCCTCCGGCGCATTCACCGTGCTGCGCAGCCTGGAGAACGCGCCGAAGGGCGAGTTGATCGAGGCCAGCGATGGGTACTTCTACGGCACGACCTCGTCCGGCGGGGTCGGCCAGGGCGCCGTGATCCGGCTGAGTCCGGACGGGGCCACGCTGGACGAGGTGCACGCCTTTGCCGCCGATGGCCACGAAGGCACGCAGGCGGACGCGGCGCTGCTGCAGGCCTCCGACGGCTCTCTCGTCGGCGTGGCCCACGACGGCGGACCAGCCGGCTTCGGGACCGTCTTCCGCGTCGGCCTGGGCGGCGGCCTCGAGGTGCTGCACGGCTTCACGGGCGGCCGCGGCAGCGGGCATCCCGGTGGCGGGCTGATCGAGCTGTCCCCGGGGCAGTTCCACGGCGTCACCCACGGAGGGACGGGAGACGGCGGCGTGGTCTACCGCCTGGATCCGGACCGCTCGCTGCGGGTGCTCCACCGCTTCGCCGACCAGGACAACGTCTCCGGATACAGGCCGAAGGGCCGGCTGCTGGCCGCCAGCGATGGCCGCCTGTACGGCACGACCTACTTCGCCGGCGGGATCTTCCGTCTGAAGCCTTGATGCGTTCCCGGCTAGGGGGTGCCGCCCACGCCGAGCAGCGTCGCCACGCCCAGCACGCCGAAGATCGCGGCGGCGATGGCGTGCACCAGCCGCATCGGCACCTTCTTCGCCACCCGGTCGCCCAGCAGCACAGCGGGCACGTTGGCGATCATCATGCCTAGGGTGGTGCCCGCCACCACCGCGGCCAGGCTCGCATACCGGGCGGCCAGGGCCACGGTGGCGATCTGGGTCTTGTCGCCCATCTCCGCGAGGAAGAACGCCACCACCGTGGTGCCGAAGACGCCGAAGCGGCCGGTGCCGCCAGGCGCTTCGTCCGCCTCGTCGGGGACCAGCATCCAGGCCGCCATGGCGATGAACGAGAGGCCGATCACCCACCGCAGCAGCTGCGGGCCCAGCCAGGCGGCGATGCCGGCGCCGAGCCAGCCGGCGGCGGCGTGGTTGGCCAGGGTGGCGACGAGGATGCCGGCCATGATGGGCCAGGGTCGCTTGAACCGCGCGGCCAGCAGCAGGGCCAGCAGTTGCGTCTTGTCGCCCATTTCGCCCAGGGCGACGACACCGGTGGAGATGAGGAAGGCTTGCATCGAAAGGGGGTCCGGGGCCGGCGGGATACCGATGACCGATGCATCCTCCCGGCCACGCGAGGATGCACAGGTCAAAGGTCTGGCCGGGCCCGATGCCGCATCGGGCTGCCGCTGCCATGGCGCGCGAGGCGCCAAGTGTGTTGACAGCGGCCGCGGCAGGAACGACTGGCGTCGCGGTGCCGCGTGGCTACTCCCCCATGACGAGAGGGCGCGATTGTATCGGGCCAGGGACGGCCCCTCGCCGGCCCGCTTGCGCCCCTGGCACCACGCCACGGACTTTCGAATCCACTTTCAAACGGGGAGATTCCATGATCGAACGAGATGAAGAAGCGTCGGACCTCGCAGGACACGCGGCCATCGGCCGCCGGACGATGCTGGCGGCCCTGGCGGGCATGGCATGCAGCCCACGGACATGGGCCGCCGCGGACCACGGCTTCGAGGTGGTCCACGACTTCGCTCTCAAGGAGGCGTTCCTTCCTGCCGGCAGCCTGGTCCAGACGCCGGATGGCCGGCTGCACGGCACCAGCCGCGTGGGCGGCAGGAAGCGGTCGGGCAGCGTGTTCCGCGGCACGCCCGGGGGCCGGCTGAGAGTCGTCGCCTCGTTCAGCCAGACCGGCGAGCTGGGCTGGGATACCTATGCGCCGCTCTGCCTGGGTCCGGACGGGCGCCTGTACGGCAGCAACCGCTACGGCGGCAGCAGCCAGCTGGGCACCCTGTTCGCCGTCGACGCCGCGGGCCAGGCCACGCTCGTGCACTCCTTTGCCGGCAGCGACGGCTCCTACCCGATGACCGCGCCGCTGAGCGCCAGCGACGGCAGCCTCTACGGGGTCACGGAGAGTGGCGGCCAGTACGGTCACGGCGTGCTCTACCGCTTGACGCCCGATGGCGTCTTCACCGCGATGCGCAGCGTGGAGAGCGCCACCGCCTCCGCCAGGCTCGCCGAGGCGGCGGACGGCTACCTCTACACCGTGACCGAGTACGGCGGACAGACTGGCAACGGCTCCATCCTCCGCTTCGCGCGTGACGGATCGAGCGAGGAGGAGGTCCACTTCTTCGGCTGGAAGGATCCGGACGGCATGGTGCCCTCCACGCCGCTGCTGCCGATGCCCGACGGCTCGCTCGTCGGCACCGCGCGCCTCGGCGGCGACGGCCCCGGGCCGCTCGGACAGGGCACCATCTTCCGGCTTGGCACCGACGGCGCGTTGACCGTGCTGCATCACTTCACCGGCAAACCGCACGACGGCGCCAGCCCCAGCGGCGGCGTGATCAGCGATGCCGCGGGCCGCCTGTACGGCGTCACCCAAGAAGGTGGCCTGGGGGCCGGCACCGTCTATCGCCTGAACCCGGACGGGACGCTGAAGCTCCTGCACCGATTCGTCGAGGATGACTACGTCAACGGCTTCTGGCCTTCCGGGGAACTGCTGCTCGCGCAGGACGGGCGCTTGTACGGCACCACCGACTCGGGCGGCGGGATCTACCGGCTGAGGACGGGCGGCTGACGATCCGGGTGCCGCGTCACCCCGAGAGGGCCCGAACCTCCCGGGGCGCTCAGTAGAACAACTCCACCAGCCCGAGGCACAGCCCCGGGAAGAACAGCATCGCCAGCGTTCGCAGCACATCGGTGGCGAGGAAGGGGAACACGCCCTTGTAGGTCTCGCTCATGGGCACGTCCTTGGCGATGCTGTTGACCACGTAGACGTTCAGGCCCACGGGTGGCGCCGTCATGCCGATGCCCACCGTCATCAGCACCAGGATGCCGAACCAGATCGCCTTCATCTCGGGGTTCAGGCCCCACAGCTCCAGGCCCATGATGGCCGGGAACAGCACGGGGATGGTGAGCAGCATCATCGACAGCTCGTCCATCACGCAGCCCAGCAGCAGGTAGAAGAGCATCACCGCGCCGACGATGAGCAGCGGCGCGACATGCAGGTGAGCCACCCAGTCCGCCAGCAGGCGCGGCATCTGCGTGAGGGCCAGCGAGGCATTCATCATGTCGGCGCCGAGGAAGATCATGAACACCATCGCCGACGTCTCGGCGGTGCCGATGAAGCTCTTCACCACGCCGGCGCGGCTGAGCTCGCGCCTGGCGATGGCGGCCACGAAGGTGCCGAGTGCGCCCACCGCGGCGCCTTCCGTCGGCGAGAACAGCCCGCCGTAGATGCCCCCGAAGACGACCAGGAAGATGGTGACGATGGGCCACACGCCGGCCAACGCGCGCCAGCGTTGGGGCCACGGCAGCGGCTCGCTCGGCGTCGCCAGGGCCGGCCGCCAGCGACACACCAGCGCGATGACGATGAGGTAGCCGATCGTCGCCAGGATGCCCGGCACCATCGCCGCGGCGAACAGCTTGGCGATGTTCTGCTCGGTGAGGATCGCGTAGACCACCAGCGGCACCGAAGGCGGGATGAGGATGCCCAGGGTGCCGCCCGAGGCCAGCGTGGCCGTGGCGAGCCGGCCGCTGTAGCCGTGGGCCTTCATCTCCGGATAGGCGACCTGCGTGATGGTGGCCGAGGTCGCGACCGACGAGCCACACACGGCGCCGAAGGCCGCCGCGCTCAGCACGGCCGCCATGGCGAGGCCGCCGCGGATGTGGCCGACGAACGCCGCAGCCGCCTGGAACAGTGAGCGCGACAGACCGCCCTGCGTGGCGAACTGCCCCATCAGCAGGAACAGCGGGATCACCGACAGGTCGTACACCGTCAGCCGGGCCACCGCGCTGCCCTTGAGCTGGTTCAGCAGCGCCGGCTCGCTGGTCATCGCCCAGTAGCCCAGCGCGCCGGGGATGAACATGGCGGCGGCGATGGGCACGCGCAGCGCCATCAGCAGCAGCATGCCGGCGAACATCGCCAGCCCGATCCACAACGGGTCCATGCGTCCCTCTGAAAAAGCTTCTAGTTCTCGACCAGGGCCTGCCCGCGACCGCCTCGCCAGGCCTGCACCAGCGCCACCAGCGCGGACAAGGCCAGCCCCGGCGCCAGCGAGGCGTAGGTCCACCACATCGGCAGGTCCAGGATCATCGAGGTCTCGCCCGCCTCGCGCACCGCGATCGCGCCGACCGAAGTGCGCCACGACAGCAGCGCGCACATCGCCGCCAGCAGCAGCGCGCCCAACGCATCGAGCCGGCGGTTGGCCCGCTCGGGCAGCGCCTGGGTGAAGAAGTCCACGATGATGTTGGCGCCGTGCAGCTGGGCCCAGGGCAGGCACAGCGAGATGGCCAGCGCGATGCCGAACTGCGTCAGCTCGACATCGCCGGCGATGGGGCGCGAGAGGCCGGCCCGCATGACGATGGAGGTCACCGTCATTGCAGCGACGATGCAGGCGACCCCGCCCCCCAGCACGGCGAAAAGCAGCGACAGCTGTCGCAGCAAGTGGTTCACAGCGGCCTGCCTGTCACCGCAGCCGCACGCAACGCGACCGCTCCCCGACGACGGACCGGGCCGTGGGCCGGTTGGAGATCGTCATGGAGCGGTCTTGTACTTGGCCAGCAGGTCCTTCGCATCCTGCAGCATCTGCTTGGCGGGCAGGCCCTTGCCTTCGACGTCGGACACCCAGGCCGTGTACAGCGGCGCCGAGGCCTTGACCCAGTTGTCCAGCTCAGTGCCGGGGATGGTGTAGAGCACGTTGCCGTGGTCCACCGCGGCCTTGCGGCCGGCCGCCTGGCTGTTGTCCCACAGCTTGCCCACGGATTGCGACAAGGCAGCGCCGCTGTTGGCGTCTATCACCTTCTTCAGGTCCGGCGGCAGGCTGTCGTACTTGGCCTGGTTCATCGCGAAGATGAAAACCGCGCTGTACAGCGCCGGCCGGCTCGGATCGGTCTCGCTGTCGTACTTGACCAGCTCCTGCAGCTTCAGTGAAGGCATCACCTCCCAGGGCAGCAGGAAGCCGTCGATCGTGCCCTTGCTCACCGCGTCGGGGATGGCCGGCAGCGGCATGCCCACCGGCGAGGCGCCCAGCGAGGCCAGCAGCTTGTTGGTCTGCCGGGTGGGCGCTCGCATCTTCAGGCCCTTGAAGTCGGCCAGCGTCTTCACCTGCTTGTCGCGGGTGTGGATGTAGCCCTCGTCGTGCACCCAGATGGCCAGGATCCTGGTGCCCGGAAACTCGCCGAGCGCGTACTTCTGCAGGTAATCCCAGGCGGCGCGGGCGCCGGCCTCGGCCGAGTTGCACATGAAGGGCAGCTCGAAGACCTCCATCGCCGGGAATCGGCCGGCGGTGTAGCCCGGCAGCGTGATGACGAGGTCGTCGACGCCGTCCTTGACGCGGTCCACCAGCTGCGGTGGTGTGCCCCCGCCGGACATGGCCGGCAGGATCTGGCACTTGAGCTTGCCCGACGACTCCTTGGCCACCTTGTCGCACCAGGGCTGGATCAGGTTCACCGAGGCCATGGCCTGCGGGTTCCAGATGTGGTGGAACTTCAGCGTCACTTCCTGCGCCGCGGCAGGGGCGGCCAGCAGGGCACCGGCCATCGCGGCGGCGAAGCCGGCCAACGAGCGGATCGTTCTGTTCATGCGGGAGCTCCTCGGTGGGGACAGCCGCGGCAGCTTACGCCGCGGCTTGCCGGCAGCCCAAGCGGGGAACTCCCATGTTGCCGGGCCCGCCTGGCCATAGCTGCCATGGCGGGCAGATATCGGCAGCCCAAGATTCGAGCGGCATCCTCATGCTTCGCCTCGCTGGGGTCATGCGCGCTGTGCCAGCAGCGTGGCAATCAGCATCGATTTCAGGTCCTTCACCAGCTGCTCGCGCAGCGGCGACTCCACCGACAGCGCCAGGCGGACCGCCGCGCTGGTGACCTCGTTCATCAGCAGCGCCAGCGCGTAGATCGCTTCCTCGTCGTCACGGCGGAGGACCTTCGCCAGCGGCGACACCATGAAGCGCGCCGTGCTGCGGGTGTCCTCCACCTCGAGCTGGTGCAGTTCGGGGTCGGATTGCGCACCCGCCCACACGGCCATGGCCTCGGGCTGGTCGCGGTAGTGCGCGAAGTACGCATCCACCACGCGGTTGACCGCCGTCGACGGCGCCGGCCGGCGCCGGCCCGCGAAGAGCTGCTCCACCTCGTGGGCCAGCAACTCGTGCACGCGCTCGAGGTTGCGACAGGCCAGCTCGCGAATGACGGCCGCCTTGGATGGGAAGTACTGGTAGATCGAGCCGATCTGCACGCCCGCCCGGCGCGCGACCTCGCGCATGGCCAGCGCCTCGGCGCCCTGCTCGACGACCAGCCCGAGCGCGGCCTCCAGGATCGCTTCGACCCGGTCCTTGCTGCGCTGCTGCCGGGGGGCGCGGTGTTCGAGGGTCATCGGGTTTGACACATGATCAACGCTCACAATATATTCTGATCAATGCTCATGTTCAAGGAGGGTCGGCCCGTGAAGCGCTTCCCGTCCGGGTTCCTCTGGGGCGTCTCGACCTCGGCCTTCCAGATCGAAGGCGCGCTGGCCGAGGGCGGTCGCGGGCCGTCGATCTGGGACCGTTTCTGCGCAGAGCCGGGCCGCATCGCGCGCGGCGAGACTGCCGAGGTCGCCTGCGACCACTACCACCGCGTCGATGAAGACCTGGCCCTGTTGGCCGACCTGGGCGTCGGAGCCTACCGCTTCTCGATCGCCTGGCCTCGCGTGCAGCCGAGCGGACAGGGGCCGGCGAACGCCGTCGGCCTGGATTTCTACGAGCGCCTGGTCGACGGCCTGCTCGCTCGCGGCATCGAGCCGCTGCCGACGCTGTACCACTGGGATCTGCCGCAGGCCCTGCAAGACGACGGCGGCTGGTTGAACCGCGCCACGGCACAGCGTTTCGCCGATGTCGTGCAACTCATCGTGCAGCGGCTCGGTGACCGGGTGGCGCGCTGGATCACGCACAACGAAACCTTCGAGCATGCGGTCTTCGGGCACGCCTTGGGCACGCATGCGCCGGCGCTCGAACTCGGCCTCGGGCTGTTCCCGGTGGTGCACCACCTCCTGCTTTCGCACGGGCTGGCCGTGCAGGTGCTGAGGGCCGAGTCGCCGGCGGCGCAGGTGGGCATCGCGCAAAGCCTTGCGCCGGCATGGCCCGCGTCCGACGCGGCCACCGATGTGGAGGCCGCGGCCCTGCTCGACCGCCTGCACCTCGGTCTGCACATCGAGCCGCTGCTGCGGGGCCGTTACTCTGAGCTGCCGATGGTCGACCCTGGAGTCGTGCAGGCGGGCGACCTGGAGACGATTGCGCAGCCGCTCGACTTCCTCGGCATCAACTTCTACAACGCCAACATCGTGCGTGCCGCGCCTGCGGACGCCCCGGTGCCTATCGTCGAGGCCGAGCCGCCGGGCGGGGTCGAACGCACGGACATGGGCTGGCCGGTGCTGCCCGGGAGCTTCACCGAGGCGCTGGTCGGCCTGAAGGCACGCTTCGGCGAGCGCCTTCCGCCGATCCTGATCACCGAGAACGGCGCCGCGCTGCCCGAGGAGCGGCAGATCGCCTATCTGGACAGCCACCTGCAGGCACTGCACCACGCGATGGACGCCGGTGTCGATGTGCGCGGCTACTTCGTCTGGTCGCTGCTGGACAACTTCGAGTGGGCCGAAGGCTATCGGCCGCGCTTCGGCCTCGTGCACGTGGACTGGGAGACGCAGCGGCGCACCCCGAAGGCCTCGTACCGCTGGTACCGCGCCCTGATCGCGGCGCAACGGTGAACGAGCCGACCCGCCCTGTCGGCACCGCCTTCATGGTGCTGCTGGCGCTGGCGAACCTGGGGCTGTGGATGGCGCTGTTCGCGCCTATCCAGGTGCTGCTGGCGCAGCAGATGGAAGCCGTGGCGCCGGCGGCCAAGGAAGCAGCGCTGGGCTACGTGACCGCCGCCGGGGCGCTGGTGGCCATGATCGCCAATCCTCTGTTCGGGGCCGCCTCCGACCGCACGCGCACGCGCCTCGGCCGCCGTCATCCCTGGACCCTGGGCGGCGCGCTGGTCGGCGCCGGCGCGCTCGTGATGCTGGGGCGCCAGGCCACGCTGACCGGCATCGCGCTGTGGTGGTGCCTCGCGCAGGCAGCGCTGAACGCGATGCTCTCGGCGCTGACGGCCGAGGTGCCGGACCAGGTGCCGGTGTCGCAGCGCGCCCGCTGCAGTGCCTGGGCCGGGGTAAGCCAGCCGCTGGGCGTGGTGCTCGGCACCGTGGTGGTCACGGCGGTGGCGACGACCGGAGATGGCCACGGCATCGAAACGGGCTACGCCCTGGTCGCGATGCTGCTGGTGGCCGCCGGGCTGCCGTTCGTGTGGCGCGTGCCGGCCGTGCCGGGTGCATCGTCGGCCCCTTGGCGCGAGGCACTGCTGGGGCTGTGGATCAGCCCGCGCCGGGCGCCGGACTTCGCCTGGGCCTGGTTCACGCGCTTCCTGCTGAACCTGGGCAACGCGCTGGCGACGCTGTACCTGCTGTACTTCCTGCGCGACGCGGTGCACTACGAGCTGCTGTTCCCGGGCGAGCGTGCCGAGGATGGCCTGCTCCTGCTGATCGGCCTGTACACCGCGGGCGTGCTGGCGGCCGCGTTCGCCAGCGGGACCTGGTCGGACCGCACGGGCCGGCGCAAGTCGCATGTGCTGCTGTCGGGCGTCGTGATGGCCGCCGCGAACGCGCTCCTGGCGCTGTGGCCCACGTGGCCGGTGGCGATGGCCGCCGCGGTGCTGATGGGCCTGGGCTTCGGCATCTACCTGGCCGTGGACCAGGCGCTCGTCACGCAAGTGCTGCCCGCCGCCTGCGACCGCGGCAAGGACCTCGGCGTGATCAACATCGCCAACTCCGCGCCGCAGGTGCTGGCGCCGGCAGTCGCCGCCGTGCTGGTCACCCAGGCCGGGGGTTACCCGGCGCTGTATGCGGCTTCGGCGGTGGTCACGCTGCTGGGCGGGATGCTGGTGCGCAAGATCCGCGCCGTGGAGTGACCGCGCGCCGAGCGCCGCGGCTGCCGTTGGCCTGCAGCCTTGTCAGGACGCAGGCGACGCATTGGCCGCTTCGGCGGCACGCTTCTCTGCATGGATCTCGAGCAGCTGGCTCATGTTGCTCATCGAGGTCATGTGGAAGTGGATCAGCGCCAGCAGGCCGGTGCGCTGCAGTTCCAGCACCTCCGCGTCGGAGAGGTTCTTCAGCCGCTCCTCGTCGATCGCCATGAAGCCGTCCACCACCACCTTGCTGCCGTCGGGCAGCGTGGCATCGAAGCGCTTGTCCTGCAGCAGCTTCAGCTCCATCAGCTTGCGGCCAGCCAGCCGGGTGCGGTCCACCTCGACCTCGATCTTCTCGACGAAGCCGCGCACGTCCTCGAGGTAGGGCGTGGGCTCGCCGTCCTCCTTGAACAGCGGCTGACCCTCGGTGGTGGAGAACACCGGCGAGGTCTCGTCGAAGCAGACGACGTACTGCTGGTCCGGCGTGGGCGCCATCGCGAACGGGTAGGCGCGGATCAGTGCCGGCACGTAGCGCGCATTCCAGCGGCCGTGGCGGTAGACCAGGTTCTCGCCCTTCTGCAGGCCGAATACGGTGACCGGCGCGCACAGCTCGCGCCCCTCGTTGTCCTTGCCCGCGCGCAGGAAGAGGATGGGGTACTCCTTGCAGGCGTCCGAGAATTCGGCGGCGGTGATGAAGAACGCGTTGAGGTGCGCGGTGGCGTCCAGCGCGCTCAGCTCGCGGCGGATCTTCAGGTCGCGGTGCGCCACACGGTCCAGCGCCATGGGCTTCTTGTGCAGCTCGGGGTTGATCACTTTCAGTCTCCAGAATCGTGCGGGTCGTGCAGCTTCGTCGCGAGCACCTTGTCGACCCGTTTGCCATCGAGGTCCACCACCTCAAAACGCCAGCCTTCCCACTCCACCAGGTCGGTGATGCGGGGCAGCCGGCCCAGCAGCAGCATGATCATGCCGGCCAGGGTGTTGTAGCGCCCGCGGTCTTCCTCGGGCAGGTCCTTCAGTTCGAGTCGGTCCTTCAGTTCCGGCACGGGGATGAGGCCGTCGATGAGCCAGCTGCCGTCCTCTCTCTGCACCGCCCAGGCATCGTCGTCGCTGGGGGTGCCGAATTCGCCGGTGATCGCCTCGAGCACGTCGCGTACGGTGATCACGCCCTGCACCGCGCCGTACTCGTCGACCACGAACACCAGCTCGGCACCGGAGGTGCGAAAGTGCTCCAGCAGCTCCATGCCCGACAGCGTCTCTGGAACGAACACAGGCGCCTGCAGGTGATCCGCCAGCGCCGTGATGGTGCCGTCAGCCAGCGGCCTGAGCAGGCTGCGCGCGGCGACGACGCCGATCACGTCGTCGAGGCCGCCGCGGCACACCGGATAGCGCGAATGCTCTTCCGACGTGACGGTGGAGACCACCTCCTCCAGCGAGGCGTTCGCATCGAGCCACTTGATCTCGGCGCGCGGGATCATCATCGAGCCGATCTGCCGGTCGTCGAGGCGGAACACATTGCGCACCATCTGGTGCTCCTGCGCCTCGATCACGCCGGCGTCCAGGCCTTCTTCGAGGCTGGCGGCGATCTCTTCCTCGGTCACGCTGCGCGGCGGGCCGCCGCGCACGCCCATCAGGCGCAGGATCCCTTCGGTGCAGAAGGCCAGCGCCGCCACCAGCGGACGGGTTGCGGCCGACAGCCACTCCATCGGCCGCGCCACCAGGCGCGCCACCGTCTCGGGGTACATCTGGCCCAGGCGCTTGGGCACCAGCTCGCCGAAGATGATCGACAGCACGGTGATGATGAAGACCACCAGAGCGGTGGCGGTGATGTCGGCCGGGCGCTCCGAAAGGCCGAAGGTGCCGGTCAGCCAGGCGGACAGCGGCCCGGAGAACGCCGCATCGCCGACGATGCCGTTGAGGATGCCTATCGAGGTGATGCCGATCTGCACCGTCGAGAGGAACTTGGTGGGGTTGTCGTGCAGGTCGATCGCGGCCTGGGCCCCGGATTCACCGGCCTCCAGCATCACCTGAAGGCGTGCCTTGCGGCTGGCCGACAGCGCCATCTCGGACATGGCGAACAAGGCGTTGAGCAGGATCAGGAAAACGAGGAGCGCGACGTCCATGAGGGGCGGGCCGGGGGGACGCAGGCGCCGCGGGAGAGACAGGAAATGGGGCGTGAGCGTAGCAGAATCGCCCGCGACGGCCGCCACTTCCAGGACGGAATCACCAAATGCACTACCTCATCGGCGACCTTCAAGGCTGCTGCGACGCCTTCGAGCGCCTGCTCGAAGAGATCGGCTTCTCGCCCTCGCGCGACCGCCTGCACGTGCTCGGCGACCTGGTCAACCGCGGTCCGGGCTCGCTGCAGGTGCTGGAGCGCCTGCACGGCCTGGGCTCCAGCGCCGGCTACCTGCTGGGCAACCATGACCTGCACCTGCTGGCAGTGGCCGCCGGCGTGCGCCCGGCGCACAAGCGCGACACGCTGACCCACATCCTCGACCACCCCCGGCGCGAGGCCTGGCTCGAATGGTTGCGCCAGGGCCGCCTGGCGGACCGGGCCGAAGGCTGGCTGCTGGTCCACGCCGGCCTGGTGCCGCAGTGGAGCGCCGAGCGCGCGATGGCACTGGCAGGCGAAGTCGAAGCCATGCTGCGCGGCCCGGCGCTGCGCGACTTCCTGCCGCAGATGTACGGCAACGAGCCCGTGCGATGGGACGAGGCCCACACCGGCATAGAGCGCATGCGGTTCATCGTCAACGTGCTGACCCGCATCCGCTTCTGCTCGGCCGACGGCACGCTGGAGTTCGACAGCAAGGACGCGGCCGAGACCGCGCCGCCGGGCTTCGCACCCTGGTTCGAGCACCCGCATCGGGCCAGCGCCGGCCAGCCGATCGCCTTCGGCCACTGGTCGACGCTGGGCCTGATCAACCGGCCCGACCTGCTGTCGCTCGACACCGGCTGCGTCTGGGGCGGCGAACTCACCGCCGTGCGCGTGGACGGGGGCCGTCGCGAGGTCACCCAGGTCCGTTGCGCGCAGTCGCAGATTCCCGGATAGCGGGCCACAGCCCCTGAGGGCGCCAAAGCATGGTGCCCACCATGGCCAGCGAGATGAACAGCGGCCGCATCACCCCGGCGTCCAGGCGGCCGTCGCTCAGTGCCTGCAGCGGCACCACCAGGTAGCGCAGCAGCTCGGGCAGGCCCGACAGGAGAACAGCGGCCAGGACCACGCCGCGCACCTGGCCCGGGCCGCCGAGCACGACGATGGCCACGATGAGGATGGACTCCTGCAGGCTGAAGGCCTCAGGCGAGATGAAGACCTGCAGCGAGCCGAAGACCCAGCCCGTGACGCCGCCGAAGCTGGCGCCGATGGCGAAGGCGGCGAGCTTCAGGTCGCGCAGCCGGAGGCCCATCGCGGCAGCGGCGAGCTCATCCTCGCGGATCGCCATCCACGCGCGGCCGATGCGGGAGCGCTGGAGCCGATGGCTCACCAGCACCGTCAGGCCGGCCAGCGCGAGCAGCAGGTAGCCATGCAGCGTCACCGAGGCGATCTCCCACGGGCCGATCGACAGCGGCCGGCCCAGGTCCAGCCCGGCCAGGCGGATGGCGTCGATGGGCCCCAGGCCTCGCGCGCCTCCGGTGAGGTTGACCGGATCCGTCAGGTTGACCATCAACAGGCGCACGATCTCGCCGAAGCCCAGCGTCACCATGGCCAGGTAGTCGCCCCTCAGCTTCAGCGTCGGCGCGCCCAGCAGCATGCCGCCCAGGCCGGCCAGCGCGGCGCTGAGGGGCAGCGTCAGCCACCAGGGCGCATGCAGGCCGCCGGGGAACATCGCGCCCAGTGCGCCCAGGTGGTCGGTCAGGTGCGTGGACCCGAGCAGGCCGCCGGCATAGGCGCCGACGGCATAGAAGGCGACATAGCCCAGGTCGAGCAGGCCCGCATAGCCCACGACGATGTTCATGCCGAGGCCCAGCATCACGTACAGCAGGCAGGTGTCCAGCATCCGTACCCAGTGCAGGCCCACCGCCTGCAGCATCAAGGGCAGCAGCACGAGTGCGAAGACAAGGCGCAGCGAGGCGCGTGACCGGCACGAAAGCACGGACTTACTCCTGCAGCGAACGCCGCATGAAGTGCCACCTTGCATGCCACTCGACCGGAACTTCGGTGCCCTCGCACGCAGCGCCGTCGACGAAGCCTTCCGCGAGATAGAGACGGCGCGCCGACGCCATGAACGGCGCGGTGTCGAGGCAGACTTCGAGGCAGCCTTGCCTCCGCGCGTCGGACATCAACTGCTGCAGCATCCGCCGCCCCAGGCCCGACCCGCGCAGAGAGGGGCGCACGTACAGGCGCTTGATCTCCGCTACTCCGTCTTGCAGCACGCGCCAGCCGCCCAACGCCGCGGGCTGGCCGTCCATCGTCAGCAGGTAGAGCGCACCGGCCGATGGGGTCGCGGAGCAGATGGCGGCCAGCACCTCGTCGTGGGCCCCGCTCGGCCCGCCTTCCAGGTCAAGCGCCAACCCACCTTGCGCCGCCTCGCGAAAGAGCCAGGCCTTGTATTCGCGAAGCAGCTCCTCCACCCCGTCGGGTGGTGGCCAGGAGCGAACGGCGACAAAGGTCAGTGCGGGCATGCCACAGAGGCTATCCCAGCTTGAATAGGCCAAGAACGTCCGTTCGGTAGGTACATTGCGGAAGAAATCGCTTCAATCCGTTCATGGACAAACTCAACGGACTGATGTCCTTCGTGAGAACCGCCGACCTCGGCAGCTTCGTCGCCGCGGGCCGTGCGCTGGGGCTGTCGCCTTCGGCCGTCGGCAAGGCCGTGGCGCGGCTGGAGCAGGAGGTCGGCGTGCGCCTGCTCCAGCGCAGCACCCGGCGCATGCAGCTGACCCCCGAGGGCCGCCTCTTCCACGAGCGCTGCCGGCGCATCCTGGATGAGCTCGACGATGCACAGGCAACGCTGGCCCGTTCGCGTGAGGCGCCACGCGGCCTGCTGCGCATCAGCGCGCCTGTCGTCGGCCACCACTTCCTGCTGCCGGTGCTGCCCGACTTCCTGGCGCGCCACCCCGAGATCGAGCTGGACCTGCACTTCACCGACCGCACGGTGGACCTGGTCGAGGCCGGCATCGACGTCGCCATCCGCAGCGGCGACCTGCCCGACTCCGGCCTCGTCTGCCGGCCGCTGCAGGCCTTCCGCCTCGGGCTCTGGGCTTCGCCAGGCTACCTGCGTCGCATGGGAGCGCCCGCCACGCTGCGCGACCTGGAGCGGCACACCGCCGCGCGGTTCAGGCATCCCAACTCCGGCAAGCTGCTCGACTGGCCTTTGCTCGACGACGCCAACACGGCCGAACTGCGCGTGCGCACCACGCTGGCCTGCAACCACATCGAGGCCGTGCTCGGCGCCGCCCTTCGAGGCCTGGGCATCGTGTGCCTGCCGGACTTCCTGGTGCGCGAGCCCGTGGCCGACGGCCGCTTGCTGCCCGTGCTGCCGGATCTCGTCGGCGCCAACGGCCGATTCAACGCGCTGTGGAGTTCGAGCCGGCAGCTTTCGCCGAAGGTGCGCGTGTTCGTCGATCACCTGCGCGAGCAGTTGGGCGGACGGCCACCGGGGTAACTCCGGACGCCGCAAACGATAGCCTTTGCTACATTTTCTTCAGCCCGAGGAATTTGAGCGAGGTCAATCCATGCAGTTGTCACGATGGAGCCGCCGTGCGGCGGCCTGCGCCGCCGCAGCCGCGCTGGGCTTCGCCGGCTGCAGCAAGACGGCTCCTGACGCGAACCAGCGCGCCGGGGACCTGCCGGTGGACGCGGCCTTCCAGAAGAAGCTGCAGACCCAGCTGCTGGATGCCAAGCCCGGCTCGGTGATCGAGATCCCGGCCGGCCGCTGGCACCTGGACCGCGGGTTGTCGCTGCGCGTCGACGGCGTCACGCTGCGCGGTGCCGGCCTGGACAAGACCATCCTGTCCTTCCGCGGCCAGGTCGCCGGCCCTGAAGGGCTCATGGTGCAGGCCAGCGACTTCACCATCGAGAGCCTGACGATCGAGGACAGCCAGGGCGACGGCCTGAAGATCAACGACGGCGAGAACATCACCATCCGCAGCGTGCGGGTGCGCTGGACCGACGGCCCCAAGACCAGCAACGGTGCGTACGGCATCTACCCGGTCAAGACCCGCAACGTGCTGATCGAGGATTCGCAGTCCTTCGGCGCCTCGGATGCCGGCATCTACGTCGGCCAGTCGAAGAACGTGATCGTGCGCCGCTGCCGCGCCGAGCAGAACGTGGCCGGCATAGAGATCGAGAACACCATCGATGCCGACGTGACCGAGAACGTGGCCACCGGCAACACCGGCGGCATCCTGGTGTTCAACATGCCCAACCTTTCGCAGCCGGGGCACTCGACCCGCGTCTACAAGAACCGCGTCGAGCAGAACAACCTCGGCAACTTCGGCGCCAAGGGCACGGCGGTGGCCAGCGTGCCGGCAGGCTCCGGCGTGGTGGTGAACTCCAACGCCAAGGTCGAGATCTTCGACAACGACGTGCTCGACAACCGCACGGCCAACGTCATCATCTCGAGCTACTTCTCCACCGGCTACTACAGCGACAAGGGCGTCGAGCCGGGCTACGACCCGTACCCCAAGGCGATCTACGTGCACGACAACCGCTTCTCCGGCGGTGGGGATTCGCCCGACGGCGTCGACCTCAAGGTGCTGAAGACCGCGATGTTCGGCCTGAACGGTCGCTTCCCCGACGTGCTGTGGGACGGCTACGCCGACCCCAAGACGGCCGGCCAGCCGGAGGCGCGGGTCTGCGTCAACAACGGCCAGGCCGGGGTGCTCAACGCCGACGGGCCCAACAAGTACAAGAACCCCCGCCTGGTGACCGACGAGATGCGCTGCGACCTGCCGCGGTTGTCTCAAGTGACGCTGACCGCCAAATCATCCTGATCCGAATGCGCTGTCGTTGGGTTGCGCCGCTGGCGCTCGCTTCGTTGTTGGCGGCCTGCCAGCGCGCCCCTGCGCCGGTGAACTTCATTGCCGACGGCAAGCCCGAGAAGCTGTCCGACTGGCATGTCGTCGAGCGCAGCGGGCAGCGGCTGCAGCTCAACGCCGGGGTGCTGCCCTACGACCTGAACACGCCCCTGTTCAGCGACCACGCCCACAAGCTGAGAACCGTCTGGGTGCCGGCCGGCCGGGCCGCTCGTTATGACGCGGAACAGGCCTTCGACTTTCCGGTCGGCACCATCCTCAGCAAGACCTTCTACTACCCCAAGGTCGATGGTGCGCCCACCGATTCGGCGCTGGTACGGCAGACGAGCGCCATCTCCACGCCCTCGCCCGCCGAAGGCCTCGATCTCACCCAGGTGCGCCTCATAGAGACCCGCCTGCTGGTGCGCCGTGACAGCGGCTGGGAGGCCCTGCCCTACGTCTGGAACGAGGCGCAGACCGAGGCCACGCTGGAGCGCACCGGCGACCAGAAGCAGCTCGAGCTGGTGGACGACCGCGGCCGGCACCAGCGCTTCACCTACGTCGTGCCCAACGAGAACCAGTGCGCCTCCTGCCACGTCGTCAACCTGAAGAACAAGGTCTTCACGCCCATAGGCCCCAAGGCGCGGCATCTGAACCGGGAGCTGCACTACGCGGACGGCAACGACAACCAGCTGGCGCGCTGGGTGAAGGCCGGCTTCCTCACCGGCGTGCCCACCTCGGCCGACTGGCATGAGCTGCCGCACGCGGCCGACTGGCGCGACGAGCGCGCCCCACTGGCCGAGCGTGCCCGCGCCTACCTCGACATCAACTGCGCCCACTGCCACCAGGCCAACGCCACGGCCAGCAACACCGCCCTGCGGCTCGATGCCTTCGCGCCGGTGGACTGGCACATGGGCCTGTGCAAGCCGCCGGTGGCGGCCGGCAAGGGCACGGGCGACCGGCTGTTCGGCATCGTGCCGGGCCAGCCTGACGCCTCGATCATGGCCTTCCGCCTGGCCAGCAACGAGGGCGGCGTGATGATGCCCGAGCTGGGCCGCAACACGGTCCACGAGGACGGCCTGAGGCTGGTGCGGCAATGGATAGCCTCGCTGCCGGGCCGCTGCACCTCGCCCTGACAAATTCGTGATCCGGAGGAGAGTCCCCATGACCCGATTCACCCGATGCATCCCCCTTCGCCGCAGCGCGCTGGCCACCGCCGCGCTGTGCGCCGTCGCCGGATTCGGCGCCTCGGCCTGGGGGCAGGCGCAGCCGGCCGCCGGCGATGCCAAGCCAGTGGGCAACGACGCCCAGGTCGTCGAGGTGACCGCCCAAGGCCGCCGGCAGGAGGTGCTGCAGGTTCCGATCGCCATCCAGCTCATAGGCCCCGAGCAGATCGCCAAGGTCGGCGCGGTGAACATCGCCGAGATCTCCAGCTTCACGCCGGGCGTCCAGATCGACGCCACCGAGCCGACCCAGCCCAACTTCACCATCCGCGGCCTGGGCACGGCCGATTTCGGCATAGGCACCGATTCGCCGGTGGGCGTCTACGTCAACGGCATCTACGCCGGCAAGACGGGCGGTGCGCTCGTCAACTTCAACGACATCAAGCGCATCGAGGTGCTCAAGGGCCCGCAAGGCACGCTCTTCGGCCGCAACTCGGCCGCCGGCGCGATCTCTATCGTCACCAACGACCCGGTCGGCGAGTTCGCCGCCAGCGGGCTGGTGCGCCTGGGCAACCAGGCCACCCTGCACACCGAGGCCATGGTCAATCAACCCCTGACCGACGACCTCGCGCTGCGCTTCTCGGCCGTCACCCAGCGTCGCGAGGGCTGGACCACCAACGTGACCACCGCCCAGCGCGCACCGCAGGACAACGCCTGGGGCACCCGGCTGGCGATGGGCTGGAACCCGGCCAGTGCCACCAGTGCCGTGCTCGCCTGGGAGCACGAGGACCTGGACCAGCGGCCGCGCCCGGTCTGGGCCGTGACCGCGACGACGCCGGTCTTCCCGACCGACACCTCCAGCTTCGTCGACCCGCGCAAGCAGCCGCTGCGCAACGACCCGGCTGATGGACGCGAGGAACGCA
This sequence comes from Ideonella flava, assembly GCF_051857595.1. Lineage (NCBI taxonomy): Bacteria > Pseudomonadati > Pseudomonadota > Betaproteobacteria > Burkholderiales > Sphaerotilaceae > Ideonella > Ideonella flava. Next base: position 58,514 of record NZ_JBPZHD010000012.1, read on the forward strand.
AGCTCGACAGCCTCACGCTGCGCCTGGAGCACGACCTGGGCTTCGCCACCTTCTCCAGCCTGACCGGCTGGCGCCACTTCAACAGCGCCAACGCGCAGGACAACGACGGCACGGACAACATCGCCTCGCAACTGAACACGAGCAACTTCGAGAAGAACACCGCCTGGCAGCAGGAGTTCCGACTGGCCGGCAACAACGAGACCGTGGACTGGCTGGCGGGCCTGAGCCTTTCACGCGAGAAGGCCGAGCAGACCAGCCAGATCAACACCAGCAGCACCTCGCTGGACACGCTGTTCTCGCACAACCCGGACGTCGGCTTCGCGCCCTTCCTCACCTTCGACCAGCTCGCGCTCGCCGCCGGGCTGCCGCAGATCGACCTGCTCGGCCAGACCTGGCAGGAGGACATGCACAACACGCTGGATGCCAAGGCCTACGCCGTCTTCGGCGACCTGATCTGGCACCTGGGCCCGTCGACCAACCTGACCACCGGCGTGCGCTTCACCCGCGACGAGAAGAAGTTCAGCTGGTACAACCCGCTGCGCTCGGCGCCGGGACTGGATCCGCAGCTCGCCGTCTTCACGCCTGAGTTCTTCGACGCCCTGGTGGCCGCCGGCGCGCTCGATCCCGCGACCGCCGCGCAGCTCGCCTTCTTTGCCGACTACCTGCGCACCCACAACGTCGAGTTCGACAACCCCGACTGGCGCGCCGCCCCGGTCTACGCGAGCAAGCGCTGGAACAACGTCAGCCCCCGCCTGGTGCTGGACCACCACCTCGACAAGGACACCATGGTGTTCGCCTCGGCGACGCGGGGCTACCAGGCGGGTGGCTTCAATTCGGTCAACGGCGGCAACTTTGCGCCGGAGAACATCACCAGCTACGAGCTCGGCATCAAGGGTCGCCTGGGAAACAGCGGCCTGAGCTACGGTGCGTCGCTCTTCCACTACGTGTTCAAGGACCTGCAGAGCATCGTCCTGGACCGCAGCCTGCCCATTCCGGCCTACGTCGTCACGAGTACCGACGTGCAGGCCACCGGCCTGGACCTCGAGGCTCAATGGCAGGTCTCGCGCGGCTGGCGCCTCTTCGGCTCGATGGAATACATCGACCAGACCTACAAGCGCCAGCGGCACCTGGCCGGCGACCAGCCCGACCTCTCCGGCCAACCCTACGGCACGCCCCTGATCAACACCCTGACGCTAGGCACCGACGTGCAATGGGCCCTGGCCGACGGCACGGCCAACTGGACGCTGCAGGGCTCCTACCTCGGCCGCACCCGCTGCAACGACGACTCGGTCGCCCAGGGCAGCTGCCTCAAGGCCCCCGGCTGGGAAGTCGGCGAAGCCCAGACCCGCGTCGACACCCGCATCGGCTGGGAGGCCCCGTCCAAACGCTGGGGCGTCGGCCTCATCGTGAACAACCTGTTCGACAAGCAGTACGTGCGGTTCCTCAGCAACTTGTCGTCTGTCGTGGGCTCGCCGTACTACGCCGGCCTGACCGACCCGCGGCGCATTCAGCTGGAGGTGAAGGTCAAGCTCTGACGCGTCCGCGCAGGAAGGGTCCGGCCCCTGCGCTAAAGTAGCGCCCTTCCTACCGCGGAAGCGTGGCCGAGCGGTTTAAGGCACCGGTCTTGACAATGGCCGCTTGCGGACATTGCGCCAGTGCTCATATCGCGCCAGCGATGTGAGCACAGGCAAAACCGGCGGTACGATCGCCGCCAACCTGTGGAAGCGTGGCCGAGTGGTTCAAGGCACCGGTCTTGACAATGGCCGCTTGCGGACATTGCGCCAGTGCTCATATCGCGCCAGCGATGTGAGCGCAGGCAAAACCGGCGGTACGATCGCCGCCAACCTGTGGAAGCGTGGCCGAGTGGTTTAAGGCACCGGTCTTGAAAACCGGCGAGGGCTTACCCCCTCCGTGAGTTCGAATCTCACCGCTTCCGCCACCCGGCGGCACTCGGCTCAGGCGGCGGCGAGCTTGAACACCGCCACCGCCTCCACCAGCCTGCGGGCCTGCTGGTTCAGGCTCTCGGAGGCGGCGGCGCTTTCCTCCACCAGCGCGGCGTTCTGTTGCGTGACCTGGTCCAGCTGCGATACCGCGTTGCTCACCTGGCCGATGCCGGTCGTCTGCTCGTGGCCTGCGGCGCTGATGTCGGAGATGAGCTGGTTGACGCGCATCACCTGCCCCACCACTTCTTCCATCGTCCTGCCGGCATCGGCCACCAGGCTGGCGCCGGTGGCGACCTTGTCGACGCTCGTCTCGATGAGCTGCTTGATCTCGCGGGCTGACTGAGCGGAGCGCTGCGCGAGCGACCGCACCTCTCCAGCCACGACGGCGAAACCGCGTCCCTGCTCGCCTGCGCGTGCGGCCTCGACCGCGGCGTTCAGCGCGAGGATGTTGGTCTGGAAGGCGATCCCGTCGATCACGCCGATGATGTCGGCGATCCGGTGCGAGCCCTGCGAGATGTCGTCCATCGTGCTGACGACCTGGCTCACCACCTCCTGGCCGCGGTTGGCGACACTGCTCGCCGACGAGGCCATCCGGGAGGCCTCCTGCGCCGTCTCGGCGTTGTGCTTCACGGTGGCGCTGAGCTGCTCCATCGACGCCGCGGTCTGCTGCAGGTTCGACGCCTGCTCCTCGGTGCGCTGGCTCAGGTCGGCGTTGCCGGTGGCGATCTGGGACGAGCCGGTCGCGATGGATTCGCTGCTCGCCCGCACGGTGCGAACGATCTCTCGCAGGGACTGCTGCATCTCGGCCATGCCGGCGACGACACTGGCCGATGCGTTGGGGGGCACGCGGATCTCGGTCCCCAGGTCGCCGGCGGCGATGGCACGCGTGATGCCGAGCACCTCGTGCGGCTCGCCGCCGAGCTGGCGGACGATGCCGCGTGCCATCGCGGCCCCGAAGAGGGAGCCGGCCAGCACGCCCAGGACGATCGCGCCGATGGCGATCGAGCGCATCGTCGCGTAGCGGGCCACGGCGGCGTCGTTCTCCTGCTTGGCCACGTCGATCTGCAGCTGTACCAGCTGGTGCAGGGTGCGCGCCGGCGCCGTGAACAGCGGCCCGACCTGCTCGACCATCAGGCGCTGCGCAGCCTCCCGGTTGCCCGCCTTCAGCGCCTGCAGCGCGGGCCGCAGGCCCTGCTCCGCAAAGGCGCCGCGCTCCTGCGCGAAAGTCTTCGCCAGCTCGGCCTCGCGGGGTGTCAGGTAGGTGGCGGTGTAGTCCTTCCAGACCTTGCTGATCGCCGCGATGTTGTCTTCGACGGTGGCGACACCTGCCGCGACGGCTTCGGCGCTGGCGCTCGCCAACGCGGCGTCATGGAGTGCCACCTGGTTGGACAGCATGCGCCGCTCGACCTCGGCGAGCTGCGCGAGGCAGACCGTGCGGTCCTCGTAGACGGTTTGCAGGGAGTCGTTGGCTCGGCTGGCGGCGTACAGCCCCAGGGTGCCCGAAGCGGCGAGCAAGAGGGCGAAAAGGCCAATGAGAAGGGCCAGCCGCGTCGAGATCTTCAATGTGTTCACAACTCATCCCGGTGATGGAGCGCAGCGCGCCGTTGCGCCCGCTCGTGACTCCCTAGACGGTTGTGTCTTGTCAGAGACTTATCGGCCGTTTCAGACGGCGCTTGAGCCCCAGGCGTGCCCTCGTTCTCCCAGAGCTGTAAGCGATGGAAGCAGGCGGGTCGGTTGGGAGCGCCTGCCCGCGCCACGCCGAAGCCTCGGAGTCGCCCCCGGGCGCCCCCTCATCCACAGGGATTGACAGTCCCACGAGCCCGACCAATACTTGAACGACTGTTTAAACCAGGCGTTCAACCATGGCCTCAGACCCGGTGGCTCGCAAGTCCCGCACCGCCACGCCGAACCTGCGCGAAGCAGACGCCGGCCAGACGCGCGATCGCATCCTGAATGCGACCTTCCGTCGACTGGTGACGCAGGGTTACGCGGCGCTCAGCGTGCGCGAGATCGCCACCGATGCCGGCGTCAACCACGCGTTGATCAACTACCACTTCGGCAGCAAGGATCAGTTGGTGATCGACGTGCTGGATGCCATGAACCAGCGGCTGCTGGCACGCCAGGCATCGATGTACGCGAGCGGCGAGGGATTCGCCCAGAAGTGGGCGAGTGCCCGGAGCTTCTACGAGGATGACCTCGCCTCGGGCTTCGTGCGCCTGCAGGCCGAGCTGTGGGCGGCGAGCTTCTCCAACCCGGAGCTGCGCGAGAAGTTCGTGCCGCGCGTGCTGGCCTGGAAGAAGCTGGTGCTCGAGGCGGTGCGCGAGGCCATCAACGCGTTGGAGGCCCACGGCAACCGGCTGCCACCTCCGTTCACGCCGGATGTGATCGCCTGCTGGATCTCCGAGTTCTGGCTTGGCATGGAATTCAGCGACCTGCTCGGCGTGAAGGAGGAGGACATGCAGCACCTTGCGGCGCTGGACGCCGTCCAGTGGCTGCTGGAGTGGCTGGACGCCCAGGCCGGCAAGGCGACCCCGCCCGCCCCTCGCCGAAGGAGCCCGAGATGAGCACTTCCGGTGGCCCCCGGCCCGAACGCCTGGACCGGTTCGCGGGGCCCTTGCCCGAGCCCGGTGCGGTGCCGGCAGCCGAAGCCTCGCCGTACGAGACGGTGCAGCCCGTCCGCCAGGGTTTCGTGGACCGCGAGGGGGTGAAGATCTGGTACGCCGTCTGGGGCGAAAGCGGCCCCTGGCTCGCCTTCGCGCCGCCGCTGCAGATCGTGCACAGCCAGATGCTCAAGGGCACGGTGCCGTATCTGTCGCAGCACTTCCGCGTCGTCACGACCGATGGCCGCGGCAACGGTCGTTCCGATCGGCCGAACGGGCAGCAGGCCTACAGCTTTGAGCACTTCCATGCCGATTTCGTGGCCGTGCTCGACGAGGTCGGCGCCGATCGCGTGGCGCTGGTCGGCATCTCGGCCGCGGCCATGACCGTGCTGCGCGTGGCGGCCGAACAGCCGGAGCGCGTGACGCACGTCGTCACGGCCGGAGGATTCGCCGATTCGCTGCCGAGCAACGAAGCCCTCGCGCAGCGGCTGAAGATGGAGGGGCAACTGCTCGCCAGCGACTGGCCCGCCTACGTGGACTGGTTCATGAACACCATCTTCAACGAGCCGCATTCGACCAAGCCCTACGAGGATGGTGCCCACTACGCCTGGGCCACCAGCGCCGAATGGCTCGGCTGGTGCCGCAACGCCTGGCTGGGCAACGACGTGCGCGAGCTGGCGCGCCGCGTCCGCTGCCCCACGCTCGTGATCCACGGCGACCACGACTGGCGCGTCCCGCATGCCAAGGGCGAGGAGATCCATGCGCTCGTGCCCGGCTCGAAGATGCTGACCATCGCCGGCGGCGGGCATGTCACCGCGGCACGCGACCCGGTGGCCTTCAACCGCGCGCTGCGAGACTTCGTCGCCGGGTCGCCGCGCGAGCGCACCTGGGTGCGCGGCATGAAGCGCCCGCGCCGCGCGCTGTTCATCTCCAGCCCCATCGGGCTCGGCCACGTCCAACGCGACCTCGCCATCGCCCGCGAGCTGCGAAAGCTGCAGCCGGACCTGGCCATCGACTGGTTCACGGTCGACCCCGCCGCGCGTTACCTCGAGCGCGAGGGCGAGCGCCTGCACCCCATCACGCAGCGCCTGGCCAACGAGAGCCGCCACTTCGAGCAGGTGGCCGCCGCGGGTGACGAGCACGACCTGTCCGCCTTCTTCGCCCTGCGCACGATGGACGAGATCATGAGCCGCAACTTCATGACCTTCGTCGACCTGGTCGAGGGCGAGCACTACGACATCGTGATCGGCGACGAGGCCTGGGACGTGGACTACCACTACCACGAGAACCCGGAGCTCAAGCGCCAGCCCTATGTCTTCCTCACCGACTTCGTCGGCTGCCTGCCGATGGAGGAGGGCAACGAGCGCGAGGCCGCCCTGTGCGCCGACCGCAACGCCGACGACATCGAGCACGTGGCCCGCTACCCGTACCTGCGCGACGCGGCCATCTTCGTCGGCAACCGAGAGGACGTGACCGAGCAGACCTTCGGCCCCGGCCTGCCCGTCATCCGCGAATGGACCGACCGCAACTTCTGCTACTGCGGCTACTGCCTGCCCTTCGATCCGCAGGCGCTGGCCGACACCGAGCGGCTGCGCGCGCTTCACGGCTACCGCAGCGACGAGAAGATCGCCATCGCCGCGGTCGGCGGCACCGCCACCGGCGGCCACCTGCTGAAGCGCATCGCGGCGGCGTTCCCGCGCATGAAGCGCGAGCTGCCCGAGCTGCGCCTCATCATGGTCACCGGCCCGCGGCTGTCGACCGAAGGGTTCGAGCCGCAGCCCGGGCTGGAGCTGCGGCCCTACGTCCACAACCTGTACGAGCACCTGGCCTGCTGCGACCTCGCGCTGGTGCAGGGTGGGCTGTCGACGACGATGGAGCTGGTCGCGACGCGCCGGCCGTTCCTGAGCTTCCCGCTGCAGCGCCACTTCGAGCAGTGCGTCCACGTGCGGCAGCGCCTGGCCAACTACGCCGCCGACCGCTCGATGGACTACGCGGCGACGCTCGATCCCGATCAACTGGCCCGGCGCGCCTTGGAGGCGATGCACGAGCCGGTGCGCTACCGGCCGGTGGAGACCGACGGCGCCGCGCGTGCCGCCCTGCGCATCGCGCAGGTGCTGGACAACCGTGGGTGGGCGCGATGAGCCGGCAAGCCCACGCCATCGACGGCCGCCCGCCGCACACGCCGCCGGGCTGCGAAGTGCCGTAGCGCGGCCGCTGCTGCCGGCCCTTCCTCGTCGAACTTCCCGGGCCCGCCGCGGCGGGTCTGGGTGAGTTCGTCCGCACTTTCTCACCGGGAGATCCCCCATGGCGATCCTCAATGCCGTCTACGGCGTGGTGGCCTACCTCTTCTTCCTCGCCACTTTCCTGTATGCCATCGGTTTCGTCGGCAACCTGCCGCTGCTGCCCAGGACGATCGACAGCGGCACCGCCGCGCCGCTCGTCGAAACACTGGCCGTCAACCTCGCGCTGCTGGGGCTGTTTGCCATGCAGCACAGCGTCATGGCGCGGCGCGGCTTCAAGCGCTGGTGGACCCGAGTGATCCCGGAAGCGGTGGAGCGCAGCACCTTCGTGCTGGCCGCGACGGCCGCGCTCGCGCTGCTGCTGTGGCAATGGCGGCCCATGGCCGAGCCGGTGCTGTGGTCGGTGAGCGACCCAGTGGGCCGCTTCGCCCTGGCGGCGGTGTTCTGGCTCGGCTGGGGCGGGCTGCTGGTCAGCACCTTCCTGATCAACCACTTCGAGCTCTTCGGGCTGCGCCAGGTGTGGGCGAACCTGCGGGGCCAGCCGCTGCCGGCGCCGGTCTTCCACACGCCGCTTTTCTACCGCCACGTGCGACACCCGATCTACCTGGGCTTCGTGCTCGCCTTCTGGGCCACGCCGCAGATGACGGCCGGCCATCTGCTGTTCGCCGCCGCCAGCACGGGCTACATCCTCATCGGCATCTGGTTCGAGGAGCGTGACCTCATCGCGCAGTTCGGCCAGCGTTATCTCGCCTATCGCCAGCAGGTGGGCATGCTGCTGCCCAGGATCGGCACCCGCCACCGCAAGGGCCCGGCCCAATCCTGACCGCAAGCGAAGACGGCGGGCCCTGGCCCGCCGTCCTGCTCATGGGTGGAAGAGCTGGCTTCGGCCAGCTTCCTCAGCGCTCGATGATCGAATTCGTGATCACCGGCTGCCCCGGCTTGGCCAGGACGAAGATGCCGGGCAGGCCGTCAGTTTCGAACTGGTCATTGGGGTTGCCGCGCAGCACGGAGTCGGTGATGGACATCGTGCCGGTCAGGTTGTTGCTGACGAAGAAGAAGGCGCCGCCGCCTTCGTTGGCGTGGTTGCTCTCGACCTGGTTGCCGCAGGACTTCAGCGAGATGGTGTTGCCATCCTGGTAGATGGCGCCGCCGCTGCCGCCGCCCGGGGTGCCGCCGCGAGCGGGGTTGGCACCCCAGCCGACGGCCGTGTTGTTCTTGAACAGGCTGTTGTAGACCGCGAAGTTGGTCGCGAGACCGCTGATGGCCCCGCCGTTGGAGCAGGTGTTGCCGTAGCCAGCGCCACCGCCAAAGCTGCTTTTCGTGATGTAGACCGAAGCCCCCGGCGCACCTCCGAAGGCCCGGATGGCGCCACCGCCCAGATCCGGCCCTGTCGACTCGCACACGTTCTTGACGAAGCGGCTGTTGACCACCTTGAGCCGGCCGCCGCGCACGAAGATCGCGCCCCCGCCGTAAACCTCGGACAAACCGTAGCTCTGTCCAGTCGAGTTGCCGCGCATCAGGGTGATGTTCTGCACCGTCAGGCGGGGATAGTCCTGGGTATCGCAGTGCTCGCTCGTCCAGTGCTGGGCCTCGTCGCAAGTGTTCATGTACAGGATGCGGCGCGACCCATACCCACTCAGCGTGATCTTGTTGCCGCCGTCGATGACGACATTCGGCTTGTCGTTGAAGAGCTTGGCCGTCTGCTTCAGGACGATCGTCAGCGGATCCGGCCCGCAGTTGAACGTGATGACGCCCCCTTGGGCGACTGCGGCGACGAAGGCGGCCGAGGTGCAGCTCGCCGGGGTGCCGTTTCCGATCACGTGCGCGGGATTGGCGATGCTGTCGGCACGGGCTTCGACGGGCACCGTGCAATGCCCATCGGGGTTGCCGGCGGCCCAGGAGGCCGTGGCGGCGAGGGCGAAAACTGAAAAGGCCCAGCGGGAGGCCTGGGCGAATCGGCGGGTGGGTTGACGGGTCATCGTGGCCACAAATGGGTAAGTCATCGAGCGGCGGACGATAGGGTGCGGCCTATACCCCCCTGTGTACGCATGTCACAAGGGCGCCCCGATCCGGGGCGCGCCACTACAACCTGAAGCATCTGGGGCAAATCACCCCGCTGTTCCGTCGATTCGTTCGCGCAGGGCCATCGCGGCGAGCGGTGCCTTTTCCTTGGCGCCGCTGATGAAGAACATGAAGACGTCGCGCGGTGCCGCCGGGCCGGTGGGCGGCTCCACCCGCGGCACTTCGGCCGGCTCACCGCCGTCGCGCCAGGCCCGTCCGCACGCGGCCAGCTGGTCCAGCGCTTCGGGCGTCACGCCCAGCGCCAGGCTGGAGTCGGTGCGCATCATCCGGGTGTAGACGAAGTCGGCGGTGAGGTCGGCGAACGAGGGGTAGTGGTCGGAGTCGGTGAACACCGTCGCGGCCCGGTAGCGGCGGGCCAGCGCGAGGTACTCGGGCACCTTGAAGCTGTCGTGGCGCACGTCCATGACATGGCGCAGCGGCAGCCCGGCCACCTCGGCCGGCAGGAGCTTCAGGAAGGCCTCGAAATCCGCCGGGTCGAAGCGCTTGGTGGGGGCGAACTGCCAGACGATGGGCCCGAGCTTGTCGCCCAGCTCCGAGATGCCGCTGTCGACGAAGCGCTGCACCGACTCGCCCGCCTCGCCCAGCACGCGGCGGTTGGTAGCGAAGCGCGAGGCCTTGAGCGAGAAGACGAAGCCCTCGGGCGTCTCGCTGCGCCACTTGGCGAACGTGGCCGGCTTCTGGCTGCTGTAGTAGGTGCCGTTGACCTCGATCGCCGAGAGCTTCGAGCTGGCGTACTCCAGCTCCCGGCTGGCCGGCAGGCCCTGGGGATAGAAGGTCTCGCGCCAGGGTTCGAAGTTCCAGCCGCCTATGCCGACGCGGATGGTGGCCGAGCTGCTCGTCATTTGTGGCTCCCGTACGAGTGGGCGCGCCCGGCAGGTCGCCCGGCGCCAGGCCGGCGAGCATAACGGGCTCGCGCGTCTGCGGGCGGCCCCCAGCGACGGATCCCGGTGGCCGGGGCCGTAGGTGGCGCGAGGGGCGTCCAGACCCCAGCCAGGGAGTCAGCGCCTCAGCGTGTGAGCACCTGCCAGCGCTGCAGCTCGCCGCGGCTGGGGTACCACATGGCGTCGCTGCGGGTCGCCCGCACGCGGGCCACGAAGGCGGCGCCCAGGCCGGCCTCGCGGTAGGCGGCCAGCAGCGCATGGCTGTCGCCGATTTGCTCGTCATCGAGGCCCGCGAATTGCGGCCGGTGGAAGCCGATGCGCGCCTGCGGCGCCGCACCGCGGTCATGCCCCGCCAGCAGCAGCATGGTGCAGGCGCTGGCGCACAGGCCCTCGGCGTAGGTATCCAGCCCGCGGCGGCGGATCTCGGCCGCGATGGCCTGCGCCTCGAACACCCGCCCGCCGGGCGAGTCCAGGCGGACCAGCCGGACGGTCGTCGAGACCTGCAATGCCTGCCGTACCCGTTCGGACGAACCGGCGCCGAGCGGGCCGACCAGCCGAAGCACGCGGCCTTCGCCTTCCAGCCGGAGCTCGACGGCCGGCAGCGGATCGCGACCGATCGCGATGCGGGCCATCTCCAGGGCCTGCTCGGCCCGGTGGCGAATCACCATCGCCGATCCGCCCGCCAGCGCCAGCGCGATGACGAGCAGCCGTGCCAGGCGTGTGCGGGCCGACGCGCCCTGCACACGCTCCCATCGGCCGATGCCGTGCCAGGCGCCCCATTCGGCGCAGACCAGCGCCGCGAGCATCAAGGCCATGCCCGCCAGTTGCCAGGTGGCCGATCCGGCCAGGCTGGAGGCGGTCCGGGCGCCGAGGTCGGTCAGCCCCGCCAAGGCGCACAAGGGGATCGCAGCGGCCAGCCAGGCCAGCGGGCGCTGCCCCGCCTGCGTGCCGGCCGGGGCCGGCGCGAGGTCCGTGCAAAGGCCATCCGTGCGCTGCATGGAGCCATGCTAGGAACGGCCTGCCGCGTGGAATGAGGGAGAACCCGGCGAATCCGGCTTCAGTTCGGCCGATCGGTGTTTTCCCTCAGCTTCGCGCTGCCCCGGTTGACGCGCCTGAACAGCCGTTCAAGACTCGGCGTTCGAAGCACTGAACCGTGTTCAGCCCATCGAACCGGAGCTTTCATCGCATGACCCACCCGAGCACCCATGGCACACCGCGCGCGCCTGCGCTGGTGCCCGCCGTGGCCCGTGCGGTGGCGGTCATGGACCTCATCGCACGCGAGCGCCAGCCGATGAGCATGGCCCACGTCGCCGCCGCGCTGGAGCTGCCCAAGAGCAGCGTGCATGGCCTGTGCAACACCCTGCTCAGCTTCGGCTACCTGCGCCGGGCCGGTGACGGCGCGCTGCAGATCGGGCCTGGCGTCATGAGCCTGGCCGAGGCCTTCGTCGCCAGCACCAGCGTCGCCGGCGAGTTCGAGGCCTTGTGGCGCGGCGCCCCGGCGCCGGACGAGACGCTGATCCTGTCGGTGCTCATAGGCGCCGAGGTGGTCTACGTGGCGGTGCGAAATGGATCGCGCCCGTTGGGCCTCGCCTTCACGGTCGGGATGCGCCTGCCAGCCCATCTGGCGGCCACCGGCAAGGCGATGCTGGCCTTCCTGCCCGCGGCCCGGGTGCACAGCCTGCTGCCCGCCGGCCCGCTGCCCTTGCTCACCGGCCATGGGCCCGCCTCTGTCGAAGCGCTGATGGACGAACTGGCCGAGTGCCGCGAGCAGGGCTACAGCCTGGACGACGAGGGCATCCGTGAAGGCGTGGTGGCGCTGGCCGCGCCGATCTTCGATGCCACCGGCCAGCCGGTGGCGGGCCTGGGGGTGTGCCTGAACAAGGCCGTGCTGAACGACGAGCAGCTCCAGCGTCAACGGCTGGTGGTGCAACAGGCGGCGCGGACGCTGTCTCAGCGATTGGGGGCAAGGTTGCCGAAATGACCAGTGGCGACTACATCCTCGAGACCGAGGACCTGACGAAGGAGTTCAAGGGCTTCGTCGCGGTCAGCAAGGTGAACCTTCGGGTCCGGCGCGGCCACATCCATGCGCTGATCGGCCCGAACGGTGCAGGCAAGACGACGTGCTTCAACCTGCTGACCAAGTTCCTCACGCCGAGCGCGGGGCGCATCGTCTTCGACGGGCAGGACATCACCGGCGAGAGCTCCGCGCGCATCGCCCGCCGCGGCGTGATCCGCTCGTTCCAGATTTCGGCCGTGTTCCCTCACCTGACGGTGCTGGAGAACGTCCGCGTCGCCCTGCAGCGGCAGCGCGGGCATTCCTTCGACTTCTGGCGCAGCGAGCGCACGCTCGACGGGCTCAATGGCCGCGCGATGGAACTGCTCGCCGCGGTGGACCTCAGCGCCTACGCCGCCACGCCCGCGGTGGAGCTGGCCTACGGCCGCAAGCGCGCGCTCGAGATCGCCACCACGCTCGCCATGGACCCAAAGCTGATGCTGCTCGACGAGCCCACCCAGGGCATGGGCCTGGAGGACGTGGACCGCATCCGGCAACTGATCAAGAAGGTCTCGGCCGACCGCACCATCCTGATGGTCGAGCACAACATGAGCGTGGTCGCCAGCATCGCCGACACCATCACCGTGCTGCAGCGCGGGGCGACGCTCGCCGAAGGTCCGTACGAGCAGGTGTCGAAGGACCCGGCCGTCATCGAGGCCTACATGGGCACGGCGAACGTCGAGCTCAAGGGAGCGCATTGAGCATGGCCTCTCGCTTCCTCGAGGTCAAAGGCCTGCACGCCTGGTACGGCGAGTCCCACATCCTGCACGGCGTGGATTTCCACGTCGACGAGGGTGAGGTGGTCACCCTGCTCGGGCGCAACGGCGCGGGCCGCACCACCACGCTGCGGGCCATCCTGGGCCTCACCGGCCTCCGCAAGGGTTCGGTCAAGGTCCATGGCACCGAGACCATCGGCCTGCCCACCCACCGCATCGCGCGCATGGGCATCGGCTACTGCCCGGAAGAGCGCGGCATCTTCTCCAGCCTGTCGGCGGAAGAAAACCTGCTGCTGCCGCCCGTGCTGGCCCGGGGCGGGATGGGCCTGGAGCAGATCTACGCCATGTTCCCCAATTTGAAGGAGCGCGCGGCCAGCCAGGGCACGCGGCTTTCGGGCGGCGAGCAGCAGATGCTGGCGGTCGCCCGCATCCTGCGCACCGGCGCGAAGCTGCTGCTGCTCGACGAGATCTCCGAGGGCCTGGCCCCGGTGATCGTGCACAAGCTCGCCGAGATGGTGGTCGCGCTGCGCCGGCAGGGCTACACGATCGTGATGGTGGAGCAGAACTTCCGCTTCGCCGCCCCGCTGGCCGATCGCTTCCTGCTGATGGAGCACGGCCAGGTCATCCAGCAGTTCACCCAGGCCGAGCTGCCGTCGCGCATGGAGCGGCTGCATGAATACCTCGGTGTTTGAGTCCCCGCCGTCCCTGAAGGAGATCCGCATGAAACTGACCAAGATCGCTGCCGCCTGCACCCTCGCCGCCGCGGCACTGGGCGCTTCCACCGCCCACGCCCAGTACTCCGGCGACGTGATCAGGATCGGCATCATCACCGACATGGCGGGGCTGTACTCCGACATCGACGGCCCCGCCGGCGTCGAGGCGATCCGCATGGCCGTGGCCGACATGGGCGGAGCCGTCGGCGGCAAGAAGGTCGAGGTGGTCTACGCCGACCACCAGAACAAGGCCGACGTGGCCGCCGCCAAGGCCCGCGAGTGGTTCGACACCCAGGGCCTGGACATGCTGGTCGGCGGCACCAACTCCGGCACCAACCTGGCCATGGCCAAGGTGGCGGCCGAGAAGAAGCGGCCCTTCATCTCGATCGGCGCCGCGACCTCGGCACTGACCAACGACCAGTGCAACCCCTACACGATCCACTGGGCCTACGACACCATGGCGCTGGCCAAGGGCACCGGCAACGCGGTCGTCAAGGCCGGCGGCAAGACCTGGTACTTCCTCACGGCCGACTACGCCTTCGGCGCGCAGCTGCAGAACGACACCAGCGAGGTGGTCAAGGCCGCCGGCGGCACGGTCGTCGGCTCGGTCAAGCACCCGCTGTCGGCCAGCGACTTCTCGTCCTTCCTGCTGCAGGCGCAGTCCAGCAAGGCGCAGATCCTGGGCCTGGCCAACGCCGGCGGCGACACCATCAACTCGATCAAGGCGGCCAACGAGTTCGGCATCACCAAGTCGATGAAGCTGGCCGGCCTGCTGGTCTTCATCAACGACATCCACTCCCTGGGCCTGAAGACCACGCAGGGGATGTACCTGACCGACAGCTGGTACTGGAACCGGGACCCCGAGGCACGCGCCTGGAGCCGGCGCTTCTTCGAGAAGGTCAAGCGCATGCCTTCTTCGCTGCAGGCCGGCGACTACTCCGCCACGCTGCAGTACCTGAACGCGGTGAAGGCGGTGAACAGCGACGACCCCGACAAGGTGCTGGCCCAGCTGCGCAAGATGAAGTTCAACGACATCTTCACCAAGGGCGGCTGGATCCGCGGCGACGGCAGCATGATCCACGACATGTACCTGATGCAGGTGAAGTCGCCGGACAAGTCCACCGAGCCCTGGGATTACTACAGCGTGGTGCAGACCTTCAAGGGCGAAGAGGCCTGGACGACCAAGGCCGAGACCAAGTGCTCGCTCTGGAAATGACGGGCTCTTGAAGCGGCGCGCGTCGTGGACATCTTCGGCATCCCCCTGCAGGCCTTCCTCGGCCAGCTGATGCTCGGCCTGGTGAACGGCTCGTTCTACGCCATGCTCAGCCTCGGGCTGGCGGTGATCTTCGGCCTGCTGGGGATCGTCAACTTCGCCCACGGCGCGCTCTACATGATCGGCGCCTATGTCGCCTGGTACGGGCTGGAGAACTTCGGCCTGAACTACTGGCTGGCGCTGATCGTCGCGCCCATCGTCGTCGGCGCCCTCGGCGTGGTGATAGAGCGCACGCTGCTCAAGCGCCTGTACAAGATCGACCCGATCTACGGCCTGCTGCTGACCTTCGGCCTGGCCCTCATCGCCGAAGGCATCTTCCGCGACCAGTTCGGCGTCTCGGGCCAGTCCTATTCGGTGCCCGAGGCGCTGCAGGGCGCCACTGACCTGGGCTTCATGATCCTGCCCAACTACCGCGGCTGGGTGGTGGTCGCCTCGCTGGTGATCTGCCTGGGCACCTGGTTCGTCATCGAGCGCACGCGGCTAGGCTCCTACCTCCGCGCGGGCACCGAGAACCCGGCGCTGGTGCAGGCCTTCGGCATCAACGTGCCGGTGATGGTGATGCTGACCTACGCCGCCGGTGCGGGGCTGGCCGCACTGGCCGGCGTGCTGGCCGCGCCCGTCATCCAGATCACGCCGCTGATGGGCAGCAACCTCATCATCGTGGTGTTCGCGGTGGTGGTGATCGGCGGCATGGGCTCCATCCTCGGCTCCATCCTCACCGGCCTAGGCCTGGGGGTCATCGAGGGCCTGACCAAGGTCTTCTATCCCGAGGCCTCCAACATCGTGGTGTTCGTCATCATGGCCATCGTGCTGATGATCCGGCCGGCCGGCCTGTTCGGGAAGGAGCGCTGATGAGCCACGACCGGCCGCCCGTAGAGGCTCATTCCCGCTTGGCGGGACCGGCCGTAGGCCGTAGGGTGCACTGATGAGCGCCGCCTTGGTGACCCGCTCGCGCTGGACCTGGGCCATCGGCCTGGCGTTGCTGGCGGCGGCGCCCTTCCTGGGCGTCTACCCCATCTTCATGATGACCGCGCTCTGCTACGCGATCTTCGCCTGCGCGTTCAACTTGTTGCTGGGCTTCACGGGGCTGCTGTCGTTCGGCCATGCGGCCTACCTGGCCGCCGCGGCCTATGCCACCGGCTGGCTGGTGCGCAGTGCCGGCTGGCCGCCCGAACTGGGCGTGCTGGCCGGCGTCGTCATCTCGGCGGCGGTGGGGCTGGTCGTCGGCGCGATCGCGATCCGGCGCCAGGGCATCTACTTCGCCATGATCACGCTGGCGATGGCGCAGATGGTGTACTTCGTCTTCCTGCAGTCGCCCTTCACCGGCGGCGAGGATGGGCTGCAAGGCGTGCCGCGGGGCAAGCTGCTCGGCGTGGTGCCGCTGGACAACGACCTGGCGATGTACTTCGTCGTGCTGGCCGTCTTCGTCGCCGTGTTCCTGTTCGTGATCCGCGTGGTGCACTCGCCCTACGGCCAGGTGCTCAAGGCGATCCGCGAGAACGAGCCTCGCGCGGTCTCGCTGGGCTACAACGTCGACCGCTACAAGCTGCTGGCCTTCGTGCTTTCCACGGCCCTGGCCGGGCTGGCCGGTTCGATGAAGGCGCTGGTGCTGGGCTTCGCCACGCTGTCGGATGCGCACTGGTCGCTGTCGGGCGAGGTGGTGCTGATGACGCTGCTCGGCGGCATGGGCACCTTCGCCGGCCCGGTCGTGGGGGCCTTCACCATCATCGGGCTGCAGAACTTCCTGGCCGACCGCGTCGGCTCGTGGGTCACCGTGATCATCGGCGCCATCTTCGTGGTGTGCGTGGTGGCCTTCCGCCGTGGCTTCGTCGGCGAGCTCCTTGCACGGCAGCGTCGCCCGCCGAAGGGGCACTAGGCAACTCGGTCAATCGCCAGGCGGGCGGCATGCCGCCCGCTTTCCCGGCTACTCGGCGAGTTCGCGGCGCAGCGCGCCGAGCAGCGGCTCCAGCACCAGCACGACCTCGTCCATCGGCACCCCGTTGAGCCGGCTGCCGGCCTGCTGGCAGGCCGCCTCCAGGGCGGCGGCGGCGCGCTGCAGAGTCACCATGCCGAGGCTGCCGGCCACGTTCTTCAGGTCGTGAGCGTAGCGGGCGCAGGCGGCGGCGTCGCCCGCCTCGCGCGCCTTCTGGAAGCGTGAGGCAAAGCTGGCCTCGCGCTCGCGGAACATCCCGAGCAGCCGCAGGTACAAGGCTTCATCGCCCATGGCGGCGGCCAGGCCGGCGCTGGCATCCAGCCCGGGCAGGCCGGTCAGCCGGCGGCCATTGCCGTGGCCGGATGCGGGCTTGACCCAACGCGCGAGGGTGCGAAACAACTCTTCGACGCGGATCGGCTTGGCGATGTGATCGTTCATGCCGCACTCGAGGGCCTTCTCGCGGTCGCCGGCCATCGCGTTGGCCGTCATCGCGATCACCGGCAGGTCCTTCCACTCGGGATGCTGGCGCAGGGCCCGCGTGGCCGCATAGCCGTCCATCACCGGCATCTGGCAATCCATCAGGACCGCGTCGAAGCTGCCGTGCTGCACGGCCTCAAGCGCTTCGCGGCCGTCCTCGGCCAGGCTGACGACGATGCCGGCTCGGCTGAGCAGCTCGCTCGCGAGCTCCTGGTTGATGATGTTGTCCTCGACCAGCAGGATGCGTGCTCCGGCGAGCTCGTCCCGCCGCTCGAGCGGCGTCTGGCCCGAGCCCTCGCGGCTCGATGGAGCGGCCGTCGAATGGCCCAGCGCGTTCGCGCAGGCCTTGGCCAGGGCGGCCGGGACGACCGGCTTGGAGATCGCGACCACCGCCCGCAGCCGGCGCAGCTTCATCTGGCGCTCCAGTTCGTCGCCGTCGAACGCTCCGACCATCAGGACCGCCGGAGGCACGGGCTCGCTGCGCCGGCTCAGCTCGACCAGGCAATCGACGCCGTCCATGCCGGGCATCGCGCTGTCCAGCAGCAGCAGCTGGAACGGCTGGCCTTGCGCGGCGGCGCGCTGCACGGCTTCGAGTGCCGACGGGCCGTCGGGCGCCGACTCGGCCTGCATGCCGAGGTCGGCGGCCAGCCGGCACAGCAGGGACCGCGCGGCCGCGCCATCCTCGACGATCAGCAGCCTCGTGCCCTGCAGCGCTTCGCGCCCCATGGGCGCAGGCTGCACCGGCCCGCACCCGAAGCGAAGGCTGAAGCCGAAGCAGCTGCCGTGGCCGGGCTCGCTTTCCACGCCGATCTCGCCTCCCATGGTCTGCACCAGGTGCCGGCAGATCGCCAGGCCCAGTCCCGTGCCGCCATAGCGGCGGCTGGTCGACGCGTCGGCCTGGGTGAAAGGCTGGAACAGCCGGGTGCGGGCCTGCTCGTCCAGGCCGATCCCGGTATCGCGCATCTCGAAGCGCAAGGTCACATGCCCCTGCTCGCGCGCGGCCTCGCGCACGGCCAGCGTGATCACGCCATGCTCGGTGAACTTCACGGCGTTGTTGCCCAGGTTGAGCAGGATCTGGCCGAGCCGCGAAGGGTCGCCCTCGAGCGCCGTGGGCAGGTCGATCGGCAATTCGAACAGCAGCTCCAGGCCCTTCTCGTCCGCCCGCGTGCCGACCACGCTGGCGAACTGGTCGAGCACGTCGTGCAGATCGAAAGCGATCGATTCGATCTCGAGCATGCCGGCCTCTATCTTCGAGAAATCAAGGATGTCGTTCACGATGCCCAGCAGCGACTCCGCCGACCGGTGCACCTTCTCGACGTAGTTGCGCTGCCGCGCATCGAGCCCCGTCTGCAAGGCGAGGTGAGACATGCCGAGGATGGCGTTCATCGGCGTGCGGATCTCGTGGCTCATGTTGGCCAGGAACTCGCTCTTGGCCTGCGTGGCGGCCTCGGCGGCGCGCTGTGCACATTCGAGCTGCTCGGTGCGCTCCTTCACCCTTTGCTCCAGGCCGGCGGCCAGCGCGCGGACCTCTTCCTCCGCCCGCCGGCGCACCGTGGTGTCGGAGAACGCCGCGACCGCTCCGCGCACCGTCCCGCGTTCATCGTGCAGGGGACGGCAGCTCACGGTGAGCCACCGGCCCTGATCCTGCGTTTCGCCGGTGCGGAGCATGAACAGGTCCAGGTGATCGACCGACTCGCCGCGTAGCGCCCGCGCTATGGGCAGCTGATCCATGGGGAAAGGCGTGCTCCGATCGGCCATGTAAAGGGTGAAGCGCTGCGGCCAGTTGCCGTGCCGGCCGGTCGTCAGACCCGGCCCCGCCAGCTTTTCGGCCGCCGGGTTCATCAGCACGAGCTCGGCGTGTTCATCGACGACCAGCACCGAGTCGCCGATCCCGTCGAGCACCGAGCGCAGGATGCGGGTCTGGTCCCTCAGCTCGGTCCCCGAGCGGCGCAGGCGGAGCACGAAAACCACCGTGCCCAGCAGCGCGACCACGCTGCCCGTCAGCACCGTCCACAACCAGCGCTGCTGCAGCTCGCGCGCCTGCAGCGCGGCAGCCTGTTGCTCACCTCGCCGCTGAAGCTCCGCCAGCTCGCGCTGGCGCGTCTCGGTGCGGTAGCGCTGGGACAGCTCCAGCATCCGGGTCGCGCTGCGGTCGTTGGCGGCCCGCGTCTGCATCTCGGTGGCCTCGGTGGTCAGGGCGTAGGCACGCTTGTAGTCCCCCGCGGCCGCGGCCAGGTGCGCCAGCCGGCGCGCGCTTTCGGCGCGGTAGTACGGGAAGCCCATGTCCTGCGCCACCGCATAGCCGCGATCGGCATCGATCACCGCCGCGGCCCGATCGCCCAGCGCCTCGTGCAGTTCGCTGCGCTCCTTCAGCGCGAACCACATGCCGATGCGATGCGGCTTCTCCTCGTAGATCGCCACGGCCCGGCCGATCTCCGCCATCGCTTCGTCCAGACGGCCCCGACGGTGCAGGTGGTAGGCCAGCGTGTAGTGGCCCAGCGCCAGGTTCCCCGGCGTGCGGGTGGCCGCGAAGATGTCGATCGCTTGCCGCACCAGGGATTCCGCCGTGTCTGGCTCCTCGGGCTGCCCCCGCTGGCCCGCCATCCCGGCAATGCCCATCAGCGCGTAGCCCTCCAGGATCCTGGACCCTATCGCCTGGGCATAGCGGCGCATCTGCTGGTACTCCTCGATCGCCTCGGCAAAGCGTCCGCTCTGGTCGTACGAGATCGCCATGCCGTGATGGGCATAGACGAGGGCGACCGAGTCGCCGGATCGCTGCGCGATGTCCATGGCCTGCATGGACATGGTCACGGCATCGTCGACCTGGCCGATCCGCCGGTACATGACGGCGCATCGCAGCAGGGCCTCGGCGAGCACGCCGGGCTGGTCGGTGATGCCCTCGAGGATGGAGATGCTCTGCACGGTGGACTGCACGAGGTCGTCCATCCGCCCTTCGTTGATGGCCGTGAGCGCCAGGTTGATGTCGGCCTCGGCCTGGCCGATGCGGTCGCCGGCCGCCGTGGCGATCTGGAGCGCGTGGCTGGCGTGCTGCCCGGCTTCCTTCGTCAGCAACAGGTGGATCTCGGTGCGAGAGAGCAGGTTCAGCGCACGCGCCCTGTCGGCTTCCGTCGCTTGCGCCGGCAGCGCCTGCAACTTCAAAGCCTGCTCATACGCTGCGGGGCCGTCGTTGTCGGCCAGCTTGCGGGTCTGGGTGACCTGCGCTCGCCAATCCTCCAGCGGCGAGGCGGCCCATGCCGGATGCACGGGCAGCGCCCAGGCCAGCGCCGCCGCCAGCCCCCATGCGCACGAGGACGCGAACCAACCGGGGCAGCTCTTCAGCTTGGACATGGGGGTGGTGTCGGGCCGCCAGCTTCCCTCGACTACGCTGGCGTGCGCCGGGTCTGGATCATATTTCGCCCTTGCGCCGCCGAATCCGCCATCAGGTCTCACCCGTTCACGGCGGGCTTCGGGGCAGTTGGCCCAGGGGGCCGGCCAGCCGCGCGACGAGCTTGCGGCGCGCCGGATCCCCGGTGTCCTGCCCTTGCGCACCGGCGGCCCATTCGGGGTGCCCCCGGGCCGGGGTGACCAGGCGCACCAGCGCCTCGGCGGCTGCCGGATCGATGGCCGGAACGACCGCCCGCGGCCAGGGGCCACTTGCTCCATGGCCGCGACGCTCCACGGCCTCCTGCACGGCCGTCAGCCGTCCGGCGAGCACCACGAGCACAGCATCTTCGAGCGTCAGGTCGAGCTGGCCGGTGACGCGGTGCAGGAGCTTCCGGCCGGTGGGTGCCAGGCCCTGGCTGGCGATGCTGCCGACCGCCGCCCCGAGGGCAGCCCCCGCCCCGAGCGACAGCCCTGCCAGCGCCACGTCGGCACCCAGCCCGATCGCCGCACCCAGGGCCGCACCGCCCGCCAGCTTGCCGCCGGCATCCTTGAGCACCTCGGCGTTGAACAGGTCGTCCTCCCAGCGGCCGGCGACGCCGTCGACCAGGCTCGCCGGCTGCGGCCCCGGCTCTTCCGGCGGCAAGCCATGCTGGGCGATCAGACGGCGCTCGCAGGCTTCGGCTTCGGCAATCACCGCGCTCCGGAACCGCTCGATGGCCTGCTGCTTGCGTGCAGGATCCGTGACATCCGCCTTGAACAAGGTCTCCCGCCGGGCCGCCAGGCTGACGACCGTGTCGGCAATGAGGGCCAGGCCGGCTTCGCGACGCCGTTCCCTCTCGGACCTCCAGGCCGCCTCGAGGCCGCCTGCCAAGGGCTGCCGCCCGGCGAGCAGGCCCGCCAGCGCGCGCATCAGCGCCTGCTCGGCGGCCGGATCGGGCGCGAAGGCATCCAGCCGCAGCACTTCGTTCACGCCATGGCCGGCCAGCACCGCGGCCCATTCATCCGGCCGGGCCGCGGGGTGGCCGGGCCGGTTCAGCAGCGCCACGACGGGCCGGCCGCAGGCCCGCAGCAGCTCCAGCGTGCCGCGGTGCTTGGGCAGCACCAGTTCGACGCTGTCGAGCACCAGGACGATGGCGTCGCCTTCCAGCGCCGCTCCCAGCGCCCGCCATTCGCCCGCATGCTCGGCGACCACCTCCGGCTGGCCGAGAAGCGCCTTCAGGCGTTCGGCCGGCGCCGGCTGGGCCAGCCGCGCCAGGCGTTCGCACAGGGCGATCGGGTCCTCGAAGCCCGGGGTGTCGACCCAGTCGAGCAGCGCATCGCCCAGTCGGAGGGGCAGCGGCTCGATGCGGTCGCTGCTCCCTGGCTGCACGCTCACCGAGCCAAACCCCGGCTGCCGGGCCAGCAAGCGGATCAGCGTGGTCTTGCCGGCGTTCACGTGGCCGACGACGACCAGCCGCAGCGGCCGGTCAGTCATGGCCTCGTCCGGCCAGCCAGGCCCTGGCGGAGTCGCCATCGCGCACCACCGCGAGCCCGCGCAAGGCCGATGCCTGCAGCCAGGCCTGCCAGGCCGGATGCTCGTGCTCGCCCTGAAGCCAGAGCGCACCCTGCCCTGCGGGGGCGAACAGCGCCTGCAGGAACCGCTCCGTGCCCCGGTCCGGCGTGGCAGCGGCGCGGCACGCCACCAGCAGACGGTGCGGGCGCGTGGCCAGCGCCTGCTCGATGCAAGCGCGGCGCTCCTCGGCCGTCCCCGCGATGGCCCGTGACCAGGCGCCGGTGGGGAGGGGCTCGCCCAGCGGCTGGGGCGGCCAGGCGGTGTCGGCAGGCAGCTCGAAGCCCAGCAGCGCCAGGGGCACGCGCGGGCCGTCGGTGCGCGTCTGCAGCGCTCCGATTGCGGCCGATGCGGCTATGCGGGCCATGCGCTCGGCGAGTTCTCGGCCCGCGGCGGATTCGATGTCCGCCTGGCCCAAGGCGGGCCAGCGCCGCCAGGCGACGATGGCGCAGCCGGCCAAAGCCACCAGGCGGGGCAGCAGGCCATAGACGAGGGTGCAACCGATCAACCACCACGCGCGCGAAGCCTGGTCGCCGGCGGCCGCCGTGGAGTTGGCCAGGCCCGGGTCGATGAGGGGGAAGCCCAGGCTCGCCGGCAACCAGCCGATGGCTTGCACGACCGAGGCGAAGAAGCCGGGACTGAGGATGGTGGTCTCCCAGCCCAGCGTGTACGACCAGAAGGCAAAGCTTGCCAGCAGTCCCATCAGGATGCCGCTGAAGGCCAGGATCCAGAACCCGTGGTTGAGCGCGCCGAGGGCCCACAGGCCGAGACCGGCCTCGCGCAAGGTCTCTATCGCCGCGGCCCACAGGTGCGGGCTGTGGCGGGTGCGCAGGCCGGGCAGCCGCATCGACAGGGAGACCACCCCGCGTGCGAGCCCGCCGCCGGCATGGCCACGGCCCATCATCAGGCTGCCGCACCACAGCAGCAGGCTGAGCGTGGGCAAGGCCAGCACGGCCGCCAGCGCCCCCAGCAGGTTGATGTGGCGGTCGTGCCCGATGACGGACTTCAGCAGCGGCACCGACAGCAGCCCCACCCCCACGGCGGCGCCGCCCACGAGCCAGGGCAGGAGCGATCGCCAGCGCTCGATCTCGTCGGTCAGCCCGAGCCGGCCGGCCCGTGCCCAGGCCCAGGCCACGATGCGTTCGCGCGCGCCGCCCGAGGCACGCGCCCCCGCCTGCACGGCCTCCTGCTCATCCGCCAGGCCCGACGCCTGGTCGACCGATCGCACCGTGCGCACGACGATGGCATCGAGCCAGCGCGAGCGTCCCATGGTGCTCAGGCCACGCACGTGCGGTTCTTGCCCGTGCGCTTGGCCTCGTACAGCGCCTCGTCGGCGCGTTCCAGTGCCGATTCGATCTTCTCGCCCATGCGGTAGGGCGTCACCCCGGCGGAAAAAGTGACGAAGACCTCCTTGCCGTCGTGCATGAACAGGCTGGCGCTGAGATCCCGCTGCAGACGCGTCAGGACCTTCTGGGCTTCGTCGACCGGCGTGCCGGGCAGCAGAACGACGAACTCCTCGCCGCCGAAGCGGGCGACCACGTCGACCGGCCGCAGGGAGCGCCGCACGTGCTGGGCCAGCGCGACCAGGGCCTGGTCGCCGGCGGCGTGGCCCAGGCTGTCGTTCAGGCGCTTGAAGTTGTCGATGTCGAGCAGGCCGACGGCCAGCGGGCCGCCGTCGCGCTCCAGGCGCGACCTCTCGGCCTCGAAGGCCTGCATCAGGCCCCGGCGATTGGCGACCTGGGTCAACGCGTCGGTGCCGACCTCGTCGGACAGGCGTCGCAGTTCGAGCTCCAGCGACCTCACCTGCTCTTCGAGTTCAGTGGCACGCTGGTGCTCGCCGGCCAGTCGCTCGCGGGTGCTGGACACCAGCCCGTGCACCGCGCGGCTGTCGTCGACCATCTCGCGCACCACGCCAGCCAGCGACTCCAGCGAATCGGCGCGCTCGACCGTCTCGGCATAGCGCAGCATGCCTTCGCTGAAGCGGCCGGTGTGCTGGTCGAGCTCGCCGAGCTCGGCCAGCATGCGCTGGATGAGCTGCTTGAGTGCATCGCGCGCCTTGTCGCGATCGCCGCGCAGCTCCTGCTGGCGGGCGCGCGCCTGGGCCAGCAGCAGGCTGGCCGACTGGACGGCCCGCGCGCTCGGTGGCCCGGACAGGCGCTCGCGCAGGCTGGCCACCTGGCCCTGGACCCAGCTGTCGTCCTCGGCCAGCTCGGTCAGGCCTTCGGTCAGCTCGCGGCTGAAGCGGTGCACCTGGTCGAGCAGGTGATGCCTGTGCGCCAGCAGGCGGTTGGCGCGCTGGCACAGGGCGCTGGTCTCGGCCGCCAGCTCGGGCGTCGCGCCTTCGTGGGCTATCCGCCTGGCGACGGCCTTCAGCTCGTCGGCCAGCTCCATCGCCCGCTCGGAATCCGCGGGCAGCGCGGCCTGCACCGTGCCGTGCAAAGGGGCGACGACGTCCGGCCAGGCGGCCGGCACTTCCGCGGCCAGGGCAGGCGGCGCGTGTGCCGCCTCGGCCGGCGCGGCGGGGGCCTCTTCGGTGCCGGGCGCCGAGGGCGCCGAGCCCTCGTCGCCATCCCAGGATCCGACCAGCTGGCGCAACCGATGCAGCAGGCGCTGCATGTCACCGCGGCTGGAATCGAGCACGCGCTGCAGGCTCTCCTTCTTGCGCGCGCTCGTCCACTGCTTGCCTCCGCGCTCCAGGCCGCGCGTGAGCCGCTCGATCAATTGCGCCCAGGCCTGCGACTGCGCCGCCGCCGCTTCACCGCTGCGCTCCAGCCATCGCAGGGCGTCGTCCCATTCGCCGTTCTGCAGCAGCTGCACCAGCTCGGCCCGCTGCGCAGGGTCTTCGGACAGTCTTTGCGCGATGCGCTCGGCCAGCGGCCTGGCACGCGCGGGCAGCCCGCCGGTGGCGCGCGCCTCGCCGCTTTCTTCTGCCCACGCCTGAGCGTAGTTCTCTGGCGTGGGCTCCAGCTTCGCCAGCGCCAAGCGGCGCAAGGCGGCCTTCGCGATCTGAGCCGGCGTGTTCATCTCACCCTGCGACTACGCGAACCACCCCAGGGCGTGCGCGGATCCGGCTCCGCCGGTCCGCTGCGCGAGCCCCCTCGGGGGGCAGGCCCCTGGCAGGGGGCCGTGGGGGCACCATGTCTCGAGCCCCCTCGGGGGCAGGCCCCGGGAGGGGCCGTGGGGGCTCCATGTCAGGTGCCGTGTTCGCGCCGCGCCCGCGGCGCGAGGGCCGGGCTGCGCTGCCAGTCGCCCTGGCCGGCGATGATCTGCTGCTGGTTCCAGGGGCCGATCTGGTGGCCCGGCACCGGGCGCGAATACAGGAAGCCCTGCATCAGGTCGCAACCCTCGTTGACCAGCGCCTGCTGCTGCGCCAGCGTCTCCACGCCTTCGGCGATCACCCTGAGCTCCAGCACCTGGGCCAGCGAGATGATGGTCCTCGCCACGGCCGTGCCCTTGTGGGTCACGGCCATGTTCTTGACGAACGAGCGGTCGATCTTGACCTCGGAGATGGGCAGGTCGGTCAGGCGCGAGAGCGAGGAGTAGCCGGTGCCGAAGTCATCCACCGAGATCTGCACGCCCATCTCGTTCAGGCGCTGCAGCGTGGGCTGGATGCTCTGCAAGTCCTTGACCAGGCTTTCCTCGGTGATCTCGAGCTGGATCATGCGGTGCGGCAGGCCGTGCGGGCTCACCGCGGCGTGCACCAGCTCGACCATGTCCTTCTGAAGGAACATGCGATAGGGCATGTTGACCGCCACCGTGCCGTCGAAGCCAAACTCCTGCTGCCATTCGCGGGCCTGCTTGGCGGCCTCGCGCAGGACCCATTCGCTCATCGGCACGATCAGGCCGGTCACCTCGGCCAGGGGGATGAACTCGTTGGGCGGCACCAGCTGGTCGCCCCTCTTCCAGCGCATCAGGGCCTCCACGCCGACCATGCGGCCGGTGGAGACCTCGACCTGCGGCTGGTAGTGCAGCACCAGCTCGTCGCGCTCGATCGCCTTGTGCAGTGCCGTCTCGAGCTCGAGCTTCTCGCGCCCGCGGGTGGCGCCCTGGGGGCTGTAGACCGCGAGCCGGTTGCGGCCGTCGTCCTTGGCGCGGTACATCGCCACGTCGGCGTTGCGCATCAGGTCGTGCACGTTCGTGCCGTCGCGCGGGTACAGCGCGATGCCGACGCTGGCGGTGGCAAAGCACTCCTGGCCGCCGGCGTAGACGGGCTCGCGAAGGACATCGAGGATGCGCTGGCCGACGCGCTCGGCATCGTGCTCGTCGCCCACCTCGGGCAGCAGGGCGATGAACTCGTCGCCGCCCAGGCGACCGACCGCCTCCAGCGAGCGGTGGGTGCGGGTGCCGGCCGATTCGACGACGCCCTCGACGATCTGGTCGGAGTGACGCACGCAGCTACGCAGGCGGGCCGACACCTCGATCAGCAGCTCGTCGCCCGCGGTGTGGCCGAGCGTGTCGTTGATGTTCTTGAAGCGATCGAGGTCGATCATCAGCAGGGCCACCTGGTGGCCCAGGCGGCGCGCGTACTCCAGCGCGCGCTCGGTGCGCCAGACCAGCTGGCGCCGGTTGGGCAGGCTGGTCAGCGCGTCGTTGTTGGCCAGGCGGCGCACCGTGTCCTCGGCCTGGCGGCGGTCGGTCACGTCCTGCACGATGCCGGTGTAGCCGATGCAGTGGCCGTGCTCGGCGAACTCGGGCTCGGCCTCGACGTGCAGGATGCGGAAGCGCCCGTCGGGCAGGTTCATCGGCACGTCGGTGGCGAAGACCGAGACCTGCTGCAGCACCTCGCGCGCGGAGCGCAGCAGCGCGCGGCGATCCGACGGCGGGATCGAGCGCATCAGGTAGTTCAGGCCCGGCTGGTCGTCGGGGCCGAAACCGAACACCCGCAGCGCTTCTTCCGACAGGTCGAGCCCGCGGCTCAGCGGCTGGCTGGGGTCGTACCACCAGTCGAAGCTGCCCATGCGGGCGAGATCCTGGGCGCGGGCCAGCTTGGACTTGCTGCGCGCGAGCTCGAGGTTGGTGCGCGAGGCGCGCAGCATGTAGCGCAGGCGGCCGGCGAGCAGGCTCCACTGGTTGGACTTGACGAAGAAGTCGGTCGCGCCGGCCTGGTAGGCCTTGTTGATCGAGCCTTCGTCGTCCAGGCCGGTGAGCATGAGCACCGGGATGTTCTCGAAGCCGTACATGCGCCGCAGCTCGCGGCAGGTCTCGAAGCCGTCGAGGCCTGGCATGCGGGCGTCGAGCACGACGAGGTCGGGCGTCCAGTCGCGCAGCAGGCGCAGGGCCGATTCGCCATCGGTGGCCTCGGTGATGTCGAAGCCGTGCTGGGTCAGCGCGGCCGACACCAGCATCAGGTTCACCTCATCGTCGTCGACGAGCAGCACACGGGGCCGCTCGGCATGGCTGAATCCGAGATTGGTACCCGCGGCCGTCATGAGGCTGCCGGCCCCAGTTGCGCCTGGACTGCATCGCGCACGCGGGCCGCCTCGCTGAAGAACCGGTCGAGGCGGGGCTCGAGCTGGTCGAACTCCTGGCGCCGGATCCGGCCTTCGACATCGGCACAGATGTCGGAGAACAGCAAGGCGCCGACGCTGGCCGAGGCGGACTTCAGCGTGTGCGCCGCACGGGCCAGGACATCCCACTGGCCGTTGGCGCGGGCCTGGCGCGCTTCGGCCTCGTGACGCTCCAGCGAGCGGATATAGGTGCCCAGCACGCGAGCGACGAAGCCGGTGCCGCCGCTCGGATCCAGCTGGCGCAGCTGATCGAGGCTGGCCGGGTCGAGCACGGTGCGGTTCGGGTCGTCGGCAGAGGACGTGGGCCGGGCTTCCAACATGGTTCCAAGGGGGGCTGCGGACCCAATATACATCCTGAGAGCATCGGTCGAGCCGAGGTGTCGCGTCAAGGTTGCATTGGCCCGCAAAATCCGCCGATCCCGTCTTTTTTGCGGATCTTTTGACAGCGGCGACCGCCTTCGGCACAGGGGTTCCTACCGCAGCGGATGCAGGGGCGCTCCTTACAATGGACCGCATGGCTCGCCTCACCCGCCCGCCTCGTGGCCTCCTGCGCGGGCGCGGCCTCACGATGGCGCTGATCGTCTCGGCGCTGATCTCCGGCATCGTGGCCTTGCTGTGGCAGATCGCGGTGCCGTCGGCCACGTCCCCGGCAGCCAGCTATGCATGGCTTGCCATGCTCGCATTCGGTGCGGCGTGTGCCGCGGCGGGCATGGCGTGGAGCCACCAGCGCAACGCCGGCCGCCTGCGCGAAGCGCGTCTGGGCCAGCAGCTCGCCTCGCAGCTGGTGGATGCCTGGCTCTGGGAGAGCGACGCTCAACACCGCCTGCGCCAGTGGCGTCCGCCGCCTGGCGCACCGGCCGCGGACTGGGCCGATGCCCGTCCGCTGGGCAGCCCGGTGTGGGAGCAGTTCGATCTGGGCGACGAGCACGCCGGCGCGCTGCGGGCGCGGCTGGAGGCCCAGGCGCCGCTGGAGCCGCTGCGCGTGCGCCGCCAGGCCGATGCACAACCCTGGCGCCTGCGCGCCTACCCGCAGTTCGACGGCGAAGGTCGCTTCAACGGCTACGTCGGCACCGCCGAGCCGCTGGGCGACGACGAGCGGCGGCGCTTCGCGCAGGCGCTGCTCGCCAAGGTCTGGCCCGAACTGGACGTGCCCGCCCTGGCGCTGCGTGACGGGGGCCACGGCGCCAGGGCGCGCGACGGCGGCCACTGGCAGGTCGCCGCGCTGTCTTCGAATGCGGCCCAGTTGCTGCAATGGGGCGAGTCCCACGACGGCGCCCTGCCCACCTGGACCGAGGCCCGCAGCCGGCTGCCGGCCCCCCTGGCGGAGTCGCTGGACACGCTGGAGCCCGGGCAGACCCTCGACGCGGGCGACTGGACCGCCTGCGTGCTGAAGCTGGGCGAAGAGGATGGCGCCTGCGCAGGCCGCCTGCTGCTGCTGCGGCCGAAGACGGCCGCCGAGCCGGCCGACGCCGCGGCGGTCGAAGAGCAGGCCTCCTTCGCCTATTCAGTCTCGCACGACCTTCGCGCCCCCATCCGCGTGGTCGAAGGCTTCGCCCGCATCCTGAAGGAAGACTACGGCCGCTTCCTGGACCGCATCGGCAACGACCACCTGGAGCGGGTGCTGGCCGCCGCCGCGCGCATGAACAGCATGATCGACGCGCTGCTCGCCTTGTCCCGGCTGCAGCAGCAACCGCTGTCGAAGAAGCCGGTCGACCTGTCCCAGCTGGCCACCTACATCCTCGAGGACCTTCGCCGCGAGCATCCCGACCGGGTGGTGGAGGCGCACGTCGAGCCCGGCATGCTGGTGCACGGCGACCCGACCCTGCTGCGCATCGCCCTGGAGAACCTGCTCGGCAACGCCTGGAAGTACTCGGGCCAGGTCCCGGTGGCGAAGATCGAGTTCCGCCACGAGTCGCACCAGAACCAGCGGGTGCTGATGGTGGCCGACAACGGCGCCGGCTTCGACATGCGCTTCGCCGACCGCCTCTTCGGCGTCTTCCAGCGCCTGCACAGCGCCAACGACTTCCAGGGCACGGGGGTCGGCCTGGCCTCGGTTCGCCGCATCATTCGCCGCCACGGCGGCGACATCTGGGCCGAGGCCGAAGTCGGCAAAGGCGCCCGCTTCTACTTCACCTTGAGCTGAGGACTTGAAGCCCCCACGCTAGCCGGCGCCGGGGCGGGAGAGGAGTTCGACGGCGTCGATGAGGGCGGTGGCCTGCGCGTGCAGCGAGCGGCCGTCGGCTTCGGCCAGGCGGTTCAATCGAGCCAGGGCCTCGGCGCGGGGCAGCGAGTAGCGGTGCATCAGCACCCCCACCGCGATGGGCACCGGATCTGACAAGGCGTCGCCCGCCGGTGCGGCTGCCATCGCGCTTGGCTGGGGGCCCGGGAGTGTCGGGATGCGGCGGGCGCGCACGCTCGACAGCGCCGCCTCCACCGTCGGCACGATCTGCGAGATGTCCAGCGGCTTGACGAGGTAGGCCACGGCGCCGAGGGCCTTGACCTCCGCCACCGTGGCGTCGTCGGCGAAGGCCGAGAGGAACATGAACGGCGTGCCCAGCGAACTGCGCAGGTAGGCGGCGACGTCGAAGCCCGACTTGCCCTCCATGCGGATGTCCAGCAGCGCCAGGTCGGGCTTGTGCTCGCGGGCCAGGAGGATGGCGTCGTCGCCGTTGTCGGCGTCTATCACCTCGTAGCCGGCGCGCGCCAGGCCGTGGGTGACGGTGGCCAGCACCAGCCGGTCGTCGTCGACGACCAGGATCTTGCCCTTCATGCCGGTGGCGCTCATTTCAATCCCTTGCGATGCCTTGCATCGATCCCGGCGGCCGGGCGGCGCTCATTTCCGCGGAATCCCTCCGCGCGATTTTCCGCGGAATCCGTCCTCACGATTGTCGCCCAAGCGCTGCTCACAGCGGCTCCAGCAGCGTCACCGCCGGCCGCTCCAGGCGCAGCGTTGCCACCACCTCCTCGCCCTGCTGTTCCAGCGTCATGGCGGCGCCCTTGCGAGGCAGCAAGGCCCGCACCAGGCCCAGGCCGGAGATGCCAGGGGGCACCTGGGCCAGGTTGAAGCCCGCCGGCAGGCGGCTGTGGCTGCTCACGCAGATGCGCACCGCGGCGGCCTCGCAATCCAGCCGGCAGGCCACGGAGGCTTCGCCGCCCTGCTGCGCGCTGTGCTTGACGGCGTTGGTGAGCAGTTCGTTCACGGTCAGCGCAATCGGGATCGAATCGGCCTCGGTCAGCGCAAAGCGGTGCGGCGCCGGTCCGTTCACCTCGCAGCGGATGGCGCGGCCGAACATGCGCTGGACCGACTGCGAGATCGCCTCGATCACCCCGCGCACCCGCAAGGGGCCGGTCATGCCCACCTGCAGGCCGTGCACCTGCGCGATCGCATGCACCTGGCCCACGGCCTCGGCCAGGGCCGCCGCCGCCTCGGGGTGGCGCTGCGCGTTCTGCTGCAGCAGGCCGGCGACACCCTGCAGGTTGTTCTTGATGCGGTGATGCACTTCCTTCACCAGCATCTCGCGCTGCGCGATGGCCGCGTCGAAACGGGCCTGCTCGGCAGCGCGCTGTTCGGTCACGTCGCTGGCCACCAGCAGCAGGTGGTCCTCGCCGCCATTGGCGGTGTCGCGCAGAGAGACGATGCGCACGTCCCACTCGCGCGCCGGCTCGCCGGTGTCCGGGTCGGCATCGCGGTGCAGCTCGCGCCTCACCACCTCCCGCGTCGCGACGGCGTGGTGCAAGTCGGTGGACAGGGCCGCCGCCTCGGGGCCGGGCAGCCACAGCGAGGGCGGCCGGCCGATGATCTCGGCCGCCGGACGACGCGCGAACTCCGACAGCATCTGGTTGAGCTGGAGCACCTGCAGCCCGCGGCCGTCGAACAGCGCGATGGCCAGGGGAGCCGTCTCGATGATGCGCTGCAGGCTCGCCTGGGCCTGCGCGATCTGGTTCTCGGCCTGGCGCCGGCGCTCGATGTCGAGCAAGGCGAACGTCAGCTGCCCGGCACCGGCCTCGCTGCCGGTCAGCACCGCATTGCCGACGACCCAGAACTCGCGCCCGTCGCGCGCGACCAGCTTGCACTCGAAGGTCTCGGCCTGGCCTTCGGCCAGCATGCTGGCCCAGTCCGTGCGGCGCAAGGGGTGGCCTGGCTCGGGCGAGGCCACCACCGAAATGGGCTGGCCCTGGAAGTCCGCCAGCTCGCCGCCGAACATCCGGCGTGCCGAGCGGTTCATCCACTCGATGCGGTTGGCGTCGACAGTGACGATGCCGACCAGCACCGAATCCAGCACCGCGCGGGTGCGGTCGGTCTGCAGCAGAAGCGATTCGCGCACCCTCGCCTGCTCGGCCAGCAGCAGCTCGTTGTGGCGGCGGGCGTTTTCCTCGTCGGTGATGTCGAGCGTGACCACGCTCATGGCCGGCCGTTGCGGCCCCAGCTCGGCGGGCTCGACGCGGGTCAGCAGCCAGCGCCGGCCGGTGTCGGGGTGACGCACCGCGTAGCGCACCTCGACGCGCTCGCGGCTGCGCAACGCCTGCTGCAGTCGGCCGTAGTCGGCCAGCGATTCGCTCTCGACGACGTCGCGGCCGATCGACAGCTGCGAGAGCTGCGACGTAGAGGAGCTGCCGGAAACCGCTGCTGCCGTCTGCGCACCGGCCGGCGGACGCAGTGCGGCTGCCGATGTCCAGCCCTGCTCGACATCCCAGGTGGCCACGCCCACCCCGGCGGTGCCCATCAGCGCGTTGATCTGCACCGCCGCACGGGCCGCGTCATCCTGCAGGGCCAGGTCCTCCACCTGCAGCAGCCAGCGCGCCGGCGAACCGAGAGTGGGTGCGACCAGTCGGCGCACCCGCGCACGAACGTGCACGCGGCGGCCGCCGACACCATCGACCCAGGCTTCTTCGGCGACGTCCTCCGGCCAGCCCAGCCATTGCCCGGCCTGCCAGCCCAGCAGGTGTTGCCAGCTTGGTGGCAGTGCGGGCAATCCTCGCGCATCGGCACCTGCAGGACTCAGGGCCTCCCACGGCCCGTTGGTGCGCAGCAGCCGCCCGCCGGGATCGGCCAGGGCCAAACCCACGGGGCTCAGCTCGAACAGCGCTCGAAGCTCGGCCGACACCTCGTGGCCGCCCTCGTCCTGCGTCAATCGGTTCTGCTGGCGGCGGGACGAGAAGATGGGTGGCATGGGCAGCGAGGGTACAACCGGCCGAGTTTAAGGGCCGTCTTTTGCGCCCGGACCGACCGCGCCGCGCACGAATTGGCACTCCTGACCGGTCCCGCCCCGCGGCGGGCCTCCAGGCGCGTGCGCGGATCCGAAGGGCTACTCGTTCCTCAACTGCCGGGCGATGCCCATGGCCTTCAGCGCCGCGCGGTTCACCTCGCCCGAGGACATGAGCATGGCGCTGCTGCATTCCCGGATGTCTATGGGCGACTCCATCTCCACCGCCATGGCCAGGTCGAGGTAGGGCTGGTACGGGCCTTCGCCATCGACCAGCGCCTGCTGCACCCGCTCGGGCACCGGCAGCGTGCCCAGCAGCTGGCCGAAGGTCTGTCCCAGCATCCGGTCCAGCAGCGAGAACACGCCGCACAGGAAGACCTCGTTGCGGGTCGTCTCATCGCCGTGCTGGCGGGCCAGCTCTTCCATCAGCACGCCCCGGCGCACGGCGAGGAACATCATCGGCTTGAGGTCCGGATCGTCGATGGCACTGGTCATCAGCAGCGCCAGCCAGCGCTTGAGCCGACCGTAGCCCAGCATCATCAGCGCGTGCGAGAAGGAGTTGATCTCCACCGACAGGCCGAAGCCCGGCGAGTTGATGTAGCGCATGAGCCGGAAGGCCAGCGACGGGTCGCTGCGCAGCACCGCCTCCAGCTTCGCCGCGGGCTCTTCGCGATCGACGCGCTGGATCAGGTCCATCACGACCTGCACGCTGCCCGGGACGCCCTTCTTCGGCTTGCTGCCGTCCGGCGCCTCGCCGAGCGGCCAGCCCAGCACGGCCTGCGCGCCACGCTTGAAGCTTTCACCCGCCTCGGCCGGGGTGGCATTGCCGGACTGCACGAAGGGCAGGACGCGTGCGGTGCCGGCCGGGGGCGGCGCGTTGGTAAGGCGGCGGTCGTCGGCGCGGTCGACGATGGCGAGCTTGAAGCAGGTCATCAGGTCGGACGGCAACGGCGCCAGCGGACGGCCCTTGAGCACCATCGCCAGGCCTTCGCCGGCACGTTGGCGGATGCGTTCGCCCCAGGCGGGCTCGCCGGCGAGGAAGGCGGGCACCTCGACCATCAGGTGAGGCGGCGTCTTGATGTCCATCAGCGCCGCGAGCCAGCCTTCGCTGGTGAGGTTCAGCGACATCGGGCCCGACTCGGAAGGCCAGGCCTCCTGCAGCGCCGCCATCAGCCCGTGGGGGTCGACCGGCGTGGCCTCGCTGGCCGGATGCACCGTCAGCCGCACCGCCATCGGCTGGCGCTTGGCATCGAACATCGCCCCGCAGCCGAGGACGAGGTGCTCGAGGATGGGATGCGTGCCGGGGGCATTGCTCATGGGCGGTGCTTTTCTCAGGTCTTGATGTAGTCGAACAGCGACATGCGCTGCATCGTCGAGTAGGTCTGCAACGCGGCCTGGTAGCCGGTCTGCTGGTTCTGGAAATCCGAGATCGCCTGGACCATGTCGAGGTCCTCGGCATCGGAGCGGGTCGACTCGCCGAACAGCTTGAGATCATCCAGCCGGCCGTCGACAGCGTCAATGCGGTTGAGGACTTCGCCGGTCATGGCGCGGGCCGACTGCAGGTGGTCCGCGGCGCCATCGAGGTCGCGCAGGCCATTCTGCACCGTCTGGGTCACCTGGGCCCCTGTGCGCAGCGGGGTCTTGAGCTCGCTCACCACCCGGTCCAGCGCGTCGAAGACGCTGAGGTCGTCGCTGGCCGGGGCCAGCTCGAAGTCGTCGCCGTCGGCGGGCGTGCCGGTGATGTTCACGGCCATGCCGTCGACCTCGATCGCCTGGCCCGACACAAACGGCTGGTTGGCGATGCCGGTGTCCACGCCATCGGAGCGGGTGATCGAGTAGGTCGTCGAGCCGCCGCTGTTGCTGAAGCTGATGGTGTAGCTCGCGCCGGTGATCTTGTCGGGCGCGGTGACGCGGCCCGCATCGATCCAGGCGTTGGTGCTGTCGACGTTGCGCGTCTCGAAGATGCCGTTGCCGCTGGGCGATGACAGCCACACCTCGCCGCCGTCCAGCGTCAAGGGCAGAGGCTCTTCCGATGCGACGCGCACCGCACCCCCCGTGCCGACATAGTCGACGCCGCCCGGGCGCTCCAGGAACGGCGGGCGCCCGGCCCCCTGTCCGGAGAAGACGTAGCCGCCCGAGCCATCGCTGCGATTGGCCACGCTCATCAGCTGCTTGCGGATGGCCGCGATCTGGTTGGCCACGTCGGCGCGCTCGGCATCGCTGTAGCTGGCATTGCCGGCCGCCACGACCAGTTCGCGGGCCTGCTGGATCAGCTCTCCCCCATCGGCCAGTGCCGATTCGGTCAGTGTCATCGAGGTGCGGCTCGCGTCGACCGCACGCTGGGTGGACTCCGAGCGCTGGATCAGCGCCCGCGCCCGCTCGGCGCGCGCCGCGGCGGTCGGGTCATCACTCGCGCGCAGCACGCGCAGGCCGCTCGTCAGACGCTGCTGCGCGTCGGTCAGCTCGTTCTGCCGGGTCTGCAGGTTGTTGATGGAGGCGGCGTAGTTGAGATAGGAGGAGGTACGCATCGTGGTATTTCGTCTCAGTGAGTCCAACGCGTCCCGGATGACACGCCATCAACCGAACCAAGGGATTTGCGCGGATCCGGCTTTGCCGGTCCGCTGCAAAAGCCCCCTCGGGGGGCAGCGACCGGCAGGGAGCGTGGGGGCCTCATGTTCAGCTGCCGATCTGCAGCATGGTGTCGAACACCGACTGGGCCACCTGCAGCACCTTGGCGGCGGCCTGGTAGCCCTGCTGGTACTGGATGAGGCGGGCCGCCTCCTCGTCGAGGTTCACCCCGGTCTTGGAGGCCACTGCTTCCTGGGCCTGCGTCGACGCGGCGGCGGAGATGTCGGCCGAGACGCTGGCGCTCTGCACGCGCACGCCGACGTCGGCCATGGTGTCCGCATAGGCGTCGGTGACCTTGGAGCCTTCGATGTAATTGCCGCTCGCGTCCAGCGTGCGGCCGACGAATCGTTCGTCGGCCAGGCCGGCCTGGGCGAGTGCATTGCCGTTGTTGGTGGCCGGGTAGAGCGTCTTGTCGACGGTGACGCTGTCGCCGGTGGCCGGCACGCCGTTGAGCGAAAGCGCGAAGCCGTTCATCTCGATGGGCTCGCCCGCCGTCCAGGTCCCGGTGCCGCTGCTGTTGAGCGCGCCGGTGTTGCGGTCCCTAAGCTCCCAGGTGTAGCTGCCGGTGTCGTTGCTGAAGGTGATGGTGGCGGTGAGGTTGGGGTCGACGCTGCCGTCGGTCATCAACAGCTTCTCGACCGAGGCGGTGCCGGTGTTGTCGACGCCCATGGCGGCCTGCACCGGTTGCGCGGCGGCGATGCCGTTCGGGTCGTCGACGGCGCGGGCCATGCCGGCCGCCGCGCGGCCCACCGGCTGCAGGAGGAAGCGGTCGCTGGCCGCGGGCGCGGGCGTGCCGATGTGGATGGTGAAGCCGTCCACCGAGTCGCCGTCGGCGACGCTGCGGGTCACGCCGTCTGACAGTCGCACGAGCTTGTACTGGCCGGCGTTGTTCGGGTCCGCCTGCAGCGAGTAGTCGCTGGCCTGCAGCAGGCTGGCGTCGGACACGTCCAGCGTCACGTCGGAGATCAGCTCGCCGTTGGCATCGCGCGCGTTGCTCGCGGCCGCAAGGGCCTGCGGCGCCCCGATGGTGAACAGCGGGCTGCCGGTGTTGCCGTTCAGGTCGACGCCCAGCGATTGAGCATGATTGACCTCGGCGGCGAAGGCCACGGCCATCTGGCCCACGCGGTTGCGCGCATCGACCAGGTCCTCGTTCTGGAACTTCAGCAGCCCGGCCATCGAGCCGCCGGTGATCAGCTCGTCGCCCAGCGCCAGGGACTGGTCGTCGGAAGAAATGGCGAGCGACACGCGCGAAGGGTCCAGGTCATCGGTCTGCACCGTCAGCGTGGCGGACTCGGCGCCGAGCACCAGGCGGTGGCCCCCGGCCACGAAGACCCCCATGGTGCCGTCGGACGCGGGGATGGTGGTCACGTTGACGTACTCGCTGATCTTGGCGATGAGCTGGTCGCGCTGGTCGAGCAGGTCGTTGGGCTGCTGCGTCGAACCGCGATTGGCCGAGATCTGGGCATTGATGTCGGCCACGCGGGCGGCCAGCGCGGTGACCGTGGCGGCCGAGGTCTTCATGTCGCTGCTCACGCCGGCCTGCAGGATGTCCAGCCGTGCCGCGGTGTTGGAGAAGCGATCGGCCACGTCGGAGGCGCGGGCCAGCACCGCCTGGCGCGCCGCGTTGTCGGCCGGCGCGTTGGCCAGGTCGACCATGGAGGAGAAGAAGTCGCCCATCGCATAGCCCAGCCCCTGCTCGCCGGTGGGGAACAGGTCCTCGAGCTGCGTGAGCTGGGTGTGGCGGGCGTCATCCGCCGAGGCCATGGCCTTGGCGGCCGCGGCCTGCATGGTGAGGAACTGGTCGTGCGCCCGCTTGACGTTGACGACGTTGACGCCCTTGCCGAAGAAGCCCGCGCCGGTGAACTGGCCGTTGGCCGTGGCCAGCTCGGCCTCCTGCCGCGAGTAGCCCTCGACGCTGGAGTTGGCGATGTTGTGGCCGGTGACGTTGAGCTGCGCCGTGTTGGCGAACATCGCCCGCATCCCGATCGACATAAGGGTGGAACTGGGCATGCGTGGCTCCCGTCAGCAGGCGTGCGCCGTCAGGCGGTGGTGCTGCGTTGCAGGCGCAGCGTGGTGTTGATGACCTTGGACAGCTTCTCGGCGTAGGCCGGGTCGGTGGCATAACCCGCGCGCTGCAGGCCCTGGGCGAAGCCGTGGGCGTTGTTGCGCGCGGCCACCACCTGCTCGTAGCGGGGGTTGGTCTTCATCAGCTGCGCATAGTCGGCAAAGCTCTCGGCGTAGCTCGAGTAGGCGCGGAACTTCTGCACCATCTTGCGCGGCTGGCCGTTGACGTACTCGGTGGTCACCACGTCGGCGGTCGGCCCGTTCCAGTTGCTGCCGGCCTTGATGCCGAACAGGTTGTGGGCCGGCGTGCCGTCTTCGTGGCGGATCTCCTTGCGGCCCCAGCCCGTCTCGTGCGCGGCCTGGGCGATCATGAAGGAGGCCGGGATGCCGGTCGCCTGCTCGGCACGGGCCGCGGCGGTCTGGTGCTGTTGCACGAAGCCGGCGGCGGCCTGCTGCGGCAGCTTGACTTCCGCATTCGGCTTGAACGGATTGATGGGCGTGCGGTTGGCGCTCTCGTTCTTCGGGATCGGGCCGGGGTTCATGCCCATCTGCCGCTCGAGCTGGCGCGCGATGACGTCGGACAGCCCGCCCGGCTGGCCCGAGAGCTTGCCGGCCCATTGGGTGTCCAGCATCTCCGAGCCCAGCTTGGTGGCCTCGTTGTCCAGCATGCCCGACGACTGCGTCGACTCGCGCATGGTCTTGAGCAGCTGCTGCATGAACATCGACTCGAACTGCTTCGCGGCCTCGCGCACCGCGGCCTTCGGATCCTTCGCCGCGGAGGTCTTCAGCGACTCCAGGCCGCGCGCGTCACCGTAGCCGGTGCGGGCGAGTGACGCGGGATTGCCGACGCTCATTTCAGATGACTTCCAGCTCGGCTTGCAGCGCGCCGGCCGACTTCATGGCCTGCAGGATGGCGAGCAGGTCCTGCGGCGTCGCGCCGAGCGAGTTCAGGGCCTTGACCACGTCGGCCAGCTGCGCGCCGGCCGGCAGCGCGATGATGGAGCCGCCCTGTTGGGTGATGGAGATGTCGGACTTCTCCTTGGCCACCGTCTCGCCGGACGACAAGGCGCCGGGCTGGCTGATGACGGGCGAAGTACTGATGGTGACCGACAGGCTGCCGTGCGCCACCGCGCAGGGCGCGAGCGTGACGGACTGGTTCAACACGATGGAGCCGGTGCGCGGGTTGAGCACGATCTTGGCCGCGGGCTTGGCCAGGTCGAGCGGCAGGTTCTCGATGTCGGCCAGGAACGAAATGCGTGAGTCGCTGTCCATCGGCGCCTTCACGCGCACGACGCGGCCATCCACCGCCTGCGCCGTACCGGCGCCCTTGACGGCATTGATGGCCTGGGCCACCGAGCGGGCGGTGGCGAAGTCGGCCGAATTCAGGTCGAGCTGGATCGAGTCGCCCTGGTTGAGCGGCGTGGGGACGGCACGCTCGACGGTCGCGCCCTGCGGCACGCGGCCACCGGACAGGTGGTTGATCTGCACCTTGGAGCCGTTGGCCGAAGCACCGGCTCCGCCCACGATGAGGTTGCCCTGGGCCACGGCATAGACCTGGCCGTCGGCGCCCTTGAGCGGCGTAGCCACCAGCGTGCCGCCGCGCAGGCTCTTGGCATTGCCGATGGAACTCACGCTGACGTCGATCTGCTGGCCCGGCTGCGCAAACGCGGGCAGCGAAGTGGTGACCAGCACCGCCGCGATGTTCTTCAGCTGCATCGAGGTGCCGGGCGGCACGGTGATGCCCATCTGCTGCAGCATCGACGTGATGCCCTGCTGCGTGAATGGCGTCTGCTGGGTCTGGTCGCCGGTGCCGTCCAGGCCGACCACGAGGCCGTAGCCGATCAGCTGGTTGGGCCGCACGCCCTGCACGGTCGCGACTTCCTTGATGCGCTGCGCCGCTTGCGCCGGCCAGGGCCACCACAGGGCCGCGCTGGCCACCAGGGCGGTCAGTGCCATCGCTGCGCGCAGGAGTCGGTCGGTGGGGGTGTTCATGTCGGCAACCGGTTGGTGCCCCCTGGGTTCGTCTTCGACGATCCCGCCCCCCAAGGGGTCAAGGAACTCGGCAGCGAGCCGGCGTTCCTTGAGGGCTCTTGCCAACGATTCTGTGCAAATTCACACCGGCAGAAGGTTCAAGAAGAACCGCGCCAACCAGCCAATTCCCTGGGCGTCGGCCATGGCGCCGCGGCCGCGTTTTTCGACCCGCACATTGGCGACCTGGGCACTCGGGATGGAGTTGCCGGGCTGGATGGCACGCGGGTCGACCTGGCCGGTGAAGCGCAGCACGTCCACGTGCTGGTTGACGCCGATCTGCTTCTCGCCGGCGACGACGAGATGGCCGTTGGGCAGCACGCCGACCACGGTGGCGGTGATGGTGCCGGTGAAGTCATTGCTGCTGGTCGTCGCGCCCTTGCCTTCGAAGGTGTTGCTGCTGGACGCGCCGACCTTGGCGCCGCCCAGCCAGGAGGTCTTCACGCCGGGCAGGGCCGTGACGCTGCCGGAGATCTCGCCGGTCTTGTCGACGGTGGAGTTCGCGCTCTGGCTGGCCGAGATCTTCTCGACGATCTGGATGGTGAGCGTGTCGCCGACCAGCCGCGCCCGATGGTCCTCGAACAGGGGCCGGTAGGCCGCGGCCTGGTAGATCGAGCCGGTGAGGGGCGCCTGCGGCATCGCGGCCTGGGCGACGAAGGTCTGCGCCGGCATGGGCGGCGGGCCGGAGGCCGGCATCTCGGGGGCGGTGGCGGTCTGGAAGTCGACCTTGGCCTCGGTGGGCAGGACGGACTGGCAGGCCGCCAGCGAGAGCAGCGGAAGGGCCGTGGCGAGGGCGCGGAGCAAGGTGTTCATGGCACGCCTCACAGCTGCGCCAGGCGCTGCAGCATCTGGTCGGAGGTCGAGATGGCCTTGGAGTTGAGCTCGTAGGCGCGCTGGGTCTGGATCATCGAGACCAGCTCTTCGACCACGTTGACGTTGCTCGTCTCGAGAAAGCCCTGCTGCAGGCTGCCCAGGCCGGACTGGCCGGGCGAGGCGCTGGCGGGCGTGCCGGACGAGGCCGTCTCGCCGAAGAGGTTGCTGCCGCGCGGCTCCAGGCCGGCCGGATTGACAAAGCTCGCGAGCTGCAGCTGGCCCACCGACTGCGGCGTGGCCTGGCCGGGCAGCGCGACGGTGACCGTGCCGTCGGCGGCGATGGTCACGCTCTGGGCCTGGGCCGGGATGGTGATGCCGGGCTGAACGAGGTAGCCGTTGTTGGTGACGAGCTGGCCCTGCGAATCGAGCTGGAAGGAGCCGTCGCGGGTGTAGGCCGTGCCGCCGTCGGGCAGCTGGATCTGGAAGAAGCCGTTGCCCTTGATCGCGACATCGAGGTTGCCGCCGCTTTGCTGCAGGTTGCCCTGCGTGAAATTGCGGGCGGTGGCCACGGCGCGGGTGCCCAGGCCGACCTGCAGGCCGGTCGGCAGCTGCGTCTGCTCGGAGCTCGCCGCGCCCGACTGGCGCAGGTTCTGGTAGATCAGGTCCTCGAACTGCGCGTGAGCGCGCTTGTAGCCGCTGGTGGCGACGTTGGCGAGGTTGTTGGAGATGTGGTCCAGCTGGGTCTGCTGGGCCTCCATTCCGGTCTTCGAAATCCAGAGCGAGCGGATCATGTGGCGGGCTCCCGCGGTGTGACGTGCCCCGAAGGGTCTTGCCGAGGATGATCCGTTGGACTTGAGGGTCGCTAGGCTCCGATAAGCGGGGCGAATCAGGGGCTTCCTGCCGTGGGGCGTCGTCTGAGCAGGGGGGCGGCGGCATCGAGGTCGGACGGGTGCGCCTCGTCCATGACAGCCTCGGGGACGGCCGGCGCCTGCTGCGAACCCGGCGCCGAAGTCGCCAGCCAGCCACAGAGATCGGCCGCCGGGGTGTCCTCGTAGCGGGCATCCACCACGCAGGGTCGAACGCAGACGCGGACCACGGGCCCGGCGAGATCCGCGCCAATCTGTTGGTTGATGTGGCGCAGGAAGTCGGGCAGCTCACCGGCGGGCACGCGGAATTCGCCGTAGTTGGAGTCGAAGATCGTGACCTCCGCCTCGCTCGTCTTGTGCAGGCCCCAGGCGTGGCGTTCGCCGCGGGGCAGGTCCAGCTCGACGGTGGCGTAGCCGTCGACGTCACGCAACGCCTGCGGCAATTGCTCCAGGGTCAGGCCGGTGTGCGAATGGACGTGGGCCCCGATGCGGTGGAGCTCGTTCATCGGGCGGTTGTAGACGGCGTCGTGCGTGCCGGGCTTGGCGCTCCAGCTGTCGATGCCGAACATCCTGGAGACGGTGTAGCCCTCCGAGCGGTTGTCGGCGTACGCCCGCTGGTGGATGGTGGCATGCGTCGCCCCTTCGAAGGAAGCGAGCGCATCCAGCCGGTCGGTCGCGGCGGCCCCCGGATTGGCGGCGTTCAGCCTCATCCAGAGGAAGGTCTGGCCCAGGCAGGCTCCGGTCCACCTGGCGTAGTGGCTTTCCGAGAAGTGCGTCAGGAACGCCCCGGCCTGATTGGTCCGCGCCTTCAGATAGCCCTTCAGGACATCGGACACCTCCCCGCCCCAGTTCCGGTCAGACAGGATCTGCGCGGCCCGGGGTTGGCGATGAGAGCCTTCGCTGCGCGGGTCCGCAATGGGTGGCCGCCGGGAGAGCCCCTCAGGTGCAGCGAGCGGGGATGGAGCGGGCCGGCCGCTGCTCGCGGCCGCGGCGGAGCCCTCGGCCGGTCGGGCCGTCGCAGGACGGATCGCAGGGAATGAGGGCGGCGGGGCGATCGGCTCGGGCATGGGGATTCCGCAGCTTGAGGGGCATCCGCTGGGATGGTTGAGGCGGTTGCGGGTCCACGGCTGTGCAGAGGCGATGCCCTGGCGGGAATTCCGAAGCACCCACCCGCGGAAGCAAAACGGCCCGCCGAGGCGAGCCGTTCGAGTCAGGAGGAACAGCCGGTCAGGCTTCGGCCACCCCACTGGAGGCCGCGCGCCACGGGTTGCCCTGGGCACCGTAGACCGGCGACGGCGTCGCAGCGGCGGCTTCAGGCAGCAGGATCTCTATGGACTTGTCGAGCGAGACCGTGGCCCGGGCGATGGCCTCGCGCAGGGCGGCGACCTGGCCGCCGGCCATGGCGAGGCGGCGGCGCAGGGCCGGGGGCATGCCGCCGTTGCGGGCCGCCTGGGTCGAGCGGTCCACGGCCAGGATCAGCGAGCGGTGCAGCGCCGTGGAAGCCGCTTCGGTGGCGTCGGCGTCATGGCGCTTCAGGGCATCGGCCAGCTCGGCCAGGCGCGATTCCACCGCGCCCAGGGCCGCCTCCAGGTCGGAGGTCAGGCGCAGCGCGTTCTGTTCGGCGGGCGAGCTCAGCATGGTGCCTCGGGTGATGCCAGGTGAACGGAAGCCGGCCGCGCGCGCATCGGCGGCGGCCTGGCAAAGAGATGCGGGAAAGCCGGCGCGGCCTGGAGCCGAGCCGCCGGCCTCACGACGAGTACTTGCGCAACAGCTCTTGGGTGTTGGCGATCAGCTTGTCGGCGATCTTGTCGGCGTCGACTTCGAACTTGCCTTCGCGGATGGCCTGCGCCATGCGCTGGACCTTCTCGGCGTCGAAGGTGCCGTCGCTGTCCGCGCTGCTGATGAGGCTGGCGGCGCTCGAGATCTGGACCGTCGCGCTCGGCTCGGCCGTGCTGGCCGGGCTGCCCGCCTTGTCGGCGCCGGCCGACTTGCGGTCGT
Organism: Ideonella flava; assembly: GCF_051857595.1. Taxonomy (NCBI): domain Bacteria; kingdom Pseudomonadati; phylum Pseudomonadota; class Betaproteobacteria; order Burkholderiales; family Sphaerotilaceae; genus Ideonella; species Ideonella flava. The sequence goes on from NZ_JBPZHD010000012.1 coordinate 101,466, forward strand.
TCTGCATCGGCGCCACCGCGTTCTTGGGATCAAGCGAACCGATTTTCATGATGCTCTCCTGGATGCCTTCGCCGAAGCCGGACCCTGGCAGGATCCTTTCGGCATGGATCGGGTTTCGGAGCTTTCCGACCCAACTTTAGAACTATTTTTCGCAAGGGTCCCAAGAACCGAAGGAGGACTCACAGCGTCACCTCCACCTGCCGGTCGCCCACCGGGCGGCCCTGCAGCATGCGGCCGGATTCCGTGCGCAAGCGCACGACCTGGCCCTCGACGCCCGGATTGAGCGCCTCGGCCTCGGTGACCACCTGCCAGCCGTTGCCCACGGCGACGACCCGCACCGTCTCGCCCGCGGCGAAGAACTGGCGGGCCTTGAGATCGGCCTGGCGCAGGGCGCTGCCGGCGGCCAGCGTGCGCACCAGCGTGCGGCCCACGGCCAGCCCCGGCTGCGCAATGGGCAACCCGGGCGCGGCAGCCAGGTCGACCTCGGCCTCGGTGAAATGCTCGGGCGCCAGCACCGTGCCGGCCGGCAGGGCCGATTGGGTGACCAGGGATCGGGCGTAGACATGCACGGTCACCGGCATCGTCACGTTCCAGAGCTTCTCGCCCTGGGTGCACTTCAGGCCGATGCGGGTGCGCCCCCAGACCGGCAGGCCGGGCGGCAGATAAGGTTCGATGCGCAGGCAGGGGGCCAGCTTGAGCCGCGGGTCCAGGCTGCCCACCTCGACCTCGATGCGCGCCGAGCCGAGGCCGGCCCGGCCGGCGCTGTCGCGGGCCATCTGCTGCACCTGGGCGCTGACGGCGGCAAGGTCGGATTCGGACGCGGCGGCCGGCGCCTGCTGGCCCCAGGCCGCTCCGCCGCCCAGCAGCGCGAGCAGGGCCGCATGCCATGTCCACCGGGTGGACGCACGGGCGCGTGAGGTCAGGACGAAGGGGCAGCTCATGGCCTGTGACTTTAGGCAGGCCGTCCCCCGGCAAGGAGGGGAAATGCAGGGGGCGGAGGCCCCTATTCGGCGCTTTGGCGGCAGGGCCGACTTCCACAATCGGTGAACGCGGCCTTACATCTGGTTATCGGACGGGCCGCCACCGAACTGAAGGCCCACCATGAACGTCAACCGCCTGACCAGCACGCTGGACTTCCAAGCCCAGGCGCTGACGCTGCGCGCCGAAAGACAGCGCGTGATCGCGAGCAACATCGCCAACGCCGACACGCCCGGCTACCAGGCCCGCGACCTGGATTTCTCGACCGCGCTCAAGGCCGCGACGAACCAGCTCCCGGGCGCCGCGCAGATGGCCACGACGAAAGCCGGCCACATGGCCCTGCCCGGCGGCGCCACCGCCACCGAAGCCGCCCTGCGCTACGCCACCCCCAGCCAGACCAACCTCGACAGCAACAGCGTCGACATGGACCGCGAGCGCGCCAGCTTCGCCGAGAACTCGGTGAAGTACGAGGCCACCCTGCGCTTCATCAACGGCCACGTGCGCGAGATGCTGGATGCGATGAAGAGCCCGAGCCAGGGCTGATGAAGGAAGCTTGAAATGAGCATGTTCAAGGTGTTTGATATTTCCGGCAGTGCCGTCTCGGCACAGAGCCAGCGCCTGAACGTGGTCGCCTCCAACCTCGCCAACGCCGACAGCGTGGCGGGCCCGGACGGCCAGGCCTACAAGGCGCGCCAGGTCGTGTTCCAGACCGTGCTGATGGGCGCCTCCGGCAGCGTGGCCAACGGCGACCCCGCCAACCCGGTGGATGGCAGCGCCGGCGTGCGCGTGTCGACCATCAGCGAAGACCAGACGCCCGGCCGCCGCGTGCACCAGCCGGGCCACCCCGCGGCCGACGCCGAGGGCTACGTGACCTTCAGCAACGTCAACCCGGTGGAGGAGATGGTCAACATGATCTCGGCCTCGCGTTCCTACCAGAACAACATCGAGGTGATGAACACCGCCAAGACCCTGCTGCAGAAGACGCTGCAGCTCGGCCAGGGCTGATCGCCCTCACCTCACAGCCTAGGACCCCTCCATGAGCGTCAGCGGCGTCACCGACACCACCACCAGCAGCCAGGTCTCCAACAGCGCCACCAGCGCGTCCGAGCAATCGGACCGCTTCATGAAGCTGCTGGTCGCGCAGATGCAGAACCAGGACCCGCTGAACCCGATGGACAACGCCCAGGTCACGACGCAGATGGCGCAGATCAGCACCGTCTCGGGCCTGGAGAAGCTCAACACCACGGTCAACGGCCTGAACGGCCAGTTCGTGCAGTTGCAGGCGATGCAGAGCGCCGCGCTCATCGGCCGCGACGTCGCGGTCGAGGGCAACAGCCTGCGCGTGACCGACGGCACGGGCGATGGCGGCTTCGAGCTTTCCAGTGCCGCCCAGAACGTCAAGGTCGAGATCCAGAACGCGGCCGGCAGCACCATCGGCACGGTCGACATGACCAACCTGGAGTCCGGCCGGCACGACTTCAGCTACGCCGTGCCCGACAGCTACAAGAACTCGCCCCTGACCTTCAAGGTCACGGCCACCAACGGCAACACCGCCGTCGAGAGCATGGCCCTGCAGCACCAGCGCATCAAGGCCGTCAGCACCTTCGGCGACACGCTCGCGCTGGAGCTGGCCAACGGCGACCGGGTGGCCTACGACGCCGTCTGGGCCTTCCTCTGAACTCCATCCCCATCACCTCCACCCCCGCGAATCCGCCCAGGAGCAACCCATGAGCTTCCAGCAAGGCCTTTCAGGCTTGAACACCACGTCCAAGAGCCTGGAGGTGATCGGCAACAACATCGCCAACGCCAACACCTTCGGTGCCAAGGGCTCGCGCGCCGAGTTCGCCGACATGTACGCCTCCGCCCTGAACGGCGCGGGAACGAACCAGATCGGCATCGGCGTGACGCTGGCCTCGGTGGCGCAGCAGTTCACCCAGGGCGGCATCACCGCCACCGAGAACCCGATGGACCTGGCCCTGAACGGCGCCGGCTTCTTCCAGCTCACCGACACGAGCGGCGCCATCAGCTACAGCCGCAACGGCCAGTTCAAGGTCGACCAGAACGGCTTCATCGTCAACAACGCCGGCTCCAAGCTGATGGGCTACCAGGCCGACGGCACCGGCACCATCCAGCCCGGCGCCGCGGTGCCGCTGACGCTGCCGACCGCCGGCATCGAACCCGCCGCGACGAGCTCGATCGACCTGGAGATGAACCTGAACTCCGGCGACGCCGTGATCCCCACCCAGTCGCCGCGCATCGAGTTCGACAAGAAGGCCACCTACTCCGAAGCGACCGAGATGACGGTCTACGACACCAAGGGTGCGCCGGTCGTCCTGAGCTACTACTTCCAGAAGACGGCCACCGATACCTGGGACGTTTTCGCCACGGCCAACGGCAAGACGATTGGCGGCACCGACGCCGACCCGCAGCCGGTGACCACCCTGACCTTCGACAGCAGCGGCTCGACCTTCACCTCCAGCGCCAGCACGTTGGACGTGCCGGCCACCACCGACGCGAATGGCGTGGAGACCCTGGCCATCCCCGGCATCGCCATGAACTTCGACGGCTCGACCCAGTTCAAGGCGACCTTCGCGGTCACCGACCTGCAGCAGGACGGCTACTCGGCCGGCTCGCTGGCCGGGATCACCTTCGATTCTTCCGGCGTGGTGATGGCCCGCTACACCAACGGCCAGACCAAGCCGGCCGGCCAGGTCCAGCTCGCCAACTTCCGCAACCCGCAAGGACTGCAGCCTCTGGGCGGCAACGGCTGGCGCTCGTCCTACGCGTCGGGCGACCCCATCCTCGGCACGCCTTCCTCGGGAGCCTTCGGCGCACTGCAGGCCGGCGCGCTGGAAGAATCCAACGTCGACCTGACCGGCGAGCTGGTCAACATGATCACCGCGCAGCGCAACTACCAGGCCAACGCGCAGACCATCAAGACGATGGACCAGGTGATGCAGACCCTGGTGAACTTGCGATAACAGTGAGTTAGAGGACCGCCATGGACCGGATGATCTACCTCTCGATGGCCGGCGCGAAGGCGGCGATGACGCGCCAGGACGTGCTCGCGCACAACCTGGCCAACGCCTCGACCACCGGCTTTCGCGAGGAGCTGGCCGCCTTCCGCGCGGTGCCGGTGCGTGGCGACGGCGCCTCGACCCGCGTCTACGCGCTGGAAACGACCGTGGGCTACAAGTCCGACGCCGGCGCGGCGCAACCGACGGGCCGCAACCTCGACGTCGCGATGAAGGGCAACTCCTGGCTCAGCGTCCAGGGGCTGGACGGTACCGAGGCCTACACCCGGGCCGGCGCGCTCGAGGTGAACGCCGAAGGCCTGCTCGTCACGCGCGGCGGCCTGCAGGTCATGGGCGACGGCGGCCCGATCAGCGTGCCCACCCGGGCCGAGGTGCAGATCGCGCCGGACGGCACGGTCAGCGCCACCGTCGAAGGCGGCAAGCCCCAGGCCATCGCCAAGCTGAAGATGGTCACGCCCGAAGCCGACAACCAGCTGCAGCGCGGCACCGACGGCTTGTTCCGCTCGGCCAACGGCGACCTCGCCGCCGACCCCAACGCGCGCCTGCAGGACGGCGTGCTCGAAGGCTCCAACGTCAGCCCCGTCGAGACCATGGTCGCCATGATCTCGGCCGCGCGCCAGTTCGAGCACCAGATGAAGCTGATCCAGACATCGGAGAAGCAGGAGCAGACGGCGGCGAAGTTGCTGTCGGCGAACGGCTGACGAAGCCGTCCCCCAACTCAAAAGGCCCGCTCAGCGGGCCTTTTGCGTTGCTGGCGTGCGCTCAGTTGATCGGGATGCTGGCGTAAGTGACGACCTTGTTGGGCGTGGTCACGGTGGCGGTCAAGGTGCCGCTGCCACCTGCACATCCGACCGTTGCCGTGTAGGTCGGGATCAACATGGGCTCACCCATCGCCAGCACGACATTGGGAACCGCGATGTTGTTCGGCACGACGGGCGCCGAGTAGATGCCGAACAGCGCGGTGAACGAAATGGTCGTGCCCGCCGGCATCAGATTGCCGTTGACATCTTTCACCGTGACCTGGAAGTCGGCTGTGTCACCCGAACAGCTCAGGTGCGCCGGACTGAACCGGATGTCGGCTTCGCTGGCCGAGAAGATCTGCACGAGCTGACTGGACACATACAAGGTCTGTCGCTTGTTGGGGTCCGGAATGCCCAGCACGCCGTCGTACTGGCCGTTCCCCGGCGTCGCGCAATCTCCGCTGGCGTTCGGACCGACGCAGGGCTCGCCCGCCGTCCATGCAGCGTTCTCATTGTCGTCACGGAAGATGTCCGGGCTCTTCTCGGTGTAGCTGTCGCCTGCCGCGTCATAGACGTTGTCGCCGTCGGCATCGAAGAAGTCCTCTTCGCCGAGCGCAAAGGCCAACACCGTCACCCGAGCCCCCGCGGGCCGGGGATTGGACGAGTGAAGCTCGACGGTGCAGGTCCCTGTGGTCGTGACGCACGATGGGTCGATGACTCCGCCCTCTGCCGTGAAGCTCACGGCCGTACCGTCAGGCACCGGGTTGCCGAAGTGATCGCCCATCACGACCTTGACGCGGCTGCACAGCTGGTCGAAGTTCCAGCCCTCGCAGTTGCCCGTCTCCGTCGACAACGAGAAATGCATCTGATCGGGCACTCCCGTCGAGACGACCAGCAAGTTGGACAAGGTCGTGATGTCGGGCGAGTCGCTGATCGAAGGCTTCACGCGAACCGAGGTGGGGATCGTCCCGGCAAACACCGTCGTCGTGACCTTGCCGTCCGCATCGGTCGTCGCGTGAGTGGGCCCCAGCTTGAGGCCGAAAACGTCCTCGGCATGCGAGGGATAGGAGAACTCAAAATCCACCCCCTTGCCCACCGCCGGGTGCCCGGTGTCGTCGAAGGCCTGGAACGTCAGTACCGCAAACTCCTGCCGCCCCACGCCACCCGTTCCCTTGAGCGCGATGTTGGGCGTGTCGGTGCCGACGAACTTGATCGATCCTGCCGAGGCCGACATCACCGTCAGGTCGCCACTGCGCGTCACGGTCGCACCGCCGAGCGTGACCGAAGCGGTGATGGTGTCGACCGCCGCGCACGCCATGTCGGCGTAGCTCGCCGTGGCCACGCCGTTGCGGGTCGTGACCTGTGCATCCAGCGTCGCCTTGCCGACGTTCACGCAGGACGAAGTGAACGACACCGACAGCGGCGTCGTATACGGTGCGTCGCCCTTCATCACGGTGACGCTCACGCTCGCGCTGCCGCCAGCCGACAAGGGCGAAGGACTGATCTCGATCGGTGAGAACGTGAGCACCGGGAAGGTCACCGCATAGTTGACGGGTGAGCTGAGCGCGCGGCCCTCGACCGACGCGCTCGCGCTGACGGTGAAGGCGCCGGCCAGGGGGCCTGCCGGCAAGCCGACCTGCGCCACCCCGTCAGCCCCGGTCAGCGCGGTGCCGGAGGCCGGGACAAAAGCGCCGCCCTTGTCAGTGGAGGTGAAGGTGACCACGACGTTGGGAATCGGGGCGCCATCGCCATGCTTCAGCACGGCCCTCAGGACGCCCGCACTGTCCGGAGACACCTGCGTGGTTTCCGCGCCCGCGGCGTCCGTGAGCACCAGCTGCAGCTTGGGCGCGCAAGCATCCGGATCGGCCATCGTGGGCGTGCAGCCCTGGGCGGTCTCGTCCGAGCCGCCACCGCCTCCGCCGCAGCCGCTCAAGGCCAGGGTTACTGCGGCGAGCACGGCCGCGATCATCGTACGCATGGATCCCTCCCGTCATGAACCTTGAACCGGCAGCCGATGGGCCGGTCGAGTCACGGTAGCGTGGTCATGCAGGCGACGCCAGCGGAGCATGTGCGTGCCGGCCTGGCTGCTTTCTCCCGTATCGCGGTAGGAGGTTTGTCACAGGCCGCGGCGAGGCAGGCGTCGATAGACTCAAGGAACGCGAGTTGATCGAACAGATCCGGCCTGCGCCCGTAAGGCACCGCACGCGCCAGGCGATCGAATGGACTGACAAGGCGTCGGCGCTGGAAAAGACGGCCCGCCGCCAGCCGCACAAACACAGCGCCCTGTTAGGGTAAGACGCTGCGCGAGGAATGTGCCGGCCCGCGACGCAAACGCCGCGGTATTGGCAGGCCGCGCCCGAATGTCGGGCGGCCCGGGGGCAGGCGCATCATCAACATCGGGGACGGTTCTGGCCGGTCGGCCCGACGGGCATCGCAGGGCGCTGATCCGACACACGTACAGGCCGGCGCCGCCGCGCCGGCGGCGTCTTACACCTGATGCGGTGCGACGATGCGCCGCTCACCGATCAGGAAAGCGTCGGCCACGAGCTGGAACGGCCGCCAGTCCACTTCGGACCGGCCCGCCGAGCACAGCGACGCAAAGCGCGAATAAAGCCGTGGGTATTCGCCCGCCAGGCCCTCATCGGCCGCGATCAGCTCGCCGTCGATCTCGAGCGTCGCGCCGCCTTGCGAGAGTTTCAGGCGGCCGGTGGTGGTGTAGAGCTCGATGTCCCAGCTCTGCTCGCCCTTTTGTCGAAAGTCGAACTCGGCCTCGACCGTCACGCCTTCCTCGGTGCGCATGTGCACCTCGGCGGCGATGGGCGCCTGCTGGTTCTCGGGGAACGCCAGCACGGCGGTCTCGACGCAGACCTCGTTCGAGAGCACTTCGGTCAACACCGAGAGCGCATTGATCCCCGGGTCGAAGACGCCGAAGCCGCCGGGCTCCCAGATCCACTGCTGCCCGGGGTGCCATTGGTGCACGTCTTCCTTCCAGACGATTCGCCCGCCCGTGAGCGTGCGCGTGCCCACCCATTCGCGGGCCGCATCCACGCTGGCCGCGAAGCGCGAGTGCCAGGACTGGAACAAGGTCCGCCCGTGTTGCGCAGCCTCGTCGGCCAGCAGCGCGATCTGGCGCGTCGTCGCCGCGGGCGGCTTCTCGAGCATCACGTGCTTGCCCGCGCGCAGGGCGGTGAGCGCCGCGGCAAAGTGCGCCTGCGGCGGCGTGCAGATGGACACGCACTCGAGTTCCGGCATCTGCGCCAGCATGGTCTCGAGATCGGTGAAATTCGCGACGCCCTCGACGCGCGCGTTGCGACTCGCACAGGCGACGAGCTCGAAGTCGGCGCTCGCCTTGAGCGCCGGAATGTGCTGATCTCGCGCGATCTTGCCGATCCCCAACAGGCCGATCTTCAGTGGCATGGCTTTCCTGGAAGTTGACCGCCGATGTTACCGAGCCGCCTGCCGACTCTCAGCTCTCCGACATGGAGGGCCGGGCCGTGGCCGCACGAAGGCGAGCCGGCGTGGCGGCAGGCTGCAGGCAGACGACGGCCATGGCGGCGTGGCCCTTACGCGTAGCGATCCCGCCAGTTGGCGTCGACCGTGCGCATGGCGCCCGCCATCGCCATCACCTGCGCCGGGTCGCAAGTCGCCGCGTGGCGGATGGCCTTGTCGAGGAAGCTGATCCGCTTGAGTTCGATCGAGGCGCTGGAGATCCGCGGCATGCGGTCGCTCGCCGCGGCGCGGGCGCCCGGCGCGGGTGCCGGCCAGCGGGCCACGCGGTGGGCTTCGTGCCGCTCGAGCAGCGTCTGGGGCTGCTTGTTGACCGCCTGCTGGGCTTGCGGCCCGCGCGCCCTGATGTAACTCTGGACGTCGCCCCTGGACTGCGCGTGCTTCATGAACTGCGGGCCGATGATCTGCGCGGGGTGCAGCAGTTCCTGGCCCAGAATGATCGGCCCCGATGGGCCGGCCTGCGTCGGCGGCTGTCGCTCACGTCCGCGGCCTCTCACGCTCTCGGCATCGCTGTCCGAATCGCTGCCGGGGTCGCTGTGCCCGGTGGAATAGGAATCGTCTGTGCTGTCGATCTCGTCGGGCCGTGCCAGCGCGGCATCGATGTCGCGCAGCGCCAGCGGCACTTGTTCACCACGCAGGCGGGCCAGATGCAGCCCGTCGAAGGTGCCGCCCCCGCATTTCAAGGCCATCGACAAGGCAAAGATCCTGCAGGAGCGCAGATCCTTCTGCGCCGGTACCTCGGCCACGAGCAGTGGCCAATCCGGCGGCAGCTTCAGCTGATCCGCGATCTCGGCCACCACGCCGGCACGGATCATCTCGGGCGACTGCATGGCGTTCAGCACCAGCACCGACGCATGCGGCCGCGGCCGGCCCGGTACGTTGACCACGGCCACGTCCAGCGCCATGCCGTGCGCAGTATTGTCCATCAGCACCCGCCAGCGACCGGGTCGCATGTCCTGCATGAGGGACGCCCAGTCGACAGAACCAAAGCCCTCCCGGCTGCCCGCCCTGGTGTCGCCCTCGGCGATGCAATGGGCGTAGACCAGGTTCAAGCCAGGCTTCTCGGCATTGAGCGCGGCGACGATGGCCGGCATGGCCAGCACGTCGAGCTTGCTGAAGGCATCGGCCTCATCGTCGGGGCTGACGCCTTCGGCATGAACCTCGGCGGACAGCTGCCGCAGCTCGCCCAGCCAGTCGACGACCTGGCGTCGCGCGGCGCTCACCTCGGCGCTCTCGCCGGCGGGCAATTGCACTCGCGGCGCCTCGGGGATGGGAAGGGAGGCCGGCAGGTGCAGGTCACTGACCGCGGCGGTGGACGGGGCCCGGGCCGCCGCGGACGGGTCCGTGGGCAGGCGTTCCACGCCGGCCATCTCCAAGGCAGTCGGGTTGTCGATGAGAAGGCCGGGCTGCCGGACCCACTGGTTGAGTTCGGCTCGGGCCCGCGTCACCGGCAGCGTGGGGCCCGGCTGCCGCGCCGCCAGGCCATCGAGCGGGCCTGATGCCGGCGTGGCTTCGCCCCCTGTGCGACGTCGCTGTGCCGCAGGCGCCTGCGGATGGTCTTCGGCTCCGCGCACCCGGGCACCTGGGTGGGCGTGGGATGGGCTGACGTGGTTGGGCATGGGAGTTCGCAAAGGGACGGCGGGGACGAGTCCAGCCTATGACCCGACCCTGCACGCCCAGGCCCGCGATGCGAAGCTCAGCCTGGTGGCCCGAAGAACCGGGGGCTTGAACGCCAGCGCGCCATCCCCACAACGGGCAGATGAACCTGAACTGGAGGCGGCCGCTTTTCTACCTGCTGCTGCCCATCCTGGTGTTCCTGGCCTTCGTCGGCTTCCCGCCGCCGTTCGCGCCGCCGCAGGCCAACCGGCCCGGCCAGGAGCAGTCGGAGCCGGCCGACAGCCGGCACGACAAGGCTTAAGCTCGCGCGAGTTTCACCGAGGTGACCATGAAGGCCCTGATCCTGTTCGTCGGCTGGTGCATCCTGTTCGTGCTGGCCTGGCCGGTGGCGCTGCTGGCGCTGGTGCTGTTTCCCATCGTCTGGCTGATCGCCCTGCCCTTTCGGCTGGTCGGCATCGCGGTGGAGGGTGTCTTCGCGCTGATGAAGGCCCTGCTCTTCCTGCCGGCCCGCCTCCTCGGCCACCGCGGCTAGGGGCGGCAGTCCTCAGTGCGCCACGACGGCCGGGGTGGCGAACTCGCGGCCGATCACGGTGCGGGCGTAGAAGTAGTTGGTGCGGGCCCGTTCGCTCAGTTCGTCCAGGTGCACGCCGCCATCGGGATCGCAAGGGAAGCTCAAACCGCGCCCTTCGCGGAACAGCGACATGAAACGCAGCTCGTAGCCGCTGGGCGCCATGGGGGTGGTGTTCGCATCCATTTCGCTGCTCCTTCGTCCATGCCCGGTGATACGCGGTGGCGGCCTTTTCGGACGCGCCGGCAGTTCACGGGTTGTCATACAGACAAACGGATTGCCCGCCAGATACCGGACACCAACCGGGCCCGGCCTCCCCAAGGCTGGGGAGGCAGATCGCTCGGACCGGCGCCTTCCGGGGGCTCCCGTGGGGGTCAGGGAACTCGGGAGCGGCCCGTCAATCCTGGAGCAGCCTGAACACTTCGACGGACTGCAGCAGGCGCTGGGCCTGCTCCCGCAGGTTCTCCGCCGCGGCGGCACTCTGCTCGACCAGCGCGGCATTTTGCTGAGTGGTCTGGTCCATGCGCGCCACGGCCTGGCCGACCTGCGAGACGCCGGTGCTCTGCTCGGCGCTGGCCGCGCTGATCTCGCCGACCACGCCGGTCACCCGCTGAATGGCGACCACGATCTCGTCCATGGTCTTGCCGGCGTTGTCGACCAGGGCCGCGCCCTGGCCCACGCGCTCGACGCTGGTCGTGATCAAGCCGTGGATCTCCTTGGCGGCGGCGGCGCTTCGCTGGGCCAGCGAGCGCACTTCGCCGGCCACGACGGCGAAGCCCCTTCCCTGCTCGCCGGCGCGCGCGGCCTCCACGGCCGCGTTGAGCGCCAGGATGTTGGTCTGGAAGGCAATGCCGTCGATCACCGAGATGATGTCCCCGATCTTGTTCGACGCATCGTGGATGCCCTTCATGGTCTGCACGACCCGGCTCACCACTTCGCCGCCGCGCCGGGCGACGTCCGAGGCTCCCCGCGCCAGCTCGCTGGCCTGTCTTGCGTTGTCGGCGTTGTTGCGCACGGTCGCGGCCAGCTCGTCCATGGTGGCGGCCGTCTGCTGCAGGGCGCTGGCCTGCTCTTCGGTGCGCCGGGACAGATCCTGGTTGCCATGGGCGATCTCGGCACTGGCGCTCGCCACGCCTTGCGAGCCGTGGCGGACCTCGTCCACCGCGCGCGCCAGGCTGCCCTGCATGGCGTGCAGCTGGGCCATCAGGCTCGTGGTGTCGCCCGCCCGCACGGCCACCGGCGTCGAGAGGTCCCCCTGCGCGACGGCACGGGCCACCTCCACGGCATGGCCGGGCTCGCCGCCCAGGCGACGCAGCAGGGCGCGACTGAACAGCAAGGCCACGCCCACACCGACCAGCACGGCCACCGCCAGCAAACCGCTCATGCCCCACCGGACCCGCTGGTAAGTGGCCTCGACCCGTTCGCTGGCCTGCGCCGCGCTGTGGAAGTTGAAGGTCCACAGGCCCTCCAGGGCCAGCAGCACCTCGTCGGCCGCCATGCTGGAGGCACCGTCGCTGATGTCGGCCGCATCGGTCTGCTTGCCGGCATGGCCCAGGTCCACGACGCGCCGCTGCGACTGAAGGTAGGCGCCCCAGGTCTTCTTCAACTTGTCGACCAAGGCGCGCTCTTCATCGCCGGCCACTTCCACCTCATAGGCGGACAGGGCCTTGTCGACCGCCTTGGCCGCATCGGCCATCTGCGCTTCGTAGTCCGACTGGTAGCTCTGGTCCGCCGTGCGGCTGTGCTTGATCTCGAGGTCCCGGGCACCGAGCACCGCCGTCTTGGCCGCGGCCAGTTCGCCGACGCCGGGCAGCCACTTGCCCGACAGCTCGTGCGCTTCAGTCTGGACGCGTTGCAGCCCCGTCAGGCCGACGACGCCGAGCGCCAGCGTCATCGCCAGCACGGCGCAGAACGCCCCCAGCAACTGGGTTCTTGTTGAAGCGCGGCTGCAGGCAGCGGCCAGTCGTGATTTCAGCTGAGCAATGAAGCCCATGGGCAACTCCGCAGACGATCCAGAAGGGATGGGTTGCGGCGCGCACCGGGGGCCGCAATCGACGAATGAGGCAGCCAGGGCCTACTTCTTGTGGCCGATGTAGGTCGCGCCGAGCACCTGGCCCTTGGCATCCTTGATCGGGTTGTAGCAAGCGTCGAAGGCCGTGCCCAGCACGTCGATGGGGCCGCAGAACTGCTCGCCCTTGTTCAGCGCCGCATAGGCCGCATTGCGCGCCAGCTGGGTGCCCACGCCTCGCTTGCCCTCGGGCGTCAGCACGTTGGTGCTCACGCGCACGAACTCGTCGCCATCCCTCACGAAGATCGTCGCCGTGGCGCCATGGGCCTTGCGGATCGCATCGACGACGTCGTAGTTGTTGTTGACCTTGCGGCTGCCGAAGTAGATGGCGCCGACCGTCTTGTCGCCCGCCTGGTCAGTGCCTTCGATGCGAGGAGCGCCGATCTTGGCCAGCCGAGCGTCGAGGTCGGCGATCGTGGCCTTGGGGTCGTAGGCCTGGCTGGCCACGGACACCGCGAGGAAGGCGACGCCCGCGAGGGCTTGCGTGAAGGTCTTCAAGATGGGGCTCCTTGTGATTTGTGGAAGCCCTTTCATCGTCACCTTTCTCACACGCTTGAGCTGATTCGTTCAGTGGGCTGAACGAGCTCGCTGTCAGGAGGCGATCACTGGAAGTGGGACAGCATGCGCTCCAGGGTCGCGATGAAGGGGGTCTCCATCAGCGGCAGCATGAACACCAGGCTGGTCAGGCCTATGCCCATGGTGATGGGGAAGCCGATCGAGAAGATGTGGGTCTGTGGCGCCACGCGCGAGATCACGCCCAGCACGACATTGACGAACATCATGATCGCGATCAACGGCAGGGCGATCCACAGGCCCATCTTGAACACCTCGGCGCCCCACTGCTGCGGCATCGTCTGGGTCAGGAAGGCAAAGGGCTCGGGGCCGACCGGGAAGACGACCAGGCTCTGCACCACCGCGGCGATGACCGTGAGGTGCCCGTTGATCACGATGAACAGGAACGCGACGAGGGTGCCGAAGAAGCGGCTCACCGCAGTCGATTGCGTCGCCGTGAGCGGGTCGAAGAAGCCGGCGAAGTTCATGCCCATCTGCAGGCCGGCGATCTCGCCCGCGAACTCGACGGTGGCAAAGACGATGCGCACCGCGAAGCCCAGCGAAAGGCCGATCAGCAGTTGCTGCACGACCAGCAGCACGGCGGCCGACGAATCCAGCGGCACGGCCGGGATGGGCGGCGCGACGCCGCTGGCGCAGACGGCCACGAGAAAGGCCAGCGCGACCCGCACCCGCATGGGCACCAGCCGCTGGCCCATCACCGGCATCGCCTGGAACAGCGCCAGCACTCGCAGGAAGGGCCACAGCACCGGCGTCACCCACGCCAGCAGCTGAGCCTCGGTGAGGGTGATCACAGAACGGTCAGCCTGCCGCGCCGGGGATCGACAAGAGCATGTTGCGCAGGTAATCGACCAGCGAACTCATCATCCACGGCCCGGCCACCGCGCACACCGCGACCGCGGCGAGCAGCTTGGGCACGAAGCTCAGCGTGGCCTCGTTGATCTGGGTGGCGGCCTGGAAGATGCTCACCAGCACGCCGACGATGAGGATCACGATCAGCATGGGCGCCGAGACGGTGAGCAGCATCATCAGGCCCTGCTGGCCGACGGTGAAGACTTGTGCTGAATCCATGACGATTGACCTTTGTGACTCAGGCCCCGACGGGCCGCTCCCTAGGGGCCTGATCCCCTCGGGGGACCGGGGCCGAAGGCGACGTAGGGGCTCTAGGTCGCGAAGCTGGCGGCAAGAGAGCCGAGAAGAAGGTTCCAGCCGTCCGCGAGCACGAACAGCATCAGCTTGAAGGGCAGTGCCACCAGCACCGGCGACAACATCATCATGCCCAGCGACATCAGCACGCTGGCCACGATCATGTCGATGATGAGAAAGGGCACGAAGATCAGGAAGCCGATCTGGAACGCGCTCTTGAGCTCGCTGGTCACGAAGGCCGGCACCAGCACCTTGAAGGGCACGTCCTCGCCCTTGACCGACGAGTCGAGCCGGGCCAGCTTGGCGAACAGCTGCACGTCGGCCTGGCGGGTCTGCTTGAGCATGAACTCGCGCATCGGCACCTCGCCGCGCTTGAGCGCTTCATCGAAGGCGATCTGGTTGGCCGAGTACGGCACCCAGGCGTTGGCGTAGACCTTGTCTATCGTCGGCGACATGACGAAGAAGGTCAAAAACAGCGACAGGCCCACGATCACCTGGTTGGGTGGCGCGGCCTGGGTGCCCAGCGCCTGGCGCAGCAGGCCCAGCACGATGACGATGCGGGTGAAGCCCGTCATCAGCAGCAGCACCGCCGGCAGGAAGGACAGCGCGGTGAAGAACAGCAGCGTCTGGATGGGCACCGAGTAGCTGGTGCCGCCCGCGCCCTGGCCGATGACCAGGGGCAGGTTGGGGCCGGCCGACTGGGCCTGCGCCTGGGCGGTGTCGGGCAGCAGCAGTGCGCCGACCAGCATCAGCCCCAGCGAGTAGAGAACCCCCAGGGCCGGGCCTCTGACCCGGCCCGCCCCGCGGGTGCGCAACACGCGCTGGCGGGACTTCTGCTCATTCATGCGAGCCGCTCCCGCGCGAAGGGCCGTGGCCCGAGCGCCACTTGGCGATCAGCTGGTTCACGGTCTGGGCCTGAGGTGCGCGCAGGCCGGGCGGAACCTCGGCCGGCGCGTCCATCTGCGTCAACAGGTTGATGTTCTCGTTGGTGACGCCCAGCACCAGCCAGCGCGCCGTGGCGCCCTGCCCCATCTCGACGACGACCACGCGTTGCGAGGGCGACAGCGACAGGCTGGACACGGTGCGCATCAGCCCATCCTGGCCCGCGCCCGCATAGCCGCTGCGGCGCATCAGCCACAGCGCGAGGGGAATCAGGGCGACGACGCCGATGAAGGCCAGCAAGGGGGTGAAGGTGGAACTGTTCATGGGATGGAGGTGAGCGGCGACCGGAAGGCAGCTTGGGATCCTACGTCCTGCTCAGGCGGCGCATGCGCTCGCTCGGGGTCACGATGTCGGTCAGGCGGATGCCGAACTTGTCGTTCACCACCACCACCTCGCCCTGGGCGATGAGGAAGCCGTTGACCAGCACGTCCATCGGCTCGCCGGCCAGCGTTTCGAGTTCGACCACCGAGCCTTGCGCCAGCTGCAGGATGTTCTTGATCGGGATGCGGGTGCGGCCGAGTTCCACGGTCAGCTGGACGGGGATGTCCAGGATCATGTTCAGGTCGTTGCCCGCGCCGCCCGCCGTGCCGGTGGGCGTGAAGTTGGTGAACGCGGCCGGGGCGACCGAGTCGGCCGGCGCGGCGAGTTCGCTCGCGACGTCGTTGCCGCCGGAGCCCTTGGATTCGGCCAGGGCTGCGGCCCAGGCGTCGGCCATGTCGTCTTGGTCACTGGCTGCCATCGAGGCCTCCTTCAGCTTGCGTTGGTGTCGCCCAGCCAGCCGAGATTCGAGCTGGTCAGGAGCTTGTCGATCTTGATGGCGTAGTGCCCGTCCGAAGTGCCGTAGTGGCAGTCGAACACCGGCACGCCATCCACCTTGGCCTGGATCATGGGCAGCAGGTCCACCTCGATGAAGTCACCCGGCTTGAAGGACAGCAGTTGCTCGACGGTGGCCTGGGCCGTGCCCAGCTCGGCGATCAGGTCCACCTCGGCGGACTTGATCTGCTCCTTCAGCAGGTTGACCCAGCGGCGGTCGGGCTCGGTGGAGTCGCCCTGGATGGACGAATAGAGCACGTCGCGGATAGGCTCCAGCGTCGAGTAGGGGATGCAGAAGTGGATCGTGCCCGAGGTCTCGCCGATCTCCAGCGTGAACGAGGAGGAGACGACGATCTCGCTGGGCGTGGCGATGTTGGCGAACTGCGGCTGCATCTCCGAGCGCTGGTAATCGAGCTCCAGCGGGTAGATGCCTTTCCACGCGTTGCGGTACTCGGTGATGATGCATTCGACCAGTCGCTCGATCACGCGCTGCTCGGTGGCCGAGAAGTCGCGCCCCTCGATGCGGGTGTGGAACTTGCCCACGCCGCCGAACAGCGAATCGATCACCGCGAAGACGATGCTCGGGTCGCACACGATCAGCCCGGAGCCGCGCAGCGGCCGCACCGAGACGATGTTGAAGTTGGTCGGCACCACGATCTCGCGCAGGAAGGCCGAGTACTTCTGGACCTTGATGCCGTTGATCGAGACTTCCGGGCTCTTGCGGATGAAGTTGAACAGCCCGATGCGGATGTTGCGTGCGAACCGCTCGCCGATGATCTCCATCGTCGGCATGCGGCCGCGGACGATGCGCTCCTGGCTCGCGATGTCGTAGATGCGGACCCCGCCCTCGGGGATCTCCTCCTGCTCGAGCTTCTGGCTCTCGCCGGTGATGCCCTGCAGAAGGGCATCGACCTCGTCTTGGGAAAGGATCTGCTGGTTCATGGCAGGTCAGCGGCCGTCGAAGACGGAAGGGGCAGACATCACTGGATGATGAAGGAGGAGAACTGCACCGACTTGATCGGAAGCTCTTCCGCCTCCTCCGCCTTGGCCTTCTTCTTTTTCTTCTTCGTGCCCGTGTCGGCGTCCTCGTCCGGCAGGTCGAAGCCCATGGGACGAAGCGCCTCGCGGCGCACTTCCCTGGCCAGCTGTTCCTTGCCTTCGTGGTCCATCAGCTCGGCCGACGTCTTGTGGGCCAGCAGCAGCAGGATGTTGTTGCGGATGGCCGGCATGTAGGCCTTGATCTCGTCGCCGACGTGGGCGTCGGCCACTTCCAGCGTGATGCCGACCTGGGCGAAGCGGTCGGCCTCGCGGTCGGCGAGGTTGACGACGAAGGGATCCAGCGGCACGAACACCGGCGGCACGCGCTTCTCGTCCTTCTTGTGGCCGGCCTTGGCGGCATGCTTGCGGCCGGTGTCGGCAACGTCGCCGTCCTCGTCCTCGGCTTCGGCGGCCGCCGCTTCGGCCGCGGCCTTGTGCTTGAGGTAGAAGGCCGCGCCGCCGCCGGCCACGAGCAGCAGCACGACGACCGCGGCGATCAGGATGATCAGCTTCTTCTTGCCCTTCTTGGGCACGACTTCAGCGGCATCGACGGCTGCGGCAGCGGACATGGGGGCGGCTCCTGGCTTGGTTCGTGGCGGTCAATCCCGCCATGCCGCGAGGGCCGGCAGGCGGGAAGACCGCATTGCTGGCCATTATTGAAAGCAAGGGGTTCGCCAGAAGGCGCAAATAGCGGGTGAAATCCGTCCTCCGGCGAAGCCGTCGGCGGGTTTGAACATTGCTCCCCCCGCCCCCTCCAGGAAGGGGCTCCAGCAGGAATGACGAGAGGCACTGCCTGCCGTCGGTCCGGCTCGACAAACAAGACTGGAGCCTTCCAGGAGGGGCGAGTGGGATCCAGATTTCGGCCGCGCCCAGGAGTTGTCAGCGGCTCCTTGCCGCTGTCAACTCCTAAGCCACCAGGTCGATCAGGCCGCGCTGGGCCGGACGGCGGCTGGATTCGGCCGCCGCCACTGCGTCGTCGCGCGCGGGTGCCAGCCACGAGGGCAGCGTGAAGCCGCGCTGAGCCTGGCCCTCGCCCTGGCGCGCGTGCTGGCCGGTCTGGTCGGACACGCTGCCGCCGGTGAGCGTCAGGCCGACGTCGCCCAGGGCTTCGGTCAGGCCGGGCAGGGCTTCGGTCAGGGCGGCGCGGGTGGCCGCCACGTCGGCGCCGAGCTGGACTTCGGTGCGGCCATCGCGCAGGGCGATGCGCACGTCGATCGGGCCCATGTCCTGCGGGTTCAGCTCCAGGGTGGCGTATTGCACTCCATCCTTGAGCCAGGTGCTCAGCTGAGCGCCCAGCGCCGCACCGAACGCGGGGCTGCCGGGCGGCGGGGCGAGGGTGGCCTGGGCGGCGGCCGGGGGCTCCGCGGCGGGCGCCGGTGCGGGTGCCGTGGCGCCGAGGCTGGGCAGCGAGAAGTCGGCAGCCGCCGCGGCGCCCGTGCTCGATTCGGCCGGCGCCAGGTTCACCGGCGTGGCGTCCAGGGTGGCTTGCCAGCCGGCCAGGTCCAGGCCATTGGAGGCGGCGTTCTGCGCGTCGCGGGCCCCCGCATGGGCCAGGCTGGCGCCGGCGTTGCCGTGGGCCTCGGCGGGGCTCCCGTCCAGCCCCATCGCGGCGCGGTGGTTGCGTGCGGCATCGATGCCGGCCGCCGCCTTGGCGCGCGCGGCCGCGAGCGTGGAGGCCTGGCGCGCCGTGTCGGTCAGGTCCATCCTGGCGACTTCGGGAGTGGCCTGCGCCGTCGCGTCGTCGGCCGGATCCCGATCGCGCCGCGCCTCCTGGGCCTTGCCGTGTTCGGTGGGCCGTTCATCGGCTTCTTGCGTGGTCGATTCGTCCGGCTCGGCCGCCGGCGGGGGGGTGCCCTCGCCTTCGTCGGCCATGCCTTGCAGCAGTTGCGCGAAGGGCGATGCGCCCTGGCCGCCCTGCGCGGGGCGTGAACGGGCGGCCGCCTGGCTGGCCGCGTGAGAGGCGGTCGCGTGCGAGCTGGCGGTGGGAGCGGCAGTCGGGGTCATGCGATGGCGTCCTGGATGTGGCGTCGTCGATGTGAAGTGTTCAGGCGGCGGAGAAGACGCCGACGCGGGCCCATGAAAGACGCTGGGCGGCCTCGTCGACGGCCTTCTGTTCGCGGCGTTGCTCGCGCACGGCGCCGGCCTGCAGGCGGCGCTCGATCAGGCGCTGCACCGTCGCGACCTTGGTCTCCCGATGGCGCAGCCGCGCCTGGGCGGCCTGCACGCGGGCCGCGGCCTGGTCGGCGGCGCCCTCTTGCGCACCTATCGCCTGCTCCAGCCTTTCGACGAAGCCCTGGTAGCAGCGAAGGATCTCGATGGGCGCGCGCTGGGCGAACTGGGCGCTCCAGCGCTGTCGGTACTCGCCCCGGTAGTTCACCAGGGCCTGTGCCTGTTCGCGCGTCGCCTGGGCCTGTCGCTCGGCCTCGCGCCATTCGACCAGGGCGGCATCGCGCTTTTCCTTCTCGCGTTGCAGCAGGGTGTTCAGCAGGTCCAGGCGTTCCATGAATCAGCGTTCTTTCTGCAATGGATCAGGCGGTGGCGGGATTCAGCGCGAGCAGCTGCTTGACCGCCAGCGGCAAGGGCGCGGCCTCGTGCATGCCCTGCTGCAACAGCGCCAGCAGCCGGGGCTGGATCCTGACGGCCGCGTCGAGCTCGGCATCGGCACCCGGGGTGTAGGCGCCGAGCTGGATGAGGTCGCGCGCCTTGTTGAAGCGGGCCAGCCACTGGCGGGCGCGACGGGCGCCCTCGAGGTGCTCGCGAGGAGCCACCGAGGTCATCACGCGCGAGATCGATTTCTCCACGTCGATGGCCGGGAAGTGGCCGCTTTCGGCGAGCTCGCGCGACAGCACGATGTGGCCGTCGAGGATCCCCCGTGCCGCGTCGGCGATCGGGTCCTGCGGGTCGTCGCCTTCGGTCAGCACGGTATAGAAGGCGGTGATCGAGCCGACGCCGTTCAGGCCGTTGCCCGAGCGCTCCACCAGCTGCGGCAGCTTGGCGAAGCAGCTGGGCGGATAGCCCTTGGTGGCCGGCGGCTCGCCGATGGCCAGGGCGATCTCGCGCTGCGCCATGGCGTAGCGGGTGAGCGAATCCATCAGCAGCAGCACGTGCTGCCCGCGGTCGCGGAAGTGCTCGGCGATGGCGGTCGCGTAGCTCGCGCCCTGCATGCGCACCAGCGGCGGTGCATCGGCAGGAGCGGCCACCACCACGGCGCGGGCCAGGCCTTCGTCGCCGAGGATGTCCTCGATGAACTCCTTGACTTCGCGGCCGCGCTCGCCGATCAGGCCGACCACGATCACGTCGGCCTTGGTGTAGCGGGCCATCATGCCCAGCAGCACCGACTTGCCGACGCCGGTGCCGGCGAACAGGCCGATGCGCTGGCCGCGGCCCACGGTGAGCATGGCGTTGATGGCGCGCACGCCGGTGTCCAGCGGCTGGCGCACCGGGTCGCGGTCCATCGCGTTGATGGGCCGGCGCACCATGGGTTCGTTGTGCGTGTCGGCGATCGGGCCGCGACGGTCCATGGGCTGGCCGTGGGCGTCGACCACGCGGCCCAGCAGGCCGTCACCCATGGGCAGGTGCAGGCCCCGGTCCTCGCTGCGGCGCCAGGGGTGGTTCTCGACGCCGAAGCGCGGAGGAATCTGCGGCACGGGCAGGGGCACCACCCGCGCGCCGCTGGCCAGGCCATGCAGTTCGCCGGTGGGCATGAGGTAGGCGCGGTCGCCGTTGAAGCCGACGACCTCGGCGGTCACCGGCTGCTCGCCCGGCGTGCCCACGGCACACACGGCGCCCACGGGCGCGCGTACGCCGGCGGCCTCCAGCACCAGGCCGGTCACGCGCACCAGCGAGCCCTGCATCTCCAGCGGCTGCGGCAAGGTGGCGTAGTTCCTGATGTCGCCGAGGAAGCGATCCCACTTCTGGTCGCGGCTGGCGCTCACAGGTCCACCTCGGAGCTGCCGTCGACCAGCGGCTCGTCTCGGCCGAACACGGCCACGGCCTGGGCCCAGCGCTGCTCGATGCGCGCATCGACCTGTCCGAGATCCGATTCGACGATGCAGCCGCCGGGCGAGAGCGTGGCGTCGGCCTGCAGCAGCACCGAGCGGGCGGCGAGCAGATCCGCGGCGCCCGCCTCGACCAGCGCCAGATCCTGCGGGTGCAGGCGAAGGCGCAGATGACGCGCCGAGAGGATCACCGCGCCGATCGCATCCTGCGCGACCTGCACGATCAGCTCCGGGCGCTGGGCGACTTCGCTGCGCACCACCTGGCGTGCCAGGAGCACCGCCGAGTGCACCAGCGTGTCGGCCAGGCGCACGTCCAGCGCCTGGGTCTGTTGATCGAAGGCTGCCAGCACCTGCGCGACTTGCGCGCTCGTCTGCTGCGCGTACTGGCGCTTGGCGGCGTCGAGCGCCTCCAACCCGTCGCGGTAGCCTTGGCCGTAGCCCTGGGCACGCGCTTCTTCGATGCGGGCCTGCCATTGTTCGGCCGTGGGCTCGGGCGGTGCCGCCGGAGCCGGTGCGGGTTCGGGCCGCTGCGCGGCGCGCGGCTGCGCCTTGGTGCTCGTGCCGAAAGGGTCGGCCCCTTCGCCGAACGCTCCCGGCGTCCAGGCCGCGAAATCGGCCAGCTCCTCGCGCGGGATGAAGCGGGCGTAGGCGTTGGCGGGGCGTTCCTTGCCGCCGGCCGGCGGCGGCACCTGGCGGAAGCCGCCCGGCTTAGAGGAAGTCATCCGCGCCTCCCGAGGCCAGGACGATCTGGCCTTCGTCCACCAGGCGGCGGACGATCTTCAGCATTTCCTTCTGCTCGGACTCGACCTCGGACACGCGCACCGGGCCGCGCGACTCCAGGTCCTCGCGCAGCGTCTCGGCCGCACGGGTCGACATGTTGCGGAACACCTTCTCGCGCAGCTCGGGCGTGGCGCCCTTGAGCGCGATGACCAGCGACTCGCTCTGCACTTCCTTCAGCACCGACTGGAAGCCCTTGTCGTCGAGCTTGTTCATGTCCTCGAAGGTGAACATGTTGTCCATGATCCGCTGGGCCAGATCGCCGTCGGCCTCGCGGATGTAATCGAGCGCAGCGGTCTCGATCGAGCTGCCCAGCAGGTTGATGATCTCTGCTGCTGCCTTGACGCCGCCCAACGACGCCTTCTTCAATTTGTCGCCGCCGGCCAGCACCTTGGAAAGCACCTCGTTGAGGTCCTTCAGTGCGGCGGGCTGGATGCCGTCCAGCGTGGCGATGCGCACCAGCACCTCGTTGCGCTGGCGTTCGGTGAAACACTTGAGCACCGAGGAGCTCTGGTCATGGTCCAGGTGCACCAGGATGGCGGCCACGATCTGCGGATGCTCGTTGCGCAGCAGCTCGGCCACCGAGCCCGGGTCCATCCACTTCAGGCTCTCGATGCCGGAGACATCCGAGCCCTGCAGGATGCGGTCGATCAGCAGGTTGGCCTTGTCCTCGCCCAGCGCCTTCTTCAGGACCGCCTTGACGTATTCGTCGGTGTCGGGCACGAGGATGTGCTGCTTCTCCGCCGTGACGGCGAAGCGGTCCAGCACGGCCTCCACCCGCTCGCGCGGGATGACCTTGAGCTTGGCGATGGTCTCGCCGAGCTTTTGAACTTCCTTGGGGCCGAGGTGCTTGAACACCTGCGCCGCCTCCTCCTCGCCAAGGGACATGAGCAGGATGGCGGCGCTTTCCACGCCATCGTCGGAGCTGTTGTTGGCAGGCATTTGTTCTTGATGTTGGGAGTCAGGCCGCGACTTCGCCGTTGACCCACTCGCGCATGATGTTGGCCACCGCGGCGGGGTTCTCCTTGGCCAGCTGGCGGGCGGTCTCGAGCTTGAGATTCCCGCGCGGGGCCTCGAGCGTGGGCAGCTGAGGGGCACCCGGCAGCGCCGCCTCGTCGTCGACCACCGCATCGAGCTGCTGGCCGCGCTTGTCCGCCTCGACCACCACCGGCGGCTTCAGGGCCGGCCGGATGACGCCGAAGATCAGGCCCAGCGCGACGAGCGCCAGGGCACCGGGCACCGCGCCGGCACGCACCAGGTCCAGCAGCCAGGGCTGCTTCCACAGGGGCAGCTCGGCGAGCTTGTCGACCGGCTCGGCCTTGAAGGGCGCGTTGATGACTCGCACCGAGTCGCCGCGCTCCTTGCTGTAGCCCACCGCCTCCTGCACCAGGGCGGTCAGCTTGTCCAGCTCTTCGGGCGACAGCGGGGTGCTGGTCGTCTTGCCCTTGGCATCGGTGTTGCTGCGGTGGTTGACGACAACGGCGGCGTTCAGGCGGCGGATCACGCCGACCGCGTTGCGCTTCATCTGCACCGTCTTGTCGACTTCGTAGTTGGTGGTCGCCTCGCGCCGGCCGGCGCCGCCGTTCAGCTGGGCATTGGCGGCCTGCAGCGGGGCCGAGGCGCCGTTGATCGGCGCGGTCGCCGGCACCGGCGGCTGGTTGCTGGCGGCACCCGGCACGCCCGAGGGCACGCTGCTGCCGGCGGTCGAAGATTCGTTGGTCGACTGGCTGCGCACCGCCGCCGGCTCGCTGCCCTGATTGGGGCGGAACTGCTCGCTGGTCGATTCGACCTGGGTGAAATCGATGTCGGCGGCCACGGTGGCGCGCAGGTTGTCCCGGCCCACGATGGGCTCGAGCAGATCGTTGACGCGGGCCAGGTAGGTCTTCTCGACCTGGGCGATGTACTGCAGCTGCTGCTCGTTGAGCGACTTGCCGTTGTCGTCCTCGGCGCCGGCCAGCAGCGCGCCGCGCTGGTCGACCACGCTGACCGCCTTGGGGTTCAGCTCGGGCACGCTGGAAGACACCAGGTGCACGATGCCGGCGGCCTGGGCGCGGTCCAGCGCAAAGCCGGAGCGCAGGGTCAGCATGACGCTGGCGCTGGGCTTCTGCTGCTCGCGGAAGAAGCCGTTCTGGTTGGGCAGGGCCAGGTGCACGCGGGCGTCGTCGACGCCGTCGACCTTGAGGATGGTGCGCACCAGCTCGCCTTCGAGGGCACGCTGCATGTTGGCCCGCTCCTGGCGGTCGGTCTGGCCGAAGCGGTTGACATCCAGCAGCTCGTTGCCGACGACGCTGGCCTTGGGCATGCCCTTGGCGGCCAGCTTCATCTTGACGTCGTACAGGCGATCGGCCGGCACCTTGATGGCGCCTCCGCCGTCGGCGTAGCGGTAGGGGATGCCCATGGTGCCCAGCTCGGCGACGATGGCGCCGGCTTCCTTGTCGGGCAGGCCGGCATAAAGCACGCGCCAGTCGCCCTGGCTGGCCCACATGGCGATGGCGATCAGCGTGGCGGCCAGGGCCGCGATGCCGATGCACGCCTTCATCTTCGTGGCCGCCGGCAACGCCGCAAGGCGACCGATCAGCCCGGCAGGGGCTTCGGGGACCAGGGCAACGGGCACGGTGGCGGAGGCGTCCATGGAATGGTTATGTTTGTCGATGTGACAGGCCCATTGTTCGGCAAGGACCCTTCGCGCCAAGGCGGGAGAAGGCTGAAAAACGCCCTTCAGTTCCGACCATCGTGGCCGAGCCCCGTGCTTAGCATTCGGTCCCAGCAAGCTCGTCGTCAGACCGTCGTCACGGCGGCGTGCGAAAGGGACCCGCCATGGACATGAAACTCAAGCCGTTCGATTTCTCGCAAGCCGTCGCCCGCGCCGGCCTGACGCGCGATGGCCTGCCGCTGGCCAAGACGCGCGGCACCGAGAGCGTGGACAAGGCGAGCTTCTCCAACGCCATGACCGACGCACTGAAGGCGGTGAGCCAGCAGCAGCTGCATGCCGAGAAGCTGCAGCAGGAGTTCCAGCTGGGCAACCCGAACGTCAGCCTGGAGGACACCATGATCGCGATGCAGAAGTCGCAGATCGGGTTCCAGGCGGCCTTGACGGTTCGAAATCGCTTCGTCCAGGCGTATACGGACGTCATGAACATGCAGGTGTAGGGCCCCCACGCCCCCCTGCCAGGGGGCTGCCCCCCGAGGGGGCTCGCGCAGCGGACCGGCAGAGCCGGATACGCGCACGCCCTGGGTTCTGGTTGGCGTGCAATCGTTGATGCCACTTGAGGGAGCAGGACTGATATGGCAAAGCACACGGGAAAGGTCTTCTGCGTCGGACGCAACAAGACCGGCACCACCTCCATCGAGCAGGCGCTAGGCTCGCTGGGCTACCGCTTCAGCGTGCAGAACCAGGGCGAGAGGCTGCTGGACGACTGGATCCGGCGTGACTTCCGCCGCATCGTCGAGCTGGCCCGCGGGGCCGACGCCGGCCAGGACATCCCTTACTCCCTGCCGTACACCTACCAGGCGCTGGACGAGGCCTTCCCGGGCTCGAAGTTCATCCTGACCCTGCGCGACAGCCCCGAGCAGTGGTACGACTCCCTCGTGCGCTTCCATTCGCAGCTGATGAAGACGGGCGAGCGCCGCCCCGGCGCCGCCGACCTGAAGAAGCTCAACTACCTCAGCCCCGGCTGGCTGTACCGCGCCCAGTGCGCCGTCTACGGCGTCGACGACGAGCACCTGTACGACCCCGATATCTACATGCGCCACTACGCGGTCCATGCCTACAACGTCACGGAGTACTTCCGCTTCCGGCCCGGTCAGTTGCTGGTGCTGAACCTTTCCGACCCCGAGGCCATGCAGCAACTTTGCGGCTTCCTGGGCATCGAGTTCGGCGGCCAGGGCATGCCGCACCTGAACCGCAGCATGTGACGCGCTTGCGCGGTCAGCGAGCGCCCTCGTATGGGTGGCTCGGCTCCTGGCCGGGCACACCGTCGAGTGACCCGTCGCGAGATCTCATTTGACCGGCTCGGCGCGCTTGAGCACCTTCAACTCGGATTCGCCGACCACGGCGGAGACTCGCTCCAGGTTGGTCGTGATCATGCTGCCGCTGCTGCTCTGCGAAATACGCAGGTAGTAGGTTTCGCCTCCCGCCACGCGGCCCGAAACGGACACGCGCTTCGAGTCGGGGTAGTGGAAGTCCTGCCAGCGGGTGGCGGAAAGACTCACGTCTCCGGCCGGTACGTAGACCGTGGTGTAGGAGTCGTTGGCCAGGATGCCGATCTCCTTGCCGTTGACCTCGACCTTCATGGGCACCCAGGCGCCGAACGGCGTGCGGACCCGGTACAGGTAGACGAGTGCCTGGTCCCCGACCGGGGCCGCAGCCTGGCTATAGATCGGGCCACTGGCCGTGCAGGCCGTGAGCAGGGTCGCCAGGACGGCGGACACGACAAGGATCAAGGAACGCATGCAAGGTCTCGAGGAATTTGGGATCGCGGCGGTGCGCCGGCAGCTGGACCGCCACCGTGCTCAATCCAGCGACATCATTCGCCGGCGCTTCTGCGTCACATCGATGTAGCGCTGCAGGGAGCGCACCGCCTCGGGATCGAGGTTCAGCAGCTCGCAGCCGAGGCGCACGCCGCGTGAATCGGGCTGGATGGAGGTGACGTGATGCACCGTGAGGGAGCAGCGCAGCAGGGTGCCGGCGTCGAGCTCCAGGGTGCAGTCGTTGATCTGCACGCCGGGCTCCACCATGGGCACGTCCGACGGCATGAACAAGGCGCAGCCGCCAACGCTCACGTCGATCACGCGCAGCTCCAGCATCATCTCGGGGATGGCCGGGTGGCGCAGGCGCGCGGTCGGGGAACTGCGTTCCAGGGTGCGGACGCGGTAGCCGTTGCGGCGCTGGAAGCGAAAGAGTTCGCGCGGCAGGGCCGCCTGCAACACGCAGTGCTGGTGCCCGTGCACCAGCATGCGGTCGTTGACCTCGAACTGCAGCTTGATCTGGTCCAGGTAGCCCACGGCCACCGCTTCGTCTGCCTCGACCAGGCGGTGCACCGCCGGGGCCATCAGGTCGGCCGTGAACGCGAGCTTGGCATGCGCCGTGTCTATCGTCCACAGCGTGGTGGCGTAGGACGAACCGTCGGAGCCGTTGAGATTGACCGTCACGCTGCGGTCCATCAGCGACTTCAGCAGCGACTTCACCTCGGCCGCATCGTCGACGCGGAAGGCGTCCAGCGCCTCGGGAGAGCCCAGGGCGTCCAGCGAAGCAGGTCGGGTGTCGGAGTACATCGGGTCAGGGGCGGGTCTGCTCAGTGCAGCGTCTTAGACCGGCCCGCCAGCATGTTGTCGAGGTCCTCCAGCCAGGGCTCGGCCAGGTGGCGGATCTCGGCGTCGTTGAGCAGGATGCGCTGCATGATCCGCGATTTGAGCTTGGATTCCTCGGCCTGGAGATTCTTCTCCTTCGCCGCGTGCTTGAGTTGTGAAATCAGCACGGCGCAGGCGCCCTCGAGCTTGACCACCTCGTCCCATTGGCCGTTTCGCGCCGCGTCCAGCATGTCCGCGCTGGCGCGTTCGATGGCTTCGTAGTAGTTCAGCAGCGTGTGGCTCATGGGGAGTTCTTCAACGATGACAGCGTTGGGGCGGAAGGGACGGATGGTCTTCTCAGTTCGCGGCGACCTTGTCGCCGATCTCGCGCCAGGCGGCGCGCAGCGGCTCGACCAGGTTGACGCACTCGTCGAGGATCGACTCGTCGTTGCGGATGTTGGCTTGCGTCAGGCGCAGGCTCAGGTATTCGTACAGCGAGCGCAGGTCCTCGGCCAGCTGACCGCCTTCGCTCACGTTCAGGCTGGCCTTCAGGCCTTCGTCGACGATGCGGGCGGCTCGGGTGATGGCCTTGCCCTTCGCCTCGATCTGGCCTTGGCGCATGGCGCCGCGAGCGGCCGTCAGCGCGTCCATGTAGCCATCGAACAGCATGGCGATGAGCCGGTGCGGCGAAGCGGAATGCACGCTCGTCTCGACACCGACCTGGCGGTAGGCGTTGGCCATGCCGCCGGAGCGGCCGAAGGGGCTGGAGGTCTGGGCGTAGAACATCGGCTGGGTATGCAATGCGTTGGCGTCTGGTTTACATATCGGAACCTGCAAGCGCAATCTTGAGGATGGACTGAGGCCCTAAGCCCGCCCACTTTCCCCTCCAGTTCCCGCTGCCCTTCCCGCCCCCAAAGCAAAAGGGGCGTGCACCTGCGGCGCACGCCCCTTGCTCTGTCCGTCGGCCGCGCTCGCGCGGCGACGCCGCCCGTCAGGACAGCGAATTGATCATCTGCGTCACGTAGCTGCTGGTGCCCTGCAGAGCGGCCATCTGCGTGTCCAGTGCCTCGTACTGGGCGCGCAGGCGCTTTTCCATCTGGTCGAGCCGGGTCTGCATGGAGTCCTGGCGATCTTCGTTGCGCTCGAGCGTGGATTGCAGCCCGTCGGTCTTGGATTCGAGCGAACCGTCCGAGCCCAGCACCTCGTTGGTCCAGTTGTAGAAGCGCTGCATGATGCCGGTGGACTCGGTCGTGCCGGTGCCATCGTCGGCGAAGAGCTTCTTCAGTTCGCCGAGGTTGCCCAACGCGTCCTCGATGCCGCTGGTCGACTTGGCCAGCGTGCCGTCCTTGTTCATGGTGATGCCGATGTCGGACAGCCTCGAATAGACGCTGCTGCCGGTGAAGTCGGTGTTCATCACGCCGCGCAGCTGCGAGATCATGCCGACGGCCGCCGCATCGCCCTGCAGCGGAGCGCCCTTCTTGGCGGCCTCGTCGTACTTCGTCTGCGCCTTCAGGTAGCCCATGAGGGTGTTGAACGAGCTCACGAAAGAGTCGATCGCCGTCGAGATCTCGGCGGTATCGGTCGAGACCTCCACCGTCGCGGCTGAGGTCGTGACCGCCTTCAGGCTGAGCGTCACGCCGTCGAGGGCGCCGGTCACGGTGTTGCTGGCGGAGCTGATCGGGATGCCGTCGACCGTGAGCGCCGCGTTGCGGGCGGCCTGCGGCGCAGTCATCGGCGAGCTGCCGTCATTGGTGGTGTAGCCGAGCGCGGACAGGCCGGTGGCCGCGTTGCCGTCGTCGCTGTCTTCGGTGGCGGTCACCATGAAGCCGTTCTCGGCTCCGGTGTCATCCGAGCGCATCACCAGCCGTGCGCCGCCGGCGTCGGTCACGATGGAGGCGCTCACGCCGGCGCCGGCGCTGTTGATCTTGTCCCGGATGTCGGCCAGCGTGTCGTCGGCGTCCACGGTGACGCTCACGGGGTTGGAGCCCGACTTCGCCGTGAAGCTCGAGCCGGACCACGTGCCCAGCTGGATCGTGAGGCTGCCGGCGCTCAGGGTGGCGTCGCTGCCCGAGAAGGCCGCGCTGGCCAGGTTCTGCCCGGCGGCCAGCGCAGTGACGTTGACCGTGTGCGAACCCGGGGTGGCGGCGCTGTCGGAGGCCACGCCGACCGCGCTGTCGTTCGACGACGAGGCCTTCATGCCGTTCCAGATGCTGACCGAGGAGAGCGTGCGCACGGCGTCCTGCAAGGTCGAGACGTAGCTCGAGACGTTGCCCCAGATCGAGATCTTGGACGAGATGTCGCCGGCCTCGGTCTTGAGCAGGTTCAGCGGCCTGCTCTCGGCCGACATCAGGGCGGAGATGATCGATTCGGCGTCGATGCCGCTGCCGACACCGAGAGAGCTGATGGTCGTCACGCAGGAGTCCTTTCTTCGCTATCCGCCTTTTCGGCAGGCGGCGGCGGAAACTTGAGGCCGGTTCTTCTTCCAGGCCAATGAAAACGCGCCGCAAGATCCCGGGGCGCTATCGGTGCATCCCTCGGGCGCCTGCGGCGCGCATCAAAACTGACATTCCTCGCGGCCGGCGCCGGGCCGCTCCCCGGCGGCCGCGCACCCTCGCGGAGGGTGGCGCCGGTCCCCCGGCGCCGGGTGTCCCATGACTAGCCCTGGAGCAATCGCAGCACCTGCTGCGGCAGCTGGTTGGCCTGGGCGACCATCGCCGTGCCGGCCTGCTGCAGGATCTGACCGCGGCTCATGGCGGCGGTCTCCGCGGCGAAGTCGGCGTCCATGATCCGGCTGCGGGCGGCGGACTGGTTCTCCACCGACTGCTGCAGGTTGGAGATGATGGCGTCGAAGCGGCTCTGGGTGGCGCCGAAAGTGGCGCGGGTGTTGTTCACCAGGTCCAGCGCGAGATCGATGCCGTCGATGATCGTGCCGATCGCACCAACCGAGGCGCTGGCGTCGATCACCGCCGTGCTCACGGTCACCGCCGCGATGTCGGTGGCGGTGGTCATGTTGCTGGTGGCGATGCTGATCAGGTCGTCGGTCGAGGTGTTCGCGCCGATCTGGAAGTCCATCGTCGTCGCATCCGCGCCCAGGATGGCCTTGCCGTTGAAGGTGGTGCCGCCCAGCACGCGGGTGATTTCACTTTGCAGTTCGGAGAATTCCTTGTTCAGCGAATCCTTGTCCGAGCTGGAGTTGGTCCAGTTGCGGGCCTGGATGGCCAGTTCGCGCATCCGCTGCAGGGCATCGCCCACCTTGGACAGCGCGCCTTCGGCCGTCTGGGCCAGCGAGATGCCGTCGTTGGCGTTGCGGATCGCGACGTTCATGCCGCGTACCTGGGCGTTCATGCGCTCGGCGATCGCCAGGCCGGCCGCATCGTCCTTGGCGGAGTTGACCCGCATGCCGGACGACAGACGCTGCATCGCGGTGGTCAGCGAGCTCTGCGAAGCGTTCAGGTTGCGCTGGGCATTGAGCGACGCGATGTTGGTGTTGATGGTCTGCGGCATGGGGGCACCTCTTCAGTAACCTGTCGGGCAACGCCCCCAGGTCTGTGGAAGCGTTGGACGAATTCTGAAGAGCCCGGGCCTTCGCCAAAGCGCCGAAATGAACCCGGTCAAACCCCCAATTTCCGCCTCATCAATGAAAAAGCCCCCGGCGGGCGACCGGGGGCTTTCGAGGCAGGCGGAACCGGCGTCAGCGCAGCAGGCTCAGCACGCCCTGCGGCAGCTGGTTGGCCTGGGCGACCATCGCCGTGCCCGCTTGCTGCAGGATCTGCGCCCGGCTCATGTTGGCCGTCTCCGCCGCGAAGTCGGTGTCCATGATCCGGCTGCGCGCGGCACTCTGCGCCTCCACCGACTGCTGCAGGTTGGCGATGATCGCGTCGAAGCGGCCCTGCGTGGCACCGAAGGTCGCCCGCTGGTCGTTGATGGTGTCGATCGCGGTGTCGATGTTGTCGATCACGGTGGCGATGTCGCCCGAGGTGGCCGAGGCGTCGATGACCGCGGTCGAGACCGTCACCGCGGTGATGTCGGTGTTGGCCGTCATGTCCTCGGTGGTCATGGTGATCGTGTCGTCGCTCGTCGTGTTGGCGCCGATCTGGAAGGTCATCGCCGTGGCGTCCGAGCCCAGGATCTTCTTGCCGTTGAAGCTCGTGCCGCCCAGCACGCGGCTGATTTCGCTCTGCAGCTCGGAGAACTCCTTGTTCAGCGAGTCCTTGTCGGAGCTGGAGTTGGTGGCGTTGCGCGCCTGCACCGCCAGCTCACGCATGCGCTGCAGGGCGTCGCCGACCTTGCTCAGGGCGCCTTCGGCCGTCTGCGACATCGAGATGCCGTCGTTGGCGTTGCGCACCGCGACGTTCATGCCACGCACCTGGGCATTCATGCGCTCGGCGATGGCCAGGCCGGCCGCGTCGTCCTTGGCCGAGTTGATGCGCAGGCCCGAGGACAGGCGCTGCATCGACACCGCCAGCGAGGCCTGGGACGAGTTCAGGTTGCGCTGGGCGTTGAGCGAAGAGATGTTGGTGTTGATGGTCTGGGGCATGTCGAAACTCCTTCAAGGTTGCCGTTTAGTTCCGGTTAAAGCACCGGCGTCACGTTGCACGCAAATGCCGGGGCTCCTCCGGTCGGGCGTCCCTGGAATGCGGGTACCGCCTGGCCCTCGGTCGTCTCACCGGACCGCAGGTTCCGCGTGATGCGTCCCCTGGTGGCTGGTGTATCGGAACTGCGTAGGGAAACCTTGAGAACTTTCTTCTTGCCTCATGCCTGCGGCACCCCGGAAGGTGCCAGCAGGTCTTGGAACGCAGTGAAGTCAGGCGGCTACATCTTCGGCGGCCGCCCCGCCGTCATCGAAGAAGAGACAGGACGTTCTGCGGCAGCTGGTTGGCCTGGGCGACCATCGCCGTGCCCGCCTGCTGCAGGATCTGCGCCCGGCTCAGGTTGGCGGTTTCCGCGGCGAAGTCGGTGTCCATGATCCGGCTGCGGGCCGCACTCTGCGCCTCCACCGAGGACTGCAGGTTCGAGATGATCGCGTCGAAGCGGCCCTGGCTGGCACCGAAGGTGGCGCGCTGGTCGTTGATCGTGTCGATCGCGGTGTCGATGTTGTCGATCACGGTCGCGATGTCGCCCGAGGTGGCCGAGGCGTCGATCACCGTCGTGCTGCCCGTCACCGCGGTGATGTCGGTGTTGACGGTCATGTTCTCGGTCGTGATCGAGACTTCGTCGTCGGTCGTCGTGTTGGCGCCGATCTGGAAGGTCATCGCGGTGGCGTCCGCGCCCAGGATCTTCTTGCCGTTGAAGCTGGTGCCGCCCAGCACGCGGCTGATTTCGCTCTGCAGCTGGGAGAATTCCTTGTTCAGCGAATCCTTGTCGGAGCTGGAGTTCGTCGCGTTGCGGGACTGGACGGCCAGTTCACGCATGCGTTGCAGGGCATCGCCGACCTTGCTCAGCGCGCCTTCGGCCGTCTGCGACATCGAGATGCCGTCGTTGGCGTTGCGGATCGCGACGTTCATGCCACGCACCTGGGCGTTCATGCGCTCGGCGATCGCCAGGCCGGCCGCGTCGTCCTTGGCCGAGTTGATGCGCAGGCCCGAGGACAGGCGCTGCATCGAGGTGGACAGGGCCGACTGCGAGTTCGTCAGGTTGCGCTGGGCTGTCAGCGACGCGACGTTGGTGTTGATAACGGATGCCATCTGGAAGCTCCTTCACGGGGTGTAAGACAGACCCACCCGGGTCCTGCGGTTGCGCCCCCGATCGAAAGTGGGTGGGGCCGTAGACTGGTTTTCGGATCCTCGATCGCCTGACTTGAGCCTTTTTTTCGGCGCTGTTCGTTGGATCGGTTTTGGCGTGTATCCGGCCGGGGCGGCGGCGTCGCCCCGACGCGGCCGCGGCAGCACACGTTTTGGGCGTGGCGCCCCCGTCTTATCGGCGCTTCACCGGCCGGACCCAACCCTAAAGTTCGTGCGATGTCCGCCATCGCCCCCCCCATAGCCCCGCCCGCCGCCTACCGCGTGGCGCTGGTGATGATCGCCCGCGACGAGGCGCCGCGAATCGAGCGTGCCCTGGCGAGCTTTGCCCCCTTCGTCGACGAGTGCGTGGTGCTCGACACCGGTTCAGGCGACGACACCGTCTCGCGCGCGAGGCGCGCAGGCGCACGGGTGTGTCACTTTTCATGGATCGACGATTTCGCAGCGGCCCGCAACGCCGCGCTGGAGATCGCCGGTGCAGACTGGCACGTGATCGCCGATGCCGACGAGTGGCTGGCCGACGGCGGCGAGGCCATCGCGGCCCTGCGCCGCCAGTCACCGTCTTTCGTGGGCAGCGTGCGGGTGGACAGCGATGACGATGCTTCGCCGCACGCCACGCACACCAGCAGCTGGATCAGCCGCGTGCTGCCGGGCACGGTGCGGTATGAGGGACGGGTGCATGAGCAACCGCAGCACACGCTGCCCGTTCAGCGGATGCAGGTCCGCTTCGGGCACGACGGCTACCTCGGCCCCCAGCGCGCCGCCAAGGCCGGGCGCAACCGTGCCCTGCTCGAGGCCGCGGTGCAGGCCGCGCCGCACGAGGCCTATCTGCATTACCAGCTCGGCAAGGACCACGACGTCTACGAGCGCTATGCCGAGGCGCTCGCGTGCTTCGCCCATGCCGAAGCCCTGTTGAACGGCCGGGTCACCACCTGGTGCCACGACCTTGCCGTGCGGCGCCTGCATGCGCTCAAGCGTTGCGGCCGACATGCCGAGGGCCTGCAGCGCGCCGAGCTCGAGCTGTCCCGCTGGGGCGAATCGCCCGACTTCTTCTTTGCCCTCGGCGACCTGCTGCTGGACTGGGCGGCCGACGAGCCGCAGCGCGCCGGCGAGCTGCTGCCGCTGATCGAAAGCGCCTGGCAGCGCTGCCTGGCACTGGGCGAGCGGCCGGAGCTCGAAGGCGCCGTCGCCGGCCGCGGCAGCCACCTCGCCGCCGCCAACTTGGTGATGCTCTACGAGCAGCTCGGGCAACCCGCGCTGGCCGAGCCCTACCGCCCTCTGCTGGCTCCCGCACTTACCTGACATGAAGAACGACCGCCACCGCGCCGAACAACACCGCCAGGCCGGCCTCAAGGCCCTGCAGGCCAGCCAATGGACGGCCGCCGTGGCCGAGTTCGAGCGCGCCACGCGCCTGGCCCCGCAGGACGCGCTGATGCGCCTGAACCTGGCCCGGGCCCACGCCCGCGCCGGCCACAGCGGCCCGGCCATCGAGGCGGCGCGCGAGGCCGTGAGGCTCGATCCGGCCAGCCCGCTGGCCTGCCGGGTGCTGGTGGAGTACCTGGGGCAGGAGAACCGCTTCGAAGAGGCCGCGGCCGTGTTCGATGCCTATCCGCCGGAGGCACCGCGCGACTTCGACTTCCACAACGCCCATGGCAACGCGCTGTTCCAGTGCAAGCGGCTGCAGGACGCGGTGGGCGTGTTCTTCCAGGCGCTGTCGCTGAAGATCGACGCCGCCATCGTCCACTACCGCCTCGGCCTGACCTTCAAGGACCTGGCCATGACCAGGGAGGCGACCGAGTGCTTCCGCACCGCCGTCTCGCTGGATGACGGGCAGATCCGCGCGCTGGCGCTTTCGCTGCTGGTCTTCGAGGGCCGGCAGACCTGCGACTGGTCGCTGGTCGACCAGGACACTTCGCAGCTGCTCGCGGCGCTGGATGCCACCGACGACTCCACCGGCCAGCTGCTGTCGCCCTTCGCCCTGCTGGCGGTGGACGCCACGCCGGCGCAGCAGCGCCGCATCGGCAGCCTGCGGGTCAAGGGACTCACCTCGGGCATCAAGCCGCTGCCCGCGCCGCCCAGGCGCAAGCCCGGCCCGATCCGCATCGGCTACCTGTCCTGCGACTTCCACCAGCACGCCACCTCGGTGCTGATGACCGAGCTGCTGGAGCGGCGCGACAGCAGCCGCTTCGAGGTCTTCCTCTACTCGCACAGCCCGGACGACGGCAGCGCCATCGGCCAGCGGGTGCGGGCGGCCTGCGAGCATTTCGTCGACGTGAACCACTGGTCGAACGCCGAAGTCGCGCGCCGCATTCGCGCCGACGACATCGACATCGCGATCGACCTGAAGGGCCACACCCGGGGCAGCCGCTTCGAGCTGCTGGCCTACCGGCCGGCGCGGGTGCAGGCCGCCTACCTCGGCTACCCGGCCACCACCGGCGCCGACTTCATCGACTACATGATCGGCGACCCGGTCGTCACGCCGCTGGCCCATGCGGCCCACTACAGCGAACGCATCGCCCAGCTGCCGCACAGCTACCAGCCCAATGACCGCCATCGCGCCCTGCCACCGGCGCCCCCGCGCGCCAAGCTCGGCCTGCCCGAGGACGCGGTCGTCCTGTGCTGCTTCAACCAGGTGTACAAGTTCTCGCCCCACATGCTGGACCTGTGGGCTCGGATCCTGAAGCAGGCCCCCAAGGCCGTGCTGTGGATGCTGGCCTGGAACCCGCACGCCCAGGCCAACCTGACGCGCGAGCTGCAGGCCCGCGGCATCGGCCCGGAGCGGGTCTTCTGGGCGCCGAAGCAGAACCTGGCGCACCACATCGCGCGGCTGCGCGCGGCGGATCTCTTCCTCGACACCTGGCCCTGCAACGCCCACACCACCGCCAGCGAAGCGCTGTGGGCCGGCGTGCCGGTGCTCACCGTGCCTGGCGCCACCTTCGCCTCGCGCGTGGCGGCGAGCCTGGTCTCGGCCTGCGGGCTGCCCGACCTCGCCGCACCGGACGAAGCCAGCTATGTCGCGATCGCCGCGGCTCTCGCCAACGAGCCGGCGACGCTTTCGGGGCTGAAGGAGCACCTTGAGTCGCAGCGGATGTCGCTGCCCTTGTTCGACAGCGATGCCTACGTTCGCGACTACGAGGCGCTGCTGGTGCGGATGTTCGAGCGGGCGGCCAACGGCCTGCCTCCAGAGCACCTGCCGGCCTGAGGATCAGCGCCCCGTGCGGGCACCCGAGAGCCCGCTGTACAGCCGTGTCGGGGCATACCCTTAAAATCCCGCCCCTTCTACGCTTGCGACATAACGACTTGAACACTCCCGCTGCCTCCGCCCCCATCGCCACCAAGCGCGCCGCTCCCCGCAAGACCGGGCGCCCACCCGAAGCCAAACCCCAGGCAGCGCCCGAGAAGGCCGCATTCCGCACGATCCTGATCCCGACGTGCGGCTGGCCGACGGATGCCGCGCTGCCTGACCGCAAGCGCACGACCAAGCGCTGATCATCGAGCACTGATCACCCCGGCGGGCCATCGATTCGATGGCCCGCTTTCATTCGAGGCACGGCAACGGCAGGCGTCGGCCGCCGCGAAACGGCCCCTTCACTTCTCCCCAGCCCCGGCGCGGCATGGGCGCATCGGGATCCACCTGGGCACCGGGCGAAGAATGAAGGACGGCCAGGCGCGAGCCCCATTCCAGGTAGCGGACGAAGCTGGCTACGATGCCGGTCATTCACACAGGCGGAGGCCGAATGCCGAAAACACCCCAGGCGCCCAGCGAGGTCTCTGCGAACAACCCGTGCCCGTTCCTCAGGGCCCTGGTCGCCCAAGGCCTGTTGCCGGACCACCAGGCTTCCATCGCGGAGGTGACGAAGACCATCGTGGGCGTCGCGAGGGCGGGCGAGGGCGAGCCGGACTTGCCTGCAAGCGCGATCCGGGCCATCGCGCTGATCGCCAACGGCCTCGGTCCCTTGCAACTGGCCCGCAACGGCCTGGGCGGCCTGCGGCTCGATGAGCTCCGAGGCGGTCCCCTGGACAAGAAAGGCGCAGGCTCGGGCATCCTCGATCAGCAGGCGAAGATCGATCAGGCCCAGCTGGATCGCCTCGACGAGTTCGCCGGCGACAAGCTCGATGCCGGCGGCCGGACAGAGCGGGGACTGGATCGCGACGATCTCGAGCGGATGATGAACGCCAACTTCGAACGCGCGGCCGGACGCCGGCGCCTGATCGACAGGAAGCTGATGGATGGCGAATGGCCGATCCTGCTCCAGGTGATGGGCAAGCCCGGCCAGGCCGGCCGCTACCTCAGCGTGGCCGAGGTGAGCGATCTCTTCGTGAAACGACGCCTGCCCGAGCGGATGCTGAAGCGGCTCGGCCCGGAGCGCTAACTTTCGCGCTGACAGCGCCCCTGCTTCTCGAACCAGTAGACGACGTTCCCGGCCACGACGATGCTGCCCGAGACGATGGCGCTCGCGGCGGCCGTGGCGCCGGCCGCGACCAGGATGACCGCGCAATCGCGGTCCCGGCAGCGGCCGAAGCCGCCGATCTCGACCGGCTGCAGCTCCATCTGCCTCGAGACCATCCGGCAGTCGAAGTCATAGACCTCGGTGGTGCGGGGGACGAAGACGCAGGCCTGCAGGGCGAGCGCCGAGGCCGGCAGCCACAGGCGCCACCAGCGGCGCATTGCGCAGATCGTTCGACGCGCAGGCCGACGTGCCCGGTTCACTGGGGGCCACCGAAGCGCAAAGCCGACCGCGCCTTCGCCTTTTCAGCCTCCACCTCGCGGTTGCGCGGCTCGGCCGACGTGACGAGCGACTTGATCAGGCTCCTGGCCGCTGCCGCGACTTCTTCCACCGCGCGATCGAAGGCCTCTTCGTTGGCCCTGGACGGCACGTTGAAGCCGCTGAGCTTGCGCACGAACTGCAGCGAGGCATCCCGGATTTC
Source organism: Ideonella flava (assembly GCF_051857595.1). Taxonomy (NCBI): domain Bacteria; kingdom Pseudomonadati; phylum Pseudomonadota; class Betaproteobacteria; order Burkholderiales; family Sphaerotilaceae; genus Ideonella; species Ideonella flava. The sequence goes on from NZ_JBPZHD010000012.1 coordinate 139,219, forward strand.
GAGCTCGGTCGCGGGTGGGTCGAAATTGAACAGGGTCTTGATGTTGCGGCACATGATCGAGCGACTCCCGAGGCATCGAAGGACACTAGCGCTTCACGAAATACCAGACCGACAGGACGGCGCACGCCAGGACGATGAAGACCAGCCAGCGCGGAACATCGCACTCGCGTCTTCCGGACGTCTCGACGTCGTAGGCTCCCTGGATCGCACCGCCCATCAGGTCGCCGATGCGCTCCTTCAGGATGAAGCCGGCGACGGCGCCACCGCCACCGCCGAACTTGAGCCAAGGCAGGAGCTCCGAGCGCCACGTGCCCACCGGACGCACCCGGACATGCAGGCCAGAGCCATGCAGCCACCACAGCAGGGTCGCCACCAGAAGCCCCAGCACGAGCCCGATGCAGGCGTAGGAAAGTCGATCTCGCATGGATGGGAAAGGATTCGTCCGAGGGGGTCCAGTGCCGAACGCGTGCAGACATCCCATCCATCGAGCCGCCCGCCTGCGCCATCGTGCCAGTCTAGACGGGGCTCGCGGCGAAAGTGCGAAGCTGCACCTGCATCCCGGTCCTTTTCCTGCCATGGTGCGCGGGCAACGTGACTAGAGTGGCAAGCACCGGCATTTGGCCGGTGCTTGACCCACGCCGCCATGAACCTGCCGCCCGTCCACATCGCCATCATGCAGCCCGCGGGCTATGTGCATTCGCTGGGTTTCCTGGACCAGGCGCGCTACTTCCGCTACCAGTTCCGCCGCATGGGCGCGACGGTCACGATCTCGAAGAACCGGCTGCGCGAGGATGCGGTGAACTTCGTGTTCGGCGCCCACCTCGGCTTCCCCGCCGAATGGACGCGACGGCATGCCTGCGTGTTCGTGAACCTGGAGCAGCTGGGCCACGGCGGCGCCAAGGTGAGTGCGGACTACCTGAACCTGCTGCGCCGCAATGCGGTGTGCGACTACGACGCCGACAACATCCCGGCCTACCTCGATCCGGCCGGCGACGCGGCCGACATCCCGCTGGTGCCTTTTGCCCATGCGCCGTACCTGCAGGGCGAGACCTCGGCGCCGCTGGAGAGCCGCCCGATCGACCTGCTCTTCTTCGGCAGCATGAACCCGCGGCGTCGCGCCTTCCTGGACCAGGTCGAGGCCGCCGGCTTCAGCGTCTCGGCCTTCGACAGCCCCGTCTATGGCGCCGAGCGCGACGCCTTCATCCGCCAGGCCAAGGCCGTCGTCAACTGCCACTTCTACGAGACCAGCCGCTTCGAGCAGGCGCGCGCCTTCCAATGCCTTTCGCTGGGCACGCCGGTGATCTCGGAGCGCACGGAGCGCACCCGCCCCGGCCCGGCCTTCGAGGACGCCGTCTTCTGGCTCGACACCAAGGACCCGGCCGCCTTCTTCCGCCAGCAGTTCAACACCCCGGCCTTCTTCGACGCCGCGCGCGGCAAGCTGGCGGCTTTCACACGATACGACCCGATCGAGGCCTACGCCGACCTGCTGGCCTTCGCCGCCGGCTTCCACCAGGCCCACGGCAAGACCCGCGGCACCGAACCGTGGCGCCCCGCGCGCGTCAACCTGGGCTCGGGCAAGGACTACAAGCCGGGCTGGCTCAACATCGACATCCTGGAGCGCGCCGAGCCCGACCTGGTGCTGGACCTCGGCCAGCCGGTGCCCCTGCCTCTGGACGCACCGACCTGCCGTGGTGGCCATGTCCGGCTGGAGGCCGGCTCGCTGGAGCTGGTCTACGCCAACAACGTGCTGGAGCACGTGCCCGACCTGCCGCTGCTGATGACCAACGTGCTGGCGCTCCTGAAGGAAGGCGGCCAGTTCATGATCGAAGTGCCCTACGAGCACTCCCCCACCGCCTGGCAGGACCCGACCCACCTGCGCGCGCTCAACGAGAACTCGTGGCTCTACTACACCGACTGGTTCTGGTACCTCGGCTGGTTCGACCACCGCTTCGAGATCGCCGAATTCAAGTGGCTGGACCTCCAGCTCAAGCCCTGCGCCAAGGAACAGGCCGCCTTCATGAAGCTCAGCCTGCGCAAGATCCCCACCACGCTGCGCGAGCGCACGCTGGCGCGCACGATGCGGGCCGACTTCGGCGGCATCGAGTCCGACGACTTCTGGGGCGAAGACATCCCGGCGGACGAGGTGGCGCCGTCCGAGGCGGCCTCGATCTGACGAGATGAGCCCCACGGCCACCGGGCGCACGCCGCGGCGCGTGGCCGTGATGCAGCCCTACTTCTTCCCCTACCTGGGCACCTTCCAGCTGGCCCAGGCGGTGGATGCGTTCGTCTTCTTCGACGACGTGGCCTTCATCAAGAAGGGCTACATCCATCGCAATGCCTTGCTGGGGCCCGACGGGCCGCAGCCCTTCACCATCCCGGTGAAGGACGCGAGCCAGAACCGCGCCATCGGCCAGCACGTATATGCCGGCGAATGGAAGCCCTGGCTCGCCACGCTGCGCCAGCTGTACCGCCGCGCGCCGATGTTCGATGCGGTCTATCCGCTGGTCGAAGCGGTGGCCCAGGACCCGGACGAGAACGTGGCGCGCAAGAACGCGCTGGCGTTCATGAGGGTGTTCGAGTACCTCGGCCTGCAACGCGACTGGTCGCTCGCGTCGCGGCATGCGTTGCCGGCGGAGCTTCGTGCTCAGCAGCGCATCCTCGCGTTGTGCGAACGCGAAGGCGCCACGATGTACGTGAATGCCGCGGGTGGCCGCGAGCTCTACGAGCCCGCTGCCTTTGCGGCGGCCGGCATCGAGCTGCGCTTCCTGGCGAGCGAGGCTCATCCCTACGAACAGGGCCGCGAGTGCTTCGTGCCGAACCTGTCGATGATCGATGTCTTGATGCACTGCGAGCCGGGCGCGGTGCGCGAGCAACTGCTGCAGTTCAGTCTGGAGACTTGACCGGTCTTTGCCTTCGAGGGGGGCGAGCACATCGCTGGCTTCGACAGGCTCAGCCCGAACGGGGGTGGGGGTGGAGCCGGCGTTCGCCCTCTCCGTTCACCCTGAGCTTGTCGAAAAGGGCCGGTGACACATCCCTGGCTTCGACAAGCTCAGCCCGAACGGGGGTGGGGGTCAGCCGGGCGTCATCTTCTCCGTTCACCCTGAGCTTGTCGAAGGGCCAGATCATCCTGGGCTTGTCGATAGGCCGGTGGCAATCGCTGGCTTCGACAGGCTCAGCCCGAACGGGTTGGGGTGGAGCTGGCGTTCACCCTCTCCGTTCACCCTGAACTTGTCGAAAAGGCCGGTGACACATCGCTGGCTTCGACAAGCTCAGCCCGAACGGGGGTGGGGGTCAGCCGGGCGTCATCTTCTCCGTTCACCCTGAGCTTGTCGAAGGGCCTGGGCTTATCGACAGGCCGGTGGCACATCGCTGGCTTCGACAGGCTCAGCCCGAACGGGATGGGGATGGAGCCAGCGTTCACCCTCTCCGTTCACCCTGAGCTTGTCGAAAAGGCCAGTGGCACATCGCTGGCTTCGACAGGCTCAGCCCAAACGGGATGGGGTGGAGCTGGCGTTCACCCTCTCCGTTCACCCTGAACTTGTCGAAAAGGGCCGGTGACACATCGCTGGCTTCGACAAGCTCAGCCCGAACGGGGGTGGGGGTCAGCCGAGCGTCATCTTCTCCGTTCACCCTGAGCTTGTCGAAGGATCCGATCATCCTGGGCTTGTCGATAGGCCGGTGGCAATCGCCGGCTTCGACAGGCTCAGCCCGAACGGGATGGGGTGGAGCCGGCGTTCACCCTTTCCGTTCACCCTGAGCTTGTCGAAGGGCCGTTGGCATATCGCTGGCTCCAACGGGCTCAGCCCCCGCACGCCTCATTCCGGCAAGCCAAGCCTGAAGAGGGACAGGTCAGCGGGAACGCCTCGTTAACATGCCTCCCATGAAGCTCACGAGCCTGCGCGCGCTGGTCGCAGCCATCGAGGAAGGCAGCCTGCGTTCGGCCGCGCGCCGGCTGGGGGTCTCGCAACCGGCCCTGACCAAGCTGATTCGGGAGCTGGAGCGCGAGTTGTCGACGACGCTGCTGCTGCGCTCCACCACCGGCGTGCTCGCCACGGCGCAAGGCATGGTGCTGTACGAGCGCGCCATCGCAGCCGACCGCGAGCTCGCCCAAGCGGTGGAGCAGATCCAGCAGCTGGGCGGCCGCATGACGGGCTCGCTCACCATAGGCGCGGTGCCGCTGGCCGTGATGCTGCTGGTGCCCGAGACCTTGCGCACCTTCGGCGGCGAGTTCCCCGAGATCCAGCTGCGCATCATCGAGGAGCTCTACATCGCCCAGCTCACGCGGCTGCGCAAGGGCGAGGTCGACATCGCGCTCGGCCCTTTGCCCGAGCAACTGCCGCCGGGCGAATTCGCCGTCGAGACCCTCATGCCCATCGCCATGGTGATCGTGGTGCGCAAGGGCAACCCCCTGGGCCAGGCGCGCCGCCTGGCCGACCTGGCCAACGCCCGGTGGGTCTACACCGGCGCGACGCCCGATTCAGGCTACGCGAAGACGCTGTACGAACGGCACGGCATGAAGCCGCCACCTGCCGGCGCCCTCGTCAACTCCACCCTAGGCCTGTTGTCCATCATCAGCAGCGGCAACTGCGTCGGGCTCTTGCCGTACCAGATCGCCGTGCATCCCTTCGCGACGCGCCACCTCGACATCGTGCCGGTGGCCGAGGGTCCGTTGAAGCTGACCCTCGGCGCCCTGGCGCGCAGCGATGCAGCGCTCAAGCCCGCGGTGCGGCACTTCATGGCGCACCTGCACCGGGCAGCCCATCACTTGAGCAGCCTGCCGCCAGCAGTCATCAACGCTTGACGATCAGCACCGAGGCCTGCGGCGACCGGGTCGCGAGATTGGTCGACAAGCGTCCGAGCAGCAGGCCGAACGGCGTTCTCAAGTAGCCCTCCTTGAGCACGATCAGGTCGAAATCGCCTTCGACCGACTCCTTGAGGATCTCTTCCTCGACGATGCCCTGGCGCAGCTTGATCGTCGCCTGCGAAACGCCGGCGTCGGACAGGCTGGCACGGATCGCCAGGAGCTGGTCGAACTGGTCGGGCTTGACGCCCAGGCGCTGCGCATCCTCGGCCACATCCGTCGCTTTCGAAGGCTTTCCGGCCCTGTACATGGTGGGCAGGGGCACGGTGTAGAGCACCTCGACGCTCGCCCCCGTGGCCAAGGCCACCTCCTGTGCCATCTTCACCGTCGGCGGGCTGGCGGGCAGGTCGGTGCTGAGCAGGATCCTGCGCACCTGCTCGCGTCCGCGCACCACCAGCGTGGACGTGGTCATGTGTCGCACCATCCGGGTGGCGGCGTCGCCGAGGTGCCACGTCGGATCGAGCGAGGTCAGCGGACGAGCGCCGATCACCAACAGGTGCGAGCCGGCGGAACGCCGCAGCACCTCTTCGTCGGGCTTGCCCGCCGTGAAAACCACCGTGGGCGGCAAGCCCAGGCGTTCGAGGGTCTGGCGGCTCTCCTGCACCGTCGATTCGCTCATGCTGGCTTCCTGGCAGACCAGCAAGGTCGCAGGCTGCTTCAGGCCCGCCGCGATCTGCCCTCCCATGCGCACGGCGGGCAGGTCGGTCGGCGTACCGCTGGCGACGATCATGAGTCCGCTGTTCGCCTGCCCCGCCAGCGCCACCTGCGGGACCTGCGGGACCTGCGCGACCTGTGGCTGCATCTGGCCCACAGGGGCCGCGGCTTGCGCCGATGTCGCTTCGGCACGCTCGCGCAAGACTCCGCGCACCAGCCAGAAGACGATCACCGCGCTCAGGCAACAGGCCGAGCCGAGCATCAGGAAGCCGGAATACGTCGACCACATCTTCTCCGCCGCCAGGGCCTGCTGCAGGACCTCCGGTTGACCGGCGAACCACGACTTCACCGCCGCCTTGTTGTTCTGCAGCCAGAGGCCCAGCTCGATCCGGTCGGCGGTGCCCGAGGTGGTGCGTGCCCACTCGTTCAGCGCAGCACGGTAGGTGTCCTTGTGGCCTTCGGCAAAGTGCTTGAAGACGACCGACACACCGCCGGCGACCATGGTGATGGCGAAGTACAGGCGGATGATGGTGCCGCGCGCGTAGAGCGTGGCCGTCGCGCCCAGCTGCGCGCCCATCGCGGCGCCGATCAGCATGATCATCGCCGCCAGCAGCTCGACGCGCCCCTTCAGCGCGTAGCTGAACGCACCGTAGGCACCGGTGACCATCACCTCGAACAGGTCGGTGCCCACCGCCACCTTGGTCGGCGCGCCGATGATGTACATCAGCGCCGGCATGCGGATGAAGCCCCCGCCGACCCCGAGGAAGCCGGCCAGGAAGCCGGTGAACAGCCCCATCCCGATGATCACCCAGACCGAGATGCGGAAACCCGAGACCTTGAGATAAACCACCGGCCGCAGCTTGATGCCCTGCATCCAGAGCGCCAGCTTCGACTTGCCCGCATCGGCATGGGTATCGTCCGCCGCCGGCTTGACGGCGCGGCGCGTGGCGGTCATGTACTCGTACAGCATGTAGGCGCCCAGCCCGAACAGCAGGCACATGTAGGTCACCCGCACGATCGGCCCGATGCGGCCGATCTTCTCCAGCCACAGGATGAGCGTGGCGCCGAGTTCGATGCCGACCACGGTGCCGATGATCATCAGCAGCGCGAGCTTCATGTCGACGTTGCCGAACCTGCGGTGCTTGAACGTGGAGACGATCGACTTGCCGGCGATGTGCGCCATGTCGGTGCCGATGGCATACGCCATCGGGAAGCCGAAGACGTTGAGCGCCGGCGTGACCATGAAGGCGCCGCCCACGCCGAAGAAGCCGCCGATGACGCCGACGGTGAAGCCCAGCAGGATCAGCGCGAAACCATTGACCTCGGTGCCCGAGATCGGCAGATAGACCACCCAGTCGAACATGAAGGCTCCTCAGTGACCCGGCGGGTGGTGGGGTTGGGGCGCACCGGGTTTGCCGGCGGAAAGCCGCTTGAGGAGCACTTCAGCCACCACGGCGATGCCCACGCCTATGGTCGCCATCGTCAGCACGGTGACGGCGGCAAAGGCGACATGGTCGGTCTGGTTGAGTTGCGTTGTCCATTGGATGAACCAGGCGAGCATGAATCAGGTCTCCAGCGTGGCGGCAGGCGGATTGAAGCACAGGGCTTGTCGCGCGGTTCTGCGTGCTGCAGCCTTGCGGCGATGGCTGACAACTCAAGGCGGCGGCGTCCGATGTCGCACGGTCCCCGTGCCGACTAGGCTGGGGGAATGAATCACCGTCATGTTCTCGCGATGCTCCTGCTGGGCTTGTCCGGCCTGGTCAACGCGGCGCCCCCTCAGCCGCCAGCCGCGGCCTCGTCACCCCGCGCCGCCGCCTCCCAGCCCGCGCCTCACAAGCTCGACCGCTCGGGCCGCGCCAGAGTCGGCAAGGCATCCTTCTACGCCCGCTCCTTCACCGGCAAGCGCATGGCCGACGGCACGAGGATGGACCCGAACGACGACAACGCGGCGAGCAAGACGCTGCCGCTCGGCACGACAGCCCTGGTCACCAACCTGGAGAACGGGCAGAAGGCGGTGGTGACCATCCAGGACCGCGGGCCGTACGTCCCGGGTCGCATCCTGGATGTCTCGCCCGCGACGGCCCGCCAGCTGGGCATAGGACACGAGGACGGCGTCGCGAAGGTGGCCGTGGCCCCCATCCTGGTGCCACAGGCCGATGGCAGCGTCACCCCGGGGGCCGGACTCGCGCCCCGTCCCTGAAGCGCGATCGCGCGCCTACGGCACCTCGGCCAGGCGCTCCCGTCCGGTGTCAGATCCCGGCTCTCCGCTCGCAGGGCCCGGGGCTTCGACCGGTCGGCCACCCGCCTCGGACGCCGCTTCCATCCGCGCCCGCCCGCGGGCCTTGGCCCGATAGAGGGCTTCGTCGGCCTCGCGCAGAAGCTGCTCCTCGGACACGTCCGCCCGCCACGCCGCCACGCCCATGCTGAAGCTCAGCGTCTCGCCCTCGGGCAGGCCCGTGACCTGCGTCGCGCGCAGGGCGCCCAGCAGCCGATCGAACAGCAGCTGGGCGGCCGCCGGCGTGGCCCCCGGGAGGACGAGCAGGAACTCCTCGCCACCGAAACGCCCCAGCAGGTCGCCCCGGCGGATCACCTGGCGTCCCACGCGGGCGAAGCAGCGCAGCGCCTCGTCGCCCACGTCGTGCCCGAACCGGTCGTTGACGCGCTTGAAGTGGTCGATGTCGCACAAGGCGACGGCGAGCCGGCTGCCCGCCTGGCGAGCGGCGTCCGACTCCTGCTTGAGGCAAGCCACGACGGCGCGTCGGTTCGGCAGCTGCGTGAGCTCGTCCACCTCGGCAAGTGTCTTGAGCCGCTGCCTCACCCTGCGCTGCTGCAAGGCATGCCACAGCAGCCCGGCCAGCAGCAGCGAAAGCAGGCTCAGCGAGACGACGAGCCAGAACTGGCGCGCCACGGCGCCTTGCTGCAATTCGCGCAGGAGGCGGTTCTCGGCATCGCGCCGTTCGACCTGGAAGCGGGCGTTGGTCTCGGCCAGCAAGCGTTGCCGCGACTCGTTCTCCCGCCGGCTCAGCGCCTGCACCAGGGCATCGGCCGCGTCCGCGGTCGCCTGGGCATGGCCGAGCCGCGCATGAGCCTTCAGGGCGAGTTGCCAGTGGTCGATGTCGTACTGCGCCCCGTCGACCTTCTTGCGCAACGATTCGGCCGCGGCGAGCACGTCGGCAGCGTCCTGGTACCGGCCCTGCTGCAGCAAGGCCTCCGCCCGCAGCGTGGCGACCACGTGCTGCATCTCGACCAGCCCGGCGCGCTCGAAGATGGGCTGCGCCGTCGCCAGCCAGTCCAGGGCTGCCTTGGGATGCCGCTCGCGCAGCTCCAGGCGGGCAAGCAGCCGGCCGATGTAGCCGCTGCCGATGTCGTCGCCGATCTCCCGCGCCAGCGCCAGGGCTTGTTCGAGCTCGGTCCTCGCGGCCGGGTAGTCGCCGACCGCCATGAGCGCGCCGGCCAGGTTGTGATGGACCGTCGCCGCCAGTTGGCGGGGGGCCGGCGTGGGCAGGTGGGAGAGGGCCGACCTGCCGCGCTCGATCGCCAGGCGCTCGCTGGCCTCGCCGCCTTCGCGATGGGCCAGCCAGGCCAGCTCGCTGTAGGCGGCGGCGGCCCGCAGGTCCTCCCCCGGAGCTGACTCGTAATGGCGCAGTGCCGCCAAAAGGGCCGACGCGCCGTCGGCCAGCCGGCCCTCGTTCACCAGCAGGCGACCCCGTGCATGCTCCAGGCGCGCGAGGCACCAGTCGAGCTTGAGCGAGCGGGCGCGCTCGCGGGCTGCGTCGGCCTCCGCCAGCGCGGTTTCGAACCCGGCTTCGCGGGTGCGCCAGGCCGGCGCTTCGGCGGCGATGACGCACCAGGCTTCCTGCGCGCCGAGGGCGTCGGCCAGGCGCTGGGCCTGGGGCAGGTGCCTGGCCAGGTCGTCGAGTTGCTCCAGCGTGCCCGCCGCCCCGACCAGCCGCACCAGCACGTCCAGGCGGGCGCGCTCATCGATCGCGGCCGGGAACTGCGCCTCGGACTGCTTCAGGGCCCGCGCCGGGTCGTCGGAAAGTTCGCGCTCCACTTCCAGCACCCGGTCGGGGACCGACGCCGGCGCCTGGCAGGCGAAGCAGCACAAGGCCAGGGCGAGGAGTGATCGACGCAGGTTCATGCGGCGTCATCGGCCCTGCTCCGTCGGACTTGAGGACGTGGTGCCCCGGCCCGGCCACCTGGCGCATGCCGCCTGGCGAATCGTCAGTCGGCTTCGGCGAAACGCTCCGTGGCCGAGGCGACCGTGCCGTCGGCGTTGAACTTGACGTCGAAGAGGGTCTGGTTGGCCCCCGGCCCGCGGGTCACCTGGTAAGTCCAGGTCGCGCCCGGATCGTGGAGATAGTGGATCGAGCGCTCGGCATGGCCGAGCGTCTGGCGGACCTCCGAGGTGGTCATGCCTTCATGAACCTGGCGCTCCTGCGCCGGGGTGACTTCGTAGCCCATGGCGGCGTGCGCGACGACCGTCGACAGCATGAGGCCGGCGCCCAGGATGACGCCTGGAAGAAGCGGCTGGGAAAGGCTTCGCATGATGTTTCCTTTCAGGTTCTGCAGGCCGCTCGTCAGCTCCACCGTGAAGCTGCAGCCTGTGCCAGGAGCATCGGCGCTCGCCTCGACAGGCTCATGACGAGGCAGCGCGGTGCGGATTTCGAATGAATTGATCCTGGCAACAGAAGTACACGCTGCCGCGCCGCCACCTCAGGCCGCGCCGATTCGCTGCACCACCCACACGACGGCCATCGCGCCGCCCGCCGCCGAAATGCACTGGCGCACCTTTCCATAGAGCGACGGCCCCTGCCGGCTCAGCCACAGCAGAATCGGCATCACGATGGCGAGCAGCGACAGCTGCATGGCCTCTACGCCGAGGTTGAAGGCCAGCAGTGCCAGGCCGTGCTGACACGCCGTCAGGCCCGCGCCCGACAGGCTGGCCGAAAACGCGAACCCATGGACGAGGCCGAAGCCCAGCGCCATGGCCACCTCGCCGTTGGCAAACAGCGGTCGCAAGGCGTGCAGCGCGGCCACGAAGATGGTGGCGGCCACGGCCACCTCCACCGGCTGAGAAGGCAGCACCAGCACGCCCGTGCTGCCCACGGACAGGGTGATCGAGTGGCCGATGGTGAAGGATGTGGCCACGAGCGCAAGCTGCCGCAGCGCCGTGCCCGCCGGCCGCACGGCGCCCCAGCGCCCGCCGCTCACGCAGACCGGCGCCACGATCACGAGCAGCAGCAGGAACAGCTGGTGGTCGGTGCCTTCGGCGATGTGCAGCGCGCCGGCCTTGAACAGCTCCCACAGGCTGGACCCGGTGTGCGGCCGCCCGAGCGAGATCGGCAGCGTCGACTTGCCGTGGCTCAGCTCGCCGAGCAGCAACGGCGGCTGGCCGGCGAAGCCTGCGGCCCAGTCGTTGCGCAGGAACACCTGCACCTTGTGCGTGCGCACCTCGTGGATGACGGCGTCGAACAGCAAGGTCGGAGTGCGCGTGTCGGCGGCGGGCGGTGCGCGCAATTCCATGACTGCGTTCAGCTCGGCGGAGGCATCATGGCCGACGACCTGAAGCTGCGGCCGCGTCGCCTGCCAACCGATGTTGCCGCTGCGCGCGCCCACGTGCATCAGCAGGTAGCTCGCGAGCGCATCGGCGTGCCGGGCCATCACCTGGTCCGGTTCGTCCGCCAGGGGCTGGCCGAAGCCGTATTCCAGCCGGTTCAGCGGCAGTTGCAGCGTGAGCCTCAGACCGCCCGGTGTCGTGTCCATCCACACCCGGCTTTCAGGCATCGGGTGGGCCGCGGCGAGCGGGACCCACCAGGCGCAGCACCAGGCGGCCAGAGCGAGGGCCAGCCGCCTCAGCCACGCATCAGCTCGTGCAGGCGCCACCGTAGTCCCCCGTCTTGTCACGCCAGATCGTGTGGTAGTGGATGTCGGTGTTGAAGATCACGCCGCTCTGCACCGAGAACTCGATCCACACGCGCGGGCCTTCGATGCGGAAGTAGTTGCCCTTGGTGCTCACCGTGCCCGATCCGGAATAGGCCACGTAGGTCGAGGCCAGCGCCGTGCTGCTGAGGTAGGTGTGCAGCAGGTCTTCCGAGTACTCGGTGGCCTGGGTCGCGACGTAGGCCTTGATCACCGCCTGTGCCAGCGCCTGGTCGGCCGACGACAGGCTGCTGTAGAGCAGGCCGTGCTCGGTGACGCTGGAGTAGCTGCGCGGGCAGGTGCCGTCGATGTTGCCGGAGCCGTTGGCGCCGAACAGCAGGTCGCTGTAGGTGCCGCTGAGCTTGGCGCCGGAGTAGGAGGTGAGCGCCGAACCCAGTTCGGACATGGCCTCGCGCTGGGCCTGCATCGGGTCGTAGGTGCTGCCGTCCTGCGTGAACTCGCCCTTGGGCTCTATGCCCAGGAACAGCGGCGTGGGCGACTTGTAGCCTCCGTTGAAGGCGATGTTGTAGGTCAGGTGGTGGCCGGTCAGCTGGAGCATCCAGAAGCTGCTGGCCGAAGGGGTGCCGAGGAAGGCGATGTAGTAGTTGCCTTCACCATAGCTGCTGCCGCCGCCGTTGTCGGCGAGGTAGTTGTCGGCGGCCTGCATCCCCTCCCACAGCGTCTGGCCGGTGGAGCTCAGCGCGGTGCCGATGAGCGTGCGCGCCGCCGTCTTCTGGGCGGTGCTCAGGCTGCCCCAGGTGATGCCGTTGCGCGAGACCAGTTGCGCGGGCAGGTTGGACCAGTGGCGCGCGGTGTCCAGGCTCCACGACAGCTGCACCGTCGACTTCTGCGAAGAGCTCAGCGTGCTCAGGAACGACTCGGCGGCGCTGGTGACCTCGGCGCTCAGCGTGCCGCTGGTGGTGGTCGTCACCGTCAGCGTGGCGGTGGAGCTGTCGGTCGAGCCGTAGGAGTTCGACACCACGACGTCGTAGCTGCCGGCATCCGAGCTGGCGACCGAGTCGATGGTGAAGGTGGTGGAGGTCGCGCCGCTGATCGCCGTGCCGCCCTTGCGCCACTGGTAGCTCAGCGTGCCGGATCCGGTGGCCGCGACGGTGAAGCTTGCACTCCCGCCCACGGCCACCGATTGCGAGGTCGGCTGCGTGGTGATGGTGGGCGCGCTGGAGGAGCTGACCGTCAGCGTTGCGGCGGAGCTGGTCACGCTGCCGGCGCTGTTGCTGACGACGACGTCATAGCTGCCCGCGTCACTCGAAGCGGCCGAGGCGATGCTGTAGCTCGAGGAGGTGGCACCGCTGATCGCGTTGCTGTCCTTGCGCCATTGGTAGGACAAGGTGCCCGAGCCGGTGGCCACCACCGAGAAGCTCGCCGTCGCCCCCTCGCTCACGGATTGCGACGAGGGCTGGGTGGTGATGGTGGGGGCCGTCGTGGTGTCGCTGCTGTCCGAGCTGCTGCCGCCGCAGCCGGCGACCAGGGCCATGGCGGCCAGCAGCAAGGCGGCCATCCAACGCGTGATCATGGGAACTCTCCTTCTCCGGTTTGATGAGCGGGAAGGATCGTTGCAGATCATTTCTGTCGATTTGCGGCGGCGATCACCTGTGCGCGGGCGCGATCACCGCCGGTTATCTGACGGCTGTTCAGCGGTGCTAGGCTGGCCTGCTTCCACCCGCCGATCGCCATGCCGCACTGCCCACTGCTCCATCGCCGCACCCTGATCGCCACCCTTCTCGCGGCGCCATGGCTGGCCCGCGCGCAGGCCGGCAAGAACATCCGCCTCATCGTGCCGTTCACTCCGGGCGGCAGCACCGACATCCTGGCCCGCGCCCTCGCGCCCAGGCTGGCGCAGACGCTGGGGACGAGCGTGGTGATCGACAACAAGCCCGGCGCGGGCGGCTCGCTGGGCGCGGCCGAGGCGGCCAAGGCAGAGCCCGACGGCAGCACGCTGCTGATGGGGCACATCGGCACGTTGGCGGTCAACCCCTCGATGTATCCGCGGCTGGCCTACGACCCGCTGAAGAGCTTCGTGCCGGTGGCCTACGTGGCCCGGGTGCCGAACGTGCTGGTGGTCAACGCCTCGTCGCCCCTCCGCACGCTGAAGGACCTGGTGGCGGCCGCGCAGGCCCGGCCGGGGCAGCTCACCTATTCATCCGGCGGCAACGGCAGCGCAGCGCACATCACCTTCGAATCGCTCAAGCTGCGGGCGAAGCTCTTCATGCTGCACATCCCGTACCGTGGCACGGCACCCTCGGTGACCGACGTGATCGCCGGCCAGGTGGATTGCACCTTCACCGGTGCGCCGGCCGTGATCCCGCACGTGAAGAGCGGCCGCCTGCGGGCACTGGCGGTGTCGAGTCCCCAGAGGCTGGCCGCCCTGCCCGATGTGCCTACGGTCTCCGAGAGCGGCTACCCCGGCTTCGAAGCCGACCAGTGGTATGGCCTCGTCGCCCCGGCCGGCACGCCCGCCGCTTGGGTCGCGAAGGTCAACGCCGAGGTGAACAAGGCGCTCGCGCTGCCAGAGGTCGCTCAGCAGCTGGCCACGGAAGGCGCGACGCCCATGCCCTCCACACCCCAGGCCTTCGGTGAGCTGATCAGGCGCGAGATCCCGCGCTGGGCCGAGGTGGTGAAGGCGGGCAACGTCAAGCCGGACTGAACACGCGCGGGTCAGGCGGCGGCCGGCAACTGCTCTGAGCTTGCCGAAGCCTCACGCGCTGGGGCCCTCGACTCCACCTCCCCGTTCGGGCTGAGCCAGTCGAAGCCTCGTGTGATGAGGCCCTTCGACAGGCTCAGGGCGAACGGGGTGGAGTGGTTCGGACCGAGCATCCGCCACCCTTTCTCCGTTCGGGCTGAGCTTGTCGAAGCCTCGCGCAACGGGGCCCTTCGACAGGCTCAGGGCGAACGGGGTGGAGTGGTTCGGACCGAGCATCCGCCACCCTTTCCCCGTTCGGGCTGACCTTGTCGAAGCCTCGCGCAACAGGGCCCTTCGACAGGCTCAGGGTGAACGGGGTGGAGTGGTTCGGACCGAGCATCCGCCACCCTTTCCCCGTTCTCGGGCTGAGCTTGTCGAAGCCTCGCGCAACAGGGCCCTTCGACAGGCTCAGGGTGAACGGGGGTGGGGTCGCCCACTTGGCCGTTCGGGCTGAGCCAGTCGAAGCCCAGCGCCCGCTGCCCGTGGACAGCGGTGGAGGTTCACACCGCCAGCGAATCCGCCTTCGCGAGCAGGGCCAGCGCCTCGGGGTCGTGCGCCACCTCGTCGGCGATCGCCGCCGGCAGGCGCATGGGCGTGCGCTCGGACTTGAAGACGCTGTAGGCATCCTCGTCCTGCCGCGAGGTCGATTGCTTGACGAAGTCGCGCACCTGCGGCGTCATGGCCAGGTCGGTCGTGGCGAACAGGCGTTCGAGTTGCGCGAGCGGCTCGTCGCAAAGGCGTTCGTAGCTGATGAGCCGCACGCGATCGGGATAGCGCTGGTGCAGCGCAAGGGCGAGCTGCAGCGACTCCTTCCACTTCGCGAAGCCGTTGAACTCGCTGGCGTCGATGTTCTTCGACGGCGCATGCAGGTACTCGACGAAGATGTCCTGGCCGGCGCGAAACTCCTTGGGTGCCTGGTACCAGCTGTTGAGCACGTCTTCCGGCCGGCGGTACAGGTACAGCAGCCGGTCCAGGCCGTGCAGGTCCATCAGCGGCGCCATCAGCTTGTGGAAGCGCACTTCCTTCCACACGAGGTGGGTGGGGGCGGCGATCTTGGGCGGGCGCAGCTCGGTCAGCACGAAGTCGCTGCGCGCATCGATCAGCGCGGAGTGGAAGTCGCCCAGCGTGCGTTCGGTCAGCCCGCGGCGCCCGAACCAGTCCTTGAATTCGTAGGCGAACAGCGGCTGGTAGCGGTAGAGCACCGCCTCGTGCGCATTGAACAACTGGCCCAGCCAGCTGGTGCCACTGCGCGGGCAGCCGAAGATCGCGACGGTGTGCATGTCAGGGCAGACCGCCCGCCGGCAGGGCCTCACGCCCAGCGGCGAAGCCTCGCGAGTGAAGACAGCCTGGGAGTCGGCTCATGCGGCGAGTGCCAGGAGGTTCGGCGATGCGGACGTGACAGGCGCCGGCGCCGCCACCGGCGCGAGCGCAGCCTCCCGCACGATGCCGGCCACTCGCTGCACATCCTCGTCGGTCAGGGCCGGGTAGATCGGCAGGCACAGCACCTGCGCCGAGGCCGCGCGAGCCACCGGCAGCTTCGCCGGGTCGGCCGACGGCAGGCCGCGGTACATCGGGAAATCGGAGATCAGCGGATGGAAGTAGCGACGGGCGTGGATGCCCTGGTCCTTGAGCTTCTGGTAGAGCTCGTCGCGGCCCATGGGGAAGCTGGCGCCGACGAGCAGCGGGAAGTAGGAGTGGTTGGCGCTCGCGTCGGCCGGCGGGTCCATCAGGCGCACGCCCGGCAGGCCGTCGAGCAGTTCGCGGTAGCGCGCGGCGATCTCGCCACGCCGCTCGATCGCCCGACCCACGTGCTGCAGCTGCAGCAGGCCGAGCGCGGCGTTGAACTCGCTCATCTTGCCGTTGATGCCGGTGGCCACGACCGTCGTCTCGTTGACGAAGCCGAAGTTCTTCAGGTGGTCTATGCGCTGCTTGGTCTTGGCATCCGGGCTGACGATGGCGCCGCCCTCGAAGGTGTTGAAAACCTTGGTCGCATGGAAGCTCAGCACCGACAGGTCGCCATGCGTGAGCACGCTCGTGCCGGCGCGCCGGATGCCGAAGGCGTGCGCCGCGTCGTAGATGACCTTGAGGTTGTAGTCGTCGGCGATGCGCTGGATGGCTTCGACCTCGCAGGGCCGCCCGTAGCAATGCACCGGCAGGATGGCCGTGGTCTCCGGGGTGATGGCGGCCTCGACCTTCGCCGGGTCGAGGTTGAGGGTGTCCGGATCAATGTCGACGAAGACCGGCTTGATGCCGTTCCACAGCAGCGAGTGCGCGGTCGCCACGAAGCTGTAGGGCGTGGTGATGACCTCGCCGGTGATGCGAAGTGCCTGCAGCGCCGTCACCAGCGCGATGGTCGCGTTGGTGAACAGGCTGATGTGCGGCACGCCCAGGAACTCGGCCAGCTCGGCCTCGAAGCGCTTGTGGAAGGGGCCGCCGTTGGTCAGCACCTTGTTCTGCCAGATCTGCTCCAGGTAGGGCAGGAACTGCTCCAGCGGGGGCAAATCCGGTTGGGTGACGTAGATCGGCTTGTCCATGGCGGCTTCGATATCAGGTGGCGACGGCTTCTTCCACACGCGCAGCGGCATACGTCGCTGGCGCCGTGCTGTGGTGGCTCGCCAGCAGCGGCAGCCACCAGGCGGTGAAGGCCTCGTGCAGGCGCGCGAGCGAGGTGCCCTGGTGCTGCACGATGGTGTAGAACTGGTTCATCACCTCGTCGGCCTCGCCGTAGAGCTTCAGGCAGCGCTGCACGGTGATGCCGATGGCCTGCGCGGCCTCCTGGTCGGTGAGGCGCTTTTCCTTCCAGGCGTGCAGGGCGCAGGCGGCCCACACCAGCATGGTCACGCGATGGCCGTGCGATTTCACGCCGCGGGTGGTCTGCTCGGCATGCTGGCGGAACACGCTCAGGTGATCGCGCACGAAGACCAGCGGCTGGTGCTTGCCGGCTTCGAGCACGGCCGAGATGTCGAGCAAGCCGTAGTAGGAAAGCCCCGAGGCCGGCGGCTTGGGATAGTGGCGGATGCCCGAGGCGCTCCACACCATGTTGGTCAGCTCGCCCAGCCAGTTTTCGCACGGCGCCACCACGCTGGTGAACAGCTGCTTGGCATTGACCGGCACCGCGCGCATCGGGCTCGTGGTGACGAACTTCGGCAGCGGCAGCGACCAGGCCGGCCGGCTGTCGCCCTGGCTCAGCCAGCGCGCGCTGACCGAGACGGCGTACTTGCCGCCGGCATGGGCTTCGAGGTGCGTCTTGTAGAAGTCGGGGAAGACGACGTCGTCGTCCAGCATGAAGTGCACGAAGGGGCTGCGCTCGGCGCCCGCCTGGTACAGGTCGATCAGGTGCTGGTGGTTGCGACGCGCATTGCGCGGGCCCGGCACCACGGTGAGGTTCAGCTCCTGCTGCAGCGGGCCGAAGCGGCCGTCGCGGATCATGTCGGTGATCGCCCCGCCCTCGCTGTCGTCGGACAGGATGACGCGGAAGTCCTTGACGCTCTGGCGCTTCAGGCCCAGGAACATCTCGCCCAGGTAGTCGGGCTTGTAAGCCGGGATGAGCGTGGTGATTCTTGTCATGGGGTGGTCCTGGGATGCTTGGCGAGGAAGGCCGAGTCGATGACGCCGCACAGGGTCGGGATGGGGCCGAAGCCTTCGCCCCACTTGGCGGCCAGCCGGTGCGCGCCGTCGGCGAAACCGGCGGGCAGCGTCCAGCCGGTGCGCGAGTTGTGGAACAGCGGCGCGCGGACCAGCCGCGGGAAGGTCTGGTGCTGGCAGATCGACTGCAGGCACAGGTCGGTGGCCCACAGGTGCCAGCCCTGCGCCGGGTCGATGCGGTGGACGGTGTCGCGCGACATCACCAGCGCCACCTCGTCGATCGAGATGGCCTGGTCGGAGCCGGGATGGTCGGCGCGGTTCAGGCGGTCGATGACGAAGCCGCAGGCGGCTGCGCCCTGGCCTTGCGGCTGCGCGCCCAGGCCGATGAAGCCCAGCAGCGTGCGCGGCCGATCCTCCGCCGGGATGCCCGCCAGGATGGCGTTGAGCTGCTCGCCGAAGCCGGCGGGAAAGTACACGTCCTGGTGGCACAGCAGCACCCAGTCGGCATCCACGTGCGCCAGCCCCTGCTCGAAGGCCTGGGCAGGACTTTTCGCGCCGCGGTAGGAGACGATGCGCGCGCCGACCTCCTTCAGCCCCGGCGATTGCTCGACGTTGACGCGCAGCTGGCGCTCGTTGGTCGTCGGCACGAGCACGGTGAAGCGGGCGGGGCCGGGCTGGCGCGGGGCGTCGGCAAAGGTCTGGCGGGCCTCGATCACCAGGCGGTCCAGCAGGTGCACGCGCTCGGGGCATCCGCCGGCCAGTCCCGATGACCGGGCCAAGGTCTTCAGTGCGTCGCGGGTGCTGCCGGCCGCCACCGGCTCCGCGTGGCCGTCGGCCAGGGTGGGCATCCAGCCGGCGTCCATCAACAGCTTGTAGACGATGGCCGGCGACATCAGGCGCGGCTGGCCGTCGGCCGGGGACTGGCGCAGCTCGGCGCTCAGGTCGGCGTCCAGCAGGCGCTCCAGGGTCGCCAGGCTGGCGTGGTTCTCCACGCTCAGCATCAGGCGGGCGCCGGGGGCGGCCAGCCGGGCCAGCGCACGCAGCGTGGCCAGCGGGTCGGGCAGCCAGGGCAGGATCTCGTTGACGACCAGCAGGTCATGGCCGCCGGCCGGCAGGTCGGCCAGGCCAGCCAGCGGACACCACCGGTCCACGGCCTCGCGGCTGGTCGGTTTCGGGGGGCCCGACAGCGTGGCGACGGCCCATTCGGCGCCGGGCTGGCGCTGTTTGTAGGCACGGGCCAGCGCGGGGCTGCCCGGGCCGACCTCCAGCACGCGCTGGGCAGGCGGCAAGGCCTTGAGCAACTTCACGTCCGGCGAGGCGGCCGCGGCGGGCCAGCCGGCGTCGCCGGCACCACCGGCAATCACCACCAGCGCCGGGGGCGCGGTCACAGTCGGGGCAGCTTGGTTCATGAGCCCATGATCCCTGCGGCCCGGTGCCGTCGTTGCGGGGATGAAGGCCGGTATTGCCCGCCTAATGCAGATACATCTCCAGCGGCTGGCGACCCGTCGCGATGTCCCCTTCACTGTCCCCGGCTTTGCCTGCGAGGCCGCCAGCCGTGACACGCTTCACGCCACGGCATGTGAGACAGAGCGTCTGTAGGAATTTGCCTGACAGGCCCGACGGAAGAAGCCGGACTCAAGCCGCGGAAGTGAACTGATGTTTCCGCCTTGTTTCGGTCCTTACAGTTCAACCCAAGCCGAGACACAAGTCTCTAACACCTGAAACAGCCAGCCGACTGAAGGAACAGACCGATGGACACGAACCAGATCCTTGCCGAGATCCGCGAAGCCAACCTGTCGTACCTGATGCTGGCCCAGAGCCTGATCCGCGCCGACCGCGAGCAGGCCCTGTTCCGCCTGGGCGTCTCGGAAGAGACCGCCAACCTGATCGCCACCCTGACCCCGGCCCAGATGATGAAGATTGCCACCGGCAACACGCTGCTGTGCCGCTTCCGCATGGACGACGACCTGGTCTGGGGCCTGCTCACCAGCCACGGCAAGTCGGCCGCCAACGACAGCGTCAGCCGCCTGCATGCGTCCATCCTGATGGCCGGCCGCCATCAAGAGGCCGCCTAGACCTGTCGGCTCCGGTCTTGCGACTACGCAAGCCCACCCCCGAGGGGTCGCCGAGCCGCCTTGGGAGCGGCCCGGCGCCGGCTCGATAACCACGACGACCCGAATCACGTAGGAGAGGACACCATGGCCCGCACCAAGAGCATCCTGACTGAAGCCCGGCAGATCGAGCGCGCGGTGACGCTGATCAAGCTGGGCGCCCGCCTGCAGGTCCTGGAGTCCGAAACCGACCTGTCCTACGAGCGCCTCCTGCGGCTGTACAAGGAGGTCTCCGGCAAGTCGCCTTCCAAGGGCCAGCTGCCCTTCTCGACCGACTGGTTCATGACCTGGCAGCCCAACATCCATGCCAGCCTGTTCCTCAACATCCACGAGTACCTGAACAAGACTTCGGAGCTCGAGGAGATCGACACCGTCATCAAGGCCTACCAGCTCTACATGGAGCAGACGTCGGCCCAGGGCCTGGAACCCATGTTGTCGGTCACCCGCGCCTGGCGCCTGGTCAAGTTCGTCGACAACGGCATGCTGACGATGACCAAGTGCACCAAGTGCGGCGGCCACTACGTCAGCCATCCGCACGAGATCGCGAAGCACTTCGTCTGCGGCCTGTGCAACCCGCCCGCCCGCGCCGGCAAGGGCCGCCAGGCCGGCGCGCTGCAGCTGCCCAGCGCCGGAAGCCGCCAGCTGGCCACGAACGAAGCCGAGTGAACGGCGGCCAGCTCGGTTGCGAACTTTTACCGAATCCGCGGCCGAGCTGACGCCGCCGCGCTTGATTCCCGAACCGATAGGCCGATTCCCAACGTCAGCTTGATTCTGTTCATGCTTGTCTCCTCCTAGCACAACCCCTGTGCTTTCAGGCGGTCTCCTCTGACGAGTGAGCCCGCCTTTTTTCTTGTCGGTGGCCATCCGGCCCCTGATGCCCGCTTGAGCGGCATCCCATCGGCCAGTTCAGCGCTTCAGGCGCTCAAGCTCGGCGGGGACCGGGCCGATATTCAGGCCAAGGGCTGCGCACGCGGCCCCCTTCCAACGACAAACGCTCCTCACCACCATGTTCGTCATCGTCGGCTGGCTGGTCGCCATCGGTTGCATCTTCGGCGTGTTCATCGCGCACGGAGGCAACATCGGCGTCGTCCTGCATGCCCTGCCGTTCGAGCTGATCACCATCTTCGGCGGTGCGCTCGGCGCCTTCGTGGCCAACAACCAGCCCAAGGTGCTCAAGGCCACGGCCAAGGGCCTGGGCGCTTGCTTCAAGGGCTCGAAGTACTCCAAGGCGCGCGCCATGGAGCTGCTCGCCCTGCTCTACGACATCCTGCAGAAGGCCCGCAAGGAGGGCCTGATGTCGATCGAGAAGGACGTCGAGGATCCCCACAACTCGCCGCTGTTCCAGAAGTTCCCGACCGTCGGCCACGACCACCATGTCGTCGAGTTCATCACCGACTACCTGCGCATGATGGTCTCGGGCAACCTCAACGCCCACGAGATCGAGTCGCTGATGGACAGCGAGGTCGAGACGCACCATGCCGAGGCGCATGCCGCATCGGCCGCCGTCGCCCGCCTGGCCGGCGCCCTGCCCGCCTTCGGCATCGTGGCCGCGGTGCTGGGCGTGGTGAACACCATGGGTTCGGTCGGCCAGCCGCCGGCGGTGCTGGGCGGAATGATCGGCTCGGCCCTGGTCGGCACCTTCCTCGGCATCCTGCTGGCCTACGGCTTTGCCGAGCCACTGGCCGGCCTGATGGAACAGAAGATCGACGAGGACGGCAAGGAGCTGCAGTGCATCAAGACCACGCTGCTGGCCTCGATGCAGGGCTACGCGCCGCAGGTCGCCATCGAGTTCGGCCGCAAGGTCCTGTACTCCACCGAGCGCCCGACCTTCGGCGAGCTCGAAACGCACGTGAAAAAGAAGTGAGCCATGGCGGGCGACGCTAAAAAGCTCCAGCCGATCATCGTCAAGCGCATCAAAAAGGGCGGCCATGCCGCCCACGGCGGTGCGTGGAAGATCGCGTATGCCGACTTCGTGACGGCGATGATGGCCTTCTTCCTGCTGATGTGGCTGCTGGGCTCGACCACCGAGGGCGACAAGAAGGGCATCGCGGACTACTTCGCCTCGCCCATGAAGGTGGCGCTGGCCGGCGGTGCCGGTTCGGGCGACGCCTCGCACGTCGTCAAGGGCGGCGGCGAGGACCTCACCCGATCCAACGGCCAGATCAAGCGCGGCGACGTCGATGCGCCGAAGAAGGCGATCAACCTGGCGGCCCTGAAGGCCGAGCAGCGCCGCGCCGAGGTGGCCCGGCTGACCGAGATCAAGAACACCATCGAGCAGAAGATCCAGGCCAGCGAGCGCCTGCGCGCACTGTCCTCGCAGCTGCGGCTGGACATGACGCGCGACGGCCTGCGCATCCAGATCGTCGACGAGCAGAACCGGCCGATGTTCGCCTCCGGCAGCGCCGTCGTGCAGCCCTACATGCGCGAGCTGCTGCAGGCCATAGGCTCCATCCTCACCGAGGTGCCCAACCTGCTCACGCTCGAAGGCCACACCGATGCCAACCCCTTCCAGGGCGGCGAGCGCGGCTACAGCAACTGGGAGCTCTCGGCCGACCGGGCCAACGCCTCGCGCCGCGAGCTGATGGCCGGCGGACTGGCCGAGAACCGCGTGCTGCGGGTGCAGGGCCTCGCCTCCAGCCAGCCCTTCGACCGCGCCGATGCCACCAGCCCGGCCAACCGCCGCATCAGCATCATCGTGATGAACCGCGATGCCGAAGACCGCGTCTTCCGCACCGAGATGGAACCCGAGCCGGCCGAAGACGGCGCCTCAAGTCCCACCGCCACCCACCGATAACGCCCCCATACCTCGCGTCAAGCCCAAAGGACCGCCCCATGAACCAGAGTGACCTCAAATTCCTTGTCGTCGACGACTTCTCGACCATGCGCCGCATCGTGCGCGGGCTGCTCAAGGAAATGGGCTGCAACAACTGCGAGGAGGCCGAGGACGGCGCCGTCGCGCTGGGCATGCTCAAGGCCGCCAAGTTCGACTTCGTGGTCAGCGACATCAACATGCCCAACATGAACGGCTTCGAGCTGCTCAAGGCCATCAAGGCCGACGACTCCCTGAAGCACCTGCCGGTGCTGATGGTGACGGCCGAGGCGCGCAAGGAAGACATCGTGCTGGCGGCCCAAAGCGGCGCCTCGGGCTACATCGTCAAGCCTTTCACCAAGGCCACGCTGGAAGAAAAAGTCCAGAAGATCATGCAAAAGCTGGCCGCCACGGCCTGACCCTCAAGGAAGTCCGACATGAAGATGGAAGATCTTTCCAAGCTCGCGCCGGTCGAGCCCTTGATGGTCTCGCCCGAGGTGTTCCAGCAGCTCGGCAACATCACCCGCGTGCTGCACGACACGATGCAGCAGCTGGGCGTGATGCCCAAGCTGCAGGTCGCCACCGACGGCCTGCCCGACGCCCGCAGCCGCCTGACCTACATCGCCAACAAGACCGCCGACGCCGCCAACAAGGTGCTGAACTCGGTCGACCAGGCCAAGGCCGAGCACGCCCACATCACCGATGCGACCCGCGCCCTGGGCCAGGCCCTGGTCGCCGACCCGGTGCGCACCGTGGCCAGCGGCGCGGTGATGAACTTCGTCAAGGACGTCGAGGCCCGCACCACGCGCATCGACGGCCACCTGACCGACATCATGATGGCCCAGGACTTCCACGACCTGACCGGCCAGGTGGTGGCCAAGGTCGTGACCCTGGCCAACGACCTGGAAGACAGCCTCGTCAAGCTGCTGGTGCAGGTGGTCCCGCCCGAGCAGCGCGAGAAGGTCGACCCCACGGTGCTGCAAGGCCCGGTGGTGAGCCACGAGGGCCGCACCGACGTGGTGGCCAACCAGGGCGAGGTGGACGACCTGCTGGCGAGTCTGGGGTTCTGAAGGCCGAAGAGCCTCGACTCCCGGACCATCGACAAGGCGCCCTCGGGCGCTTTTCTCGTTTGCGGGCCAGGAGACAATCGCCCTCCTCCATGCGCATCACCGCCCTGCTCACCGCCCTCTGCCTCGCTCCCGCCCTGGTGGCGGCCGAGGAGCCCACAGCCCCCACGCCACCGGCCGCCACGGTCATGCCGGTCAAGGTGCGCGAGGTCTCGCTTCGACCGTCCGATGAGGGCTACCCGCCCGAGCTGGTCGCCAAGGGAGTCCAGGGAACGGCCGAGCTCCTGCTGACGCTGGCTTCCGATGGCAGCCCGAAGGAGATCGTCGTGCAGTCGAGCTCGCGTTCAGCGGCACTGGACCAGGCCGCGATCGCCGTCGCCAAGGGCCTGACGTTCAAGAGCAAGGATCCGGCGAACCCGGTGAGGCAGGTCGTGGTGCCGATCGAGTTCGTGCGCGACTCGCTCACCACCTTGCCCCAGAAGACCTGCCGCGAGTTCAACGTGGACCTGGCCTACTTCAAGACCACCTTCCCGGAGCTCGAGACGCGGCAGATGCCGGTGGTGAACATGACCATCGGCTCCTATGTTTCATACGGGATCGTGGGGCTGGCGCAGGACAAGGCGGTCGCCTACATGAAGCGTGTCGAGTCCGCCGCCAAGGGCCTCGCCGAGGCTTGTGCCAAGGAGCCGGAGGCGGGTTATATCCAGACCTTCACCCGGCTGGTGAAGGAAGCCGGCTAGGGCCTGATCGCAGTGATTGCGGCCGCCTTCGACGAGCTCGGCTTCGCGCTCCTGCCGGACGTTCTCGATGCAAGCGAGTGTTCGAACATCGAACCCGTGCCGTTGCCTGAAGGCTCCGTCGGCGGCTCGCGTGGCCTGCTGTCGCTGGCCTGGTGCGCCCGCCTGGCGCGCCGGCTGCAGGCTCATCCCGCCATACGGCCGCTGATGCCGGCGAGCCACGTCGCTGTCCAGTGCACCTACTTCGAGAAGTGCGCGGCACGCAACTGGCTGGTCGGCATCCACCAGGACCTGAGCATCCCGGTGGCGAGACGGGTCGAAGCGCCGGAACTGAAAGGCTGGTCCGAGAAGCAAGGCGAGCTGTTCGTGCAGCCGCCGCGCGCCGTCCTCGAAGAGCTGATCGCCCTTCGCCTGCACGTCGACCCGTGCGGCGACGCCGACGGTCCGCTGCGATTCGTCCCCGGCTCGCATCGCAAGGGCATCTTCGATCCCGCGTCGGCCCTGGCGGAGCGCGCATCGAGCGGCGAGGTGGTCTGCCCCGCGACCCGGGGCAGCGTGCTCGCGATGCGGCCGCTGACATTGCACGCTTCTTCCAAATCGACCGGGCCGGGTCGCCGGCGGGTTCTGCACTTCCTCTTCGGGCCGCGCGAACTGCCTTTCGGTCTCGAGTGGCCCGCGGCCATGTGACGACATCCCTGCGATCCGCTGGACCGCAGGCTCCCGGCAAGCACACAGTCGTTGCCAAATCGCCCGAGCACGACCCGAAGTTGGAGTTCACCATCGACGCCTGCTCGATCGAGGATGGCAAGAAGTGCGTTCGGGAGGCTGAGCTCGTCTAGGTCGAGAGGAAGACCGTCGCCGCGTCCACCCGAGGCTCGGCCGGGGTCACCCCACCACGGCGCAGACGACGGGCCCGGGCTCGACGGGCTGGGATTCCGAAGGCGCCTCGACGGTCACCAGCGCGCCCAGTCGAGCCAGCGCGGCCTCAGCATCGACTTCGCTGGCCGCATGCACAGTGAGCAGCGGCTGGCCGCGGTGAACGAGTTGCCCCGGCGGAAGAACGTCGGCCAATCCCACGCGCGGGTCGATCGAGTCTTCCGCGCGGCGGCGTCCACCCCCGAGTTCGAGCACCACCAGGCCGAGGACGCGCGTGTCGACTGCGGCCACGTGGCCATCGAAGGGCGCCAACAAGGAACGCGTCACCGGCGCCTGCGGCAGGCCATGGGTGCCCGCCGCCAGCACGTTCGACGGCCCCCCCAGCCCGGCCACCATGCGCTCGAAGGCCTCCGCCGCACGGCCGCTGGCCAGCGCCTCCCGAGCGCGTTTTTCTCCATCCACGGCGCTGTCCGCGATGCCACCCAGGTGCAGCAGCTCGGAAGCGAGAGCGAGCGTGACCGCCAGCAGCCGCGGCTCGCGCGAATGCGCGGTCAGGAACTCGATCGCCTCGCGCACCTCGAGCGCATTGCCGGCGTGGCGGCCCAGCACCTGGTTCATGTCGGTCACCAGCGCCCGGGCGGGCAGGCCGGCGCCGCGCGAGACGCGCACAAGCGCTTCGGCCAGCGCCTGCGCCTCGCCGAATCCGCGGCAGAACGCGCCGTTGCCGACCTTCACGTCGAGCACCAGGCCTTGCAGGCCCGCGGCGAGCTTCTTCGACAGGATGCTGGCGACGATCAGCGGCAGCGACTCCACTGTTGCCGTCACGTCGCGGATCGCATAGAGCCGCTTGTCGGCCGGCGCGAACTCCTGGCTGGCGCCGACGATGGCGCAGCCGACCTCGCGCAGCACGCGCTCCAGCGTGGCGCGGTCGGGCGTGAGCCGGTAGCCCGGCCAGCTGGCGAGCTTGTCCAGCGTGCCGCCGGTGTGGCCGAGGCCGCGGCCGGAGATCATCGGGACCACCCCACCGCACGCGGCGACGATGGGCGCGAGCATGAGGCTCACCTTGTCGCCCACGCCACCGGTGGAATGCTTGTCCAGCACCGGCCCGGGCAAGTGCGCGCAAGACCAGTCCAGGCGCCGGCCGCTGTCGGCGAAGGCCTGGGTCAGTGCCACCATCTCGGCCTCGTCCATGCCCCGCAGCAGGACCGCCATGGCCATCGCGCCGGCCTGGGCATCGCTCCAGCTGCCGTCGGCCAGGCCGGTGGCGAAGGCCCTCACCTCGGCCGGCGAGAGCGCACGACCGTCACGCTTGCTGCGGATCAGCTCCTGGGCCAGCGGGCGATCGACACTCATGGCGAGACGCGGGTGATACGCGGCGCGTCGACCGGCGCGGGCCCGGCGTTGACGTAGCGGGCCAGTGCGTCGACGTCCTTCTCGCCGACCAGGCTGTCGCGGCCCTCGGTGAAGCCGCGATGGCCATCGCCACCGCCGGCGAGGTAGCTGTTGACGGTGATGCGCAGCGATTCGCCGGGCGCGATGGGGCGGCCCTCCAGCTTCAGGCTGCCCGGCACCACCCGGTCACCGCGGGCACGGCGAGCATCCCAGGCGTAGCTGAAGCCGCGCGAGACCTGCAGCAGGCGCGGCTCGGAGGGCACGTTCTCGCCGAACTGGCGCTCCAGCAGGGTCTTGAGTTCGGCACCGGTCAGCGTCAGGGTCACCAGCTCGTTCGAGAAGGGCTGGCTGGCAAAGACGTCCTCGTAGCGCACCACGCCGCCCGGCCCGGGCTGCAGCGGCGCGCGCAGGCCGCCGGGGTTGGTGAGGGCGATGCGAGCCCCGCCCCGGTCGGCGGCCGCGGTGGCGGCGAGCTGCGCATCGGCGACCAGGCGGCCGAGCATCGACTCGCCTGCTTCGTCGGGCGCCGCGGTGTAGGCCTGCGACAGCCGCCCCACCACGCGCTGGGCCAGGGGCGCCGACAGCTTCTCGTAGCGGGCGATGAGCCCCGTCTGGGCCGCATCCCTGGCGTAGCGGTCGTGCCGCACGATGTGGTTGGTGGCCTGCGAGGCCAGCAGCGCGCCGCTGCGGGCGTCGAGCCGGAGGTCGATCTCGGTGAGCAGCGTGCCGAATCGGTGGGCACTGGTGACCAGCCTCCCGTCGATGCGACAGACGTAGGCCTGGTGGGTGTGGCCGCTGACGACGACGCCCACCGCGGGATCCAGCTTGTGGACGATATCGACGATGGGGCCCGAGATGCCGGGGCATTCGTCGTGGCCACCGGTCGGCTCGCCCCCCTCGTGGATCAGCACCACGACGGTCGCGACACCCTGGCGCTTGAGCTCGGGCACCAGCGCGTTGATCGTCTCGGCCTCGTCCTTGAACGCGAGGCCCGCGACGCCCGCCGGCGCGACGATGCGCGGCGTGGCCTTCAGCGTCAGGCCGATGAAGCCCACGGGCACGCCGCCGAAGCGCTTGATGGCATAGGGCGGAAGCAGCGTCTTGCCGCTGGCCGTGTCGATGGTGCTCGCAGCCAGGTACTGGAAGCGCGCGCCGGTGAAAGGCTCCGGGCCCTTGCAGCCGTCCTTCGGATGGCAACCGCCGCGCTGCAGCCGCAGCAGCTCGGCCGCACCTTCGTCGAACTCGTGGTTGCCCACCGCCGCGAGGTCCAGTCCCATCAGGTCCATCGACTGGATGGTGGGCTCGTCGTGGAACAGGGCCGACAGCAGCGGGCTCGCGCCGACCAGGTCGCCGGCGGCGACCATCACCACGTTCGGCGACGACGACCGCAGCGCCTTCACCGCCGTGGCCATGTACTCGGCACCACCCGCCGGCAGGGCGATGGTCCGGCTCGGGCTCGAGGCATCCGCGGTGCGGAAGCCGCCGGGCGGCGGCTTGAGGTGCCCGTGGAAATCGTTGATCGCGAGGATCTTGAGGTCGACGGTGGGGGGCGCGGGCGCGGCGGCGCAAGCTGCGAACCCGCTGAGCGCCAGCGCCGCGGCGCTGACGATCCGGCGCCAGGTCATCACGTTCAGTAACCCGTGGCAGAGGATGTCGCAGGCGCCGTGCCACCCAGCACGGCTTCGATGGCGTCGAGCAGCCCGCTCGCGCCTATGCGAAAGCGCTGCGGCGTGCAGGCGCCATCGCCCAAGGTCTCACGCACGAGCGCGAGGTAGCGCGCCGCATCGGCCACGGTGCGCACGCCGCCGGAGGCCTTGAAGCCCGCAATGTGGGCGCGATCCGCCGCGATCGCCGCCAGCATGACCTGTGCGGCCTCCGGCGTGGCGCCGGTGGCGGTCTTGCCGGTGCTGGTCTTGAGGAAGTCGGCGCCCTCGCCCAGGGCGATGCGGCTGGCTTCGGCGATGAGATCGGGCGACTTCAGCTCGCCGGTTTCGAGGATGACCTTGAGCGTCAGGCCTTCGCTGGCACGCCTTGCGGCAGCCAGCACGCGCCGGCAGGCGGACGAGTCGCCCTCCCGCATCGCGCGCCACGGGAGCACCACGTCCACCTCCTGTGCGCCGGCGTCGGCGATGAGGCCGGCGTCGCGTTGCGCACGTTCCGGATTCGGGTCGCCCTGGGGGAAGTTGGCCACGGCCGCGACGCGGATGGCGGCGGGCAACTGCCTTCGCGCGAAGGCGGCCAGGCGTGGCCAGACGCACACCGCGGCCACGGGCCCGAAGCGGCTCTCGGCCCGCGCGCAAAGGGCTGCGACGTCGGCCTCGGTGTCGCCCTCGTTCAGGCTCGTCAGGTCCAGGCTGGCCAGTGCCTGCGTGGCGACGGCACGGGGGTCGAAAGTCGGTTCGTCCTTCATGGGGCCGATTGTGCTCATTCACGCAGCGCGGCCAGGATGGCCGCCAGCAGTTCCACCGCCGCTTCGCCGGCCTGCGCCGCCACGGCCAGCGTCTGCTCGTGGCTCAGGGCCTCGGCGGCCAGGCCGCAGCCGAGGTTGGTGATGAGCGACAAGGCCAGCACCTTCAGGCCGGTGTGGCGCGCCAGGATGGTCTCGGGCACGGTGCTCATGCCCACCGCATCGGCGCCGAGGCGTTGCAGCATGCGGATCTCGGCGGGCGTCTCGAACTGCGGGCCCAGTTGCCAGGCATAGATGCCCTCGCGCAGCGGCCGGCCCAGGCGCTGCGCCACGGCCAGCGCCCGGTGGCGCAGGCCCGGGTCGTAGGCCTCGGCCATGTCGACGAAGCGGCGGTTGCCGGCTTCGCCGACCAGGGGCGAGCGCTGCACCAGGTTCAGGTGATCCGCCACCAGCATCAGCGCGCCGGGCGGCAGCGAGGTGTGCAGGCTGCCGGCCGCGTTGGTCTGCACCAGCGTGTGCACCCCGGCGGCGGCGAGCGTGCGCACCGCACCCTTCATCGCACCGGCATCGCCATGCTCGTAGGCGTGCTGCCGGCCCGACAGCACCAGCACCGGCGTGCCCTCGATGCGGCCGATCAGCACGCGGCCCGCGTGGCCGCCGACGCCTATCGCCGGAAAGGCCGGCAACTCGGCATAGTCGACCGGCACCGCGCCGTCCACCCGCGAGGCCAGGCCGCCCCAGCCTGAGCCGAGCAGCACCGCCACCTCGGGCAGCGCCTCGCCCGCCGCCTGGCGCAGGCGCCGCAGCGAGGCTTCGACCGCACCCTCGAGTTCTTCAGGCTTCATCGTCCTCATCCTCCTTCTTCCCGGCCAGGTGCGCCGGGCCGAAGCTCGATGGCAGCAACTGCCCCAGGGTGTGCTCGCCGCGCCACTGGCCCTGCGCATCCGCCGAGCGGACCACCAGCGAGTCAGCGCCGAACTCGCGCAGCTTCTGCCGGCAGCCCCCGCAAGGCGTGATGGCCTCGGCGCCCTCGCCCACCACCACCGCGGCCACGATGCGACGGCCGCCGTTCAACACCATGTGCGAGATGGCACCGGCCTCGGCGCACACCCCCTCGGGATAGGCGGCGTTCTCGACATTGCAGCCGGCGTGGATGCGGCCCTGGTCGTCGAGCAGCGCGGCGCCGACGAGATACCGCGAGTACGGTGCGTAGGCTTTTTCCCTGGCCTGGCGCGCGGCTTCGAGCAGCGCGCTCCATCTGTCCTGCGTCGCGGTCATGCTTCAACGCTCCTTCACGTAGGGCTGGCCCAACGCCCGGGGGGCCCGGGCACGGCCAATGAAACCCGCCAGAAGGATCACCGTCAAGGCATAAGGCAGCGCCTGGATGGCCTGCACCGGCACCGCCCCCAGGCCCGGCAGGGGCGTGCCCTGCAAGCGGATCGCCAGGGCATCGAGAAAGCCGAACAGCAGGCAGGCACCGAAAGCCCCCAGCGGCCGCCAGTGGCCGAAGATCATCGCCGCCATCGCCATGTAGCCCCGACCTGCCGTCATGTTCGGCACGAACTGCGGGCTCTGCGCCAGCACGAGATAGGCCCCGGCCAACGCGCACAGCATGCCGTTGAGGGCCAGAGCCGAATAGCGCAGCCCGGCCACCGAGACGCCGGCCGCGTCCACCATCGCCGGGTTCTCGCCGGTGGCCTGCAGGCGCAGGCCGAAGCGGGTGTGATCCAGCAGCCAGGCCACCACCGGCACGAGGACCAGCGCCGCATAGACCAGCCCGTTGTGGCCCAGCAACCCCAGCATCGGCGTCTCGCCGCCGGGCCCGCCGAACCAGCGCGACAGGCGCAACTCGTCCGGCAGCGCCGGCGTCTGGCCGCCGAGGTGGAACCACGCCACGCCGAGGGCCACCGTCAGCCCGGCGCAGGTCATGGTGATCGCCATGCCGGCCACGACCTGGTCGCCGCGGAAGGTGACGCAGGCCAGGCCATGCACCATCGACAGCGCCACGCCCACGGCCAGCGCCGCGGCGAAGGCCACCGGCAGCGAGCCGCTCGCCGAGGCCGCCGCACCCGCCGCGAAGGCGGTCGCGAGCATCTTCCCTTCCAGGCCCAGGTCGATCACGCCGGCCCGTTCGGACAGCGTGGCCGCCAGCGCGCAAAGGATGAGCGGCGTGGCCACGCGCAGGGTGGTAGCGACGAGCGTCGCGAAGCCGATCTCATCCATGCGCTCGCTCCCGCCGCGCCAGCAGCCGTGCGAACAACGGCGCCGCCGCCTGGCCCAGCGCACCGCAGAAAAGCACGATCAGGCCCTGCAGCGTGAACACCATGTCGCGGCTGATGGTGGGCATCTCGAAGGACAGCTCGGCCCCGCCCTGGTACAGCGCGCCGAACAGGATGGCCGCGAGCACCACGCCGACCGGATGGTTGCGGCCTATGAGCGAGACCGCGATGCCGGCGAAGCCCGCGCCCACCACGTAGTCCAGCAGCAGCCGGCCGTGCACGCCGGCCACTTCATTGATGCCTACGAGGCCCGCGAGCGCGCCGGACACCGCCATCGCCAACACCACCTGCCGCCCCGGCCGGATGCCGGCGTACCGGGCCGCGGCGGGCGCGAATCCGACCACCCGGATCGCATAGCCCGAACGGCCCCGCCACAGCCACAGCCACACCACGACCACCGCCGCGACCGCCAGCAGCACCGACAGGTTCAGCGGCGAACTCGGCCACTCGATGCCCAGCGCGCCCAGCACCGCGTGCACCGGCGGCACCTGCGCCGACGGGCCGAAGGAACGGCTCTCGACGGTCATGTTGCCAGGCTCCTTCAGCACCTCGACCAGCAGCCACGACAGCAAGGCCGATGCGAGGAAGTTGAACATGATGGTGGTGATGACGACGTGGCTGCCGCGCCAGGCTTGCAGCACGCCCGGGATCGCGCCCCAGGCCATCCCGAAAGCCATGGCGGCGAGCACCATCGCCGGCAGCACCAGCCAGGCCGGCTGGCTGTCGCCGAGCCACAACGCGACCAGCGCGGTGCCCATGCCGCCCAGCATCGCCTGGCCTTCGCCGCCGATGTTGAACAGGCCCGCGTGGTAGGCCACCGCCACCGCGAGCCCGGTGAAGACGAATGTGGTGGCGTAGTAGAGCGTGTAGCTGAAGCCGAGCCAGCTGCCGAAGGCGCCGCGCAGCAGCAGCTTCAGCGCCTGCGCCGGGTCCTGCCCGGCCACGGCGACGACCGCGCCGCTCACCAGGAAGGCCAGGGCCAGGTTGAACACCGGCAGCAGGCCCAGGTCCACCCAGCGTGGCAGCGTCTGACCCGAGCTCAATCGCGCACCCCTGCCATCAGCCTGCCGAGCGTCGCCTCATTGCAGGCCGCGATCGGCAGCTCGCCGGCAATGCGGCCGCCGGACATCACGATCACCCGGTCGGCCAGGGCCAGGATCTCGTCGAGCTCGGACGACACGATGAGCACCGCGCCACCGGCATCGCGCATGGCCCGCAGCCGGCCGTGGATGAACTCGATGGCGCCTATGTCCACGCCGCGGGTGGGCTGGCCCACCAGCAGCACCGTGGGGCGGTGCAGGGCCTCGCGCGCGAGCACGAGCTTCTGCTGGTTGCCGCCCGAGAACTTGGCACTCTTCAGGTCGGGCGCTCGCGGCCGCACGTCGTAGTCGGCCATCATGCGTTCAGTGTCCGATCGCATCCTCCGCCGACGCAGCAGGCCACCGCGGGCATAACGCGCCAGCCGGTGGTAGCCCAGCACCGCGGATTCCCAGGCCGGCAGGCCCAGCACCAGCCCCCGGCGGTGGCGGTCTTCCGGCACGTGGGCCAGGCCCAGCCAGCGGGCGCGCCGCGGGTCCAGCCAGCGGCCCGGCTCGAAGCGCTGGCCGCCGAGCTCCAGCCGGCCGGCCACGGGCGTCGTGAGGCCCGCCAGCACGTCCAGCAGCTCGCTCTGGCCGTTGCCCGACACGCCGGCGATGCCGACGATCTCGCCCGGCCTGAGCACCAGCGAAACGCCGCCCAGGCGCTCCGTGCCGTGCTCGTCGCGGCAGCGCAGGTCGCGCCCGGCCAGCAGCGGCGCGTCGGCCTCTTCCGGCGCGACCGGGGAGGGCCCCTCCCCCCGACCCAGTTGCACGCGCCGGCCGACCATCGCCTCCGCCAGGCCGTCGAGCGAGGTCTCGGCCATCGCCTTGTCCAGCACCACGCGGCCGCCGCGCATCACGGTGACGCGGTCGCACAGGGCGGCCACTTCCTTCAGCTTGTGCGTGATGAGCAGGAGGGTCGTGCCGCGCTGTCGCAGCGCGGCCAGCGTGGCGAACAGCGACTCGGTCTCGGCCGGCGTCAGCACCGCCGTCGGCTCGTCCAGGATCAGGATGCGCGCGCCGCGGTAGAGCGCCTTGAGGATCTCCAGTCGCTGCCGTTCGCCCACCGGCAGCTCCTCGACCACTGAATCCAGGCGCACCGCCAGGCCGGTCTCGCGCATCAGCGCCTGCAGCTCGCCGCGCACCTTGTCGCGCGCGGGCTTGAGCCGCCAACCGGGCTCGGCACCGAGCAGCACGTTGTCCAGCGCGGTGAAGGTCTCGACCAGCATGAAGTGCTGGTGGACCATGCCGATGCCCAGCGCGATCGCGTCCTTCGAATGCCGGATGCGCACCGGCTGGCCGTCGATCGCGATCTCGCCGCTGTCGGCCTGGTAGAAGCCGTACAGGATGGACATCAGCGTGCTCTTGCCGGCGCCGTTCTCGCCGACGATGCCGTGCACCGTGCCGCGCGCCACGCGCAGGCTCACCTCGTCGTTCGCCTGCAGCTCGCCGAAGCGCTTGCAGATGTGGCTCATCGCCACGGCAGGGTCTTCGCTCAAGGCGTGCAGGCGTTGGCGGCCATGTAGTCGGTGACCTTGATCCGGCCGGCGATGATGTCCGCGCGGGCGGCATCCACCTTGGCCTTCATCGCGGGCGTGACGAGCTTGGCGTTGTGCTCATCGAGCGCGACGTCCACCCCTGCCTCCTTCAGGCCCAGCACCGTCAGGCCCGGGGTGGCCTTGTTGGCCGCGTTGTAGACGGCCACGTCGACCTTCTTGACCATCGACGTCAGCATGGTGCCGGGGTGCAGGTGGTTCTGGTTGCTGTCCACCCCGATCGCCAGCTTGCCGGCATCCTTGGCGGCCTGGAAAACGCCGACGCTGGAGCCGCCGGCCGCGGCGAAGATCACGTCCGCCCCCTTGGCGATCTGCGCCTTGGCGAGCTCGCCGGCACGGGAGGGGTCGCTCCAGGCCGCAGGCGTGGTGCCCGTCATCGCGTTGCTGATCTCTATCTTGGGATTGGCGTAGCGCGCCCCTTGCTCGTAGCCGCACTGGAACTTGCGGATCAGCGGGATGTCCATGCCGCCGACGAAGCCGATCTTGCCGCTCTTGCTGGCCATGGCGGCCATGATTCCGGCGAGGAAGCTGCCCTCGTGCTCCTTGAAGACGATGGACTCGACGTTGGGCAGCTTGACCACCGAGTCCACCAGCACGAACTGCGTCTTGGGGAAGGCCTTGGCCACCTTCTCGATGCTCGAGGCCTGGGAGAAGCCGATGCCCATCACCGGGTTCGCGCCGCGCTCGGCCATGCGGCGCATCGCCTGTTCGCGCTGGGCCTCGTTGGCGATCTCGAAGTCGAGGTAGCCCTTGCCGGTGTCCTTCTTCCAGCGCTCGGCGCCGCGGTAGGCCGCCTCGTTGAAGGACTTGTCGAACTTGCCGCCCATGTCGTAGACGATGGCCGGGTCGGCCCAGGCCGAGGCACAGAGCGCGGACAGGGCCGCGGCGACGATCGAACAACGTGAAATCATGAAAATTCCGCAGGGCGAGGGCAGCAGGAGATGCCGATTGTCAGGCTTAGGATGGCGCATGAACGAGCATGAGAACGGGAGCGGCCATTCGTTGCCTGGCCGCGAAGTCGAGTCGCTGCGCCGCCTGCCGAAGGTCTTGCTGCACGAGCACCTGGATGGCGGCCTGAGCCACCGGACGCTGCTGCGCCTGCTGCATGCGCGCGGCATCCCGGCGCCGGCCCCGGATGAAGAAGGGCTGGCTCGTTGTTTCGCCGATCGGGCGCACGCGGGCAGCCTCGTCGAGTACCTCAAGGGATTCGGCTTGACGGTGGCCGCGATGGCCGAGCCCGAGGCCATGACGGAAGTGGCCTTCGAGGCGGCCGAAGAGGCCCGCAGGCAAGGCTGCCTTCTCGCCGAGTTCCGCATGGCGCCGTTGCTGCTGGAAAGCGATGGGGTCGCGGCCGAGGCGGCCATCGAGGCCCTGCTCGCCGGCCTCGCCCGCAGCGAGCTGCCCTCGGGCCTCATCCTCTGCGCCATGCGCCACGAACCGCCGCTGCGCAGCGAGCGCGTGGTGCGCCTGGCCCTGCGCTACCGGAGCCAGGGCGTCGTCGGCTTCGACCTCGCGGGCGCCGAGTTCGGACATCCTCCGGCTGACCACGCGGGCGCACTCGCGATCGCCCGTGAAGCCGGCCTGCCGATCACCCTGCACGCGGGCGAGGCGGACGTGGCCGAACGCGTGCTCGAAGCGGCCACGCTCGGCGCCACCCGCATCGGCCACGGCGTGCGCATGGCGGACTGGCTGCCCACGGCCGAGGGGCGCGAGCGACTGGCCGAAGTGCGCGAGCGCGGCCTGCACTTCGAGATGTGCCCGACGAGCAACGTGCACACCGGCGCCGTGCCCTCGCTCGCCGAGCACCCGATCGGTGCCCTCTGGCGCGCCGGCATCAGCCTGTCGTACCACACCGACAACCCGCTGATGTCGTGCACCACGATGACCGGCGAAGCCGCCGTGCTGGTCGAGCAGCAGGGCCTCGGCCATGCCGACCTGCTGGCCATGGCGCGAGAAGCCGCGAAGCATTCCTTCCTGCCCGGCGCGGTGCGGGCCCAGGCGCTCGCGCGCCTGGGCAACGAAGCCGCCGCGCACTAGAACATCGCCCGGAAGTTCACCCCCCAGGTGCGCGGCTCGTTGACGAAGCCGGTCAGGTTGTTGAAGTCGATGCCGCCGACGACCCGGACCTGGTTGGTGATGTTGCGGCCGAAGGCGGCCAGCTCGTACTTGCCGTCGCCCCAGATGTAGCCGGCGCGCAGGCCGCCCTCGGTGAGCGACTTGCCGGTGAACTCCTTCGACTCGTAGAGGAAAAAGTTGACCTTGCTGCGGTACGTCCAGTCGGTCAGCACGTAGAAGTCGCCGCTGCCCACCGGCTGCATGTACTTCAGCGTGAAGTTCACGGTGGTCTTGGGCGCCTGAGGCAGCGGGTTGCCGTCGATCAGGGCCTTGCCATCGGCGTTCAGCGGGTCGGTCACGGTGCAGTTGTTGGCCGGCGGATTCATGCCGTTGCCGCACACCGACACGGCCAGGGCCTTGTCCTTGATGCGGGTGTCGTTGTAGCCCACCCCCAGCGTGGCCAGCAGTTGCTCGGTCAGGTAGGCCTGCAGGTCCAGCTCGAAGCCGCGGCCGGTGGCCTTGTCGGCATTGAGCAGGACGTTGGAGTTCGAGGCCCCGCCGACCGCCGTGAGCTGCAGGTCCTTGACCGTGTAGCTGAAGACGCCGAAGGACAGCCGCGCGCGGCGGTCGAAGAGTTCGGCCTTCACGCCGGCCTCGAAGGAGGTGTTGTTCTCCGGCCCGGCGATGGACTGGTTGTTGAAGGCGCCGGCGCCCTGCACGCTGGAGCCGCGGTAGCCGGTGGCGGCGCGGGCGAAGAGGTTCACGTCCTTGGCCACCGCGTAGGTGCCGGAGAGGTCCCAGTTCAGCTTGCTGTCCGACGGCGCGGCGGTGGTCGGGCCGGCGGCCTGCAGTTCGGCGAAGGTCGGCACCGTGCCGAAGACGTTGCTGTAGTAGTCCTCGACCGCGAAGTCCTTCTTGTCGCGGGTGTAGCGCAGGCCGCCGCGCAGCTTGAACTGCGGCGTCACCGCGTAGTTGAGGTTGCCGAAGACCGCGTAGGCCGTGTTCTTCTGCCGCACGCGCTCGTAGCCGTTCTCCGGGTTGCCGGTCGTCAGCGAGTCGTAGCTGAAGCTCTCGATCTTGTAGTCCTCGCTGAAGAGGTACAGGCCGGCCTGCCAGGCCAGCGGGCCTGAGCTGGCCGACTCGATGCGGAACTCCTGGCTCAGCTGCCGGTGCTCGGGCATGCCGTCGGCCGTCTCGGACGAGAACGGGATCGTGCCCGGCCCCGAGGGCGGCGCGAACACCGCGCCATAGCCGCCGTCGATGTCGCCCCGGCTGAGGGCATGCACCTGTTCCCAGCCGGTGATCGAGTGCAGGGTCAGGCCCTGGCCCATGTCCCAGCGCAGCCGGGCGCTGGCGCCGTAGTTCTGCAGCTCAGAGCGGTTGATGCCGTCGGTCGAGACCTTCTTGATGTCGAAGTCGTCGACCAGGTCGTTGGTGCCGGGCTTGATGATGTTGGCGCGGAAGACCCGCGCCGAGCCGTCGAAGTCGCGGCCGTGCAGGTTGAACAGCGCGCTGAAATCGCGGCTGGGCTGGACCATCCACTGCAGGCGCACGGCGTTGTCGCTGTAGCCCTCCATCTTCTGCGTCGGCCCGGCGTCGTTGGTGTTCTCGACCCAGTCGTCGCGGTTCTGGCTGAGCAGCGAGACGCGCAGCGCCGAGCCCTCCGAGGTCGGCACATTGATGGCGCCTTCGGCATTGACGGTCGAGAAGGTGCCCAGGGTGAGGCTGCCGTAGCCCTCGAACTTGCGGCTCGGGCGGGCCGAATCGAACTTGACCACGCCGCCCGGGGTGTTGCGCCCGAAGAGCGTGCCCTGCGGGCCGCGCAGCACCTCGACCCGGTCCAGGTCGAACACCGGGAAGCCCTTGAGGATGGGGTTCTCCTGCACCACGTCGTCATAGACCAGCGAGACGGGCTGCGAGGCGTTGAGGCGGAAATCGGTGTTGCCGTAGCCGCGGATGTAGAAGCGGGGGAAGGCGCGACCGTAGGACGACTCGATGTTCAGGCTGGGCACGCGCCCGGAGAGCACGCGGATGTCCTGCCCGCTCGTGGCCAGCACGTCCAGCATCTCGGGGCTGATCGTGCTGATGGAGCTGGGCACGTCGAGGATGTTCTCGCTGCGGCGCTCGGCAGTCACCGTGATGGTCTGCAGCTTGCCGGGCTCGGCGCCTGTCTCGGTGCCGGCGGGGGCCTGGGCGTGGGCCGCCTGTGCGAGCCCGATCA
Organism: Ideonella flava; assembly: GCF_051857595.1. NCBI lineage: Bacteria > Pseudomonadati > Pseudomonadota > Betaproteobacteria > Burkholderiales > Sphaerotilaceae > Ideonella > Ideonella flava. The sequence continues at coordinate 177,531 of NZ_JBPZHD010000012.1, forward strand.
GGGCCAGCGCCGCAGCCAGAGGACGAAGGGCGGGTCGGTGGTGACGCATGGACTCTCCTCGGTGGTTGGAGGCGATCCCAAGCAAGCGGCATGCACAGCACGGGTTAGGCCTCCAGAGCGAGGATCCTAGTCAGGGGCGTGCCGCCCATCCATCGCATGCAACCCGCCCTGTTGCGCGGCCGCACCTCGGGGGCTGCGGCTAGCATCGGCGCCCATGAAGCTCCCCTGGCCCCTGCCCGCCCTGATCACCTGGGCGGCGGCCTGGGCGCTGTTCCTGCTCGCCCCGCGCGCGGGCATCGCGCCGCTGGCCGGCTTCGTCGCCGCCATGGGGCTGGTGGCGCTCGTCGCCTGGCGCCTGGGCGCACCAGCCTGGCGCAGGATGATCCTGGTGGCGGGCTTTCCGCTGTCGGTGGTGGCCGCCGGCAGCGCCGCGGGCGCCCTGCCGGCCTGGGCCTGGCTGCTGCCGCTGATCCTGCTGCTGGCGGTGTATCCGATCCAGGCCTGGCGCGATGCGCCGGTCTTCCCCACCCCGGCCGGTGCCCTGGCCGGCCTGGCCGCCGCGGCGCCGCTGCCGGCCGGCGCCCGTGTGCTGGACGCGGGTTGCGGCCTCGGCGCCGGGCTGCGCGCCCTGCGCGCCGAGTACCCGCAAGCCCGGCTGGAGGGACTCGAATGGAGCTGGCCGCTGGCGCTGGCCTGCGCCTGGAGGTGCCGGCTGGGGGCCCTCAAGGCACAGGTCCGAAGGGGCGACATCTGGGCCGCCGACTGGTCCGGCTACGACCTGGTCTATCTTTTCCAGCGGCCCGAGAGCATGGCTCGGGCGATGGAGAAAGCCGGGCGCGAACTGCGCCCCGGCGCCTGGCTGGCCAGCCTGGAGTTCGAGGCTGCCGGCTGGCGGCCGGCAGTTCGCCTGGGCGCGCCCGGCGCCAAGCCGGTCTGGCTTTACCGCGCGCCTTTCAGGCGCTGAGCCGAGACCGTGTCGCGTCGTCGCGCAGCACGCCCAGTTCACGCAGGATCGCCTTGCGCTGGGCAATCATGGCCGCGGGGCGCTGGCGCTCGCGTGCAATGACCTCACGCAATGACTCGAAGGCAGCCAACGCGCCGGCTATATCCCCGTCCCGGAAACGGGCCATCGTCTGCACGAGCAGCTCGGGCTGCGGGCAGCCGGTGAAGAACCCGTCCGCGCCGTGCTCCAGCTCCCGCAGGGCATGCGCTCCGCTCAAGCCGCCGAAGATCCTCACGCGCTGACCGACGACGGCGCGCAGTCGGGCCATCTTGGCGTCGGTCGGCTGGTCCTCGAGCTTGATGCCGGCGACCTCTGGAACGCACTCGGCCAGCAGGGCGATCAGTTCCACCGGCAGGGGCGGCGTGGCGGGAGGGTAGTCCAGCAGCACGATCGGCAGCCCGGCCGACCGCCCGATCGCCCTGAAGTGCTCGACGATGGCTGGCGGTCCGTCGCCCGAGGGCTTGACGAGCAGGCCGTCGACGCCGCATTGCGCCGCTTCATCCACCTGCGCCAGGGCCGCTTCGGTGCCATCCGCCAGGATCCCCGCGATCACCGGCACCCGGGCACGCGCCCGCAGCACGACCCGCTCCATCACGTGCCGGCGCTCGGTCTCGTCCAGCAGGTCGCCCTCGCCGGCCACGCTGACCGGCACCAGGCCGGCCGCCCCGCCTTCGAGGTAGTAGTCGACCACGCGGTCCAGGCTGTCGAGGTCCAGGCCGCCCCCGGCCACCATCGGCGTCGGCAGGACGGCGAAGAGGCCTTTCAGCCAGGCAGGGGGCGCGAGCATGGGCCGCTCAACCGGCCATCGGCGCCAGGGCCGGCTCGCCTTCACGCTGCGCGGCCCGCAGCACGCCGTCGAAGAAGCGGCAGCGGGCGTCGAGGGCCTCGCGGATCGCGGTTTCGACGGTTTCGATGTCGTGGCCGCGGCCCAGGCAAGGCAGCAGCACCGACTCGAGCTTGTCGGCGTGCCCGCCGTCGACGTGGATGTGCTCTTCGAAGAAGACGAGGTCCTGTCTTTCGAACGCGACGGCCTGGAGCAGCCCCGCCTCGATCTGCGAATACAGCGCGCCCACGATGCCTTCGGAGGCATAGCAGAGCGCGCCGAGGATGCCGAGCATGCCGTGGCGATCGCTCAGGCCGAGGTAGGTGTCGATCAGGGCCTTCGTCTCGGGCTCCGGCGCGATGTCGGCCAGCTGGATGTCGGAGATGCCGAGCGCCCGGGTGAAGCGGCGGAACAGGGCCGCATGCGCGCGCTCCGGGTCGCCTTCGCCCAGCTCCTCCCACAGGTTCTCGGCGATCACCATGCGCGCCGACTCGTGCGGGCACACCGCCAGGGCCTTGGCCAGGAAGCGCGTGAACTCGCGGCTGAACTGGTACATCTGGCAGCCGAGCACGCGCACCTGCTGCACCGTCAGGCGCCCCGCGCGGCAGCGCTCGACGAAGGGGTGGCTCCACAAGGCATGCGCCTGGGCCAGTTGCCTGAAACGGGATGCCGGAGCCAGCAGGCAGGGGGTGTTGCGAACGATGGTCATGGGTCACCTCGCGTGTCAGGAGCGCGCGACCTTGACGGCCAGGTGCAGGGGAACGTCGGAAAGAGGGCCGAAGAAGGCCTCGTCCAGCTCGAGCATTTCGCTCGTGACGCCCAGCTCGCTCACCGTCGGCATGGTGCTGAAGCCCGCCAGGCGCAGGGCATCGAAATAGTCGGCCAGCGTCTTGTGCACGAGCCGCACGTCCAGCGCGCTGCCGTCGCGCTTCCAGATGCGCCCGGCGAACTGGGCGTCGCGGGCGCTGAAGTAGCCCGACTCGCCCACTTCGAAGCCGAACGGTGGCGCCGCCTCGCGCATGAACGGGAACGCCGGATGAGGGACGGCGAAGACGAAGTGGCCGCCGGGCCTCAGCGTGCGGTGGACCTTGACCATCGTCTGCCGCATCGGCTCGACGCCCAGGTAGTTGAAGAGGAAGACCGCCAGCACGAGGTCGAAGCGTTCCTCGCCCAGGTCGGCCGAGGCCGCGTCGGCCACCTCGTAGCGGATGCCCAGGGGCTCGCGCTCCTCGGCCTGCCGGGCCAGGCCGATCATTCGTTCGGACACGTCGATGCCGAGCACCTGCGCGCCGCGCTGCTGCAGGATGCGGCTGCAGTAGCCTTCGCCGCAGCCGAGGTCGAGCACGCGCCGGCCCTGCACCGGCTCGCAAAGGGCCAGCACGCGCGGCCGGGCCGTGTAGTCGGACAACGAACTCGGCGCCTGCCGGGCCCAGTGGTCCGCCGTGCGCTGGTAGAGCGCGTGGGCGTCAGAGACTGGTGTCATCGCGGTGCTCCCTGCACTGATTGGTGTGCCCCGCCTTTCGGCGTGCTCAGCACGCCTTTGCCAGGAACTTCGAAAGCAGCTGTTTCAGCTCCTCCGGCTCGAAAGGCTTGGCGAGCACGTCGTCGGCCCCCGCTGCCTTGAAATGCGTCGGATCCATGGCCAGCATGCTGGCCGTCCAGATGACGATGGGGGGCGAGGCATGCACGCCGCGCTCTGAACGGATCAGCTGGCAGGCCTGGATGCCATCCATGTCCGGCATCTGCATGTCGAGCAGCACGAGGTCATAGCGGGTTCTTCGCACCGACTCGATGGCGGCCTCGCCGTGGTCGACGACGTCGACGGACGCGCCGAGGGCTTCGAGATGCAGCTGCGCGACCAATTGATTGACCGGTTCGTCGTCGCACAGCAGCACGCGGCCTTCGAAGCGCTGCAATGTCCGGTCGCTCGCCGGCCGCGGCAGGGGGCTGAGCCTTCCCTTGTCCAGCCGCACCGCGAGCCAGAAGACACTGCCCTGCCCCGGCTCGCTGCGCACGCCCACCTCGCCGCCCATCAGGCCGGCCAGCTTCTTGCAGATGGCCAGGCCGAGACCCGTCCCGCCGTACCTCCGCGTCGTCGAGGCGTCGGCTTGGGAGAAAGGCTCGAACAAGGTGCGCTGCTTGTGCAAGGGAATACCGATGCCGGTGTCGTGCACCTCGAGCCTCATCGTCACCTCGGAGTCGGTCTCGTCGAGCGTCGAGATGCGGATGCTCACCTTGCCGGCACTGGTGAACTTGACCGCGTTGGCCAGGTAGTTGACCAGCACCTGCCGGATGCGAGTCGGGTCGCCTCGCAGCACGTCCGGCGCTTCGGCGGCCATGTCGAAGTCGATCGCCAGGCCTTTGTCGCTCGCCTGGAAGGCCACCATCTCGACCGCATCGCCCACCACCCTGCGCAGGCTGAAGTCGACGTGTTCCAGCTCCAGCTTGCCCGCCTCGACCTTGGAGAAGTCGAGGATGCCGTTGATGATGCCCAGCAGCGTCTTGCCGCTCTTCAAGGCGGTGCTGGCGCAGTCGCGCTGCTGGTGCGAGAGCCGGCCCGCGAGCAGGTAGTTCAGCATGCCCAGCACGCCGTTGAGCGGCGTGCGGATCTCATGGCTCATCACCGCCAGGAACTCGCTCTTCATGCGACTGGCCTGTTCCGCCGCCTCGGCGGCGCGGGTGGCCTCGCGCAGGCTGTCCTGTTGCTGCCTGAGTCGCCTGGACAACTCCTGCGCATCGGCCAGGGCCTTGTTCTTGGTCTGCAGCAGGAACAGCAGGTCGCTGACCGGGTCGTGCACGGCGAAGTCGCTCAAGCCCAGCCCGAGGCGGCTGACCTCGGCCATGTCGGTCACCCAGGGCGATCCCAGGAAGAACAGCGAGCCTTCCGGCTGCGGAACCATCTCGCCGCGAAGCCGCAGCGGAGCATGCAGATGCTGCAGGACGAACAGCGATGCGGCGTGGTGGCGGAGCGCGTCGACGTCCATCCGCGCCATGGCCGGGCGCTGGACACGAAAGTGGTCTGCGAAGAACTCTCCCTCGACCATGCCGGGGCACAGTCGGCGCAGCGCGGATCCCAATTGCAGGACACGCAACTGGCCGTCGAGCACGACATGGAAGGGGAAGGCAGCGGCGAACTGCTGCGGTGAAAGGTTCAGGGACGGCTCGTGCGTCATCCTCGGGGTGCTCCGGTCGTCTCGATGATGTCGATGCGGAACACATCGTGGTCGTCGGCGGCGCCGCGCTCCAGGCGCTGCACCCGAATCTCCTGTGAGAAACGCTTGCCCAGCCCCCGAAGCAGCCCGACGACCATGGGGGCCAGGCCGGTGCGCTCGCTGCGGTAGTGCAACAACAGGCTTTGGGCCGCGCCAGGGATCCGTTCCACCTCGAACGACGGCGGCCGCAGGTCCGGGAAGGTCAACGCCACGTGGCTGTGCAGGTTGTCCAGGTTGACGAGGAATTCCTGCAGGCTCGTGCCGAACATCGACAGCATCTCGCCGTAGCCTTCTTGCGCGGTGTAGAGCACCCAATGCTCACCGAAGGCCTCGAGCACTTGCGCCGCGCTCTGGTGCAGGACCTCCGTCGCCGCCTGGACCAGGCGAAACGTGAGCTCGTCCGGGTAACTCTCCATCGAGACGAACAGGTCTTCTTCGCCGAACCCCGCGCGTCCTCGGACCTCGTTCCAGGCCCGCTCGCCAAAGCCTCGGCGAACGTAGTCCTCGAGGGCCTGACTGATCAGCCCGTACATAGATTGGTTCCTCCCTGGTGCTCGCGAAGACCGTGTCGCGGCAGCCCAAGCATATCTACGCCGATTCACCGGGGAAGTCCAGTGCTTCCCTGGGGGCGCGGGGCGATCCCTCGCCCGACGTGGGGGATACGTTCACGCTGACAGGGCGGCAGCGGCGAGAACGCCGGCGCACGGGCGCCGGACGGCTACTCGCCCACCAGCCCGTTGCGGATGGCGTAGACGGTCAGCTCGGAGTTGTTGGTCAGGCCGAGCTTCTCGAGCACCCGGGCGCGGTAGACGCTCACCGTCTTGGGCGACAGCGTCAGCTCGTTGGCGATGTCCGCCAGGCGCTTGCCGGAGGCGATCATCACCAGCGTCTGCAGCTCGCGGTCCGACAGCTTCTCGTGGGCGTTGGCGGTCTCGGGCGTGGTCAGGCTCTCGACGAGCATCTGGGCGATCTCGGGGGTGACGTACTTGCGCCCCTGGGCGACCGTGCGCACCGCCTGCACCAGCACGTGCGGGTCGCCGCCCTTGTTCACGTAGCCGAAGGCGCCGGCCTTGAGGGCCCGGATGGCGTACTGGTCCTCCGGGTACATGCTGACCACCAGCACCTTGACCGGCGAGCCCTCGTCCTTGAGCACGTGCAGCACGTCCAGGCCGCTGCGGCCAGGCATGTTGATGTCCAGCACCAGGACGTCGCAGCTGTCCTTGCGCAGCAGGGTGCGCAGCTCGCCGTAGTCGCCCGCCTCGCCGACGACCTCTATATCGGGGGCGTCGGAAAGGGTGTCCCGGATGCCGCGGCGGATCAGGGCGTGGTCGTCGCAGACGATGACGCGTGTGGACATCAGAGTTCTCCCCAGGCCGACGGATCATGCTCGCCGTCGTTTGCCGGATCTTCGCCGAAAGGCGGGCGGGCGGCTTTCTCGTCCAGCGGGATGGACAGGATCAGCGTCGTGCCGGCGGCACTGCTGGACAGGTCGACCCAGCCGCCGACGGTCGACGCCCTTTCATGCAGGCCGCGGATGCCGAAGCTGCGCGCCTTGGCGAGATCTTCCTGCGACAGCCCGCGGCCGTTGTCGCTCACTTCCAGCGACAGCACGCCCTGCGCCAGCGACAGGTCGATGCCGACCCGGCTCGCCTGGGCGTGCTTGCTGATGTTGGTCAGCGCCTCCTGCGCGGCGCGGTAGGCCACCAGCGGCACGCCCGGCGGCAGCTGCGGGTTGTCGTGGCTGGTGCGGAAGCTGCAGACCACGCCGGTGCGGCGCTCGAACCGGTTGGCCAGCCACTGCAGCGCGGCGACCAGGCCTTGCTCGAGGATGGCCGGGCGCAGGTTGTGCATGATGCGCTGGCTCGCCTCCAGCGCGTGGGTCACCGTCTCCATCGCGCTGTCGAGCCGGGCCTTGAGCTCGGGCGTGGTCGCGTGGCGGGCCATCCAGGCCAGGTCGAACTTCAGGGCCGACAGCGAGCCGCCGACGTCGTCGTGGATCTCGCGCGCGATGGCCGCGCGCTCCATCTCGACGCTGGTCTGCAGGTGCTGGGCCAGCTCCGACAGCCGCTGGCGCGACGCCGCGAGGGCGCGATCCGACTTTTCCCGCGCCCGCAGGGTCTGGTAGGCGTCTATCGCGTGCTCGGTGGCCGGCGCCAGGCGGGACAGGTTGCTCTTGAGCAGGTAGTCGGCGGCCCCGTTGCGCATGGCGGCCACCGCCACGTCCTCGCCGATCTCGCCCGACACCAGGATGAAGGGCACGCGCAGGCCGCTCTCGCGCAGGATGTCCAGGGCGTGCAGGCCCGAGAAGCCGGGCACGTTGTAGTCGGAAATGATCACGTCCCAGTGCGCGCCCAGCGCGGCGCGGAACGCCGGCTCGGTATCGACCCGGTGGGCCTGGATATCCGCCCCGCCACGGCGCAAGTGGGCCATCGCCAACTCGTGATCGAGTTCCGAATCTTCGATGTGCAGCACCCGCAGCCTACGGCTTGGCGCGTGGCTGCCGATATCGCCACTCATGGGCCGAGTATCGCGCAGCCGCCCGGCTGTCGATGGACGGCCCGCAGCCTGGGAGTGACCTGGCTTGAGGCGGAATAGAGGCCGGTTTAGGGCCGTGATCGGCTCAACGGCCGGTTACAGGCTGTCGAAGAATCCTCCAGGCCGCCTAAAAGGACGACCAAGTAGTCGCGGAGCACCGATGCCGAATCCAGAAAGCCCCGTACCGGAATCCCACCCCGGCCTGCCCCTGATGGTGGCGGCCGACCTGCAGGACCACCTGATGGTGGCCAGCAACGACCTGGAGCGCCTGCAAAGGCTGCTGGACGACGCGAGCGAGACGCTGTCGGGCCATTTCTACGGCGCTTCGGCCCGGATCAACGAGGTGCTGCGCGTGGCCGCCGCGATGCCCGAGGTCGACCACGGCGCCATGCACAGCGCGATGCAGAACCTCACCGGCGCGATCACCGCGCTGCAGTTCCACGACATGGCGATCCAGCTGATCGCCCACACCCAGAAGCGGCTGCGCTCGTGCGCCGACCGGATCGCCCGGGATGCGATGGGTGAAGACGATGAAGACGGAGCCGCCATCGTCGAGGACGGCCCCGGCCGCCCCAACCCGGTGACGCAGGACGAGATGGACGCCGGTTCCATCGATCTGTTCTGAGCGCCCATCCCCCTTTCGAGCCCAGCCCCGTAGCCCCTACCCAGACCTTTCGGAGAAAAAGCGATGCACTCGATTCTTGCCGTGGACGATTCGCCCTCGATGCGCCAGATGGTGTCCTTCACGCTGAAGAACGCCGGCTTCAACGTCGTCGAGGCCGTGGACGGCCAGGACGCCTGGGAGAAGGCGGGCAGCCGCGACTTCAACCTGGTGCTGACGGACCAGAACATGCCGCGCATGGATGGCATCAGCCTGACCAAGAAGCTGCGCGAGAACCCCAAGTTCAAGGCCACGCCCATCCTGATCCTGACCACCGAGTCCAGCGACCAGATGAAGCAGGCCGGCCGCGCCGCCGGTGCCACCGGCTGGCTGGTCAAGCCCTTCGATCCCGCCAAGCTGATCGAGGTGATCGGCAAGGTCATCCGCTGAGCGCGGAAGACGGCGAAGGGCAACGAGGCAAACACGAGACACGAGCGAGGAGCCGGACATGGCCGACACGACGAGCGACAACCAAAGCCTGGGCGACAGCATCGACCTGAGCCAGTTCTACCAGGTCTTCTTCGAGGAAGCGGGCGAGAACCTCGAGCAGATGGAGCAGAAGCTGCTCGAGCTGGACGTGGACGCCGCCGACGACGAGGAGATGAACGCGATCTTCCGTTGCGCGCACTCGGTCAAGGGCGGCGCGGCGACCTTCGGCTTCTCGGACGTGGCCGAGCTGACGCACCACATGGAGACGCTGCTGGACAAGCTGCGCCGCCATGAGCTGCAACCCAATTCACAGATGGTGGACGTGCTGCTGGCCTCGGGCGATGCGCTCAAGGCCCTCCTGGCCCGCCACCAGGGCACCGGCGGCGACGCGGTCGACACGCGCGAGCTGGTGGCCCACATCCGCGCCCTGGCCGACGGCGAAGTGCCGGCGGCCGTGGCCGCGCCCAAATCGGCGGCCGCCCCGGCGCCAGCCGCCGCACCGGCCGCACCCGCGTTGCCCAAGGGTGGCGTGGTGGCCCGCGCCCTGTGCCTGACGGTCGGGCCGAACGAAGACGCCTCGGTCGCCGACGGCCTGTTCGACCTGTTCAAGGAAGTGACCAACCTCGGCACCATCGAGCCGCTGGCCAACAGCAGCGCCGAGGGCATGCGCCGCTTCAAGATCGTCACCACCTCGACCGACAGCGACCTGCTGGACCTGTTCACCTTCCACATCGCCCGCGAGCACATGCAGCTCGCGCCTCTGGACGCCGGCTACGGCTTCTTCAACGAAAACCCGGGCGCACCGCCGGAGCAGGTGCCGCCCGACCTCGGCTACGGCTTCTTCGACGAAGCGCCAGGAGCACCCGGCACGGCCGAAAACGCCTCGGCGGCCGCATCCGCGACTGACGGCAGTGCGGCCGCGCCGGCCGCCGCGCCCGCCGCGCCTTCCACTCCGGCCGCCAAGCCGGCCGGCCGCGCCGATGCGCGTGCGGCCGCGGCCACCAGCTCCGAATCGGCCACCCTGCGCGTCTCGGTGGAAAAGGTCGACCAGCTGATCAACCTGGTGGGCGAGCTCGTCATCACCCAGGCCATGCTGGCGCAGAACAGCAAGAACGTCGACGCCGCGCTGAACCAGCAGCTCCTGTCCGGCCTGGCCGACCTGGAGCGCAACACCCGCGACCTGCAGGAAGCGGTGATGTCGATCCGGATGATTCCGATGTCGATGGTCTTCAACCGCTTCCCGCGCATGCTGCGCGACCTGGCCGCCAAGCTCGGCAAGAAGGTCGAGCTGGTCACGCAGGGCGAGGCCACCGAGCTCGACAAGGGCCTGGTCGAGAAGATCACCGACCCGCTGACCCACCTGGTGCGCAACAGCTGCGACCACGGCATCGAGCTGCCGGCCGACCGCGCCGCCAAGGGCAAGCCCGAGCACGGCACCATCACGCTCGTCGCCTCCCACCAGGGTGGCTCGATCGTGATCGAGGTGCGCGACGACGGCCGCGGCCTGAACCGGCAGAAGCTGATCAACAAGGCCCGCGAGCGCGGCATCGACGCCCCCGATTCGATGACCGACAACGAGGTCTACAACCTCATTTTCGCGCCCGGCTTCTCCACCGCCGAGCAGGTCACCGACGTATCCGGCCGCGGTGTCGGCATGGACGTGGTGAAGAAGAACATCACCCAGCTGGGCGGCACGGTCGAGATCGACTCCGCCGAGGGCTACGGCATGAGCGTCAAGGTGCGCCTGCCGCTGACCCTGGCCATCATGGACGGCATGTCCATCGGCGTGGGCGACGAGTGCTACATCCTGCCGCTGTCGTCGGTGGTCGAGTCCTTCCAGGTCGACCAGTCGATGATCAAGACGATCGGCGGCTCCGGCCGCGTGGTCGAAGTGCGCGACGAGTTCATGCCGGTGATCGACCTGGAGAAGGTCTTCGAGGTGCCTCGCTTCGACTTCGAGAACGTCTCCAACATCATGGTCGTGGTCGAGGCCGAAGGCGGCCGCGTGGCCCTGCTCGTCGACGAACTGCTCGGCCAGCAGCAGGTGGTGGTGAAGAACCTCGAAGCCAACTACCGCAAGGTGCAGGACGTGTCGGGCGCCACCATCATGGGCGACGGCCGCGTGGCGCTGATCCTCGATGTCGGTGCCCTCGTGCGCCACAGCCGCCACTGAGTCTCACCGCAGCTTCCCGAAGAAAAAGCACCATGCTCAAGTTCCTTTCCGCCAAGCAGCGGATCGCCCTGGTTCTCCTGACCTTGGGCGTCAACCAGTCCATGATCGTCCTGGGCGTCCTCACGGGCTGGTCGCCCGCCCTGCTGTTCGCGCTGACCGGTGGCGCCTCGGCCTTTTGTGCCTTGACTTACATCGGCGGCGCGCGCGCCGCCACCGGCGCTGTGCGGGCCATCGCCCAGCACGCGACCCAGATGAGCCAGAACGACCTTTCCGGCCATATCGAGGTCGCCGGCAACGGCGATGTCCGCGCGGCCCTCGGCGCACTGAGCAAACTGCAAGCCGAGCTGCGCCAGTCGATTGGCGCCATCCGCAGTGGCGCCGACGGCATCACGAACGCCGCCCGCGAGATCGCCACCGGCAACGCGGACTTGTCCCAGCGCACGGAGCAGACCGCCAGCAACCTGCAGCAGACCGCCAGCTCCATGAGCCAGCTCAACGGCACGGTGCGCCAGAGCGCCGATGCGGCGGCCCAGGCCAACCAGCTGGCCAGCTCGGCCACCCAGGTCGCCCGCCGGGGCGGCGAGGTGGTGTCCCAGGTCGTCTCGACCATGGACGAGATCAACAACAGCTCCAAGAAGATCGCCGACATCATCGGCGTGATCGACGGCATCGCCTTCCAGACCAACATCCTGGCGCTGAACGCCGCGGTCGAAGCCGCGCGGGCCGGCGAGCAGGGCCGTGGCTTCGCGGTGGTCGCCGGTGAAGTCCGCTCGCTGGCCGGCCGCTCGGCCGAGGCCGCGCGAGAGATCAAGAGCCTGATCGGCACCAGCGTCGAGAAGGTCGAGGCCGGCACGCGGCTGGTGCAGGACGCCGGCAGCACCATGGGCGAGATCGTCGCCTCGGTGCAGCGGGTGACCGACATCATCGGCGAGATCAGCGCCGCGGCCAGCGAGCAGAGTCAGGGCATCGGCCAGGTCAACGGCGCGGTGGTGCAGCTGGACCAGATGACCCAGCAGAACGCCGCGCTGGTGGAGCAGTCCGCCGCGGCGGCCGAGAGCCTGAAGGAACAGGCCGCGCGCCTGGCGGGCGCGGTGTCCGGCTTCCGTTTCGGCGGCGAGAACGCGCCCTCGCGAGCGGCCCCCGCCGCCAGGCCCGTGGCCGCGCAGGCCGCCGTCAAGGCAGCCACCGCCAGGCCGGCCATGAAACCGGCGAACAAGCCGGTGAACAAGCCCGCCTCCAGGCCCGCCCCCCAGCCGGCCGCGAAGGCCGCCGCCCCCGTCCGCGCTGCCCGCCCCTTGCCGGCGGCCGCAGCGCCCGCTGCCGACAACGGCGACTGGGAAACCTTCTGAACGAGTCGTCAGCCAGGGAGAGCCTGACATGAACTGGATGAGGAGCTTCTCGATCCGCCTGCGCATGCGCGGCGCGATCGGCATGGTGTTGGCCCTGTTCGCGCTCGTCGGCGTGACCGGCCTGCTCGGCGGCCGCCACATGGCCCGCCTGAACGACGAGTTCATGAGCAAGTCGGTCCATGAGGTGCGTGCGGTCGGTGCCATCCGCACCGCGCTGGGCGATGTGCGCCAGCACGAGAAGAACATGGTCATCGACTACGAGGACGGCGTCGCCGTCCTCAAGCACCGCGAGAAGTGGGCGAAGTCGCTGGAGGACGTCAAGAAAGGCTTCACCTCCCTGCTCGAGGGCGAAGAGGACGAGGACAACGTGCTCGCCCGCGCCGCCGTGAAGGAGCTGGACGGCTACGCGGCCGACACGCAGCGCGTGCTGGAGCAGATCCAGAACGGCGCCTACGACAACGCGCGCACCGCCGACAAGATGCTGGCGCGTGCCAAGGAGCACGTGACCAAGGTCGAGCAGAACGTGGAGGCGATCGAGAAGGTCGTCGACCACGAGGCCCGCACCACGCAGGCCGAGTTCACTGCCTCGATGCGCATGACCTTCCTGGTCTTCATCGCCGTGCTCGGCCTGACGGTGCTGGTCGTCGTGCCGCTGACGCTGATGAACTCGGTGGCGATCACCCGGCCCATCGACCATGCCCGCGAGGTGGCGATGGCCATCGCCCAGGGCGACCTCACCGGCCGCATCGACGCCGACGGCCGCGACGAGACGGCCGACCTGCTGCGCGCCCTGGCGCACATGCAGCAGTCGCTCGCATCGTTGGTGGGCCAGGTCCGCCACGCTTCGGACAACATCCACACCGCCTCCAACGAGGTCGCCTCGGGCAACACCGATCTCTCGCACCGCACGGAGCAGGCGGCCAGCAGCCTGCAGCAGACGGCCAGCTCGATGGAGCAGCTGACCGGCAACGTCAAGCAGAGCGCCGAGGCGGCCCACCAGGCCAGCCAGATGGCCGGCTCGGCCTCGAGCGTGGCCCAGCGCGGCGGCGAGGCGGTGAACCAGGTCGTCGCGACCATGGACGAGATCAACCAGGCCTCGCGCAAGATCGGCGACATCATCGGCGTGATCGACGGCATCGCCTTCCAGACCAACATCCTGGCGCTGAACGCCGCGGTCGAGGCCGCGCGGGCCGGCGAGCAGGGCCGCGGCTTCGCGGTGGTCGCCGGCGAGGTGCGCTCGCTGGCCGGCCGCTCGGCCGAAGCCGCGCGCGAGATCAAGTCGCTCATCGCCGCGTCGGTCGAGAAGGTCGACTCCGGCAGCCGCCAGGTGAAGGACGCCGGCGCGACCATGAACGAGATCGTCGCCTCCGTCCGCCGGGTGGCCGACATCATCCACGAGATCACCGCGGCCTCGTCCGAGCAGAGCCAGGGCATCGGGCAGGTCAACTCCGCCGTCAACTCGCTCGACCAGATGACGCAGCAGAACGCCGCGCTGGTCGAGCAGTCGGCGGCCGCGGCCGAGAGCCTGAAGGACCAGGCCAGCTCCCTGCATGACCTGGTCGCGCGCTTCCACCTGGCCGGCGGCGCAACGCACTGAGCACACCAACAACCATCCCGGAGGGCGATCCATGGAAACTTTCCTGCGCAGTATTTCGATCCGCCGCCGACTGCTGGGCGGCATGGCCGCCGTCACGCTGTTGATCCTGGCGCTGGGCGTCTGGGCCACCTTCAGCTACCGCAGCCTGCAGGCGCAGGCCGATGAACTCCTGGACGCGCAGACCTCGGTCGCGCGCGACACCAGCGCGGTGATGGCCGCGCTCGAACGCGTGCAGCGCTACGAGCAGTCCGTGCTGCTCAACGGCAACAACGCCAACGAAGCCGCCGAGCACAAGGCGCGCTGGGACAAGGAAGTCGCTTCCACCACCGCCCTGCTGACCGCCAGGACCGCCGACGCCGAGCGCGCCAAGCACCTCGCCGAAGGCGCGGCCGGCCTCGCGGCCTATGCCAAGGAAGTCGGGCCGGTGCTGCAGCAGGTGGTCGAAGCCAAGATCGACAGCACGGCCGGCTACGCCTATGCGCAGCGGGCGCTGCCCGACCTGGAGAAGGCGCGCACCACCTTCGCCGCCCTGGTCAAGGAGACTGAAGCGCACATCGCCACCGAGCGCGCCGAGGCCAAGCGCACCGGCACCATCCAGTCCAACGTGCGCCTGGTCGCCGCCCTGCTGGTGCTGGGCGTGGGCTTCGGCCTGATGTGGACGGTCTCCCGCTCCATTGCCCGCCCGCTCGACCAGGCCACGTCCTGCGCCCAGCGCATTGCCCGCGGCGACCTGTCGGAGAACATCCACGACACCGGCCGCGACGAGGTCTCGGCCTTCGTGCGGGCGCTGGCTGACATGCAGCACTCGCTGCGCGAGATCGTGGGCCAGGTGCGCGGCAGCGCCGACAGCATCTCCACCGCCTCGACCGAGGTGGCCACCGGCAACCTCGATCTTTCGCAGCGCACGGAACACACGGCGAGCAACCTGCAGGAAACGGCCGCGTCGCTGCAGCAGCTCACCACCAACGTCCGCCAGAGCGCCGACTCGGCCGCCCAGGCCACCCAGCTCGCCTCTTCGGCCAGCCAGGTCGCCGAGCGCGGCGGCCGCGTGGTCGCCCAGGTGGTGCAGACGATGGACGAGATCAATGCCAGCTCGCGCAAGATCGCCGACATCACCGGCGTGATCGATGGCATCGCGTTCCAGACCAACATCCTGGCGCTGAACGCCGCGGTCGAGGCCGCGCGCGCCGGTGAACAAGGCCGCGGCTTCGCGGTGGTCGCCGGCGAAGTGCGCACGCTCGCGCAGCGCTCGGCCGAAGCCGCCAAGGAAATCAAGAGCCTGATCGGGTCCTCGGTGGACCGGGTCGAGAACGGCGCCCGCCAGGTGCAGGAAGCCGGCTCCACCATGACCGAGATCGTGGGCTCGGTGCGCCGGGTCAACGACATCATCGGCGAGATCACCGCCGCCGCCAGCGAGCAGAGCCAGGGCATCGGCCAGGTCAACACCGCCGTCGCCCAGCTCGACCAGATGACGCAGCAGAACGCGGCCCTGGTCGAAGAGTCCGCCGCCGCCGCAGAGAGCCTGAAGGGCCAGGCTCATCGGCTGATCCAGCTGGTGGCCACCTTCCGGCTCGATGGCCATGCCATGGCGGCGAAGCCCGCGACGATGCCGTCGCCCCCGGCCGCGCCGGCGCCCGTAGCGGCCAGGCCTGTCGGCCGGCCTGCGCCAGTCTCCGCACCCAAGCTCGCCACGCCGGCGGCTTCGACTCGCACCCCGGCCCGCGTCGCTGCGGCACCGGCCCCTGCGGCCCCGGTGGCGGCCGCCGCGGACGACGGGGACTGGACCAGCTTCTGAGACGAAGCACCAAACAAGCCCACGAGACGCCCGGTTCACGGGCGTTTTTCATTTCAGTTCCGACACGAAGATGTCGAAGTCGGGCTGATCGCCCGATCTTCCAACCAACCTCAGTGGAGACCTCTCATGCGTTCTGTTGCCGTCGCGCTCGTCACCGCCTTGCTCCTTCCCCTGGCCGTGCAGGCCGCCGAGGGAGGCGCGACCGAGTCGGATGCCACCTCCATGGTCAAGAAGGGCGTGGGCTTCATCAAGGCCAACGGCAAGGACAAGGGCTACGCGGAGATCAGCAACAAGACGGGCCAGTTCAAGTACCAGGACCTGTACCTCGTGGTCTACGGCCTGGACGGCACGGTGCTGGCCCATGGTGCCAACGAGAAGATGATCGGCAAGAACCTGATCGACCTCAAGGACGTGGACGGCAAGGCCTTCGTGCGCGAGCGCGTCGAGATGGGCAAGGCCAAGGCCTCGTTCTGGCAGGACTACAAGTTCACCAACCCCGAGACCAAGAAGATCGAGCCCAAGGCGATGTACTGCGAGCGGCTGGACGAGACCGTCGTCTGCGGTGGCATCTACAAGTAAGCCGGTGAACAGCACCCCGCACGCCGATCGCGGCGTGCCTGCCCGGCCGGAGGCCCGACCATGAAACTCGCCACCCAGCTGCTGCTGCCCACCCTCGTCACCGCGCTGGTCGCGCTGGCGGGTGCGGCCGCCGGCGGCATCGCGATGCAACGCGAAGCCGGCCGCACCGCCGCCGTCTTCGGCGAATCCCTGGACCAGTTGCGCAGCATCACCAGCGCGCAGGAACAGATGGGCCGGCTGCACGCCGGCGTCTACCGCACGCTGGCGCTGATCGCCTCGCTCGACGACAAGGCCGTCAAGCAGGTTCGCGACGACATGCCCGCCCAGTTGCGCGGCATCGCCGGCGCGGCCGCGGCCGTCAGCGCCGGACACGAGGGCGACACCGCATTGCATGACGGCGCCGCCCAGGTCGCCACGCAACTGGCCGCCTACGTGAAGCAGGCCGACCAGGCGCTGGACCTGGCCTCCGTCGACCCCAACACCGGCGTGGCCGCCATGCAGAACGCCGACGCCAGCTTCAAGCAGGCCAGCCAGGCCATGGTCATGCTGATCGATGCGGTCAAGCATGCCGGCGAGCAGGCGCAGGCCGCCTCGGCCGCACGCGGCCTTCGCACCTCCATCGGGCTGGGCTTGCTCAGCATGGTGCTCACGCTCGTCGTGGTGCTCGCTTCGGCGCGCATGCTGCGCCGGCAGGTGCAGGCGCTGAAGCAGGCCTCTGCCCTGGCGGCAGCGGTGGCGGCCGGTGACCTCACCGCCTCGCCCGCGACGGCCCGCAACGACGAGATCGGGGCTTTGCAGCGCGACCTCGCGCGCATGGTCGAGCGGCTCAACGACTCCATGAACACCGTGCGGCAGGCGGCCAGCAACGTCGCCCATGCCAGTGGCGAGATCGCCACCGGCAACCTCGACCTCAGCCAGCGCACCGAGGTGACGGCGAGCAACCTGCAGCAGGCCGCCGGCTCGCTGCACGAGCTCACCGGCAACGTCGGCCACAGCGCGGACGCCGCGACACAGGCCGCCGGCCTCGCCTCTTCGGCCAGCGAGGTCGCCGAGCGCGGCGGCCGCGTGGTCGCCCAGGTCGTGCAGACCATGGACGAGATCAATGCCAGCTCGCGCCAGATCGCCGACATCACCGGCGTGATCGACGGCATCGCGTTCCAGACCAACATCCTGGCGCTGAACGCCGCGGTCGAAGCCGCGCGTGCCGGTGAGCAAGGCCGCGGCTTCGCGGTGGTCGCCGGCGAAGTGCGCACGCTCGCCCAGCGCTCGGCCGAGGCCGCCCGGCAGATCAAGGGCCTGATCGGCTCTTCGGTCGAAAGGGTGGAGAACGGCGCGCGCCAGGTGCAGGAAGCCGGCTCGACCATGAGCGAGATAGTCAGCTCGGTGCGCCAGGTCAACGACATCATCGGCGAGATCACCTCCGCGGCGAGCAAGCAGAGCCATGGCATAGGCCACGTCAACACCGCCGTAGGCCAGCTCGACCAGATGACGCAGCAGAACGCGGCGCTCGTCGAGCAATCCGCCGCCGCCGCCGAGAGCCTGAAGGACCAGGCGCAGCGGCTGATGGCGCTGGTCGCGGGCTTCCGCCTCGACGGCCGTACGACGACCTCCTCCACCACGGTTTGACCTCGCGCAAATCGCGGTGCACCAGGAGGCACCGCAGCGCGCACCATTTCACGCCTTTCCCGACCGGACGCACCGGAACGGCGCGAAGCCCCTGCAGAAGAGCGTCCGCGAGTCCGACACCAACCGTATGAACAAGCTGTCTCTTGGTGCAAAGATCTGGTTGCCCGCGGTCGTCACGGCCGCGTTGATCGCCGTCATGGCGGCCTTCACGGCCGTGAGAACGATACGCTCCGTCGATGCCGTGCAGGCCGAGCAGGCGGAGCAACGCGAGAAGTCCGAAATCTCCGCGCAGTGGCGCGGCCTGACGCAGGCCAATGCGGGCCAGGCGTTCGCGATCCTGTCGAGCAGCGATGCCGGACTGGGCAAGCTGCTCAAGCCCGACATGGAAGCCACCTCGGCGCGCATCAGCGAGCTGCAGAAGCGCCTGGATTCGCTGGCCGACGGCGAGGAGAAGGCGCTGCTGGAGCAGGTCGCCAAGGCGCGCGCCGCGTACATCGAGCTGCGCAAGGCGCAGACCACCGCCCATGCCAGCGGCCCGCTGCCGCCGGATGCGCTGGGGCAGCTCAAGGCCGCGATCAAGGCCTACGACGAGCGCCAGCAGGCCTTCGTCGCCTTGATGAAGCAGCGCTCCGACCAGGCCGCGGACGACTTCCGCACCGAGCGCATCCGCAGCGTCTGGACGATCGCCGGCGTGCTGCTCGGCTTGAGCACGCTGCTGGTGGTCTCCGGCTGGATCACGGCCCGCTCCATCGTGCGGCCGCTGAAGCAGGCGGTCTCGGCCACCGAGAGCATCGCCCGCGGCGACCTCACCGCCAGCGTCGACACCGGCCGCCACGACGAGCTCGGCGACATGATGCGCGGCCTGCAACACATGACCGAGTCGCTGCGCCGCGTGATCGCGGAGGTGCGCAGCGGAGCCACCACCATCCAGCAGGCCAGTGCCGAGGTCGCGGTGGGCAGCGCCGACCTGTCGACCCGGACCGAGGAAACCGCCAGCAACCTGCAGCAGACGGCCAGCTCGATGGAGCAGCTGACCAGCGCCGTGCGCCAGAGCGCCGACGCCGCCGCGCAGGCCAACCAGCTCGCCTCCTCGGCCGCCACGGCGGCCCAGCGAGGCGGCACGGTGGTGGGCGAGGTCGTCAACAACATGAACGAGATCTCCGCCTCCAGCCGCAAGATCGGCGACATCATCGGCGTGATCGACGGCATCGCCTTCCAGACCAACATCCTGGCGCTGAATGCGGCCGTGGAAGCCGCCCGGGCCGGTGAACAGGGCCGCGGCTTCGCGGTGGTGGCCGGCGAGGTGCGCCTGCTGGCCCAGCGCTCGGCCGAAGCCGCCAAGGAGATCAAGGGCCTGATCGGCGCCTCGGTCGAGAAGGTCGAGCACGGCGCGAAGCTGGTGCAGGACGCCGGCCAGACCATGGGCGAGCTCGTCGGCTCGGTGCGCCGGGTGAGCGACATCATCGGCGAGATCACCGCCGGCGCCGCCGAGCAGCGGGACGGCATCGACCAGGTCAACCTGGCCGTCGGTCAGCTCGACCAGATGACGCAACAGAACGCCGCGCTGGTGGAAGAAAGCGCTGCCGCGGCCGACAGCATGAAGCACCAGGCCGGCCGGCTTTCCGAGCTGGTGTCGACCTTCCGCCTGGGCCACGACACCGCGCCGCCCGCGCTCCTGGCCGCGCCGCCGGCGGCCCACGAGACCGCTGCCCGCAAGGTCATCCAGGCCGTGGCCGCCAAGCCGGCACCGCGCAGCAAGCCCGCACCTGCGGCCGCCCCGGCGAGCCCGCCACCGGCCGACAGCGACTGGGAAAGCTTCTGAAGCCAGCCCCCGGCCCACCCTGAACTGCAACGGACCCCTACAGATCGGCGCGCAGCGGCCGATAACCCGACGAGCAAGCGGCAGCTTCCAGCCCGCCCCCCACGCAAAGGACCCGACACATGGACATGATCTCCGACGCCAAGCAGGTGGCCCGGCACGAGGCCGCTCGGGCGGCCAAGGGCGCCAAGGGCGCTGCCGCGGCGGCGACCCACGGCGAATACCTCACCTTCCGCCTCGGCGGCGAGGAGTACGGCATCGACATCCTGCGCGTGCAGGAGATCCGCTCCTACGAGCAGCCGACGCGCATCGCCAACTCGCCCGCCTTCCTCAAGGGCGTCGTCAACCTGCGCGGCGTGATCGTGCCGATCATCGACCTGCGGGTGAAGCTGGGCTGCGCCAACGCCGACTTCAACGCCTTCACCGTCGTCATCGTGCTGAACATCATGGGCCGCGTGGTCGGCGCCGTGGTGGATTCGGTGTCCGACGTGCTGGAGCTGTCGACCGAGCAGGTCAAGGAGGCGCCCGGCATGAACTCCGCCGTCGACATGAGCTTCATCACCGGCATCGCCAACGTCGGCGAGCGCATGCTGATCCTGATGGACATCACCGCCTTGATGAGCTCCGCGGACATGGGCCTGGTGGAACAAGCTGCCGCCTGATCTCCCGGCCACGATGACGAAAGCCCCGCGGTGCGGGGCTTTGTCGTCAGTGGTCGGACACGGCAATACTGCTTTCCCAGCCCACCGCCACGAATCGTCCCCGGCCGCAAGTCACGGCATTGAGTTGGGGACTGCTGGCCGTCTGGCGTGAGCGCCAGCTCAACCCGTCGAGACTGGATTCCGCGACTTGCGGGCCGACGCTCACGATCTGGCCATTGCAGGCAGCGACGGCCCAGCCGCCACCTTGGTTCGCTTCTGTCGAGACCGTCCAAACCCGCCCATCCGGGCTGGTGGCCTTCAAGCCTCCGTCTCCTACGCCGACGAACTGGCGCCCATCCCAAGCGAGGCCCGCCAATGGACGCAAGATCGCCCGCCCCTGGCCATCGACGCCGGGAATCCCTGGCGAGTTCGTCCAGCTGGTGCCGTTCGAGCTGTAGGCGATATCGCCAAGCGGGCCGATGACGACGTACTTTCCGCCGCCGTAGGCAATGCCCTTCAGGGGCGGCGCACCGGCCAGACTGGCAGTGCGGGCCCACAGGTTGCCGTCTGTACTGGCGTAGACGTTGCCCGCAGCGCCAACCGCGACGAAACGCTGCCCGTCGTGAACGACGCCGCCAATCGTCTCGTTCGGGGCGGGCGTGACTGCGAACGACCATGTCACCCCGTCCGTGCTGCGCATCCACATCCCAGGATTGGTACCTCCGACCACGCCGCAGCCTTCCCTTGAGATGCAACCGGTGGCGACAAGCACACCTTGCCCGTGGGCCATGGCGTCCACGGAGACACTCCTTTCATCGTCGGTCACCGGCAGTCGCGCGGCTACCCACTGCTGCGCGTCGGTGCTACGCAAAATCCAGCCCAGCCTGGAGGCAGCGATGTACTGGCCGTTGAAGTCGACGACGGCTTGCAAGGTTCCGTAGGAGCCTTCCACCCTCGTGATCCATTCCAGCGCATTGGCGCTCGAACTGATCCAGCCGAGTGTGGATACGCCCACGTAGCCGGCCTGGCCATACGCGACGGCGCGCGGCTGCGCGAACGGGACATCCAAGGCCACCCGCTGCCAGAACTGGCCGGCCAGTTGCACGCCCATATCGCGGTCGTCAAGTTCGAAGAGCGTCGTGCCCGCCCCGGCGATGACACCGTCGAGGTTCGACTGCGCCGTCGAGATCCATGTGGTGCCGTCAGGGCTCTGCACATGGAAGTTGCCTTGATCGGTGGAGAACCCGCCATTGGCGAACGCCAGACCGTAAAAGGTGCCCGGGTCGGTCACCGCCGTCCAATGATGGGCGTCGGAGCTCCGATAGGGAACCTCCCGATCTGCAACCCCCATGAACACACCGTTGCCGAACGCCAGATCGCTCCAGACCTTGCCCGTATCGACCCAATGGCGCCCGTCAGAGGACGCCATGGCATTCGCAACGTCAGCGTAGGCAACGTATGTCTGGTTGCCGACTACCAGCCGGTAGACGCCGGGCGATAGCTTCTCTGATTGCGCTGCCCAAGCCAAGCCGTCGGCGCTGGTGGCGACGCTGCCATCGGTGGCGACCGCCACCCAGCCCTTGTCACCCCACACCGCATCGTTGTATTGCGCGGACGAGTCACCGATGAGAGTGGTCTGCGTCCACGCCTTGCCGTCGGCGCTGCTCCACATGGCGTTGCTGTAGGTCGTGGCCACGTAACGACCATTGCCGTAGGCGACGCTGCTGAAGTACGGCGCCGATGGACGCACAGTCGTCCAATGGTGACCCGGCACCTCCACCGGGGACAGTGCGATCTGCACATGTCGCTGCAAACTGCCACTAAGCACGGCCGTCACCGTGGCGGTGGCCGGGTCATCGAGGTGCTCTGTGTCGGGCGGCACGTACTGGACGTCGTTGCCACTGGTCGCTGACAGAGTGCCGGGCCCTTCCAGGGTCCAGGCAGGAACATCGCTCGACCCGCCGACCTGGGCGTGCAAGGTGATGGCGCCGCTTCCGGCCAATGCGCTGTCAGAGGACGCTGTGACGTCCATGGTGACCGGCTGCGGCGGTGGTGGGGCAGGCGGCGGCGCCGGGTCGCTGCTGCTGCCACCGCCGCCGCACGCCGACAGCGCCACCATCAACATCATGGCCGCCGTCCGGCTGGCACACCAAAGCCTGCGACGCGCCGCCGTGCGTGCGCTCGCCATCTCGAACATCTCGGGCTCCCTCCCCTTCAGGCCCCGCTTGGATGGCGGTGGCTCGTCCAGTTCATAGTTTATGGGCGGGCATCGCAGCGCCCGCCCGACGTCTGACCACCGACCTCAACAGTTTGTTGAGCAGGCGAGCGCCTGCCCGGCGCTTCACGATCCGTGCGCATTTCAGTGCCGCGGCGGCATGTAGCCCGGCAGCTCGATCTCGCCGGCCCGGGCGCGCTTGAGCACATCCTGCAGGGCGCCCTGCTCCTGCGGGTCCTTTGCGGCTTTCAAACGGTCCTCCAGCAGTGCGAGGTAGGCGGCCTTCATCGCGTCCGCGGCCGGCAGCGCGACATCCGGCTTCACGCCGACCTTCTCCCAGTCGGTGTGGGTGATCGGGTTGATCGCGCGGCCGTTCGGCACGAAGGCCACCAGGCCGTGGCCCAGCGCCACGCCCTCGCCCGGGTGGGCTCCGCCACCGGTGGTCTCGCCGATCAGCGTGGCGCGCTTTTGCGTCTGCAAGTCGTAGGCGCATTCCTCGCCGCCCGAGAAGGTGAACTTCGAGGTCAGCACCGTGATCGGCTTGAGGTAGCGCACCGGCACGAACGACGTCGTCCAGTACTCGCGGGTCTTGTTGCTCGGGCGGAGGTAGAGGTCGTTCAGGTGCCGCCGATCGCCTTCGGCGAAGAAGTGGCTCAGCAGGTAGCTGACCGACTCCGGCTCGCCGCCGCCATTGCTTCGCAGGTCGAGCACCAGCGCATCGGTGCCGGCGAGCAGGGTGATCGCGGCGTCGTAGGCAGCGCCGACGATTTCGGTCGGGCCGAAGCCACGCAGGTCCAGGTAGCCGATGTTGCCGGGCAGCCGCTGCGTGCGGCTGATGCCGTAGCCCCACTGGGCCATCTCGGCGCGCCGCTGCGCCGCCTCTTCCGCGGTCGGCACATGGTCTTCGCTTTCGCGCACCGGGTCGAACTCGGGATCGAAATCGACGCGGAAGTGGCCGTCGTCGCCGAACTCGCGCAGGTCCTTGCTCAGGGCCTCGGCGAAGGCCTCGATCGTCTTCGCGCCCTCGTAGTCCCCCTGCCGGGCCCGGCCCACCAGGCGGGTGGCCAGCTTCTCGGCGCGATCCGGGAACACGTAGCGTGCGCGCAGTTGCCGCGCCAGCGTGTCGACGACGTCCCGTCGGTCCGCCGCCGACAAGACGGTGTCCGGCTGCAAGGGCTCGGGGGCGGCCTGCGCCTGCATCGGGCCGATGGCGGTGAACAGCGCGGCGGCGAGGCTGGCGAGGCGAAACAGGGCAGAGGGCACGCAGGGTCTCCTTCTTTGAGTGGTTCGGGATGCTCGGGCGCGTCCTGCTCAGGTCGTGTCCGAAGTCGGGCGCATGCTAATGACGGCCTCGTCGATCCGCGGACCGATGCGACGAACCGCCGTTTCGCCCGACAGGCTGCAGGAGTAACCTGCGGCCGATCGCCGGGAGCGCAGCATGACCATCGAACTCGACCACTCCATCGTCTCTTCGCGCCACAGGACCGAATCGGCCCGGCAACTGGCCGAGTTGCTCGGCGTGCCGTGGGGGCAGGCGCCCGTCGGGCCGTTCACCGCGGTGTACGTCAACCCAGGCCTCACGCTGGACTTCATCGACACCGACGAGGACTTCCCCATCCAGCACTACTGCTTCCGCGTCAGCGAGGAGGAGTTCGATGCCATCCTCGGCCGGCTGCAGGCGGCGCGGATTCCCTACCGCAGCGAAGTGCGCGGGCCCATGGACATGAAGGTCGGCACCCAATGGGGCGGCCGCAACCTGTACTGGCAGGTGCCCGACGATCACATGTGGGAGATCCTCACGGTCAGCTACGCCCGCCAGCCGCGCTGACGGCCCCCCGGGGAATCCGACGCCACCCCGTCCGCACTACACTGGCCCGATGCGCCGCCTGGCCCTCGTCTTCCTGCTGCTGTGGCTGCCCCTGCACTGGAGCTGGGCGGCGACGGTGACCTTGTGCGGTCACGCGCCGGCAACGTCCGGGCATCCCGCCCATGCCGCGGTGCTCGACTCGAGCGTCGAAACCGAAGCCAGCGATCCGGCGAGCGAGCAAGGCGAGGAATGTTCGCTGTGCCAGGCCGCCGACTGGCAGGCCGCGCTGCCCACCATGCCCCGCTTCGTCGGCTCCGCCGAACTGCCCGCGCCGTTCGACGAAGCCCCGCCCTTCAAGTCTTACGTTCCCCCGGTTCCGAAGCCTCCGGCACGCCTGCCGGCCGCCTGACCTTTCGGCGGCGATGCGTCCTCGCGTCGCCTCTCGCGCCGGCCACCCTTGGCCCTCATGCGCGACCCACGCTTTCGGATTGAACCGGACATGCTGCATACCCATCCCGAACCCGAACTCATCGCGGTCGACCAGGCCTGCCTCACCTCGACCAACGACCTGCCCGAGCCGCCCCGGCCCCAATGGACCAGCGACGAGCTGCTGGGCGCCGGCGACGAGGCCCACATCGTCCACCGCGGCGATGTCTACCGCCTGCGCCGCACTCTCACCGGCAAGCTGATATTGACGAAATAGGGCCCCAGGAATAAGGCCCCCACGGCCCCTGCCGGGGCCTGCCCCCCCGGGGGGCTCGCGCAGCGGACCGGCAGAGCCGGATCCGCGCACGCCCTGGTAGGGGCAGGCTCGTGCGAAGCGCTTGCCCTGAGACGTTACCGAGTGCCTTACTGAGGGAGGGCTTCCAGCGTCCGCTTCATGGCCTTGAGGCCTTCGCCGATCATGGTGGCGACGGCGGGGGCCATGTCGTGCGGGAGGAGGTCGGCGATCCAGACGACGCGGCAGGCGCCGTCACCCTCGTCGAAGACCTGCGCGCTGGCGTTGTGGTGGGTGAGGCGGGCGCCGGTGGCAGACCAGGCGACGCGGCGGCGCTCGGGGTCCACGCTGACGATGCGCTCGCTGGCCTGCAAACCGTTGGCGAAACGCAGGTGGCGCACTTCGCCTTCGAGCTGGCACTCGAGCACGAAGCCAACGACCAGGCGGGTGTGCAGGGCGCCGAGGTCGCGCATGGCGTCCCACACTTCGTCCACGGGCACGTTGATGCGGATGTCCTGGTGGATGGATGCCATGGGTCACTCCTTGCCGATGATTCGAAGCTCAGCATAG
Source organism: Ideonella flava (assembly GCF_051857595.1). Lineage (NCBI taxonomy): Bacteria > Pseudomonadati > Pseudomonadota > Betaproteobacteria > Burkholderiales > Sphaerotilaceae > Ideonella > Ideonella flava. The sequence continues at coordinate 203,083 of NZ_JBPZHD010000012.1, forward strand.
GAAGAACCCGGCCGCGCCGCAGGCCGGATTCGGACACCTGCATCCGGCGAGGCTGCGTCTACGTCTCGCCGGCCCGACGCAGCGTCTCCAGCACCGGCCGGTGCAGCAGCCCGCGCAGGCTCCACCAGCCCGCCGCCAGGGCCAGCCAGGCGCCGGCCACCGCGCCGGCCAGCGGCACCCAGGCCCGGGCGGTCCAGGTGAACTCGAAGGCGTAGCGCGCCAGCGCCCAACCCACCGCCGCTGCGGCCAGCGTGGCCAGCAGGCCGGCCAGCGCGCCCACGCCGAGCAGCTCGGCGCGTTGCACCTGGCCCAGCAGCCGGGCGCTCGCGCCGCAGGCCCGCATGACCGCATACTCGCGCGCCCTCGACTCGCGCGTGGCGCTCACCGCGGCGAAGAGCACCGCCAAGCCAGTGGCCAGCGTGAACGCGAAGAGGAACTCGACCGCGCGGATCACCTGGTCGAGCACCTGCTGCAGCTGGCGCACCGAGGCCGAGACGTCGATCAGCGTGATGTTGGGGAAGGCCTTGGTCAGCCCGTTGTCGAAGGCCGCCGCGCCCGGCCCCTCGGGCACGCGGAAGGCAGCCATGAAGGTCGCGGGCAGCTCCGGCATCTCGGCCATCGGGTACATCACGAAGAAGTTCGCCCGCATCGAGCCCCAGTCGACCTTGCGGATGGTGCTGATGCGCCCTTCCTGCTGGATGCCGGCGATGTCGAAGCGCAGGCTATCGCCCAGCTTCACGCCCAGGGTCTCGGCGATGCCCTGCTCGATGCTCAGGCCGCCTGCCTCGCCGGCACGCCACTGGCCCTCGACCAGCAGGTTGTGCGGCGGCATCTGGTCGCTGTGGCTGAGGTTGAACTCTCGCTCGACGAGGCGGCGGGCGCGCTCGTCGTCCGCATAGCGGCCGTTGAGTGGCTCGCCGTTGATGGCCACCAGGCGTCCGCGGATCATCGGGAACCAGTCGTAGCCGGGGGCCACGCCGCCCTGGGCCAGCGCGGCGCGGAACTCCTTCGCCTGGTCAGGCTGCACGTTGATCACGAAGCGGTTGGGCGCGTCCTTGGGCGTGCTGGCGCGCCAGGTGTCTATCAGGTCGGTGCGCAGCAGCACCAGCAGCGCCAGCGCCATCAGGCCCACCGCCAGCGACGAGACCTGCAGCACGCTGAAGGCCGGCCGCGCCGCGATCTGGCGCGTGGCCAGCACGAGCCAGCGGGGCGCCCGGGCCTCGGGCACCGCGCGGCGCAGCAGCCACACCGCACACCAGGCCAGCAGCGCGAACAGCAGCAGCGCGCCCGCAAACCCGCCCACCGCGATGGCGCCGAGCATCGGGTCGCGCGCCACCGCGAGCAGCAGGGCGGCGAAGCTCGCGGCGCCGGCCAGCAGCACGCCGATCGAGGCCGGCCTCAGCTGCCCCACGTCGCGCCGGATCACCCGCAGCGGCGGCACCTTGGCCAGCTGCAGCACCGGCGGCAGGCCGAAGCCCAGCAGCAGCGTCAGGCCCACGCCGAAGCCGAACAACGCCGGCCAGGCCCCCGGCGTGGGCAGCGAGGCCGGCACCAGCGCGCCCAGCATCTGCACGAAGGCGAGGTGCATCGCCAGCCCGGCCACCACGCCGACGCCGCTCGCGGCCAGGCCCAGTCCGACGAACTCGATCGCGAAGGCGCCGGCGATACGACGTTGCGACAGGCCCAGCACGCGCAGCATCGCGCAGTCATCGAGGTGGCGCTGCGCGAAGTCGCGTGCGGCGATGGCGACCGCCACGGCGGCCAGCAGGGCGGCCAGCAGCGCCACCAGGTTCAGGAATTTCTCGGCCCGGTCCAGCGTCTGGCGCATCTCGGGCCGGCCGGATTCGAGCGACTCGACGCGCATGCCGCGATGGCCCTCGGCCTTGATCGTGCTGCCGGCCCACTGGGCGAAGGCGCGGGCGGCGAATTCGCGCCCCGTGGGGGCGGCCACGGCCAGCCGGTAGGTCACCCGGCTGGCCGGCTGCACCAGGCCGGTGGCGGGCAGGTCCGCCTCGTTGAGCATCACACGCGGCGCGAAATTGAGGAAGCCCGCGCCGCGGTCGGGCTCGATCACGATGATGCGGCTGAGCTTCAGGGACGCATCACCCAGCAGCAGCGGATCGCCGAGCTTCAGCCCCAGGCCTTCGAGCACCGCCGCGTCGGCCCAGGCCTCGCCGGGCTCGGGCCTGTCCAGCACCGCCTGCTCGCCCTGGCCGGCGTCGACCGTCAACTTGCCGCGCAAGGGATAGCCCGCGCTGACCGACTTGACGGCCACCAGGCGGCTCGCGCCCCCGCGATCGTCGGGCGCCCGCGCCATGCTCGGGAAGGCTGCCGTGCGCGCGACGGCCAGCCCTTTGGCCCGCGCCTCGGCCTCGAAGACCGGCGGCAAGGCATGGTCGCTGCTGATCACGGTGTCGCCGCCCAGCAGTTGCGCCGCATCCCGTGTCAGGCCCTTTTGCAGCCGATCGGCGAAGAAGCCCACGGCCGTCAGCGCCGTCACGGCCAGCAGCACCGCCACCAGCACCAGCCGCAGCTCGCCGGCCCGGAAGTCACGCAGCGCCTGCTGTGCCGCCAGGCGCCAGACCGACGGCTGCCGGACCGGGGATTCACCGTTCGTCGTCATCGGCGCACGGTACACCGAAAGCCCCCTGGCATTGAATGCAGCATGCAGTCGGCTCGAAGCCCCGGGACGGCCCCCGGTGCTTCAATGATCGACATGGACACCTCCACCGCCCCCCTGCCCTCGCTGTACATCTCCCACGGCTCGCCCATGACGGCGCTGGACGCCGGCGAGGCCGGCGCCTTCTGGCGCCGCCTGGGCCCGGCGATCACCGAGGCCTTCGGTCGGCCGAAGGCCATCCTGGCCGTGTCGGCCCACTCGCTGACGCGCGAGCCGGTGCTGCTCGCCGCGCCGCGCCACGAGGCGGTCTACGACTTCTCGGGCTTCCCCGACGAGCTCTACCAGCTGCGCTACGACGCCCCCGGCGCTCCGGCGTTGGCCGAGCGCGTGGCCGCGGTGCTGAAGGCCGCCGGCATCCCCGTGCACGTGCAGGCTGAAGGCGGCATGGACCACGGCATCTGGACGCCGCTGCGCTCGATGTTCCCCGACGCCGACATCCCCGTGCTGCCGCTCGCCTGGCCGCCGATGTGGCCTGCCGAACGCCTGTTTGCACTCGGGCAGGCCCTGGCGCCGCTGGCCGCTGAAGGCGTGCTGGTGATGGGCAGCGGCGCGATCACCCACAACCTGCGATTGTTCGCCGGCGGCCGCGGCGCAGTGGATGCGCCGGAATACCCCGAGAGCGCCGCCTTCCGCGGCTGGGTCAACGAGCACGCCGCAGCTGCCGACTGGCCGGCCCTGTTCGACTACCGCGCGCAGGCTCCGCATGCGGCACACATGCACCCGACCGACGAGCACTGGCGCCCGTTCTACGTGGCCGCCGGCGCGGGCGGCGGCACGCCCGGCCAGCGCCTGCACGACAGCGTGACCTACGGGCACCTGGGCATGGATACCTATGCCTTCGGGCCCGGCACCGACAGGCTGGCCACGGCACTGGGCAAACACTGACCGGACGGCCCGGGCGGCGCAGGCATCATCCGCGCCACCGGGCCCCGGCCCCACGCCGTCGCTGCGAGCCGGGCGTGCCCGGCCACAGGAGGCCGCTTGTCCACGTCTTCGCTCCAAGCTCGCCTCGCGCAGGTGCCCGAAGGCGCCGCCGCGCTGTTCTTCGTCCAGATGTTCTCGACGCTGGGCTTCGCGGTGCTGTATTCGACGCTGGTGCTCTATGCCACCAAGCACCTGCACTTCGCGATGAAGGACGCCTCGACCATCATGGGCGTGTTCGGCGCCTTCAACTACGGCCTGCACCTGTTCGGCGGCTACCTCGGCGGGCGCTTCCTCAGCAATCGAAACCTGTTCGTGGGCGGCATGGTGCTGCAGGTCTTCGGCTGCGCCGCGATCGCCACCGGCACCGTGCCCGGGCTGTACTGGGGGCTGGCACTCTTCCTCACCGGCAGCGGGCTGAATGTCACCTGCCTGAACATGATGCTGACCCAGCGCTTCGCGCCGGACGACATCCGTCGAGAAGGCGCCTTCCTGTGGAACTACGCCGGCATGAACGTCGGCTTCTTCGTCGGCTTCACCGTGGCCGGCCACTACCAGCTGACGGAAAACTACACCTCGCTCTTCCTCTTCGCCACGGTCGGCAACGTCGCCGCGATCGCGCTGGCGCTGGTGAACTGGAAGACGCTGGCCGACCGCCACACGCCGCTGTTGCAGGCCACGGCCGCCGCCTTCAAGGCTCGCTTCGCCGCCGGCATCGCCATCCTCCTGGGCCTGGTGCCGCTCGTGTGGTTCCTGCTGCAGCATCCGGGGCCGACGGAGACGCTGGTCAAGCTCATCTGCGCCGCCGTGGCGATCGCGCTGGTCTGGCTGACGGTCAAGCATCCCGACGGCCGCGAACGCAACAACATGTGGGCCTACCTGATCCTGTCGATCGGCTCGCTGGTGTTCTGGGCGCTCTACCAGATGGCGCCCAGCGGGCTGCAGACCTTTTCCGACAACAACGTCGACCGCATCGTCTGGGGCATCGAAGTCGCTCCGCAGTGGATCCAGAACATCAACACGGTGGTGATCGTGTTCGGCGGGCCGCTGATGTCGTGGCTGTTCACCCGCCTGCGTGCCCAGGGCTGGCGCATCGACGTGCCCCAGCAGTTCGCGGTGTCGCTGCTGCTGATGGGCCTGGGCTTCCTGCTGCTGCCCGCCGGCATCGCGCTGGCCGACGAGCGCGGCCTGGTGGCCTTCGGCTGGTTCTTCTGGAGCTACGTGCTGCAGGCCATAGGCGAACTGCTCATCTCGCCCGTCGGCTACGCCATGATCGGCAAGCTCGCGCCGCGGCAGCACCAGGGCGTGATGATGGGGGCCTGGATGCTGGTCACCGGACTGGCCTCGCTTTTCGCCGGTGACTTCTCGGGCATGCTCCCCGAGCCGGTGGGCAGCACGCCGGCGGCGACGAACCCTGTTTATGCAAGCCTCTTCGCCGAACTGGGTTGGGGCAGCGTGGCGGTCGGCGTGGCGCTGGCGCTGCTGATCCCGGTGCTTCGCCGGCTCATCCGGGACAAGGATGTGCCGGAGGTGGAGGAACTGCAGCCGGCGGTGGCGCCGCGCTGAGGGCGAGGCAGCATCCCGCTCAACCCGTGGCCGCATGAGTGGGGCTTCGACGGGCTCAGCCCGAACGGGGTGGGGTGGCCAAGTTGAACATTCCCCATCCGTTCTCCCTGAGCCTGTACGCATGCGTGGGGCTTCGACAGGCTCAGCCCGAACGGGGTGGGGTGGCCAAGCTGAACCTCCCCCACCCGTTCGCCCTGAGCTTGTCGAAGGGCCCGCACGCGCGTGGCTTCGACAGGCTCAGCCCGAACGGGGTGGGGTGGCCAGGGCTGAACTTCCCCCATCCGTTCGCCCTGAGCTTGTCGAAGGGGCCGCATGCGTGGGGCTTCGACAGGCTCAGCCCGAACGGGGTGGGTCGGCCAGGGCTGAACTTCCCCCTATCCGTTCGCCCTGAGCTTGTCGAAGGGCCCGCACGCGTGGGGCTTCGACAGGCTCAGCCCGAACCAGGTGGGGTGGCCAAGGTGAACCTCCCCCACCCGTTCGCCCTGAGCCTGTCGAAGGGCCCGCGCGCGCGAGGCTTCGACAGGCTCAGCCCGAACGGGATGGGGTGTCAGGCTGAACTTTCCCCTATCCGTTCACCCCGAGCCTGTCGAAGGGCCAGCACGCGCGAGGCTTCGACAGGCTCAGCCCGAACGGCATGGGACGGTCAGGCTGAACTTTCCCCATCCGTTCTCCCTGAGCTTGTCGAAGGGCCCGCACGCGCGAGGCTTCGACAGGCTCAGCCCGAGCGGGCTGGGGTGGTCTGTCATCTGAACGCGATGCCGCGTCAACTCAACCGGTCGATCACGATCGCCCGGAAGTCATTCACGTTGGTCAGCGTCGGCCCGGTGACGATCGAATCGCCCAGCGCCTGGAAGAAGCCATGGCCATCGTTGTTGTCCAGGCTCTGGCGCGGCGAGATGCCGAGTTGCCATGCGCGGGCCAAGGTGTCGGGTGTGATGACCGCGCCGGCGATCTCCTCGGCGCCGTCGACGCCGTCGGTGTCACCGGCCATCGCATGGACGCCCGGCACGCCATCGAGGTGGATGGCCAGGGAGAGCAGGAACTCGACGTTGCGCCCGCCGCGGCCCTGGCCGCGGATCGTCACCGTCGTCTCGCCGCCCGACAGCAGCACGCACGGCGCTTGCACGGGCTGGCCGCGCAAGGCCACCTGGCGGGTGATGCCGGCGAGCACCTTGCCGACGTCGCGCGCCTCGCCTTCGAGGCTGTCTCCGAGGATGCAAGGCGTGAGGCCTGCCTCGCGCGCCACCCCGGCCGCCGCTTCCAGCGCGATCTGCGGCGAGGTGATCATGCGCACCTCGTGGCCGGCCAGGCGCGGGTCACCGGGCTTGAGGGTCTCGCTGTCTTCACCCGCAAGCCATGCACGCACGGCCGGCGCCAGCTCGATGCGGTAGCGCTCGACGATGGCCAGCGCTTCGGCGCGCGTGCTCGCATCGGCCACCGTCGGGCCCGAGGCAATGTCCGCCGGATGGTCCCCCGGCACGTCGGAGATCAGCAGCGTCAGCACCCGCGCCGGATGACAGGTCGCAGCCAGCCGCCCACCCTTGATCGCCGAGAGATGCCGGCGCACGCAGTTCATCTCCGAGATGGTCGCGCCGCTGGCCAGCAACGCCTTGTTGACCGCCTGCTTGTCGGCCAGCGTCAGGCCGGGCGCGGGCGCCACCAGCAGCGAAGAACCGCCACCGGAAACCAGCGCGATGACCAGGTCGTCCTTCGTCAGCCCCTGCACGAGCGCGCGGATGCGTTCGGTCGCGCGCAGGCCGGCCTCGTCGGGCACCGGATGCGCCGCCTGCACGATCTCGATCCGCTCGCAGGGCACCTCGTAGCCGTAGCGGGTGACGACCAGCCCCTCGAGCGGGCCCTTCCAGTGATCCTCCAGCGCGCGCGCCATCGCGGCGGAGGCCTTGCCCGCGCCGATGACGATGGTGCGGCCCTTCGGTGGGGGCGGCAGGTGCGGCGGCAGGCAGACAGAGGGCTGGGCCGCGGCGACCGCCGCGTCGAACATGCGGCGCATCAGCAGCCGTCGGTCCATGGTCATCTCCGAAGTGATGGGGAATCTCAAGCAAATGTGGCTCTGCCACTTTGCTTGAACCCCCTCGGGGGGCGGGCTGGGCGCAGCCCAGACGTGGGGGCAGTCTCAAGCAAATGTGGCTCTGCCACTTTGCTTGAACCCCCTCGGGGGGGCGGGCTGGGCGCAGCCCAGACGTGGGGGCAGTCTGAAGCAAATGTGGCTCTGCCACTTTGCTTGAACCCCCTCGGGGGGCGGGCTGGGCGCAGCCCAGGCCTCGGGGGCACTAGGATGCCACGTCGTGGTCGGCCAGCAGCTCCAGCGCCCGCACCAGGGCCGAGTGGTCGAGGTCGGCCATGCCGTTGGCGGCGCAGGCCTGCATGAGCTGCGCGGCACTGGCCGTCTGCGGCAGGGCCACGCCCAGCTCGCGGGCGCCCTGCAGCGCGAGGTTCAGGTCCTTCTGGTGCAGCTTGATGCGAAAGCCCGGCTGGAAGGTCCGCTTGATCATCCGCTCGCCGTGCACCTCGAGGATGCGCGACGAGGCGAAGCCGCCCATCAGCGCCTGCCGCACCTTGGCCGGATCGGCGCCGGCCTTGCTCGCGAAGACCAGCGCCTCGCCCACCGCCGCGATGTTGAGCGCGACGATGATCTGGTTGGCCACCTTGGTTGTCTGCCCGTCGCCGTTGCCGCCGACGAGCGTGATGTTCTTGCCCATCTTCTCGAGCAGCGGCTTCACGCGCTCGAACACCGCCTCGTCACCGCCGCACATGATGGTGAGCGATGCCGCCTTGGCCCCCACCTCGCCGCCGGAGACCGGCGCGTCGATGTAGTCGGCCCCGAGTTCGTTGATGCGCCGGGCGAAGGCCTTGGTGGCCATCGGCGAGATCGAGCTCATGTCGACCACCACCTTGCGCGACGAACCCGGCAGCGCGGCGGCGACGCCGTTCTCCGCGAACAGCACCGCCTCGACGTCCGGCGTGTCCGGCACCATCAGGAAGACCACCTCGGCCTTTCGCGTCACTTCGGCCGCGTTCTCGCAGGCCGTGATGCCGGGGGCGCTGGCCGCCTCGGGCAGCTGGCCGCGGGTGTGGACGAACAGCTCATGTCCCGCGTCCTTCAGGTGCAGCGCCATGGGCGTGCCCATGATGCCCAAGCCTATGAATCCGACTTTCATGCTTGCTCCTTCAATCGAGGTTCTGTCAGTACGCGCCCGAGGCCTTGGGTGCAGGGGCCGCGCGCATCTTCGAGATGACCTGCTGCGCCCCGGCGGCGATCAGGCGCGCGTCCGAGCTGATGGTGACGAACTGGAAGCCCTTGGCGATGCGCGCGAGCGCGGACTCGGGCGTGCCGTTGTGGATGCCCGCCACCACGCCGTGCGCCTTGGCCCGGCCCAGGATGTGGTCGACCGCCTGTGCGGCGTCCGGGTCCAGGTCGTCGAAGACCGGCCGGCAGCCGAGCGAGAGCGACAGGTCCGACGGGCCGATGTAGACGGCGTCCAGCCCTTCGACCGACAGGATGTCGTCCAGGTTGTCCAGCGCCTGGCGGGTCTCGATCATCGCGAAGCGCACTACCGTGTCATTGGCGTGCTGCGGGTAGTCGGCGCCGCCGTACAGCGTCGCCCGCACCGGCCCGAAGCTGCGGGTGCCGCGCGGCGCGTAGTTCGTCCACGCCACCAGCTTCTGCGCATCCTCGCGGGTGTTGACCATGGGGCAGATGACCGCGTAGGCGCCGGCGTCCAGGGTCTTCATCAGGATGCCGGGCTCCAGCCACGGCACGCGCACCACGGGCACCGTGGGCGTGGTGGAGATGGCCTGCAGCATGCTCACCATGGCCTGGTAGTCGACTACACCGTGCTGCATGTCGATGGTCAGCGAATCCCAGCCCTGGTGGGCCATGACCTCGGCCGAGAAGCCGTTGGGGATGGCCAGCCAGCCGTTGGCGGCCGCCCCGCCTTGTTGCCACAGGGTCCGCAATCCGTTGGGTCTCATCGCTTGTCTCCTCTTCAGGCCGGTGACCAGGGCACCGGCGTGATCAGCCGGCCGCTGGTGAAAAAGCTGCTCAGGTTGTCGACCACCAGGTCGGCCATGGCCGCGCGGGTTTCTTCCGTGCCGCTGGCAATGTGCGGCGTGAGCACGACGTTGTCCAGCACCCGCAGCCCCGCGGCGACGTGAGGCTCGCGTTCGTAGACGTCCAGCCCGGCGCCGGCGATTCGCCGCTCCTGCAGCGCTTCGATCAGTGCCACCTCGTCGACGACGCTGCCGCGCGCGACGTTGACCAGCACGCCCCGCGGCCCCAGCGCGTCGATCGCCTCGCGGCCGACCAGGTGCCGGGTGGAGTCGCCGCCCGCGGCCGTGATGACGACGAAGTCGCACCAGCGTGCCAGCTCCACCGGCGTCCCGTGCCAGGCGTAGGGCACATCATCGGCAGGCCGACGGTTGCAGTAGCCCACCTCCATGCCGAAACCCGACGCGCGCTGCGCCACCGCGCGGCCGATGCGCCCGAGGCCGAGCACGCCCAGCTTCTTGCCGCTGACCCGCATGCCGAGCGGGAAGCGGCCCTTGAGCCAGTCGCCCCGGCGCACGAAACGGTCGCTGGCGGCCACGCCCCGGGCCACGTCGAGCAGCAGGGCGAAGGCATGGTCGGCCACGCATTCGTTGAGCACGTCGGGCGTGTTGCTCACCTTCACGCCGCGGCGCAACGCGGCGCTCTGGTCGACCTGGTCGAAGCCGACGCCGAAGCCGGCAATGACCCGCAGGTTCGGCAAGGCCTCGATCAGTGCGGCGCTGGCGCCGACGGGTGCGGGCGCGACGATGCCGTCGATCTCCGCTCCATGGGCGCTGAGGAAGGCGTTGGCATCCGGTTTCTCGTGCAGGCGGTGCAGCGTGTAGGACTCGGCCAGGCGCAGCTCCAGCCCGGCTTGCGGAGGCTTGCCGTTCAACAGCAGGGTGGGTTGGGCGGTGGCCATCAATCGAGCTTCACGCCGCCTTGCGCCACCACGCCAGCCCAGTTCTTGCGCTCGCGCTCGAAGAAGGTGGCGAACTCGTTCGGGGTCATGGTGTAGACCTCGGCGCCCTGCGAGACCAGGCGCTCGCGCACCTCGGGCAGGCGGATGATCCGCGTCAGTTCGGCGTTGAGCCGGGCCTGCACCGCCGGCGGCGTCCCCACGGGCACCAGCACCCCCTGCCAGGTGCCCGATTCGAAGCCCTTCACGCCCTGCTCCTGCAGCGTCGGCACATTGGCCAGCAGCGGCACGCGCGTGGCCTTGGAGACGCCTATCACCTTGAGCTTGCCGGATTGGACGAAGGGCAGCGTGGCCAGCATGCCGTTCATCAGCACCTGGGTCTGGCCGGCAATGGTGTCGCTGATGGCCTGCGAGCCGCCCTTGTAGGGGATGTACTCCCACTTGGCCTGCGTCGCCTTCTCGACCGCCACGCCGGCCAGGTGCGGCGCGCTGCCGATGGCCGTCACCGCGAAGTCGATCTTCTGCTTCTTCGACAGGGCCACCAGCTCGGGCAGGTTGTTCGCCGGCACCGAAGGATGCACGACGAGCAGGTGCGGCGAGTAGGCCAGCATGGTCACGCCGCGCAGGTCCTTCGAGGGGTCGAAGGCCAGCTTCGCGTAGACCGATGGGCTGATCGCCAGTGCGCCCACGTCACACAGCAGCAGCGTGTGGCCGTCGTTGGCCTTGGCCACCGCGTCGGTGCCCATGTTGCCGTTGGCGCCGGGCTTGTTCTCCACGACCACCGGTTGCTTCAGCGCCTCCGACAGCGGCTGGCTGATGGCGCGGGCAATGATGTCCGACGAGCCCCCCGGCGGGTACGGCACGACGATGCGCACGGGCTTGGTCGGCCACGCCTGGGCCTGGGCTTGCGCCAGCGGCGCCAACGCGAGCAGCGCGGCCGCTGCGACCAATCGGATGCGGATGCGGTTCATCGGATGCGTCTCCTTCACTTCTGAAAACGGAATGGATCAGGTCACCGGTGCAGGGTTGAACAGCACCAGCGCGTTGTGCAGCTTCCAGTGTTCGGCCCAGGTCTTCTTGCGGCCGCTGGCCACCTCGAGCATGAAGCGGAACAGCTCCCAGCCGACCTCCTCGATCGAGGCCTCGCCATCAGCGATGCGGCCGGCGTTGATGTCCATCAGGTCGTGCCAGCGCCGGGCCAGGTCGCTGCGCGTGGCCACCTTGATCACCGGTACCTCGGCCAGGCCGTAGGGCGTGCCGCGGCCGGTGGTGAAGACGTGCAGGTTGACGCCGGCGGCCACCTGCAGCGTGCCGCAGATGAAGTCGCTGGCGGGCGTGGCCGCGTAGACCAGTCCGCGCTCGATGCCGCGGTCGCGCAGCTTCTCGCCGGGCGAGAGCACGCCGCTGATGGGCGCGCTGCCGCTCTTGACGATGGAGCCCATGGCCTTCTCGACGATGTTCGAGAGCCCGCCCTTCTTGTTGCCGGGCGTGGTGTTGGCACTGCGGTCGACGCGGCCCCGGCCGAGGTAGGCGTCGTACCAGGCCATCTCGCGGATCATGGCCTCGGCCACCTCCGGCGTGGTGGCGCGCGAGGTGAGCTGGGCGATGCCGTCGCGCACCTCGGTCACTTCCGAGAACATCACCGTGGCGCCGGCGCGCACCAGCAGGTCGCTGCAAAAGCCCACCGCCGGGTTGGCGGTGACACCGCTGAAGGCATCGCTGCCGCCGCACTGCACGCCCACCACCAGCGCACTGGCCGGCACCGTCTCGCGCCGGCGGGCGTTCAGCCGCTCCAGGTGCTCCTCGGCGGTGGCCATGATGGAGTCGATCATCGACATGAAGCCGACGTGAGCCTCGTCCTGCAGGCAGACCACGTCGAACGTGGCCTCCTCGGTCGCGCCCACGTCCGCCACGTTGCGCTCGTCGACGATCGCCAGGCTGCCCGGCGGCAGCAGACGCTCGGGCTGCAGCTTCTCGCAGCCGAGGCTCACCACCATCACCTCGTTGCCGAAGTTGGGGTTGAGCGTGATGTTGCGCAGCGTGCGGATGGGCACGATCGCGTCGGGCGCATCGATCGCCACGCCGCAGCCGTAGGTGTGCTCCAGCGAGACCACGTCGTCGACATTCGGAAAGCGCGGCAGCAGCTCCTGCTTGATGCGCTGCACCGCGAAGCCGACCACGCCGGCCACGCACTGCACCGTGGTCGTGATGGCCAGGATGTTGCGCGAGCCCACCGAGCCATCGGCATTGCGGTAGCCCTCGAAGGTGTAGCCCTCCAGCGGCGGCAGGACGGGCGGCGGGACGGTGGCCACCGGCAGGCCCTCCAGCGAGCGGGCCTCGGGCATCTCCAACAGGCGCTCATGCACCCAGCTGCCCCGTGGGATGGCCCGCAGCGCACGGCCGATGACGACGTCGTAGCGCCGCACCGCCTCGCCTTCGCCGATGTCGACCAGCGCCACCTTGTGGCCTTGCGGCACGCGCTCCACCAAGGTCAGCCCGTCGGGGAAGACGGTGCCGGCCGGCAGGCCGCCGTCATTGGCCACGATCGCGACGTTGTCGCGCTCGTGCATTCGAATGGTCAACGGTCCAGTTGGCATTTCGGCATTTCGTGCGCTGCGCCAGCGGCCGCAGCATTCCAGGGCGTGCGCGGATCCGGCTCTGCCGGTCCGCTGCGCGAGCCCCCTCGGGGGGCAGCCCCCGGAAGGGGGCGTGGGGGTCAATCGGCAGTGATCTTTCCGGTTTCGATCACCTTCTTCCACCTCGCGAATTCCGTTGCCTGGAAGGTGGTGAACTGCTCCGGCGTGTTGCCCACGATCTCGAAGCCCAGCTCCAGCAACTTGGGCTTGACGGCCGGGTCGTTCAGCGCGGCGACGATGCCTTCGTGCAGCTTGGCCTTGATGTCGGCGGGCAGGCCCTTGGGCGCGGCGAAGGCCTGCCACGAGTAAACGGTGACGCCCTTGAAGCCCAGCTCGTCCATGGTGGGCACGTCGGGCAGCAGCGGCGAGCGCTTGGCGCTGGTGATCGCCAGCGGGCGCAGCTTGCCGGCCTTGATGTTGGGCAGGCCGGTGTTGATGTTCATGAAGGTCGCGTCGACCTGGCCGCCGAGCAGATCGGACATCGCCGGCGCGCCACCCTTGTAGGGAACGTGGACCGCCTTGGTGCCGGTCTCCTGCCAGAACAGCTCCGCCGTCAGGTGATCGGACGTGCCGTTGCCGGCCGAGGCGAAGGTCATCTTCTCCGGGTTGGCCTTGATGAACTTCAGCAGGTCGGCAAAGGTCTTGTGCGGCGAGCTGGCCGGCACGGTGAGCACGTTGGGCGCCTGCACCGCGACGGTGATGTAGTCGAAGTCGGTGAGCGGGTCGTAGCCGGTGTTCTTGATCAGGTGCGGGCCGATCACGAAGGGGCCCAGCGAAGAGACCAGGATGGTGTAGCCGTCGGCCGGCGAGCGCTTGACCTGCGCCGCGCCGAGCGTGCCGCCCGCGCCGCCCTTGTTGTCGACGACGAAGGTGGTGCCGAGCTTTTCCTGCAGCTTCGCGCCCACGGTGCGGGCAATCATGTCGGTGGAACCGCCGGGCGGGAACGGCACCAGCAGCGTCACCGGCTTGGCGGGCCAGGCCTGCGCAAAGGCGCCGCTGGCCGCGGCCAGGCCGAGGGCGAAGGTGGCGATGAGTTGGCGCATGTCTTGTCTCCTGTCTGATGTGTGGGGTGCGCGAGGAAGGGTCGTCTTCAGGCCCGCTCGCCGAACTCGGCCTGCTCGCGGGTCCAGGCGCGGGCCTGCCCGCTCAGGCTCAAGCCCAGCCCGGGCCGTTTGGGCACCAGCATTCGGCCGGCCTGGAGTTCGAGCCGTTCGTTGAACAGCGGCTCCAGCCAGTCGAAGTGCTCGACCCAGGTCTCGGTGGGATAGGCGGCGGCCAGGTGCACGTGCAGCTCCATCGCGAAGTGCGGCGCCAGCATCAGGCCCGCGGCCTCGGCCTGCGAGGCGATCTTCAGGAAGGGCGTGACGCCGCCGACGCGCGGCGCATCGGGCATCAGGTAGTCGGCCGCACGGTGGCGGATGAGGTCGCCGTGCTCGGCCACGCTGGTCAACATCTCGCCGGTGGCGATGGGCGTGTCGAAGCGCGCGGCCAAGGCGGCGTGGCCCTCGTGGTCGTAGGCGTCCAGCGGCTCCTCGATCCAGACGAGGTTGAAGTCCTCGAAGGTGCGGCACATGCGCTGGGCGGTGGGCCTGTCCCATTGCTGGTTGGCGTCGACCATCAGCGGCGCGTCATCGCCCAGGTGCTTGCGCACGGCCTCGACGCGCTTCAAGTCCAGCGTCCGGTCCGGCTGGCCGACCTTGAGCTTGATGCCGCCGATGCCGCGCTCGATAGAGGCAGCGGCGTTGACGAGCAGCTGCTCCAGCGGCGTGTGCAGGAAGCCGCCGGAGGTGTTGTAGCAGGCCACCGAATCGCGCCAGGCACCCAGCAGCTTGGCCAGGGGCAGGCCGGCGCGGCGGGCCTTCAGATCCCACAGCGCCACGTCGAAGGCGCCCAGCGCCTGGGTCGCCAGGCCGCTGCGGCCCACCGAGGCGCCGGCCCAGCAGAGCTTGTTCCACAGGCGGGCGATGTCGCTCGGATCCTCGCCCAGCAGCGCCGGCGCGATCTCCTTGGCGTGTGCGAACTGCCCCGGGCCGCCGGCGCGCTTGGCGTAGCTGAAGCCCAGGCCCTCGCGGCCGTCCTTCGTCTGCACCTCGACGAAGAGCAGCGCGATCTCGGTCATCGGCTTCTGCCGGCCGGTGAGCACCTTGGCGTCGCTGATCGGCGTGGCCAGGGGCAGCGTGCAGGTGGACACGCGCAGCCAGCGGATCGTGTCGGAAGCCAGGGTTGCAGCGATCATCAATGAGATGTTAACGTTAACAGTGAAGACCAAAAAGAAAGCGCTGAGGTGGCGCTTCAAAGAGAGAGAACTCGCTGATGAACAATCGTTCGGTGAAAATGATAACGTTAGCAGCCACAGGTCGTCAATCAGCCCTGCGGCGGGGTCGACAATGCCGGACCTTGCCTGCCCCGCCTGATCGCCGATGAGTCTGCCGACCCGCTCCAAGTCCGTGACGCTGCACGACGTGGCCGAGGCCGCGGGCGTGTCGCTGATGACGGCCTCGCGGGCGCTGAAGACGCCGGAGCTGGTGTCCAAGGCCACCCTGGAGAAGGTGCAGCAGGCCGTGCTGGCCACCGGCTACATCCCCAACCTGCTCGCCGGCGGCCTGAAATCCAGGCGCAGCATGGCGATAGGCGCGCTGCTGCCGGTGGTGGCGGTGCCCCAATTCCTGCCGACGGTGCAGCAACTGACCGAAGCCCTGGATGCCGCCGGCTACCAGCTCATCCTGGGCCAGACCGGCTACGACCACGCGCGAGAGGCGGCCCTGCTCGACACCATGGTCGGGCGGCGCGTCGATGGCATCGTGGTGGCCGGCCTCCTGCAGCCCAGCCCCGCCTCCGATCGGCTGCGGCAGCTGGGCGTGCCGGTCGTCGAGACCTGGGACCTGAGCGACCGGCCGCTGGACATGCTGGTCGGCTTCTCGCACCTGAAGGTCGGGGGCGCGGTGGCCGGGTTCTTCCTCGCCAAGGGCTGGCGCCACGTGGCCGTGGCCACGGCCGACGACCAGCGGGCGCTCGCCCGCCGCGAGGGCTTCCTGGCCACCCTGGGGCACGAGGTGCCGACGGCCTACGTCAAGGCGCCGAGCAACATGGCCTCGGGCCGGGGCGCGCTGCGCGAGCTGCTGGAGCGCGATCCGCGGATCCGCGCGGTGTTCTGCAGCTCCGATGCCCTGGCGCAGGGCGTGCTCACCGAAGCCAGGGCCCGCAACATCGACGTGCCGCGCGAGCTGGCGGTCGTCGGCTTCGGCGATGCCGACTTCGCTGCCCAGCTGCTGCCCAGCCTCACCACCGTCCACATCGACGGCGCCGGCATAGGCCGTGAAGCGGCGCGCCTCATCCTGGCCCGCTGCCAGGGCCAGCCGGTGGACGAGCACATCATCGACGTGGGGTTTCGCATCGTCGAGCGCGAGTCGACGGGCACCGCGCTGGCGATGGGCTGAATGCAGCACGCCAGGCAGGCCCCTCACTTGCCGCCCCTGGACGAGGCCGGCCCGCGCCGGCGCAGGACAGGAGCCAAGCCATGACCACCCGACACCCCAAGCGCATCCTGATGGTGCTCACCTCGAACGACCGGATGCACCCGACCGACCGGCCCACCGGCCTGTGGGCCGAAGAGCTGGCCGAGCCCTTCTACACCCTCACCGATGCCGGCGCCGAGGTGACGCTGGCGTCCACCGCGGGAGGGCCGGTGCCCATCGACCCCGGCAGCATGAAGCCCCCGGGCGACAACGAGCCGGCGGTGGACCGCATGCTGCAGGACGAGGCCCTGCAGCGCGGCATCACCCACACCCATCGCGTCGACGAGCTGTCGATGGCCGACTTCGACGCGGTCTTCTTCCCAGGCGGCCACGGCACCATGTGGGACCTGCCCAAGAGCGAAGGCGTGCGACGCGTCGTCGAAGAGGCGGCTGCCCAAGGCAAGGTGATCGCGTCCGTCTGCCATGGCGCGGCGGGCCTGGTCACCGCGCTACGAACGGACGGCCAGCCGCTGGTCGCCGGGAGACGCGTGAACAGCTTCACCGACTCCGAGGAGCGGGCCGCCGGCCTGGCCGAGGTGGTGCCCTTCCTGCTCGAATCACGGCTGCGCAGCCTGGGCGCGCAGTTCGAGGGCGGGCCGGACTGGCAGCCTCACGCGGTGCGCGACGGTCAGCTCGTCACCGGGCAGAACCCGCGCTCCTCCCGCCGCGTGGCCGAGCTGGTCATCGAGGCGCTGCAGGGCTGAGCTGCTTCGCCGGCGCGGCCATCCGCCCGGCGAGATAGGTCCACACGAAGGTGGCCGCGGCGTAGGACGTCAGGTCCGCATGGTCGTAGGGCGGTGCCACCTCCACGCAGTCCATGCCGACGAGATCGAGGTCGGCCAGGTCCTCCAGCAGCGTGAGCACCTGGTTGGTCGTCATGCCGCCCGGCTCGGGCGTGCCGGTGCCGGGGGCGAAGGCCGGGTCCAGGCAGTCGATGTCCAGGCTGAGATAGACCGGAGGCCGGCCGTGCGCGGCCAGCCGCTCGCGGATGGCGCCGGCCACCTCGGCGAGCTGGGCGCTGCCTTCCCGCCCGCGCAGCTCCCGGGCGGTGAAGATCAGGCCTCCCTGGTCGCGCACGTACTCGCGTGCGGCGCGCTCGCCGGGGGAGCGGATGCCGAGCTGGGTGAAGCACTCGTTGACCACCAGCCCCTCCTGCATCGCCTCGTAGACCCAGGTGCCGTGGCCGCTCGGCTCGCCGAAATGGTCCTGCCAGGTGTCGCAGTGCGCGTCGAAGTGGATCACCGCCAGCGGCCGGCCCCAACGTTCGCGCTGGGCGCGCAGGATGGGCAGCGTCACCGAATGGTCGCCGCCCAGCCAGACCATGTGGCGCGAGGCCAGCAGCGCTGGCAATTGCGCCGCGAAGGCGGCACGCATGCCCTCGAGGCTGGTATTGGGCAGCGCCAGGTCGCCGAGATCGTCCAGCGCCTGGGCCGGGCTGGTGTCGAACAGCGGATGGATGCCGTCGCACAGCATGTGGCTCGCCTCGCGGATGGCACGCGGGCCCATGCGTGCGCCGGAGCGGTTGGTCGTCGAACCATCCCAGGCCAGGCCGGCCAGCCCGAACGGCCGGGGAGCGGCATCGGCACCGCGCAGCGCCGGCGGCGTGGCCTTGAGGAAGGTGGAGGTGGCGAGGTAGGCGAAGTCGGTCATGGGCTCGTGCCGCGGGGGGCGCGCTCTGGCAACATGGCCCGCACACTACCCTCGCCACGCCCGCGCCGGAATGACCCAACGCGCCAGTTCACTTGACTCCCGCGCCCTGTTTGCCGGCGACGCCGCGCGCCATCTCGCGGCCGTCAGCGACGCGGAGCTGCGCCAGCTGCGCGTGTTCTGCGTGGTAGTGGCCGCCGGCGGGTTCTCGCCGGCCACGGTGGAGTTGCAGTCGGACCTGTCCACCGTCAGCCGCCAGTTCAAGGAGCTGGAGGCCCGAGTGGGCACGCGCCTCGCGCAACGCGGCCGCGGCGGCTTCGCACTCACGCCCGCGGGCGAGCACTTCCACCAGGCTGCGCTGCAACTGCTGGCCTCGCTGCAGGCCTTTCGCGACGACGTGGCGGAGCTGGCGCAGCGGGGCGGCGCCACCCTGCGGCTCGGCATCGTCGATGCGTTGCTCACGGCCAGCAGCGCGATCGAAGACGGCGGCCTGCCCCGAGCGCTGGCGGCCTGCGTCGATGGCGTGCCGGGCCTTTCGCTGCAACTCGTCACGCTGCGGCCGATCGAGATCGAGCGCCGCCTCCTCGCAGGCGAGCTGGACGCCGGCATCCTCGCCGCCCACGCACCGCCGGCGGGCCTTCAGCACCAGCGCCTCTTCGCCGAAGCCAGCGGCCTGTACGTCGCCCCCGGCCACCCCTGGTTCCATCGCCCCGACGACGAACTCACGCTCGCCGAGTTGGAGCACATCGCCTGCGTCGTCGACCCCTTCTCGATCGACCTGCCGCCACCCCTGCGCGCCGCGGCCCTGCGCGGCGGCCACACCCGCGCCGACAGCATCGAAGGCGCCGCCCTGCTCGCCTCGACCGGCCGCTTCGCCGCCTTCCTGCCCGACCACCTGGTGGCCGCGACGGCGCCGCTTTCGAAGCTGCGCAGCGTGAATCCGACGCTGTTCAGCTACACCCAGGACATCGTGCTCAGCAGCCGGCGGGGGAATGCGGATGCGACGCTGCGGGTGTTGATGCGGGAGTTGGTGTTGATCGGCAGGTAGTGGGGCGGCTGTCGGGTCTGCAGCGGTTGCCGTCTGTGGCCCCCGCCGGTTGTATGCACGGTGCCTGGCACCTTGCTGACGTTCGGCCGGGGAGACACGCTGGCCTGAGCACCCGCTGCAGGAGGTACAGCCGACGTAGAACCCGCAAGGCGGTTCTGCTTATGCCGGCGACCGAATCTCTTCAGCTCGAACTTGCGGTGTCGACCCAAAGCAGACATCTGCTCTTCGCGGAAGCCGTCATTCGAGACTTGCTATTCGCGGGTCCTCCTCAAGCATCGGCAGTTTGGCGCCGATAGTGGTGAACGCAGGCGCCGCAAGTCGCGGGCCTTCCGATCGACCGCTTTCTGCGATGGCACGACGGCATCAGCCGGCAGGCACTACGCGGGTAAGGAGCTAAGTCATGGATCAACGGGATCACCAATCAGGCCTCGACGACCTCCGCGCCAAGGTAGGAAACAACGAGGAATGGCAAGGGCTCGCCGTCATGGACGGGATCGTCTGCCAATTGACCGGATCGGGGCAGTGGGCCGCTCAAGCGCAAGTCGCGGCAACCGGCCCTACGACGGACCCGTTCGCCGACTGAGGCCGGGCGGAGCGACGCTTCCTCTGTCCAGATGGAGGTCTTGGATTCTTGACGAAGCGATCCGCTCCGCAAGCAATTTCCCAAAGTCCACGCGTGGCTCGATGGCGTTCAGCTCCAGCTGCAAGCGGGGACGGAGACCGTCAAGGCCGCGCCGTCGCAAACTTTCCGGGCAGTGCGGCTCTAGTCCGCCAGTTGGGCCCCGGCAGACCGTTCAGTTGATCGGCTCAAGACGCACAACCCTCGGGAAGTGCGTTTGCGGATCGACGTGCGTTGCTGCAATCTGCCCAGCGTCATTGATCGCGTCGGCCGATGAGAGGTTGTAGAGAAGAGCGTCCTCCGGGCGCAGCCGGGTATTCAGGTCGACCATGCGGTTGCCTTCTACGACGCCCGCTCTGTATTCGCTGCCGTTGTAGAACTGGCCGACGATCGTGCCGGCGAAATTGATGCCCGTCGCCATGCCGTGGTCGTCGACGTCTGGCAGCAGGAGGACCTGCACGCCACCGCCCGCGAAGCGCGCCGGCTGCCGACCGTACCGTGGGTCGTTGGAGTAACCGACAGCTATGCCGGCGTCGTTGATCTTGTAGGCCCATGACCCGCTGTGCCCAGGGGCCATCCCGAGATCAACCGGCGGGTCCCCACCGACCCACATCGTGGCATGGTCCAAGTTGTCGAAGCCCCTGCTTCTTCCGACGATCACGTGGTCGGCATTGATATCCGTTGGCTCCGGAAACGGGCCGGCGAGCCCACTCAATCCAATACGGTGGTCCGTGTAGAGAAAGGCGTCGTAGTCAAGTGTCCTCCCGACCACAGCTCCATCCGCTGCGATGGCCGCGCTAACGCCGGGCGTAAGAAAATGCGCCCCGCCTCCCTTCTGAGGATCCTTACGGATGACCCATGTGCCTCCGGTGGGCTTCGAGGCGTCGCCAGTCAGCATGCCTTGGTCGTTGAAGTCGTTCCAATGCGTTGTGCGATCGCGCACCCGGGGGAGAAGTCGGCAGGCGGTCGTGTCACAGACGTAGTACGAGCCATTGGAGCTCCATAGCAATACCTTACCCTTCGAATCGATTGCGAGCGGGGTACTTCCCACCAACGCCAGCCGCACCACCCGGTACATGGTCTGTGCGTTTGCCATCTGTGCGGCAAACGCAAGCGCGGCCATCGCCAGGCCGCGAGCAACCAGCTTCATCCTCGACATGGGAGCCTCCTGGGTTTCAATGAGTCTCCGGGCAGACTCTATGCGAGCGAACAGCCCGACGCACTCCCGAGAAACGCAATCCGCCAGCGCTGTCGATGACTGCTCTCGGAAGCGCGATTCGACGTCTGCTTGTGGCCGGGACTTCCACTTCGGCGCGGCCCCACACAGCCGACATTGAAGACGGCCTGCGTCGACACAACCCGGCGCGGCCGCCGTCGCCGACTTCAGATTTCCGTCTGCTCAGAGAGCTCGACGGCATCATCGACCTCGATGCCGAGGTACCTCACGGTCGACTCAAGCTTGCAGTGCCCGCGTGGAGCCGGCTGGGAAACAGGAAGTCTTCCGGCTTCAGCCCGGCAAGCTTGATCCACGCTTGAACGGCCTCCCTGGCGGCCGGCGATGAGTGGCGTTGCCTGCGGTAGCCATGATGGTCTCCCATCGAGTTGAGGGCCATGCAGGATCGGCCCGCCGCGCAAGTCAGGTTTCGGGTAGCCGGCCGGACTCACAGACCCGGCCATGAGGGGGCATTCGCCAATGACCCGTCGCGGGCGAACAAGACGGCATGGACGAAGCCTGCCGCGGGCGGCGCCGTTGTGGCCGGCCATGCGACAGTCACTTCGGCGCAAAGCGGAAAACAACGCCGCCGTCGGGCAGCAGCGTGGTGCCGTACAGACTGCCGTCCGGCGCGGCCGCCAGCGTGCCGTACACCTCGGTGCCGATTCGGTCGGGCGAAAGCCGGCCGACGATCTCCGTGGCGCCGGTCTCGCGGTTGAGCCGCATCAGGGGGGCTTGCCGGTTGGCTTCGGTTCCCGCTCCCCAAGCGAGCATGAAGTAGAGGTAGCCGTCGGGCCCTTCGGTGAGCGCTCCGGTGACGCGCAGGCCGTCCTTGTCTGAGTCGATCGCATGCAGTGCCTCGGGGCGTCCGTCCGGCCTGACGCGGAAGATCGTGCCCCAGCCGTGGTCGCCGCCGTAGCGAGTGGACCCATACATGCGCCCGTCGCTCGCAAGCATCAGCGGCCTGCCTGGCTTAGAGCCACCCTGGCCGTTGTTGAAGTCGTGCAGCCGCTCGTAGCGGCCATCGGACGCGATGCGGAACAACACGCCCCGTCCGTTCGAACCTCCTTCGGCGGTTACACCGTAGAACCATCCGTCCGGCGCCAGGACCAGGGGCCCGATGGGCGACTCGCCATCGCCGCGGTAGCGCCCGTCAAACGAGTACAAGAGCTCGAACTCACCATTCGAGCCCAGGCGGTAGACGGTTCCGGCATCGCGCGCGCCGCCGCCGCCTGTGACGCCATAGCGCCAGCCGTCGGCGGCCAGGATGGGTGGCGCCCCAGGGTATTGGCCACCGTCTTTTCCGCACGAGAAGTCGTGCAGCGGCCGAATGTGGCCCTCGGGGTGCATGCGGTAGACCATTCCACAGTCGAACTCCCCTCCGCCGGGGGCGACGCCGATGAAGTGCCCGTCTTCCAGTTCGATCAACCGGTCCGACGGGTACCGGCCATCCTTGCCCGTCTTGCCGAAGGCATGCAGCACGGCGGTTTCACCCGTCTGCGGCGAGATGCGGAAGGCGGCGCCCAGGTCATGATGACCACCATAGGTGGACAAGCCATACAGCGAACCGTCGCTCGCGAGCATCACGCCGCTATAAAGCGCTCTCGGGAAGTTCTTGCCGTCCGCCTTCTTGCTGAAGTGGTGGACAACGCTGTAGGTGAAATCATCTTCCGCGGCGCTCGCGGTTGTGAGGGGAGCCGCCAGCGCAGCAGCCACCGCCCACGTGGCCAGCCACGCCCCCATGCTCGACGCCAAGCTGAATCTCACGTCATCGCCCCAAACGCGTGCTCGGCGCAGCCGCGGGGCGGCACGCACGCGCCGACGGCGGCAGCATTCTGAGCAGCCGCTGGCCAGCGCGTCAATGCAGGCGTATAGGGGGCAGGCAACAGCCACGTTTCAAGCGTCAGCTTTCGGCCTCGGAATGCAGGCCGCGGCCTCCCGCCGGGCAGGGTCGAGCCGTTCGCGGTGGGCGGGTCGCGGCCAGTAGCGGGTGCTCATGACGCTGCGGTTCAGGCGCGCTCAACTCCCGCTCTTCGGCTCTTCGGCTCTTCGACCAGCAGCCGAGGCGCGGGGAGGTGGGCCGCCATACAAATCGGCGCGCGATGCTTACGGCCAAGTGGGACTGTTTTTCGCCTTCGGGCCAATGCTCGCGGCGCTGATCGCGACCTTCGTCAATCGGCGCACGCCGGGCGTTGTCGCGTTGTCGCGCCGAGTATTTGCTTGGCGAGTGCCGTTGGTCTGGTATCTCGTCGCGCTCGTCATCCCGACCATTCCCCAGTGGCTGGGCATCGGCACCTGGTCGGCCGTAGATGGCATGGATCTGGATCTGACCCCGTGGACGGTGTGGCTCTCTCGCTGGGTACAGATCAGTATCTTCGGCGGTCTGTTCAGCGTGGGTGAGGAGCTTGGGTGGCGGGGATTCATGCTGCCGCGCGTGCAGGAGGGGCGGAGCTGGCTAAGTGCTTCGCTCATCGTCGGGTTGTTGTCGACGGTCTGGCACTACCCCATCTGGTTCTTCGGCGCCTGGGCCGCGACGGGCTCCGTGGCCAAGGCGATCCTCTTGATTGCCATCGCGTCCGTCGGGGCAGTCGGCATGTCCGTCTTGGTGACGTGGATCTTCAATCACTCGAGGCACAGCGTCTTACCGGCGATGCTGTTCCATGGCTCCGCCAACGCCAACATGAACATCTTCTACGGTCGACTACGCGAGGAGTGAGGGACGTTTCTTCATGAACCCGCGCCACGTTCATTCAGCTGATGCATCAGGACTTCCCGGAAGTGCGCGTTTCGCCATTGGAGTGGCCGTGGTCACCGAGGCCCCACCGTTGAAGCGCAGCGGCCCAAAGGTCCGCATTCGAGCATGGGGGTGAGGGCCACCTGTTTCCGGTTTGGGTCGGCACACGACTGACAGCTCGCGGAGATCGCCGCCGCAGAGCAGTTGTTGAAGACGGGCGGCCAGGAAGCAGTCGGTCGCGACCGGGTGGACTCGACCCATAGCGGCTGTTCGGCGCCCAGCACAGCAGACTCTCGGTGTTTCAAGCGTCCAACCGAAAGGCGCTGTGACGCGCCGCGAAGTCGGCCGCTTCGCTGTGCGTCTCGAACACGTGCGCGGCCGCGCGCCGCGCCGACAGCTCGGCGCCGAGCTTGGCACGCATGAACGCGCTCGTGGTGTAGCGCACCGCAGTGCTGTAGTAGCGGGCCTGCAGCTCGCTCACCATCTCGAAGTAGGCGTCGGCCTGCGCCTCGTCGAGCTTGAAGCCGTCGTAGTTGACGACCAGCGCCACCCTCTCGCCGATGCGCTGGCACAGCGCCTCGAAGACGCGGCGCACGCTGTTTACGTCCTCCGCGCTGCGGATCGACAGCCCTTCGAAGTTGGCGAACAGCGTCTTGCGCTCCGCGTCGTAGCTCAGCCGGTCGGCCATCTGCAGGTCGAGCAGCGCAGCCAGCAACTGCATCGGCCTGGGCCGCGCGATGCGCGCGTCCATCGTTTTCAGCTCGCCGATGCGAGGCACGAAGTCCATCTGGGCCAGGATGTCGCGCTCGACGTCAATGCCGGGTGCCACCTCGGTGAGCGTGAGGCCGCCAGGCTCGAGCGCGAAGACGCAGCGCTCGGTCACGTACAGCACCGGCTGACCCCGGCGCGCCGCCTGCTCGCCGCTGAATGTCACCTGCTGCACCGCCGGCACGAACTTGCGCTGCCGCCCCTCGGCCGTGATGCGGACGCGGCCGTCGGCGTCGATCGCCATCTCCAGTCCGCCGGCGGTCATGGTGCCGGCAAAGACCAGTCTGCGCGCGTTCTGGCTGATGTTGATGAAGCCGCCGGCGCCGGCGAGGCGGCTGCCGAAGCGGCTGACGTTGACGTTGCCGAGGCGATCGACTTCGGCCATGCCCAGGCACGCGAGGTCGAGCCCGCCACCGTCGTAGAAGTCGAACTGCTGGTTCTGGTGCAGCAGCGCCTGCGTGTTGACGGCGGCGCCGAAGTCGAGCCCGCCTTGCGGCATGCCGCCGATGACGCCGGGTTCGGCGGTCAGCGTCAGGTGGTCGAGAACGCGCTCCTCGGCGGCGACCGCGGCCACCACCTCGGGCACGCCGATTCCCAGGTTGATCACGCCCCCGAGCGGCAGCTCGAACGCGCAGCGTCGCGCGATCAGCTTGCGCTCGTCGAGCGATGCCGGCGCGAGGCGGTCGACCGGCACTCTCACCTCCCCCGAGAAGGCGGCGTTGTATGCGGTGGCGTAGGTCTGCTGGTGCGCCTCGGGCGGCGCGAGCACGACGCAGTCGACCAGCACGCCAGGCACGACGACCTGGCGCGGGTCGAGCGAGCCCGCGGCGGCGATACGCTCCACCTGCACGATCACCAGGCCATTGGCATTGCGCGCCGCCATGGCGGCCGCCTGGGCGTCGAGCAACAGTGCCTCGCGTTCCATCGTGACGTTGCCTGCCGGGTCAGCAGTGGTGCCACGGATCAGCGCCACGTTGATCAACGGCGCCTTGTAGAACAGCCACTCCTCGCCGTCGATCTGCATCAGCCGCACCAGCGGCTCGGTGGTCGCGTCGTTGATGCGACCACCGCCGTGGCACGGGTCGACGAAGGTGCCGAGCCCCACCTTGCTGAGTGTGCCGGCGCGATGCGCGGCGGCGTCGCGATACAGGTTGGAGATGATGCCAAGCGGCAAGTTGTAGGCCTCGATGCGGTTGGCGGTGGCCAGCGCCGCGAGCTTCGGCACCAGGGCCCAGTGCCCGCCGACCGCACGCTTGATCAACCCCTCGTGCGCCAGCCGGTTGAGGCCGCGCTCCTGGCCGTCGCCGGGCGCGGCGGCGAACACCAGGCCGAGGTCGCGCGGCGTCGCGGTCTGCACGAAGCGTCGCTCGAGCGCGGCGATCAGCGCCTCGGGCGTGCCAATGCCAACGAAGCCCGAGCAGCTGACTACGTCACGGTCGCGGATCAGCGCGATGGCCTCGTCGGCGGTGGTGATCTTGTCGCGCATCATGGCGAGTTACCTTCGAGCAGGAATTTGCGCACGACGGCTATCTGGCCGTCTTCCATCAATGCCGGTGCATGGCCGCAGCCGGCGAACTCGATCGCCTGCACGAGGCCGGCGCGCGCCGCGGTGCCGCGGCGCTGCATCTCGTCGACGGTGGCTCGCGTCAGCAGGTCTGACGCCTCGCCGCGCAACACCAGCACCGGGCAGCTCACCGTCTCCCACAGCGACCACAGCACGACGTCGATCATGATCGGCACCGCGAAGCGCAGCCCGATGGCAGGGTCGTGGCGAAAGCGCAGGCGGCCGTCGTCGCCGGCCGCGGTGCTGTGCTCGGCGAGGTGGCGCCACTGCCTGTCGCTCAGGGCGCCGAACGGCGCGAGCGCCTCGCGCAGGTGCGCCTCGGCGGCCTGCGGCGTGTCGAAGCGCCAGTCCTGGCGCAGGTAGCCGCCGATGCGGCGCAGTGCGCCGGCGGCAA
The DNA here is from genome assembly GCF_051857595.1 of Ideonella flava. Taxonomy (NCBI): domain Bacteria; kingdom Pseudomonadati; phylum Pseudomonadota; class Betaproteobacteria; order Burkholderiales; family Sphaerotilaceae; genus Ideonella; species Ideonella flava. Next base: position 229,355 of record NZ_JBPZHD010000012.1, read on the forward strand.
CGCGGGCGCCGAAGTCGTTGAGCACCAGCCGGCGCAGCGGCGAGCGCTGCTCGGCAGCCATCAGCATGCCGATGTGGCCCCCGAGCGAGGTGCCAACCCAGTCGACATGCTCGACGTCCAGGCGCGCGATCAAAGTCGACATGGCGTGCGTGTAGCAGCGGTCGGTGTAGTGCAGCGGCGACTCGAGCCAGTCGCTGCGCCCCCGGCCCGGCAGGTCGGGTGCGACGACGCGCATGCCGTGCTCGGCGAGGTCGCCTGCCAGGGCATCGAAGTCGCGCCCGTTGCGCGTCACTCCGTGCACGCACACCACGGTGCGCTCGGCCTTCGGCGAGCCCCACTCCACGTAGGCCAGGCGGCGAAAGCCTCCGCGCCCGATCACGGACACGTCGCGCAGGCGCGGCTTCACAGCTAGTCCCGCTGGCGCAGCCAGTCGACGATGCCCTTGCCCAGCACGCCCTGCGACTTGCCACTGACGAACACGCCCACGTGCCCGCCGTCCAGCCCGATCTCGGTGTAGTCGGAAGTGCCGACCACGCCGCGCAGCGCCTGCGTCGTCTTCGGCGGAATGATGTGGTCGTCCTTCGCGTAGACGTTGAGCACCGGCGCGCTGATGCGAGCGAGGTCGACCGTACGACCGTCGAGCTTGAACTCGCCGCGCACCAGCTCATTGTTCTTGTACAGGTTGATCAGCAACTGCTTCGCCGCCTCGCCTGGGTGGTGCGGCCGGTCGGCAAGCCACTTCTCCATGCGCAGGAAGTTGAGCAGCTTCTTCTCATCGTCGAATGTGTCGAGCAGGCCAACGTTGTACTTGCTCAGCGTCGCGCCGGGCGTCATCTGCGAGAACACATGGCTCATCAGTTCGCCGGGCAGGTTGCCGTTGGCCTCGATCAGGCGCTCGATGTCCTCGTCGCCGAGACTCCTCGTCCACAGGTTGATGAAGCCGTGGTTCAAGCGGCCCTCGGCCTGGTCCTGATGGAAGTCGACCGGCGTGATGGTGAGGATGAGATTTTTCACGCGCTCCGGATACAGCGCCGCGTAGCACAGCGAGAACACGCCGCCTTCGCAGATACCGAGCAGGTTGAGCGCTGGAATGTCGTGCGTGCGGCAGATGTGCTCGATGCAGTCGGCGAGGTAGACGTCGACATAGTCCTCGAACGTGAGCCAGCGGTCGCCGCGCGTCGGGCTGCCCCAGTCGACCGCGTAGACGTCAACGCCCAGCGCGAGCAGGTTGCGTAGCATCGAGCGGTCTTCCTGCAGGTCGGTCATCGTGTAGCGGCCGATCTGGCCGTAGGCCACGAGCACCGGCACGCCGATGGTCTTCTTCGCGGTGCTCTTGTAGCGATAGAGCGTGGTCTTGTCCTCGCGGAACACCACTTCCTTGTCAGCGGTGGCGATCTGCACCTGCTCGTCCTTCAGGCGATGCAGCATCTGCTGGCCGCGCGCGAGCTTGTGGTTGAGGTCGTCCATCTCGGCGAAGGCTTGTGCGGCCGGAGACTTGTGGGTCTTGGTCATCGAGATGTCCTTCACGCCTTCCTGGCGGCTGAGCGGGGTCGGCTCGCGGTCTTGCGCGCTGGCCTGGCCGGGGCAGGCTCGATGCTCGGCATGGGCGACGCGGCGCGGCGCAGTCGTCGCACGTCGCGTCGCAGCTCGACCACAAGACGCTGCAGCTCGTCGACCTCGGTGCGCGTCGGCACGTGCGCCGCTTCGCACCAGGCCTCGGCGATCTTGCGCTCCTGCAGGTGGCGGTCGGAGGCTGATCTCAGCATGCGGCGCTGGGCTTCGACAAACTCGTCCGAGCGATGCACCTCGATCAGCGTGTCGTTCGCCACGGCGAGCCACTTGTCGGTGAGTGTGCGCCAGGCCAATGGACCGGACGGCTCCGCTGCGACCGCCTTCGTGAAGCGCACGAAGGCCAGGTTCCAGGCCTTCTGCACCACCGCCTGGTATGCGCCGACGTCCTTGTCGCGCGCGAGGGTCAGTTGCTGCAGCTCGAGCAGCTTGCGGTCCAAGTCCCACAGCGTCGCATATCGGGGACCTTCGAGCATCCTCTGGAGTCCGGCGTCAAGCACGCCGGAGCCCGGGCCGGTCCACGATGAGGGGGTGAACATCTCGCGCAGCTTGTCGGGGCTTGGCACCTCGCCCTGCGCAGCGTTCTTCGCGAAATCGCTCCACTTGGCGGACGACGTCTGCCAGATGTCGCGCAGCTCGTTGAACTGCTCCTCCATCGCGTTGGCCCCGGGCGCAGGCCTCCCGCTGCCCGTCTGCGCCGGCGCCTGGGGAACGAACGCCTTCCACATGGCTTGCTGGGCTGCGACCCACTGGTCGCCCCAGTTCTTGGCGATCTCTTTCATGGAAACACCACCACTTGTCGAATGGCCTTGCCCTCGTGCAGGCGGTCGAAGCCTTCGTTGATCTCGTCGAGCGTGAGGCGCCCGCTCATCAGGCGATCGACCGGCATGCGCCCGCCGCGGTAGAGCGAAACGTAGCGCGGCAGGTCGCGCGTGGGCACGCAGGTGCCGATGTAGCTGCCCTTGATGGTGCGCTCCTCGGCCACCAGGTTCACCACCGGCAGCGCGAAGGTGGCGCTCGGCGGCGGCAGGCCGGCGGTGACGGTGGTGCCGCCGCGGCGCGTGATGCGGTACGCGGTCTCGAAGGCGCGCACCGAGCCGGCGAATTCGAACACGTGATCGAGCCCGCCCTGCGTGGCGGCCTTGACCTTGTCGACGCACTCCGGGTCAGCGCCGTCGAACGCCAGCGTCGCGCCCATCGCGAGCGCCGCCTCGCGCTTGTCAGCCGCAAGGTCGATCGCGACGATCTCTCGCGCGCCGGCGGCCACCGCGCCGAGCACGGCCGCCAAGCCGACGCCGCCCAGGCCGATGACGGCCACGCTCTGGCCGGCGCGCAGTTGCGCGGTGTTCACCACGGCGCCCACGCCGGTGAGGACGGCGCAGCCGAACAGCGCCGCCTCGTCGAATGGCAGCGCGGGGTCGAGCTTGACGAGCGAGCGCCGCGAGACGACGGCGTGCTCGGCGAACGCCGAGCAGCCGAGGTGATGATGAATCGGCGCGCCGTCCGGCTGGCTCAAGCGGCGTGCGCCCGACAGCAGCGTGCCGGCGCCGTTGGCTGCCGCGCCGGGCTCGCACAGCGCCGGCCGGCCTTCGCTGCAAGGCATGCAGTGGCCGCAGCTCGGCACGAAGACGAGCCCACATGGTCGCCGACGGCGAGGTCGGTGACGCCTTCACCCCACTCCATGACTTCGCCCGCGGCCTCGTGGCCGAGCGCCATCGGCATCGGCCGCGGCCGGTCGCCGTTGATCACCGACAGATCGGAGTGGCAGAGGCCGGCGGCACGAATGCGCACCAGCACCTCGTCGCGCCCCGGCGGGGCGAGGTCCACCTCCTCGATGACCAGCGGCTTCGATTCGCGGTAGGGATGCGGCAGGCCGATCTGGCGCAGCACCGCGGCACGGGTCTTCATACCGCCACCTCGCGCACGCGGTTGCGCAGCTCGTCGACCAGGACTCGGCTGTTCTCGCTGTAGTCCACCGGCACGATGACGAGCTGGACGCCACCCTCTTCAAATGCGGCTTCGAGCGTCTCGGCCAGCGAGTCGGCCGACTCGACGCGACGGCCCCTGGCGCCATAGGCTTCGGCGTACTTGACGAAGTCGGGGTTGCCGAACGCGAGGCCCCAGTCGGCGAAGTTGTCGATGGCCTGCTTCCATCGAATCATCCCGTAGGCATCGTCCTGGATGATCAGCACGACGAGGTCGAGCTTGAGCCGCACCGCCGTTTCCAGCTCCTGCGAGTTCATCATGAACCCGCCGTCGCCGCACACCGACAGCACGCGCTTGCCGGGGTTCAGCATGGCGGCCATCATGGCCGACGGCAGCCCGGCACCCATTGTCGCCAGCGCGTTGTCGAGCAGCAGCGCGTTCGCGTTGCGCGTGCGATAGCAGCGCGCGAACCAGATCTTGTACATGCCGTTGTCGAGCGCCACGATGCCATCGGCGGGCATCACCTTGCGCACGTCGCTCACGATGCGCTGCGGCGTCAGCGGAAAGCGTGACTCGTCCGAGCGGGCAAGCGTGCGCTCGATGATGCCGGCTCGCAGTGGCACCAGGGCCGCGGCATTCGGCAGCTTGCCCTCGACGCGGTCGGCCAGCAGTGCCAGACTCGGCCCCACGTCGCCGATGACTTCGGCATCCGGGAAGTAGACCTGCTCCACGTTGGCCGGCGAGTAGCTGACGTGAATGACCTTCGGTCCCTTCGGGCCCATGATGAACGGCGGCTTCTCGATCGTGTCGTGGCCGATCGAGAGAATGACGTCCGCTTGGTCGATCGCCTCGTGCACGTAGTCGCGCTCGGTCAGGGCTGCCGTGCCCATCCACAACTCAGTGCCGCCTTCGGCGGTGCCGACGCCGGCCACCGTTCCCTTGCCCATCTGCGTGTTGAAGAAGGGGATGCCGACGCGGCGGACGAACTCCGTCAGCTGTCCGGCCAGGCGCGGGCGGTTGCAGGCCGCACCGAACATCACCAGCGGCCGCTCGGCGCGCATGAGCAGTTGAGCGGCGCGGTCGAGCGCGTCGGGATGCGCGACGGGAATCTCGACCGGGTGCACGCGAATGATTGGCACGTCGGAGTCCAGTTGCTCGCCGGCGATGTCCTCGGGAAGTTCGAGATGAACGGGGCCGGGCCGCTCTTCGGACGCGAGCCGGAACGCATCGCGGACGACGGTAGGAATGCTGGTCGCGCTGACGATCTGGCGCGAGGCCTTGGTCAGCGGCTTCATCGTGGCCACGATGTCGACGATCTGGAAGCGCGCCTGGCGTGCGCTCATGATGGCCTTCTGGCCGGTGATCAGGACCATCGGCATCGCGCCCAGGTGGCCGTAGGCCGCGCCGGTCACGAGATTGAGCGCGCCCGGGCCGAGCGTGGCCATGCATACGCCGGGGCGGCCGGTGAGCCGGCCGTGTGTCGCCGCCATGAAGGCTGCCGACTGCTCGTGCCTCACAAGGACGAGTTCGATGCTCGAGGTGCGCAACGATTCGACGAGATCGAGGTTCTCCTCGCCGGGCACGGCGAAGATTCGGTCGACTCCCTCGTTTTCGAGGGCCTTCACGAACAGGTCGGAAGCTTTCATGGGTTGTCTCCGTCAATGGAAGGGCTCTGGGCCGGTGCGGGTGCGCCATGGACGGCGCTGCGGCTGGCCTCTCGACTACGGGCGGCGCGGTGAATCGGCATTCCGGGCTCCTCCAGGGTTGCCCGCAGCACGGAGCCGCTGACGGACTCCGTGCAGTACAGCGTCCTGCGGTCGGCGCCACCGAAGGCCACGTTGGTCAGCGACGCCCCCGAGCAGCTGCGCAACACGACCTCGGGTTCGGCCAGGTGATTCAGCACCCAGGCCACGCCGAGGCCGGGGTTGGCGACGATCACGCGGCCGGTGCAATCGACCGCCAGCCCGTCGGGACCGCTGGGACCATGCGAGGTGAAGAAGGCGCTGACTTTGGCAACGCTTCCATCGTCCAGGAGCGGAACGCGCCAGACCTGGTTGCCTCGCGTCACACCCAGGTAGAGAACGCGCTCGTCCGGTGAAAGCGCGACGCCGTTCGGGCTCGGCACATTGCCGAGCAACATGTCGAGTTGGCCATCCGGGCGTAGCCGATACAGGCGACCGGTGGGGTCGTGAAGGCCGGTCTGTCCCTGGTCGGTGAAGTACAGGTTGCCGCGGCTGTCGAACGTGAGGTCGTTGACGCCCTTGAATCGCTCGCTGTTGCGCCGCTCGAGGTAAGGGCGAACCACGCCGCTCGCGATGTCGCAGGCCATGAGGCCGTTTCGGTAGTCGGTGACCAGCAGTTCGCGGTCGTTCAGGAACTTCATGCCGTTGGGCTCGCCGGCCCACTCGGCTATCTGCTCCCATTCACCCTTGGGATCGATGCGGAAGATGCGGCCGAAGGGAATGTCCGTGACGAACAGGTTTCCCGCCGCGTCGAACACCGGACCCTCGAGGAAGGAGTCGGTGGGCTGTCCGCCGCGGTTGGCGTCCGCCCAGTCCGAGCGTATGCCGGTGCGGCGAAAGTGGTCGGGCATGCGCGTGAACACTTCGGTCCCACGCACGTCGGGGGGTGTGAGGAGCATCATGGCCAGGCCCGCCGTGACGCGCTACTGCCGCTCGAACGCGGTGTTCGCAGCGACCTTGCCCCAATACGCGGTGCGTTCCGCCAGCTCCTTGGAGAACAAGGCAGCGTCCCAATAACCCGGCTCGGACGCGATGCCCTCGGCGAATGCCTTCATGTCGGCGGTGTTCATCGCCACAGCGATCTCCTTTTGCAGGCGATCGAGCACCGCCTGCGGCGTACCCTTGGGTGCCCACAAGCCGGTGAAGTTGATGAGGCCGAAGTTCTTGAGACCCGCCTCCGAGAAGGTCGGGACATCGGGCAGCGCCGACACGCGCTTGTTGCCGCTGACGGCGAGCAGTCTTGCCTTGCCACCCTTGACGTTGCCCATGACGCCCGGCGTCGACGCAACCTGGAAGTCGATCGTGCCCGACAGCATGCCGAGCATTGCCTCGCCGGCGCCCTTGAACGGGATGTGCATGAAGTTGACGCCGGCGGCGATGCCGAGGGCCTCGCTCACGAAGTGCGGCGTCGTCCCCGCGCCACCCGTGCCATAGGTGACCTTGTTCGCCTCGGTCTTGGCGGCGCCGATCAGGTCGGCCAGCGTCTTGTATTTCGAGTCCGCCTTGACCACTACGGCCATCGGGGCAAAGACGAAGCCGCTGACCGGCAGCAGGTCCTTCTCATAGTCGAAGGGCAGCTTCTTGAAGATGTGCGGCAGCAGCGCGTGCGTGGTGTCGTTGGCGGCGAGCGTGTAGCCATCGGCCGGCGCCTGCGCAACGGACGCCAGGCCGATGGTGCCGGTGGCCCCGGCCTTGTTCTCGACGAAGAAGGTCTGGCCGGTCTGTTCCTGGAGCTTGGCCGCGATCTTGCGCGTGACGACATCCACGGCCCCACCCGGCGGGTAGGGCACGACGATCTTGACCGGTTTGGCAGGCCAGGCCTGCGCGTACGCGAGCGCACTGCAGGCCAAGGTCGCGGCCGCGAGGGCCAGCTTGACGAAGAATGTTTTCAACTCGCTGTCTCCGTTGTGATGCGTTTCGAGAAATTCAACGCGCGATGGCAATGCCGCCGCCGACGCCATGGTCCGCTCACCCTTCAGCCGTTCAGCCGTTCAGGACGGCGAGCGCGTTTCTCGCAGCGGCGACGCCCATCTTCACGTAGGCGTCGGCGGTGACCCCGCCGATGTGCGGGCTCAGCGTGATGCGCTTTTCGCCGTGGAAAGGGTGTGGTGCCGTCATCGGCTCGACCGCGAAGCTGTCGAGGCCGGCGCTGGCCACCTGCTCCGATTGCACCGCCTCGAGCAGAGCGGCCTCGTCGATCAACCCGCCGCGCGCGGTGTTGACGATGATCACGCCCTTCTTGCAGGCTGCCAGGGTCTTCGCGTTCACCAGCTTGGCGTTGTCGGCCGTCAGCGGGCAGTGCAACGAGATCGCGTCGGACTCGCGCCAGATGGTCTCTAGGTCAGCGCTCTGGATATAGGCCGGCAGCTCCGTGGCATACGGATCGAAGCCAAGTACGCGCATGCCCATTGCGTCTGCCATTCGGGCAAAGCGCTGACCGATCGCGCCGAGTCCGACCACGCCGACCGTGCGGCCCTCGAGCTCCACGCTCTTGTGCGTCGCCTTGTCCCAGTGGCCGGCGTGCATGCGCTGGTCGAGCGTGACTACCGACTTGGCGCAGGCCAGCAGCAGCGCCAGCGCCTGCTCGGCAACTGCTGCTGCATTCGCGCCGACCGCCGCGACGACCTTGATGCCCCGCGCCGTCGCCGCGACCTTGTCGATCGTGTCGGTGCCGCTGCCGTGCTTGGAGATGACCTTGAGGCTCGGCGCCGCATCCATCGCAGCAGCGCCCACCTTGCTGTAGCGCACGATGATTGCCACCGGGTCGTGCTGCTTGCACAGCGCGACGATTTCATCCTCGGTCGGCGTCTTGCCGGCGAACACCACCTGATAGTCGCGGAGCAGCGCGAGCGCGTCGCTCGCCAGGTCGGCGCCGGTGACCAGGAAAACGGGCTTCTCGGCGCTCACAGCGACTCCCCTTCCTGGATGACGCCGGCGGCGCGCAGCGCGCCGTCGAGCCACTTCGGCCGCAATGCCTTGCGGGCCTTGATGTCGGCGATGCGCTGCGTCTCGTCGGCGACCTTCTTGACCGCCAGCGGCAGCATCGCGGCCGCCTTCTCGCGCTCGATGACGGTCACGCCGTCGGCGTCGCCCACCACCAGGTCGCCGGGCTTGATGCTCACGCCGCCGATCGAGATCGGGTGGTTCAGCCGGCCGGGCACGAACTTCGTCGGGCCGTTGGGGTTGAGACCCGCCGCATACATCGGAAAGCCCAGCTCCCGGATGGCCACGCTGTCGCGGACCGCGCCGTCGATGACGACCGCGGCAACGCCGAGGGCGACGCATTGCTGGCACATGATCTCGCCCATCAGGGCGCTGGAGAGATCACCCTTGCCGTCGACGATGATGACGTCGCCCGGCTTGGCGATGGCCAGGGCCGCGTGGATCATCAAGTTGTCGCCAGGGCGCACTTCCACGGTGAGCGCCGGGCCTGCGAACTTCATCGTCGGATCGAGCGGCGCGATGCGTCCGCTCAGCGCGCCACGCCGGCCGGCTACGTCGGCGAGGATCGACGAAGGGAACTGCGCGGCCTGGTCGACCAAGGCGCTATCGATGCGCTCGAAGTCTCGGATCACGTCGGGCAATGCAGCGGCTTGACTCATGTGAATCTCCAATCGGTGAGAGGGTGGTTGCCGGCGAACTGAACAATGGCCCCGGCAGGCCTGGGCAAAGGCCCTGGCGTCGGTCGATTTGCTCAGTCGACCTTCGCGCCGGATTCCTTGACGACCTTGCCCCAGCGGGGAATCTCGTCCTTGATCAGCGTCGCGAACTGCTCGGGCGTTCCGCCGGCGGGGTCCGCCCCTTCATCGCTCAGTCGCTTGCTGAGGTCAGGCAGCTTCAGCGCCTTGTTGTACTCGGCATTCAGCCTTGCAATCACGTCCTTCGGAGTTCCGGCGGGCGCGAGCAGGCCAAACCATGTGACGGCGTCGAACCCCTTGTAGCCCGACTCGTTGATCGTCGGCACGTTGGGGATGTCGTCCACGCGCTTGGCTGAAGTCACGGCCAGCGCCCGAAGCTTGCCTTGCTTGATCTGACCGATCAGGGTAGGCACCGAGGACATGTAGAGCTCGACGTTGCCGCTGATCACATCGGTCAGCGCCTGGTTGGCGCCCTTGTAGGGCACGTGCTGGGTCTGGATGCCGGCGGCCTTCTGGAACATCTCGCTCGTCAGGTGGGCGACGGTGCCGTTGCCGGGCGACGCGAAGTTGACGCTCCCGGGCTTGGCCTTCGCCGCGTTCACCGCGTCGGCCAGGGTCTTGTAGGGCGAGTTCGTCCCCGTGACCATGACCAGCGGGGCATTGGCGAGCAGGATGATGGGCGTAAGGTCCTTCTGCGAGTCATAGGGCATCTTGGCGTACAGCGTCGGGTTGATCGCCAAGTTGCTCGACTGTCCGATGACGATGGTGTAGCCGTCTGGCGCGGCTTTGGCCGCGGCATCGACGCCGAGGTTGCCGCCGGCTCCCGGCTTGTTGTCGATGACGATGGTCCAGCCGGTGGCTGCCGCGACCTTCTGGCTGGTCTCGCGGGCAATGATGTCCGTGCCTCCGCCCGGCGGGAAGGGCACGACGAGTCGGATCGGCTTGGCGGGCCACGCTTGCGCGAACGCGCTGGTGGTGAGGGTGCTGGCGGCGAGCGCGAACAAAAGGCGGCGGGAAGCTTGCATCGTTTGTCTCCGGTTAGGGGTCGGGCGCCTCGTGGAGTCTCTGGGCGCGTCTTGATGGGCTTCAGTATTGACCTCGGATGGCCTACAGTCCAATCGATTGTTCTTTGCTATTCATCAACGGGACTTTTGACATGGACTTGCGAGACCTGCGCTATTTCGAGACCATCGCTGAGCTGCAGCATGTCGGTCGTGCATCCGTGCAACTGCATCGGTCTCAGCCCGCACTCACGGGCAGCATCCGGCGCCTTGAAGAAGACTACGGAGTGCCCTTGTTCGAGAGGGCGGGACGCGGGATCCGGCTGACCGCGGGGGGAAAGGTCCTGCTGAAGTGGGCGCGGCGGATGCGCTTCGACGTCGAGGACGCCCGGCGCGAGCTGCATTCGATCGGCAAGGGACTGACGGGACATGTGCGCATCGGCATCGTGCCGACGGCGGCGCAGTTCATCTTGCCCGAGGTGGCGCGACAGCTGTTGCATGAGGCGCCCGAGGTGACGTTGACGACGGTCGTCGGGCTCATCGACACGCTGAAACCGCAGTTGCGAGCAGGCGAGCTCGACTTGATGGTCGGCACAGAGGGCCCGGCCGAGGCTGGCTATGTCTCGAAAGTCCTCGCCGAGGACGCCATCGTCGTTGCTGCGAGTGCCAACCACGAACTGTTCAGCGGCAGCAGGCCGACGTTGAGGGACCTGACGCGGTACCGCTGGGCGCTGCAACCACCCGGCGCACCCACTCGCGATTGGCTCGATCACACCTTCGATCGCAAGCACCTACCCCGCCCGCAAGTGCAGGTCGAGGCGACGATGCTGCTGCTGCTTCCGCCGTTGATCGCACGAACGGGACTGCTGAGCTTCATCTCTCGACAGCACCTCTCCGGGCATGTCGGCAAGGCGATACTGAAAGAGGTACCCGTCAAGGACGCAGTCATGCGCAGGCGGCTCGTTGTCACCTACCGCGAAAAGGGCTACCTGTCGCCTGCGGCGTCGCGGCTCATCGAACTGTTCGCCGCAGTACAGGACCGCGAGCCGACGTAGCCCTTCGAGACACCTTCTCCTGCCGCACCGCACGCTCGCTCCTCGCGGTTCAGCGGGAGCGATCAGGTGACCGCTTTGCGGTTCAGTTCGCAGACGTGGCCCAAAGCGGCCGCTGGTAAGCCCGGCTGTCACGTGAGGGCACGAGGCGATGGCCACTGTCCGAGAGACGGCGGCGCGCCAGGTTCACGGCCCTGGCGGCTGGCCGCCTCGGCGTGACCGAGCGCGCGCTGCAGCTGGCCTTTCGCAACCCACCCGGGCGTCACGCCGACGGAGCTCACAGAGCATCGCCTGAGCACTGAACCGCTGTGAGCCGAGGACGCTAGCATGGCGCAAGCCATGTCAGAGTCCCCTGCTCCACAATCTCCTGTCTCGCTCCCCAGCGGCCACGACGGGCCGCTCAGTGCGCAAGAGCGCGATCAGCTGGCCCGCGGCAGCTTCATGTCCCGCCTGCCGGCGCCGCTGGCCGACGCCATCCTGGCCCGCCTACGCGTGCGGCGCGTCCCGCCTGGTGAGCGGATCCTTCGGCTGGGCCAGGACGTGGACCATTGGATCGGCATCGCCAGCGGCGGCGCCCAGGTTTTCATGCGACGGCCTGGCGCGGCCGACTTGCAATGCACGAACTGGGTGGCCGCGGGCGTCTGGATCAACCTCTACAACCCTCTCGCGGTCCGGCGCAGCGAAGTGGAGGTTCGTGCCGAGGGCGAAACCACCATCGCCGCAGTGCACGCCGATGACCTGACCGTCCTTTGCACGCGGTTTCCCGAGTTCACCCGCCAGTTGGCCATTGCCAACGCACTGAACCTCAGGCGTGCGATGCAGGCTGTCGCCGCCTCTCAGCACGCCACGCTCCGGCAGCGCCAGTTGCTGTGGCTGATCGAGATCGTCCGCCACGTCACCCCGCAGTACGTCGACGGCCACCTGTTGCTGCCGAAACGCTTCAGCCAGGTTGCGCTGGCGCAGGCCCACGGCGTCAGCACCCAGGCCTGGTCCGAGGGTTTGAAGACGCTGGAGCAGGAGGGCCTGATCCGGCGCCTCGCAAAGGGTCTGCTGGTGCCCGACATCGACAAGCTGGAGGCGGCCATGACGGCCGAGGTCCGCGCCGTCGAGGCGCCCTATGCCGACCACCGCCCTCCCGAAGAACAGGCGGTGATTCCCGCCGGCCACAGCGCGGCGCTGGCGCTGCGGGCCTCCGAGCTTGCCAGCGTCTTGGCCGGCCGCTGGTTGGCGGATCTTCCCGCCCCGCTGCGGCAGGACATCCTCGAGCGAAGCGTCGTCAAGCGCATGGCGGCCGGCGAGAGTCTGATGTCCGCCGCAGAACGGCCCGTGGCCTGCTGGCTGCTCGTCGATGGCGCGATCCTGCTGGACAGCGGCACGGATCCCGGGACGCGTTGTCCGGTGGCCATGCTGCCACCCGGCAGCTGGTATGGCCACCAGGACCTCATCTATGGCTCCCCAAGCCTGTTCAATGCCCTTGCCTTCGTTCCCAGCACGCTGATCGGTCTGCCGGCGAACGACTTCCGCGCCCTGTTCGACCGATGCCTGGACCTGCGGCTGATGCTCGTGCGACTGCTCGCGAAGCAGCAGATCCGGGCTACGCAGCAGGCCGTCTCCTTCGATTGGCCTATCGAGACGCGGGTCGGAGTGTGGCTTTGGCAGATGCACCACCACTTCGACTTGACTGGCGGGCCGGGACCCGGCCTCGCCGCGCGCTTCACCTTGGAAGACATCGCGCAGTGGCTGGGGACGACCCGCCAGGCCGTCTCGCGCCAGTTCAGGCTGCTGGAGCAGCAGGAGGTGATCCGCCGCACGAGTGCACAACTCTCGCTTTTGAACCCGGATCTCCTGCCCCGCATGCCGCCTGTCTGACTTGCTCCAGAAGGCGCCGGAGATGGCCCGCGAGTAGCCCGGCGTGCAGCGGCCGTAGGCGGCCCCAAAGGGGCCTATCTCATGGAAGAGCCAATCGCAGTGAGGGCCTGAGAAACCTACCCGTACGCTCTCGGCGTTAGAGCCCCTTCAGTTCGTCAACCCAAACACCGTCACCGTCCCCGAGCCCGGCACATACACCCGCCCATTGGCCTGCATTGCCGTCTGGAACGGCCGCCCCGCCGTCCACGCACCCGCGGCGGCCGAGAAGATCGGGGCGCCCAGCGTGGCGGCGTCGTAGGCCTCCAGCGTCATGGGGTTGCCGCGGCGGATCGTCCACACGATGGCGGTACCGGGCAGCACGCCGTTGGAAGAGACGATGGGGGTGGAGCCGCCCTGGCTCGAAGTGGTCGTGCCCTGGGCCACCTGGGTCAGCTTCGGCTTGTGGCCCGCGTCGACCGAGAAGGCACGCATCGGGCCGCCGTTCAACTGGTAGAAGACGACCTGGCCCGAGGGCCCGGTGTAGGACGCGGGACCGCCCCAGACGCCGCCGCCGCTGCCCGCCAGCCGCTGGGCCAGCAGCGCGCCCTTGTCGCCTGGGCGCATGTGGCCCAGGTTGGTTCGGTCCAGCAGGTACAGCACGGCATCCTTGCCCATGGCCACGGCCAGTGGGGGCGCGATCTGCCCCGCCTGCAGGGGCAGCAGCATCACGCCGCCGGAGCCGAAATCGAGGTCGGCGTTGTTCAGCCCGTTGTAGGCGGCGGGGGTGAAGAAGTCCTGCACCTTCTTCACGTTGGCCGACAGGTGCAGCACGCTTTCGCCCCAGTCCTTGCCGCCCTTGTCGAAGTTGCCGTTGCCGGTGATGGCGAACAGCGTGCCGTCGGTGTCGGCCGCAGGCGCGAAGCCGCTGCTCCAGAAGCTCGCCAGCTCCAGGCCGGCGGGCGTCTCGATCGTGTTGAACGCGCCCCTGAGCGCCAGGTCCGGGCCGTAGCGCAGCATCCAGCCGCTGATCTGGCCGGCGTTCTGGTCGCAGTGCGAGCCGACGGCCAGGTAGATGCCGTCCGGCGTCAAGGTCAGGCCGGCGCGCACCCACTGGGCCCTGGCGTCGAAGCTCAGCAGGGAGCCGTCGCTGAGCGTCGCCGAGGGCGCTATCTCCACCGGCCGGGTCACGTCCGCGCCAGTGGCCAGGTCCAGCGCGTGCAGGCGCGTGTGGAAAACGCCCTTGGCGGACTTGGTGGCGGCGACGAGGTAGACCGTCGCCTGGCCGCCGGCGGTGCGGCGGATCACCGGCGTGGCCATCACGCCGTACTCCGGATGCACGTCGAAGCAGCCGATGTCGGTGGTGGCCTGCGAAGGGCCGAGGTTCACCTGCCAGAGCACCTCGTAGCTCTGCGCATCGAAGGCGTAGACGGAGTTGTGCGCCGTGGCGACGAGCAGCACGTCGTGCATGCTGCCATCCGGGAACTTGAACCTGGAGACCAGCAGCGGCTGGGCGAACACGCTGCCGTCCACGTTCAGCGTCTTCAGCAGGCCGAAGGCCGGCCCGCCGACCTTGGCCGGCGTGAGCTCGGTCTCGGTCGGATTCCAGCCGGTGCGGAAGTTGTCGTAGTGGTAGGTCGTGACGTCGGTGCGCATGCCGGCGTACGTCCGGGCGAGCCCCTTCTCGGCCTGCTCATGCAGCGGTGCGACCGGACCTTCCACGGGCGGCGCCAGCGCTGCCGGCACCGGCGGCAGCCCCGCGAGCAGCTCGGCCGCCGCTTGCGGATCGTGGCCGGGCCCTGCGGCCGAGCCGGGAGCCTGTGCCATCGCCAGACCCATCGCGACAGCGACCAGGAGGCCCACGGCTGCGCGAGGCGCGCGCGGGCAGTGCAGGCGATCGTTCATTCGGAGGTTCTCCGTGGTGAGTCCAGAAGGCCGGTCCGCGGCCGGCATGACGACCGCAGCGAACGGATGCGACCGCCAGCTTCCCTCCGCAGCCGCGATCCGGCCAGTGCGGTCCGAAGCGGCGTTGAGCGTTGTTGACGTTTGACCAGGCCGGCTCAGCGGCCGCTGAACCTCGCCGTTCGCTTGCCGGTGAAGGCGCTCATGCCCTCCTTTTGATCCTCGGTCGCGAACAGGGCGTGGAAGGTGCGCCGCTCGAACAGCAGGCCTTCGCGCAGGCTCACCTCCAGCGCGCGTTCGACCGCCTCGCGCGCCACCATCACGGCCACCTTGCCGTGGCTCGCGATCAGCTGCGCCGCCGCCATGGCCTCGTCCATCAGTTGCGCCACCGGGACGACGCGAGAGACCAGGCCTGAGCGCAGTGCCTCCTCGGCACCGAGAGCGCGGCCGGTGAGCACCAAGTCCATCGCCATGGACTTGCCCACCAGCCGCGTCAGGCGCTGGGAGCCGCCCATGCCCGGGATCACGCCGAGCTTGATCTCTGGCTGGCCGAAGCGGGCGTTGTCGGCCGCGAAGATCAGGTCGCACATCACCGCCAGCTCGCAGCCGCCGCCCAGCGCGTGCCCGGCCACGGCGGCGATCTTGGGGGTGCGCAATGAAGTGAAGGCCTCCCAGCCGGCGAAGAAGTCCGCGTGGAACATGTCCATGTACGACTGGTCGCGCATCTCCTTGATGTCGGCGCCGGCGGCGAAGACGGTGTCCGAGCCCGTCACCACGAAGCAGCCCACGCTGCGGTCACGGTCGTGGTGCGTGAGGCCTTCGACCAGCTCGTGCATCAGGTCGGTGCTCAGTGCGTTCAAGGATTTCGGCCGGTTCAGGCGGGCCAAGACCACGCCGCCGTGGCGTTCGATGAGGACGTTGTCCATTTGGGATCCTTTCAGAAGTGGCTCGCCTGGGCGGCGATGTATTCGGGTGCAAGTCGGCGCGCGAGCTCACGAATCCCAGATCGCGCCATAGGCCGGGATGCCGCGGAGCTCCATCTGCTGGATCACGTCTCGCGTCAGCTTCTGGTTCGCGATGCAGATCACCGCCTCGGCGCCCGACTCGCGCAGCGCCGCCAGTGCCAGGCGAACGAGGTCGGGCTTGCCGCGCGCATCGGTGTCCCAGATCAGCGCGTCGGGCTGCGCGGCCAGGATCTCTTCGACCAGCGCCTCGCCGTAGGTCTTGCGCGGGCTGCGCGTCGACCAGATCAGCTTCATCGGCACGCGCTGCGCGAGCAGGTGCGGCAACACCGGCCCGATGCCGCTGCCGGTGGCCACGTAGACGACCTTCCTGAACAGCGTCTCGATGTTCGCCACGCCTGCCGTCGTGATGCCCTTGACCCAGACGTGCCGCGGTGTCTCGTCGATGAAGCGCCCGGTCCAGTCCCCGGCCCGCGAGATGATGAGCCGAAAGCCCTCTTCGCCGGGCGTGGGGATGTTGGCGAACGAATGCCACTCGATCAGCGGGTGGCGGCTGATGGCGGTCGACGAGCCCGGGAAAGGCGTTTCGCCGTGGTTGAAGCGCACCACCACCGCATGCGATGACGGCTTGACCGTCTCGACACGCACACGCTTGAGCCGCAGCCACGGCAGGGCGATGCTGAAGCAGATGGCGATCAACAACCACGGCGCAGGCGAGGCCCACAAGGCTTCGGTGAAGCCCGTGGCGCCTCGCTGTGCATCGACGAAGAGAAAGGCATGGACCCAGAACAGCGCCAGCGCCGTCCAGCCGCCGAAGCGGTGCACCAGCTCGAACTGGTTGTGCAGGCGGGCCCGAATCTTCGGCAGGGCCATCACGACGATGCCGATCAGCAACGCCACCAACACGACGCTCACGCCGGCGAGTGCCCCCGACACGCCCGGCAGGCCGCGCCACGCGTGGACGAGGACCGTTCCCGTGAACAACGCGAACCACGCGGTGGCTACGGTCGCGCAGCCGCTGTGCAGGCCGCCGAAATGGAACACCTTGGCCAGTTGCCATCGCACGGCCAGCGGCCAGCTCGTCGGCGCCCGCGTGGCCAGCCAGAACAGCAGGTTGACCACGTACTGCTGGCGCACGAGGACCGCGACGGCAAAGTGGGCCAGCACCAGATGGCTCAGGCTTTGCAGCCGGTGCGTGGCATCCCACCACCATCCGTCCTCGGCCAGGCCCGTGCCGAGCAGCCAGAGGTTGAGCCCGATCACCAGGGCCACGAGGCGGTGGTACTGGATCAGCCAGGGGTGAGAGGCGATCCGCCTGAAGGCGCCGGAAAGGCGGGGAGGCCGGCCCTGCAGCGGCGCGCCCAACGCCTGGGCCTGGGTCTGTGGGTCCGTCATGCCGCCACCTCTTTGGCGCGATCCACGGCGAGCAGCGGCGACACGCGCGCCAGCTCCATCAGCGCACGCTTGTCGATCTTTCCGCGGTCGGTCATGGGCAGGCGATCGAGCGCGAACACGGCCATAGGCACGCAGTAGTAGGGCAAGGTGGCCGCGACCAGATCGCGCGCCGCCTCGGCGTCCACCTCCAGCGGCGAGACGAAGGCCACCAGGCCGCGGTCGTCGAACTTCAGCGCGGCGGCTCGCTGGCAGTGGGGCGCGCTCTCGAGCACGCTCGCCACCGAATCGAGCTCGACGCGGAAGCCGCGCACCTTGACCTGGTCGTCGACCCGGCCGAAATGCTCCAGCTCTCCGTCCTCGGTCCAGCGGCCGAGGTCGCGGGTGCGGAACATCCGATGGCCACCGCCGAGGAAGGGGTCTGGCGCATAGCGCTCTGCGTTGAGCGCATCGTTGTGCAGATAGCCCTCGGACACGCACGCACCGCCGGCCCACATCTCGCCGATCTCGCCGATGGCGCAAGGGCGCTTCTGCTCGTCGAGCACGTAGACGGTGTTGTTCGGCGTGGGCGCGCCTATCGTCAGCCGACGCTGCCGCGGCTCGTAGCGCTGCATGGTGTTGACGATGGTCGTCTCGGTCGGGCCACAGGAGTTGTAGAAGGTGCAGAAGCTGCCCCACTGGTCCGCGAGCGCCTGGGGGCAAGGCTCCCCGGCCACGGCCACCGTGCGCACGTTGCGGCACGCATCGGCCTGCAGGGCGCTGAGGATGGTGGGCGTGGCGATCACGATGTCGGCCTGCTGCACCGCCTCGGCGATGCTGGCGCCGCGCATCACCAGCGTCGCCCCGTGGGCGAGGCAGCCGAGGATCTCCCACGCCGCCATGTCGAAGGCGATGGCCAGGATGTGCGAGACCTTCAGGCCCGGCCGCATGCCGAGGCTGCCCGGCTCGGTGAGCAGGATGTTGCACACGTTCCGGTGCGTGACCTGCACGCCGTTGGGCATGCCGGTGGTGCCGGAGGTGAACAGCGTGAAGCAGCCATCGGCGCCGGTGAGCGCACGGTGCGGCCTGAAGCGCTGCGGTGGGGCCATCGCCCCGGCCATCACCTCGTCGATTGCGATGCACACGCCCCCGGGCGGCAGGGGCACCTGCTCGCGCAGGTGGCTCAAGGTGAGGACGACGCGCGTGTCCGCCACCTTCATCACGTGCCGGAGCTGGGGCTCCTTGGCATGCCCGACGTGTTGCGGCACATACGAAGCACCCACCTTCAACACGGCCAGGATCCCCACCACCATGGCGATCGAACGGTGGACGAAAAGGGCCACGCGATCACCGGCGATCACGCCATGCGAGGACAGCAGATGGGCGAGTCGATCGGCCTGCGCGTCGAGCGCCGCATAGCTGAGGTGCTCGCCCATGTGCTCGATGGCGATGGCCTCGGGCCGGGCATCGACCTGCGCCTCGATCGCGTGGTGGATGCAGCGGTGCGGCAGCGCCGCGTTAGGCCCCTGGCCAAAGCTCTCGAAGCGCTGCTGGTCGGCCAGCGACAGCGACGCCATCGCGGTGCGAGAGAAACGCCTCGCGGCCGGCGTCTCTTGCCGGCCCTCCGATGCCGCCGCCACGTCGAGCGCTGGAAGTCGCCTCGCCGACGCGACGCCCGACCAGATGCCGCTTGCGCGTGCTGCGCTTTCGTCCGATGCCGTTCTCATGATCTTCCCCTACGCGTGTTGATCCACGGGCCGGCGCTTCACGCGCAGGCCCACGTCCGACCACGCGTGCCGTCCATGCATCACGCACGGCGACCCGAGTCGTGGTCTTGCGGTAGGTTCAGCTCAGGCGCCGAGCGGTTGCCTGGAACCTAGGGGTTAGCACCCCCTCGTCCGTGCTCGCGGCGAGGGGGTCACGACATGCGTTCGATCAGTGCGAGCCGGTGCGGTGCTGGAAGAAGAAGCGGACCATCTCGGCGCTGGCATCGGGCCCTCGCGGGTCCGTGTACGAGCCTTTCGGCGTGCCACCGGACCACGCATGTCCAGCGCCATGCACCTGCCAATACTCGAGGCGGGTGCGGCCGTCCGGCAGGTGATGGACGTGGCGCGTCGTGGGTCGCTTGCCCGGCTGGTCGATCTTGGCGGCGCTCCCGTGGGTGCCGCCCCTCAGGGCCTGCTCCATCGCCTGGGCGTTGGACGGATGCACGGTGGTGTCGGCATCGCCGTGGAAGATGATGGTCGGCGGCCCTTTGCTGCCGCGAGGCGGGCCGCTGGGGCCGCTGTTCATCGCCGCGAGGGCCGAGGGCAGGTCCTTGGCCACGCCGGCCGCCAGGCCCGAGTGCACGCCGACGGCCGCGAAGAGATCCGGGTGGGTCTGCCCGAGGATGGCTGCCATCGCGCCACCGGCCGACAGGCCGGCCACGTAGACGCGGGTCGGGTCGACCCGGTGCGTGTCCACGACCCGCCTCGTCATCGAAGCCAGGATCGCCGGCTCGCCGCGGTCGCGTTCCTGGTGGGTGTGCTTGAACCAGTTCCAGCAGCGCTGCGGATTGGTCTGCTGCGATTGCTCCGCATACAGGACGTAGAAGCCTTCCCGGCGGGCCACTTCGTTCATCGCCGTGCCGGCGGCGAAGTCGTCCGGGTTCTGGGTGCAGCCGTGCAGCATCACCACCAGCGGCAAGGGCCGCTCGCCGGCCTGTGGCGGCACGTACAGCTTGAAGTCGCGCTGTCCGGCCGCGCAGGAGTGCGTGCCGGCGCCGAAGCTGCCGGGAACATCGTCGAAGACAGGGGCGGTCGGGCGGGGGGCGGCCGGCCGCGGCGGCGGTTCGTCGAGGGTCCGTGCGACCACGTCGATGACCTCGCCTTCGGCGTCCACCGGGGTCAGCGCCAGCGCCGCCTGGATGGCCCGCGTGGCGGCTTGAAGGTCGCCCTGCTGCGTCAAGCGCGTGGCATCCAGCATCAAGTCTCGAAGCGTGGAGTTCAAAGGGTGTCCTTGTAGAAAGTGGATCGGCTCATCGCAGGCGCTGCAGCAAGGCCGCCTTGACGGCAGCACTGGCATGCAGCGCTCCCAGCACGGTGATCGACTTGATCGTCGCCAGGGCCAGGGCGGGCGTGACGTCGGCATCGAAGGAGGCCAGCCCCAGGACACGTATCTCCAGCACCTGCCCGGCGTCCTTCACCGCCTTCAGGTCGGCGGCGCTGTAGTGCTGGATGCCGAGCACCAGCGTCCTGCGGGAGGCCGCGGAGCGAACCACCTCGGAATGGACCGCCAGCTGGTTGCGGATGGCGGTGCGGATGAAGTCGCTGCGGTTGGCATAGAAGCCCTCCTGCACCAGCAGGTCCACCTGCCCCAGGTCTACGCAACCCAGGTTGGTGGTGATCTTCTCGTCGGTGTTCGGGGCGGAGGCGGCGCGGACCGCGTTTCGGGCTGGCATGAGGCCATCATACACTTTCCATCCAAGTGGATGGATCATTAACCGTGAACGTCGACGCGGCGAAGGCTGTTCCCTGCTCGCCTTGGACTGATCCAACGCAAGCCAGCCTCTCGCACGCGGCCTAGAGTGAACGGTCCTCCGTGTCTCCGGGAGCAATCAAATGGCCCCAACTGGACGGCATCTCGCCACCCTCGTCATCGCTTTGGCCGGCGCTGTGGCCACCATGGCCGCCGATGCGGCGACCATTGCCTACTACACCTTCGAGAACGGCGCGTCCGGCGAGGTGGCCCGTGGCAAGGGGAGCATCCTGGACAGTTCCGGCAACGGCCTGAACGGCACGCCCCTGGGCCGGCCCCGATACCGCGCGGTCAGCAATCCCGACAGCACGCTGGCCCTTCATCTCAACGGCAGCACCGCGCACGTCCACGTCCCGGACAGCCCCCTGCTGGCGCTGACGCACAGCCTCACCCTGGAGGCCTATGTCTATCTCAGGGGCCGCAACACCGGCATCGTGGGATCGATCATCGGCCGGGGCGATGACCGCTACGCCTACGATCCCTACTACATCATCGTGAACTTCCTGCAGGGCGGCGTGGTGGAGTTCACCATCGAGAACGAGGATGCCACGGCCTCGCAGGTCTTCTCCCCTGCCGCGCTGCCCGTGAGACAGTGGGTCCACGTGGCCGGGACGCTGGACGACGCCACCGGCTTGCAGTCCCTCTACATCAACGGGGAGCTGGTGGCCTCCAAGTTCACGACGATCCGACCCTTCGCCAAACTGCAGAAAGGGCTACGCCCGGGGCTGAGCATAGGCGGCAGCGGGAACGTCAACGACCCCGACACCTACCTCTTCGGCAGCCTGGACGGCCTGCGCATCTCCGACGTGGCGCTCGACCCGTCGGACTTCCTGCCGCCGCCCTGAACAGCGGGCACCGCGCGGCCGCGAGCCGCGCTTCGCTCACAGCTCCCGCAACGCCGCCGTCACCGGCAGGCTGGCGGCGCGCGTGGCCGGGAACAGGCCGCCGATGAAGCCGATGGCCAGGGCCCACTTGAGGCCCTCCCACAGCAGGCCGGGCGAGACGCTCAGGTTGAAGCTCAGCTTGCCCACCGAGCCGGCGGCCATGGTGGAGGCCTCGAAGCCGTTGAACAGCGCCCAGGCCGCGAGGCCGCCGATGGCACCGCCTATCAAGGCCAGCAACATCGTCTCCAGCATCACCGCCACCACCACTGGCAGGCCGCGGAAGCCGATGGCGCGCAGCGTGGCGATCTCGCGGGCGCGCGAAGCGACCGCCGCGAACATGGTGTTGAGCGCACCGAACACCGCGCCCACGGCCATGATGGCGCCTACCGTGATGCCGATGATGCGCAGCATCTGGGTCATCTTCTCGGATTGCTTGGCGAAGAAGTCCAGCGTGGTGCTGGCGTCGACCCTGAGCTGCGGGTTGGCCGCCAGCGCGTCCTTGAACTCCTTGAAGGCCGCCGGGCTCGTGAGCTTCACGGTGACCGAGTTGCGGCCGCTGCCGCGCCCATAGGCGTCGTTGACCACGGTGGCATCGCCCCACAGCTCCGACTCCATCGCATCGCCCGAGGCGAAGAGGCCCACCACCGTCCACGGCTGGTTGCCGAGCTTGATGGTGGCGCCGACGTTCAGGCCCTCGAACTGGCGTACCGCGCCCTTGCCGACGATCAGCTCGCGCAGCCCCGGCTGGAAGCGCCTGCCCTCGACGATCTTGAGGTGCGGCCGCACGGCAAAGGCCTCTTCGCCGACGCCGCGCACCTGGGCACTGCCCTCCTCGTCGGTCTTGGTGCCCTTGACCGGCAGGTTGGCCGCGACCACCGTCTCGCCCGAGGCGATCGGCTCGCCCTTCTCGCCGCGGGCAACGCCGGCGGCCTGCGAGATCTGGACCACTTCCTCGCGGCCCAGGCCGGAGGCCACTTCGGCCGCCGAGCCCCCGCGCAGCACGATGGCCGTGTCCAGCCCGCCCGAGTTGCGCAGCGTCTGCGCATAGCCCTCGGCCATCGCCAGCAGCGCGACGAGCACCCCCACCACGCCGGCGATGCCGACGACGATCACCGCCGACGAGCCCAGGCGCTGGCTCAGCGTGCTGATGCCCACCGCGGCCACCGAGCGGGCCTGCGCGCCGCCGCGAAAGACGAACAGCCACAGCGCGAGGATCAGCAGCAGCGCCAAGGCGCCCTGCCAGGGCAGCAGCACCCAGGCGACCAGGGCGACGACGGTCAGCAGGAAGAGTCCGAGGTTTTTGAGGAACTTCATTCAAGCTCTCCCGGCGAGCGCGTCGGTGATGTTCAGGCGCATGGCATTGAAGGCCGGCAGCGCGCCCACGACGATGCCGAACAACAGCATCAGCCCCACGCCCATGGCCCAGCTCGCGAGGCCCGCAGCGGGCAGGATGAGCGCGCCGCCGCTGGCCTGGCCGACGGCGGGCCCGATGGCGCTGGCCAGCCCGAGGCCGATGCAGCCGCCCAGCAACAGCAGCAGCATGGACTCGGCGAGCACCATCGCCAGCACGCTCTGGCCCGAGAAGCCCAGCGTCTTGAGCACGGCGATCTCGTTGGTGCGCTCGCGCACCGCCTGCATCATCGTGTTGCCCGACAGCAGCAGCAGCGTGAAGAACACCGCTCCCATGATGGACGTGACGATGAGGTTGATGTCGGCCAGCTGCTTCATCCAGGCGGCCGTGGCGGCCTGCTCTGTCAGCGTGCGGGTCTCGTGGTCGGAGTTGGCCGAGATCGCGTCTATGGCCTTGGCCACGCGGTCGGCCTGGTTCACGTCCTTCACGCGCGTCACGTACCAGCCGGCCTGGCCGCGGTTCCAGGGCGTGGTCTCGTCGAAGTAGTCCCAGCGCAGCAGCAGGATCTGGCTGAACCAGCCGGCCGACTTGGTGTCCGACACGTGGATCAGGCCGACCACCTTGAAGGGCCAGTTCAGGCTGCCGGACTTGTCCGGGAAGATGGTGGACTGCATCGGGATCTGGTCGCCGACCTTCCAGCCGAAGCGCTTCGCCAGCACGTCGCCGACGAGCACGCCCATCTTGGTCTCGGCAAAGGCCTTGCGCCCTTCGGCCGAGACCTCCATCTCGGGGTAGATGTCGAGGTAGTTGGGCGCCACCGCGAAACTGAAGACCTGGTTGTGCGGATCCTGGTAGGCGCCGCCGAACCAGTTGGCGTAGGTGGTGTCCTTGACGCCATCGACCTGCGCGATGCGCGAGCCCAGCGACATGGGCAGCAGCTGGATGAAGCTGAGCTTGGAGCCGGTCTGCAGCCGCGTGGCGCCGTTGGCGCTCTGGCCCGCCTGGTCGAAGCCGACGCGCACGGCATCCAGCAGCCCGAAGAGCAGGAAGGCCGTGATGATGGAGACCAGGGTCAGGAAGGTGCGCAGCTTGCGCCTGAACAGCGCCGCCCACACGAGATGCAGATATTTCATGGCGCTCCCCTTCAGGCCGCGATGGTCTCGGCCTGCTCGACGAGGGTGCCCTTGTCGAGGTGCAGCGTGTGGCTGGCCCGGCTGGCGGCCTTGGGGTCGTGGGTCACCATCACGATGGTCTTGCCGTGCTCGCGGTTGAGCACCTGCAGCAGGGTCAGCACATCCTCGGCCGACTGGCGGTCGAGGTCGCCCGTGGGCTCGTCGCAGACCAGCAGCGTGGGGTCGGAGACGATGGCCCTGGCGATGGACACGCGCTGCTGCTGGCCGCCCGACAGCTCCGTCGGCTTGTGCGTCGTGCGGTCGCCCAGGCCCACCAGTTGCAGCGCGATGGCCGCGCGCTTCTTGCGCTCGGCGGCCGAGAGCCTGGTCAGCAGCAGCGGCAGCTCCACGTTCTTCTGCGCCGACAGCGTGGGCATCAGGTTGTAGAACTGGAACACGAAGCCGACCTTGGCCGCGCGCCACTTGGAAAGCTGGGCGCCGCTGAACCGGTCGATGCGCTCGCCGGCGATGTCGATGGAGCCGCCACTGGGCGCATCCAGCCCGCCGATCAGGTTGAGCAAGGTGGTCTTGCCCGAGCCCGAGGGGCCCATCAGCGCGAGGAAGTCGCCCTGGCCAACGTCGAGGTCGATGTGGTGCAGCACCTCGACCTTCTGCTTGCCGCGGGTGTAGGTCTTGGACAGGTCACGGATCTCGATCAGACGGGTCATTGCATCACTCCATGCTTCGCGTTGCGGTGTTCGCCCCGGGGTCGGCCCGTCGGCGAATTCATTCCTTGCTCACGACGTTGGAACCGTTCTTCAGCTCGGCCGGCGGCGAGACGACGACGGTCTCGCCCGCCTTCAGGCCCTGGGTGACCAGACGGAACTTGCCGACATCGGCGCCCAGCGTGACCGCACGCTGCTGCGCCCGGCCCTCGCTCACCACGAAGACCGCGTTGCCACCCTCGCGCTGCACCAGCGCCTCGGGCGGCAGCAGCACGCCAGGCACTGGCGCGGCCTGTGTCTTGGGCTTGGCCGACAGGAAGCTCACGCGCACGCCCATGTCGGGCACGACACGCTCGTCCTTCTGGTCCAGGGCCACGCGGACCTTGACGGTGGCCTTGCCGCGGTCGGCGCTGGGGATCACGGCCACCACGTGGGCGGGGATCTTCCAGTCGGGATAGGCGTCGAGCACCGCCTCGCAGGGCATGTCGGCCTTGACCTGGGCGATGTAGGCCTCGTTGACATCGACTCCGACCTCCAGCGAATCCATGTCGACGATGGTGCCCACGCCGGAGCGGGTGAAGCCGCCGCCGGCCGAGAACGGAGAAATGATCTCGCCTACCTGCGCGGCACGCGCCGTGACGACGCCGTCGAAGGGGGCGCGCACGGTGGCGTAGTCGAAGTTCACCCTCGCCTGCACGAGCTGGGCCTGCACGGCCTCGGCCTGGCGCTGCCCGGCTTCGAGCTGGGCGGCGGTGGTCCTCACCGCCGTCGCCGTCTGCTCCTGGGTCTGGCGCGTGGTCATGCCCTGGGCGGCCAGCTCGGCCTGGCGGCGGGCGTCGGCCTCGGCCTGGGCCAGCTGCGCGCGCAACTGGCTCACCGTGGCCTGGGCGCTGCGCGCCTGCGCTTCGGCCGCCGCCAGCCCGGCCTTGAGCCCGCTGTCCTCCAGGCGGGCCAGCACCTGGCCCTTCTTGACGCGGAAGCCCTCGTCGATCAGCACCTCGGTCAGCGTGCCGGTGATCTGGGCCGAGACCGTGGCCGAACGGCGCGCCGTCACATAACCCGTGGCCTGCAGCACCGCATCGGCGGAAGGGCCCTGGCCGTTGGCACGCACGGTCACGGTCTGCACGGCGACGGGCCTGTTGCCCGCCAGGGTCCACCAGGCCGCGGCGCCCAGCAGGGCCAGGGCGACCAGGCCGGCCAGCAGGCCCCAGAGCCATTTCGGCGGCCCGCCGTCGTGATCCTCGCGCTGCGCACCGTCGATGCGCAACTCCTTCAGCAGTCCGGTGTCGATGTTGGGCTCCCTGCTAACGAGGCCTCGAGAACCAGGCCGGGTCGGCGCCTTCTCGCGGGCAAAGTCCGGCAAGGGTGGTCATGCCGGAGCGGGCGGATCGTAGCAGGGGTCAGACCGGATGCACCGGCCTTTCATCCCCATGAACGCGGGGTCAGCCCGCCGTCTCGCCGCGCCCTCGCCCGGCCAGCAGCATCACGGCCAGCACCGTCACCTCGAGCGGCAGCAGCATCCACTGGCCTCGCCCGGTGGAGGCCGTCGTCAGGGCCTCCAGCAGCGTGCCGGCGAGCGGCAGTGGCAGCAGCACCAGCCGCCAGCGAAACGTGGCCAGCGGAACGACGGCGAGGCTCGCCGCGATCGCCGGTGCAGGCATCAGGCCGATGACCTCCGCCCGCCAGGGTCTGCCGCCCTCGGAGATGGACAACCAGGGGATCACCAGCAGCGCGAAGGCGAACAGCGCGAGGGCGCAGATGCGGACGCCCTTGGACGTGACGCGACGCAGTGCGCCCGGCCATGCACCGGCGACGGCCAGCAGCAGCGCCTGCAGCGCGAAGCCGCCGGCCATCCAGCCCGCCGCCCAGTGCAGTTCGGCATAGCACTGCGGCAGCCACCACGCGGCCACCGAGGCGCACGCCAGCGCCGCCGCGATGGCAACAGCGCGCGCACCGAGCCCGGGCCTCTTCCAGAGCAGCACCAGCACCAACAACCCCAGCGCCAGCAGCATCGGCTGCGCCGGCCAGGCCTCGCGCATGCAGCGCTCGACGAGCCGGTCATGGGCCCGCGCGGAAAAGATCTGCGCATCGGCGAGCTCGTACGTCCACCACTGGGGCATCGCTCACAACGCCTGCAGGTGCGCCGCGATGCGCCGGCGCAGGGCCTCGTCGGGCAGCGGGCCCCGCGCGGTGGCGAGGTTCTCTCGAACATGCGCGACCTGCGTCGTCGCCGGGATCACGCAGGTCACCGCCGGATGACCGAGGATGAACTTCAGCAGCAGCTGCGCCCAGCTTCTCGCCCCCGCCTCGGCCGCCCACGCCGGCAAGGGCCGCCGCTGCAGTCGCCGAGTCAGCTCGCCCTGCCGGAACGGGCGGTTGACGATCACCGCGATGCCGCGATCGGCGGCCAGCGGGAGCAGGCGCTGCTCGGCTTCGCGATCGAGCGGGTTGTAGGTGAACTGAACGAAGTCCAGCGGCTGCGTGCGCATCAGCTGCTCCATCTCTTCATGCCGACGGCCTTCGGAAGTCGTGATGCCGACGTGCCCGACGCGGCCCTCGGCCTTCATGCGCAGCAGCATCGGCAGATGGGCCTGCCAGTTCAGCAGGTTGTGGACCTGCAGCAGGGCAAACCGCGGCACGCCCCAGAGCCTGCGCGAGTTCTCGGCCTGGGCAGCGCCCTCGGCGCCTTCGCTCGTCCACACCTTGTCGGCGGCGAACACCTGCGAGGCCGAGTTCAGCGTGCGCAGCGCCTGGCCGATGACCTCCTGCGACGAGCCATACATCGGCGACGAATCGATCACCCGGCCGCCGCCTTGGAGAAAGGCTTGGACGACCCGCGTGCACTCCTCGCGCAGCTGCGCGTCGCGGCCGACATTGAAGGTGATCCAGCTGCCCAGGCCCACGATCGGGAGGGCCTGCCGCGACGTCGGGATGAGGCGAGTCGTCACCGGTGATTCGACCGACTGCCCGGCCAGCTCCGGCGCTGCCGTGCCCACAGCCAGGGCGGCGATGAATCGGCGGCGCGGCATCGGGTCGTGCGGCATGGCGGCAAGCCTAGCGAGCCGGCCGATCACACCTCGGCGTGATGGGCATTGGCGGCGATACTGGCCCGATGACTGCCTGGCTGCTCGCCTACGTCGCCACCGGCGCCTTCGTCGGCTTTCTCGCCGGCCTGCTGGGCATAGGCGGCGGCATGACGATGGTGCCGATGCTGGCCGCCATGTTCACCGCACAGCAGTTCGCGCCCAGCCACACCGTGCACCTGGCGCTGGGCACCGGCATGGCCTCGATCATGTTCACGTCCACCGCCAGCGTGCGCGCGCACCATCAGCTCGGCGGGGTCGACTGGGCGCTGGTGCGTCGCATGGGGCCGGGCATGGTCGTCGGCACCTTGCTGGCCACGGCACTGTCGGGCTGGGTGCCCCAGCGCGCCCTCGCGCTGGCCTTCGCGGCCGTCGTGTACGCGGGCGCGACGCAGATCCTGCTCGGCCGCAAGCCCTCCGCCGGGCGCACCCTGCCGAGGCCGGGCGCGCTGCTGGCGATCGGCGTGCTGATCGGCGTGGTGTGCGGGCTCGTCTCGGCCGGCGGGGCGTTCATGACCGTGCCCTTCATGCTCTTCTGCGGCGTGGCCATGACCACCGCCATCGGCACCGGCGCCGCGCTGGGCATGCCGGTGGCCGTGGTGGGCACGGCCGGCTACGTGTTCAGCGGCTGGCAGGTGGCGGACCTGCCAGCGATGTCGCTGGGCTTCGTCTACGTGCCGGCGCTGCTGGGCATAGTCGCCGGCAGCGTGCTCACCGCGCCGCTGGGCGCACGTGCCGCGCACCGGCTGCCGGTGCCCGTGCTGCGTCGCATCTTCGCCGCCCTTCTGTACGTGCTGGCGACCAAGATGCTCTGGACCTATCTCTGACCCCACGGGGACTTTCGATGCACATCGCCATCCTCACCTTCGAAGGCTTCAACGAGCTGGATTCGTTCATCGCGCTCGGCATCCTGAACCGCGTGAAGAAGCCGGACTGGCGCGTCAGCCTGTGCTGCCCGGCGCCCGAGGTCACCTCGATGAACGGCGTCACCGTGCGGGCCCAGTCGACCCTCGAAGAAGCCTCGTCGGCCGATGCGGTCATCGTGGGCAGCGGCATGAAGACGCGGGAGATCGTCCGCGACCCCGAGCTCATGGCACGCGTGGCCCTGCAGCCGGGGCGCCAGCTCATCGGCGCGCAATGCTCGGGCACGCTCGTGCTGGCGCGGCTCGGCCTGTTGGGCGACGTGCCCGCCTGCACCGACCTGACCACCAAGCCCTGGGTGCAGGAAGCCGGCGTGGAGGTGCTGAACCAGCCGTTCTTCGCGCGAGGCGATGTCGCCACGGCCGGCGGGTGCCTCGCCTCGGCGTACCTGGCCGCGTGGGTCATCGCCCGAAGTCAAGGGCGCGAAGCAGCCGCGGCAGCGCTGCACTACGTCGCCCCGGTGGGCGAGAAGGACGCCTACGTGGCCCAGGCCATCGGCAACATCACCCCGTTCCTTCCTGGCTGAGCCCGGCGAGTTCCATGCCACCTGGGTCAAAAGGGGAATCCCTCGTCCCGCACTGGCGGCCGGCCGGCGCGAGTGCCACGATCGGCCGAGCATGAAAGCCGCCCCCTTGCCCATCGACGAGCCGGCCCGCCTGGCCGCGCTGCGTGGCCTGGCGTTGCTCGACACGCCGAGCGAAGAGCGGTTCGAGCGCATCACGCGCCTGGCGCGGCGCCTGTTCGACGTGCCCATGGCCAGCATCTCGCTGGTCGACGAGGACCGCCAGTGGTTCAAGTCGCACCAGGGCCTGGAGATGAGCGAGACGCCGCGCGAAGTCTCCTTCTGCGGCCACGCCATCCTCGGCGACCAGATCATGGAGGTGAGCGATGCCGCGGCGGACGCGCGCTTCCACGACAACCCCCTGGTGACCGGCGAGCCGCATGTGCGCTTCTACGCGGGCTGCCCGCTGCACGCGCCGGACGGCAGCAAGATAGGCACCCTGTGCCTGATGGACCGGACCCCGCGGACCCTGAGTCCGGAGGATCACGCGCTGCTGCGCGACCTCGCCGAGATGACCGAGCAGGAATTCGCGGCCCTGCGCCTGGCCACGACCGACGACCTCACCGGCCTGTCGAACCGCCGCGGCTTCATCGCCCTGGCGCAGCAGGCGCTGGCGATGTGCCGGCGCGTGAAGCAGACGGCCTGCCTGTCGTTCTTCGACCTGGACGGCCTGAAGACGGTGAACGACCGCTTCGGGCACGCGGCTGGCGATGAGCTCATCTGCCGTTTCGCCAACGTGCTGGTGCACGCCTTCAGGGATTCGGATGTGATCGCCCGGCTCGGCGGCGACGAGTTCGTGGTGCTGATGACCTACTGCTCCGAAGCCGTGGCGCCCATCCAGCGGCGCCTGCAGGAGGCAGTGGACGAACGCAACGCCAGCCTGCCCGCGGACCAGGCGATCCGCTTCTCGGTGGGCACGGTCAAGATCGATCCCGCCATCCATCGCAGCGTCGACGAATGGCTGCACGATTCCGACACGCTGATGTACCGCCGCAAGCAGGAGAAGCGCCGCGCCACCGCGGGCGAGCCGGAGCCGGAAGAGCCGTGAGGCGCGGGCTCAACGGCGAGCGAGAAAGACGCCCCAGGCCGCCAAGGCCATGCCCACGAGCGCCATCGCCGGCAAGGTCTCGCCGAACAGCAGGTGCGCGAACAGCGCGGTGCACGGCGGCACCAGGTAGAAAAGGCTCGCCGTGTCCACCGCCGAGCCGCGCGCGATCAGCAGGTTGAG
The DNA here is from genome assembly GCF_051857595.1 of Ideonella flava. NCBI lineage: Bacteria > Pseudomonadati > Pseudomonadota > Betaproteobacteria > Burkholderiales > Sphaerotilaceae > Ideonella > Ideonella flava. The sequence goes on from NZ_JBPZHD010000012.1 coordinate 259,745, forward strand.
CAGGCTCACCGCGCCCAGCGAGAGCACCAGCACCAGCCAGCCCAGGGCGATCCAGAACTCGGGCGTCCACTCGACCTGCATCGACTCGGTGAGCGCGGCCGCCGCGCCGGTCGCGATCATCGTCGGCAGGAACTGCGCCACCGCGCCCGTGCGCCAGTCGAAGCGCGGGCACCAGCGCTTCTGGTAGAGCATGCCGGCCGTGATGCCCAGCAGCGCGGTCACGGCCGGGATGAGGGCATCCAGCGCGAAGTCGCTGCCCAGGCCGCCCGTTCCGCGGCCCAGGACCACCAACGCCACGCCCGAGAAGCCCATCGCCAGTCCCAGCCACCGGCGCGGCCCTATCCGCTCGCCGAACAGCGCGCCCACCGCGAGCGCCGTCAGCAGGGGCTGCAGTCCGACGACGATGCTGGTGATGCCCGCCGGCAGGCCGCGGCCGATGGCGAGGAACACGCCGCCGAGGTACACGCCATGCACCAGCAGGCCCGACACGCCGATGTGCACCCACGCGCGCCAGCCTGCGGGCCACGGCGCGCGCGCCGCGAGCGCGAGACCGAGCATCAGCACGAGCACCAGCAGGAAGCGCAGGGCGAGAAAGGTCAGCGCACCCGCATGCGGCAATCCGAGCCTCGCGCCTATGAACCCCGTGGACCACAACAGCACGAAGGCAAGGGGCAGCGCTCGCGACGCCACGGGATTCGCCGGCATGACGCCGATGATGCCCCACCTAAATTGACGGCCGCGCTTCGTTGACGCTGTGCGCCCTGGGGACTAGTGTCCGCATCCCTTACCCGACGGCCAGGAGATCGCGATGCGCCCCATGACGAACCTGTGGATCCTGTTCGCTTGCGGGCTGGCAGCCGCCGGCACGGCCGGCGCCGCGGGGCGGATCAGCAAGGATCCCTTCACCAACGCGGACAGCCAGCACGCCACGCAGGTCGAGCCGGACACCTTCGCTCATGGCTCGACGGTGGTCTCGGCCTTCCAGACCGGGCGCTTCTTCGACGGGGGCTCATCCGACATCGGCTGGGCGACCTCGCAGGACGGCGGGGCCAGCTGGGTCCACGGCTTCCTGCCTTCGACGACGGTCAACAGCGTTCCGCCGGGGCCGTACCAGCGCATCTCCGACCCCGCCGTGGCCTACGACGAAAGGCACGACACCTGGCTGATCGCCTCGCTCGCGTTGAACGGTGGCACCGGCCTGGCCGTGCTGATCAGCCGCTCGACCGATGGCGGCCTGAGCTGGGGCGCGCCGGTCACCGTCTCGACCACGAACGCCTTCTACGACAAGACCTGGGTCGCCTGCGACAACACCTCCACCAGCACCTACTACGGCCAGTGCTACGTCACCTGGGACGAGGCCTTCAGCGGCGACCTGCTGCTGAGCAGCACCTCCTCGGACGGGGGCAAGACCTGGGGGCCGGAGAAGACCACCAAGGACGCCGCCACCGGCCTGGGCGGCCAGCCGCTGGTCCAGCCGACCGGCGAGGTCATCGTTCCGACCCTCAGCGCCTTCGCCGATGCGATCCTCTCCTACCGGTCGATCAACGGCGGCAAGACCTGGCAGGCCTCGGTGCTCGTGTCCGGCATCAGCGACCACGGCGTGGCCGGCAACCTGCGCACCGAGCCCCTGCCCTCGGCCGAGATCGACGGCGCCGGCAAGGTCTACACGGTGTGGCAGGACTGCCGGTTCCGCGCCGGCTGTGCGTCCAACGACATCGTGATGAGCACGTCCAAGGACGGCAAGACGTGGACGGCTCCGGTGCGCATCCCCATCGACCCGGTCTCCAGCAAAGTCGATCACTTCATCCCGGGCCTCGCGGTGGACCGAACCACTTCGGGCGATTCCGCCCGCCTCGCGCTGACCTACTACTTCTATCCGGACGCCAACTGCAGCCTGAGCACCTGCCAGCTGTCGGTGGGCTTCGTGTCCTCCATCGATGGCGGCGCGCACTGGAGCGCCCCGCAGACCCTCGCCGGCCCCATGGCCCTGAGCGACCTGGCCAACACCAGCCAGGGCCTCATGGTGGGCGACTACATCTCGACCTCCTTCTCGGGCGACAACGCCGTGCCGGTGTACGCGGTCGCGCGGCCGAAGAAGGACGGCGCCTTCCGGGAATCCATGTTCTCCACGATGGTGCCGGTGACTGCCGCGCAGAGCTACCCGCTCGCGGTCACGAAGGACCCGGTGCTCTCGGCGCAGGGCGACCGGCGCGTCCGCACCGGCGAGCTGGTGATCCCCTGACAGACCCTCAGGGTCCAGCCGGCCGGGCCGATGGCGGCCCCGCCGCCGCGTGGCCAGGTACGTCGATTGCCACGCGCCTGCCCATGTCGTCGAACGCAGGGCTGGCGAGGGAAGGTCGTCTTCCATCGGCCGAGCCACACCTCGGAGCCGGCAACGAAGCCGGCGCCGACTTGGGTTTCCTGGCCGGGGGCGGCGAGCTCGGTGCGCTCATGCGCGCGCGCGACTGGTCGGCGACCCCGCTGGGCCCGGCTCGCGACTGGCCGCGCAGCCTGAAGACGGTCGTGCGGATCATGCTCACCTCGCGCCAGCCCATCTGGATCGGGTGGGGCGCCGAGCTGCACTACCTCTACAACGATCCGTACCTCGCCATCATCGGCGGCAAGCATCCGCGGGCGCTGGGGCAGCCCACCTCGGTCGTCTGGAGCGAGATCTGGAGCGACATCCAGCCGCTGCTGGATTCGGCCATGAACGGCGACGGAACCTTCGTCGAGAGCCAGCTGCTCATCATGGAGCGCAACGGGTACCCGGAAGAGACCTACTACACCTTCTCCTACAGCCCGATCCCGGGCGACGATGGACGCCCGGCAGGGATCATCTGCGCCAACTCGGACGAGACGCGCCGCGTGATCGGCGAGCGGCAGCTGGCCCTGCTTCGCGACATGGCGGCGTCCTCGGCCGATGCCCGGACCGTACCCGACGCGCTGTCCTCCTGCCTTCGATCGATGAAGGCCGGCGGACGCGACCTGACCTTCGGCCTCGTCTACCTGCGCACCCGCGGCGAGGCAGCGATGCGTCCGTCCGGCGACACGGGCAACCTCGGCGACACGCCGCTGACACTCGATCCCGCGCTCTGGGGCGGCGACGAGGTGCTGCGCACCGGCGAGCCCCGCATCGTCGCGCTGCCCGATGCCCTGCCCTGGCCCGGCGGGCGCTGGACCACGCCGACGCGCCGCGCGATGGTCCTGCCCATCTCGCCTTCCGGGGACACCGGGCTGGAGGGCCTGCTGGTGCTGGGCCTGAACCCCTTCCGCCTGCCCGACGACTTCTACCAGGACTTCCTCGTGCTCGTCGCGCGGCAGGTCGACAGCGCGGTGTCGAACGCGCAGGCGTACGAGCGCGAACGCCGCCGCGCCGAGGAGCTTGCCGAGCTGGACCGGGCCAAGACGGTGTTCTTCTCCAACGTCAGCCACGAGTTCCGCACGCCGCTGGCGCTGATGCTCGGCCCGGTCGCGGACCTGCTGGCCGCGCCGGACCTGCCTACGGGGGCGCGTGACCAGCTGGGCATGGTCCAGCGCAATGCGTTGCGCCTGTCCAAGCTGGTCAACACGCTGCTGGAGTTCTCGCGCATCGAGGCCGGCCGCCACGAGTCGCGCTACCAGGCCACCGACCTGGCGCAGATCACCTCGGATCTGGCCAGCGTGTTCCGCTCGGCGACCGAGCGCGCCGGACTCGAGTTCGTGGTGGACTGTCCCGCCCTGCCGCAGCCGGTGTTCGTGGACCGCGACCAATGGGAACGGGTGGTGCTCAACCTGCTGTCCAACGCGCTGAAGTTCACCTTCGAAGGCGCCGTGACGGTTCGCCTGCGCGATGGCGGGGACGCGGCGGTGCTGCAGGTCCAGGACACCGGCGTCGGCGTGCCGCCGGACGAGGTGCCGCGGCTGTTCGAACGCTTTCACCGGGTCCAGGGTACCGAGGGCCGCACGCACGAGGGCAGCGGCATCGGCCTGGCCCTGGTCGAAGAGCTGGTGCGCCTGCACGGCGGGTCGGTGAGCGCTCGCAGCTGGCTCGGCGAGGGCACGACCTTCACGGTGCGCCTGCCCTATGGCACGGCCCATCTCGATGCGCGGCGAATCGTGGCGGGCAACACGCCCACCGCCGCGGGCGGGCAGGCCGAGGCCTTCGTGCAGGAGGCCATGAGGTGGCTGCCGCACGACGCGGTGGAGGAGGATGCCTCCGCACGCGAGACCACGGCGGGCACGGCGCTGCTGGGCGAGCGCTACCGGTCCAGCTGGGGCACGCACGTGCTGGTGGCCGACGACAACGCCGACATGCGGCAGTATCTCGAACGGCTGCTCAAGCCCTACTTCCGCGTCACCGCGGTCGCCGACGGGGCACAGGCGCTGGAGACCATCCAGCGCTCGCAGCCGGCCCTGGTGCTTTCCGACGTGATGATGCCGCGGCTAGACGGCTTCGGCCTGCTGGCGGCGCTGCGCAGCGGCCCGCGCACACGCTCGCTGCCCGTGATCCTGCTGTCGGCCCGGGCCGGCGACGAAGCGCGGGTCGAAGGCCTGCGCGCCGGCGCCGACGACTATCTGGTCAAGCCCTTCTCGGCGCGCGAGCTGCTCGTTCGTGTCGCCACGGCGATCGAGCTCGACAGGGCGCGGCGCATCGGCGAGGAGCAGCTCAGGGTGTTCCTGGCCGGCGCCAGCATGTTCACCTGGGACGTGGACCTGGTGACGTCCAAGGTCACCACATCCGACAACGCGGCGGCCGTGCTCGGCGCGCGCCTGTCTGACCTGGACCAGGCGAGGACGGTGCTGCATCCCGAGGACGAGCAGCGCGCCCGCGAGCGGATGCGGCAGGCGCTGGCGTCCAGGGGGCCGTTCGACGACGAGGTGCGCATCGTCCGCGCGGACACCGGCGACATCCGGTGGATCGAGGTGCGCGGCCGTGTGCTGTGCGACGAGGACGGCACGCCGATCCGGCTGAGCGGCCTGTCGTTCGACGTCACCGAGCGCAAATCGATGGAGCAGGCGCTGCGCGATCTCGATCGCCGCAAGGACGAGTTCCTGGCGATGCTGGCGCACGAGCTGCGCAACCCGATGGCGCCGATCCGCAACGCCGTCGAGCTGATGCACCTGCTCGCCCCGCCCGATGAGCGCCTGCGCTGCGCGATCGACATCGTGGACCGGCAGGCCCGGCAGCTCGGCCGCATGGTCGACGACCTGCTGGACGTGTCGCGGATCACGAGCGGCCGGATCGAGCTGGAGCGATGGCCGGTGGACATGTCCACGGTCGCGTCGGCCGCCGTCGAGGCGGTCGAGCCGCTGATCCGCGAGCGGCGACACGAGCTGCGGGTGCAATCGGGCCTGCCCCTGACGGTGATCGGTGACGGCGCCCGCCTGCAGCAGTGCCTGGTGAACCTGCTCGCCAACGCCGCCAAGTACACCGACGCGGGCGGACGAATCGAGCTGCAGCTGCTGCGCGAGGGCAGCCAATGCGTCGTCCGCGTCTCGGACAACGGCGCCGGCATCCCGGCGGCGCTGCTGCCGCGCGTGTTCGACCTCTTCGTGCAGAGCGACCGCACGCTGGACCGCGCCCAGGGCGGCCTCGGCATCGGCCTGTCCGTCGTGCGCCGGCTGGTCGAGATGCATGGCGGCAGCGTGACGGCAGCAAGTGCCGGGCCCGAGCTCGGATCCTGCTTCGAGGTCAGGCTCCCGCTGGCCGACCAGGCCGTACCGCGGCCCGCTCCTGCGCTGGAGCGCGGCGGCCCGCGCCGGCGGGTGCTGGTGGTCGACGACAACCGCGATGCCGCCCAATCGCTGGGCATGCTGCTCGAAGCGGAGGGGCATGAGGTGCACGCCGTGTTCGGCGCGGAAGAGGCCCTGGCCGCCGCGCCGGCGCTGGTGCCGGACCTGATCCTGCTCGACATCGGACTGCCAGGCATGGACGGCTACGAAGTCGCGCGGCGGCTGCGGCAGCTCGACTCGCTGCGCCCCAGTCGGCTGGTGGCCCTGACGGGCTACGGGCAGCCGTCCGACCGGGAGAGGGCCGTGCAGGCGGGCTTCGACCACCACCTGGTCAAGCCCGCCGCGCTGGAGGAACTGCTGGCCCTGCTGGGCCGGGGAACGCCACGCGGCAGGTCCTGAAGCGGCCGTCAGGCGTCCTTGGCGGGACCTTGCTGCGCGAACGACCTCGCCAGGAAATCCACGAAGGCCCGCACGCGCGCCGAGAGCTGGTGGCGCTGCGGGAACACCGCGTAGACGTCGGCGTCGGGCGTGGAGTACTGCGGCAGCACCTGCACCAGGCGGCCGCTCTTGAGGTAGCGCTCGATGTCCCACTCCGCTCGCATCAGGATGCCGTGGCCGTCGAGCGCCCAGTTCACCGCGATGCCTCCGTCGTTGGTGGTGAGGTTGCCGCGCACCTTCACGGCCTGGCTCGTGGCCTGGCGGCCGCGGCCGCTGGTAAGGCGCCAGACGCCGTAGGCCTCTTCGCCCTGGCGGATGCCGATGCAGTTGTGCCTGGCGAGATCCGACGGCGTCTTGGGCACGCCGCGCTTGGCCAGGTAGCTCGGCGAGGCGCACAGCAGCCGCCGGTTGGGCGCGAGGTTTCTCGCGATCACGCGCGAATCCGGCGGTGCGCCGAAGCGGATGCAGACGTCGAACGCATCCTCGGTCAGCGCGGGCGGGTTGACCGAGAGCTGCAGTTGCACCTCCACCGCCGGGTGCTTGCGCACGAAGGCCGAGATCAGCGGAGCGATGTGACTGCGTCCGAAGCCGAGCGTGGCGTTGACCCGCAGCAGGCCCTGCGGCATGCCCTTGGACACCCCGAGCTGCTGCTCCAGGTCGTCGATGCTGGCGAGGATGCGGCGTGCCTGCTCCAGGTACAGCTCGCCCTCGGGCGTGAGGCTCATGCGGCGCGTGCTGCGGTTCACCAGCGCCACGCCGATGCGGGCCTCCATCAGGGCCAGGTGCTTGCTCACCGCGGCCGTGCTGATGCCCAGCTCGCGGCCCGCGGCGCTCAGGCTGCCGGCGCGCGCCAGCGCCGAGAAGAAGCCCAGGTCGGCGGGCTGGATGCCGCTGGGAGATGCGTTGGAGGCCATGGGGGATCGTTAGCTTCAGGTTAACGATGCCTTCACTCTAGCCCCGCTCACGAGGGCGGTCCAGTTCCTACAGTGCCGTCACCGCCCACCCCATTTGACGGAGACAGCCTGTGAAGACCTACTCGATCGCAACCATTCCCGGCGACGGCATCGGCAAGGAAGTCGTTCCTGCCGGCCAGAAGGTGCTGGAGGCCCTGGCCGCATCCGGCGGTGCCTTCCGCTTCGAGTTCGAGAATTTCGACTGGGGTGGCGACTACTACCGCAGCCATGGCGTGATGATGCCGGAGGACGGCCTGCAGGCGCTGAAGGGCAAGGACGCGATCCTGTTCGGCTCGGCCGGCGACCCGCACATCCCCGACCACATCACGCTGTGGGGACTGCGCCTGAAGATCTGCCAGGGCTTCGACCAGTACGCCAACGTGCGGCCCACGCGCATCCTGCCCGGCATCGATGGCCCGCTCAAGCGCTGCGGCCCCGATGACCTGAACTGGATCATCGTGCGCGAGAACTCCGAGGGCGAATACTCGGGCGTCGGCGGCCGTGTCCACCAGGGCCACCCGATCGAAGCCGCGACTGACGTGTCCATCATGACCCGCGTCGGCGTCGAGCGCATCCTGCGCTTCGCCTTCAAGCTGGCGCAATCGAGGCCGCGCAAGCAGCTGACCGTCGTCACCAAGAGCAACGCGCAGCGCCACGCCATGGTGATGTGGGACCAGATCGCCAGCGAAGTGGCGGCCGACTTCCCGGATGTGCGCTGGGACAAGGAGCTCGTCGACGCGATGACGGCGCGCATGGTGAACAAGCCCGCCACGCTGGACACCATCGTCGCGACCAACCTGCATGCCGACATCCTGAGCGACCTGGCCGCCGCGCTGGCCGGCAGCCTGGGCATCGCGCCCACCGGCAACATCGATCCCGAGCGCCGCTACCCCTCGATGTTCGAGCCCATCCACGGCTCGGCCTTCGACATCATGGGCAAGGGCCTCGCCAACCCGGTGGGCACCTTCTGGTCGGTGGTCATGCTGCTGGAGCACCTGGGCGAGGCCGAAGCCGCCCGCCGCGTGATGGCAGCGATCGAGAAGGTGACGGCCGACAAGTCGTTGCATACGCGTGACCTGGGTGGCCAGGCGACCACCGCCGACGTCACCCGCGCGGTGTGCGAGTTCCTGAAGGCCTGAGCTCCTTCTTCTCGTTCGCTTCTTCCGCCCGGTGCACCATGCTCGCCCACGACCACCGCTCCCTGCTGCGTGCCCTGTTCGACGCGGCTGTCGCGTCGGCGGCTCCCTCGGCCTGTGTCCCGCGTTTCCTGCCGCCTGCGCCCAAGGGCCGGCTGGTGGTGATCGGCGCCGGCAAGGCTTCGGCCGCGATGGCCCAGGCCGTCGAGCGGCACTGGCCCGGGCCGGTGTCCGGCCTGGTCGTCACGCGCTACGGCCACGCCGTGCCCTGCGAGCGCATCGAGATCGTCGAGGCCGCCCATCCGGTGCCGGATGCGGCGGGCGAAGCGGCGGCGCATCGCATGCTGGAGCGGGTGCAAGGCCTGGTCCCGGACGACCTGGTGCTGTGCCTGATCTCGGGCGGCGGCTCATCCTTGATGCCGCTGGCCCTGCCCGGCCTGACGCTGGCCGACAAGCAGGTACTCAACCGCGCCCTGCTGGCCAGCGGTGCGTCCATCACCGAGATGAACTGCGTGCGCCGGCATTTGTCGGCCATCAAGGGCGGACGCCTGGCCGCCGCCTGCCATCCGGCGCGCGTAGTGAACCTGCTGCTGTCCGACGTGCCCGGGGACGACCCCATCGACATCGCCTCGGGCCCGACCGTGCCGGATCCCACCACCTGCGCCGACGCCCTGGCCATCCTGCGCCGGCATGCGATCGAGGTGCCGCCGCGCGCCCGTGAGCTGCTCGAATCGGGAGAAGGTGAAACGCTCAAGCCCGGCGACCCGCGGCTGCCGGCCATCGAGACCCACTTCGTCGCCACGCCGCAGATGGCGCTGGAGGCCGCCGCCCGCGTGGCGCGCGAGGCGGGCTACGCGGCCCACATCCTGGGCGATGCGATCGAAGGCGAATCGCGCGACGTGGCCCGCACGCTGGCCGGCATCACCCGCCAGGTGGCGCGTCGCGGACAGCCCTTCGAGGCGCCGTGCGTGCTGCTGTCCGGCGGCGAGACCACGGTCACGCTGCGTGGCCGAGGCCGCGGCGGGCGCAACGTGGAGTTCCTGCTCTCGCTGGCCATCGCGCTCGACGGCGAGCGCGGCGTACACGCCCTGGCCGGCGACACCGACGGCGTCGACGGCCAGGAGGAGATCGCCGGCGCCTTCATGGGCCCGGACACGCTGGAACGCGCCTGGGCACACGGCCTGAAGGCCCGCGACCGGCTGGACGACAACGATGGCCACGGCTTCTTCGAGGCGCTAGGCGACTCGCTGGTGACCGGGCCCACCTTGACCAACGTGAACGACTTTCGGGCCATCGTCATCGACGGCGCGGCCCCAGGAGACTGACCATGCGCCTGCCCTGCAACGCCAAGATCGTCGCGACGCTGGGACCCGCCAGCGCCGACCGCGCCACCATCGAGGCCCTGGCGCGCGCCGGCGCCGACGTGTTCCGCCTGAACTTCAGCCACGGCACCCATGCGGACCACCGCAAGCGCCTGGACACCATCCGCGACATCGAGGCCAGCCTCGGCCGCCCGATCGGCGTCTTGCTCGACTTGCAAGGCCCCAAGCTGCGCATCGGCACCTTCGCCGAAGGCAAGGTCCGGCTGGCCGAAGGCGAAATCTTCCGCCTCGACCTGGACCGCGAACGCCCGGGCGACGGCAGCCGCGTCGCCCTGCCGCACCCGGAAATCTTCGCGGCGCTGAAGCCCGGCGCCGACCTCCTGCTCGACGACGGCAAGCTTCGCCTAACGGTCGAAACGGCTGCACCCGACCACGCCCTCACGCGAGTCGTGGCCGGCGGCTGGCTGTCCGACCGCAAGGGCGTGAACGTGCCCGGCGTGGTGCTGCCGCTGTCGGCGCTGACGGCCAAGGACCGGGCCGACCTCGACTTCGGGCTGTCGCTCGGCGTCGACTGGGTGGCCCTGTCCTTCGTGCAACGCGCCGAGGACATCACCGAAGTGCGTGCCCTGGTGCAAGGCCGCGCCGGCATCGTCGCCAAGCTGGAGAAGCCCGCCGCCATCGACGCCCTGGACGCGATCCTGGCGGAGACCGATGCGGTGATGGTGGCGCGCGGCGACCTCGGCGTGGAGCTGCCCGCCGAGCAGGTGCCGGCGATCCAGAAGCGCATCGTGCGGGCCTGCCGCCGCCTGGGCAAGCCGGTGATCGTGGCGACGCAGATGCTGGAGTCGATGATCAGCGCGCCCGTGCCGACGCGCGCCGAGGCCTCGGACGTGGCCACCGCCATCTATGACGGCGCCGACGCGGTGATGCTGTCCGCCGAATCGGCCTCGGGCAGGTTTCCGGTCGAGTCGGTGGCGATGATGGACCGCATCATCGCCCGCACCGAGGCCGACCCTTATTGCCGCGAGGCGCTCGACGCCTCGCACACGCAGCCGGCCGCCAACATCGCCGATGCCGTCGGCTGGGCCGCGCGATCGGTCGCCGGCCTGCTGGACGTGGCGGCGATGGTCGCCTACACGAGCTCGGGCGCCTCGGCCCTGCGCATGGCGCGGGAGCGGCCCCGCGCGCCCATCATCGGCATCACGCCCAGCCGCGGCACGGCCCGGCGCCTCACGCTCGTCTGGGGCGTGAGCCCGGTCGTCAGCCGCGAAGTCGAGAACGGCGAGGAGATGACCGAGATCGCGCTGAAGACGGCCGGCGATCTCGGCTTCGCGGCGCCCGGCCAGACCATCGTCATCGCCGCCGGCCTGCCCTTCGGCTCCCCCGGTTCGACCAACCTGCTGCGCATCGCGCAGCTCAGCTGAGCTTATTCGCCATGGCCACCATCCACATCAAGCGCCCCCGGCGCCATCAGGAGACACCGATGACCACCCCATTCCACGCCAACCGCCGCCTCGCGCTGCAAGCCCTCGCCCTCGCCGCCGCGATGTCCGCCGCTGGCACGGCCTTCGCCGAGGCCTGGCCCGCCAAGCCGATCACCCTGATCGTGCCTTTCCCCGCCGGCGGCACGACCGACGTGCTGGCCCGCGCGCTGGCCGACAAGCTGCAGCAGAGCCTGGGGCAGCCCGTCATCGTGGAAAGCAAGCCGGGCGCCGGGGCGACGCTTGGCGCCGACTACGTCGCCAAGTCCAAGGCCGACGGCTACACGCTGCTGGTGGGCGCGGTGCACCACACCATCGCGTCCAGCGTCTACAAGAAGCTGGCGTACGACTTCCAGAAGGATTTCGCGCCCGTCACCACCATCGCCCTGGTGCCCAACGTGCTGGTCGTCAACGCCGCCAACCCGGCCAAGACGGTCGCCGAGCTGGTCGCCCAGGCCAAGGCCCAGCCCGGCAAGCTGAACTACGGCTCCAACGGCAATGGCACGGCGCAGCACCTCATCGGCACGCAGTTCGAGAACCTCACCGGCACCGACCTCGTCCACATCCCCTACAAGGGCAGCGGCCCGCTGGTGACCGACCTGCTGGGCAACCAGGTGACCATGTCGTTCGACACCGTCACGCCGGTGCTGCAGCACATCAAGAGCGGCAAGCTGCGCGCGCTGGCCGTCACCACCGGCAAGCGCGCGACCGCCCTGCCCGACGTGCCGACGCTGGAGGAGGCCGGCGTCAAGGGTCTGAACATCGGCACCTGGTTCGGCGTGCTCGCCCCGGTGGCCACGCCCAAGGACATCGTGGCCAGGCTCAACGCCGAGATGGTGAAGGTCATCCAGTCGCCCGACTTCAAGAAGCGCATGGACGAGATCGGCGCCGAGCCGATCGGCAACACCAGCGAGCAGATGGCCGCGCAGATCCACGGCGAGACCGAAAAGTTCGCCCGGCTGGTGAAGGACGCCAAGGTGACGATCGAGTGAAGGGCAGCTCCGCGGCACCGCACGCGGAGCTGCCCCCCTAGTTCAGAGGAGGCGCCACCGCATTGGCGAGAGCGTCTGAGCTGATGTCGTCGCACGGACATCGCTCACAATGAGGATGACCCCCACCCCCAGCCGTCCCACCATGGCCTCCACTGTCGCGGATCACCCGTGCTGGCCGGCGTTGCACCGAACCCGGCGAGCCCTCGTCGTGGCAGACGTGGTGGAGTCCGTGCGACTCATGCAGGCCGATGAGGCCGATGTGATTCAGCGCTGGCGCTGCCTGGTCAACGACGTGCGCCAGCACCTGCTGCCGGCGCACGGCGGGCGCTTGGTCAAGAGTCTGGGCGACGGCATGCTGATCGAGTTCGAGGCCGTGGACAGTGCCGTGTCGGCAGCGTTGGCCCTGAGTGACTGCACCGCGCGGGTCAACGCAGGCCACGCGCCTCAGGCATGGATCCGCCTGCGCACCGGCGTCCACGTGGGCGAGGTGGTCAGCGACGAGCTCGACATCTATGGTCAGGACGTCAACATCGCGCAGCGGCTCACGACCCTCGCCCGGCCGGACGACATCGTGGTCTCGGCTGCGGTGGCGGACCGGCTGGTGCCGGGGCTGGATGCCGACATCGAGGACATGGGGGCATGCCACCTCAAGCATCTTCGCGAGCCGGTGCATGCCTTCCGCCTCAGGCGCGCGGGCGAGGCCGTCCAGCCGGCCCGCATGCCGCCCATGCTGGAGGAGTCGCTGCTGCCGCGCATCGCGGTGGTGCCTTTCTCGGGATGCGCGGTCTCCGCCCTGGAGTCGACGCTCGGCGATGCGATCGCGGACAGCGTGATCGTGCGCCTGTCGGCCAACAGCCGCCTGCGCGTCATCTCGCGCCTGTCGACAGCGGTCATGCGGGCGCGGGCCAAGAGCGTGGTCGAGATCGGCCAGCTGCTGCATGTCGCCTATGTGCTGAGCGGCACCTTCGCGCTGGAGGGCCAAAGGCTGCGGCTGCGCGCCGAGCTGGCCGATGCGCGCACCGATGAAGTGGTGTGGGTTCGCGAGCATGCCTGCGATGCCGCCGAGATGCTGCAACCCGAGTCACCTGCCGCGAACGAGCTGGCCCGGCAGGTGGCGGATGCCGTGTCGGCGGGCGAGATGCGGCGCGTGCGCGCCTTGCCCATCCCGTCGCTCGAGGGCTTTTCGATGCTGCTGGGCGCGATGATGCTGATGCACCGCGCCTCGGCAGCCGATTTCGAGCGCGCCGGCGAGCTGCTCGAACACCTGATGGAGCGCTTCCCGCGCGCGGCCGAGCCGCGGGCGTGGATGGCCAAGTGGTACGTGCTGCGGGTCTCCCGCGGTGTCGTGCGCGACATGGACCACGAAGCCAGCCTGGCGCTCGACCACATCCGCCATGCGCTCGACGAATCGCCCGACTGCTCGATGGCGCTGGCCGCCGAAGGCTTCGTCCACTGCCACATGCGGCGCGATCTCGACACCGCCGACCGGCGCCTGGACGAAGCCCTGCGAGTGAACCCCAGTGACCCGCTGGCCTGGATCTTCCGCTGTGCGGTGAAGTCCTTCCGCGGCCTCGGCGAAGAGGCCATGGCCTGCGGCGAGCACGCCGTGAGCCTGTCGCCGCTGGATCCCATGCGTCACTACTACGACGCTCTGGCCAGCACCGCCGCGCTGTCCGCCGGCCGGCTCGAGCGCGCCATCGAACTCGCCACGCGATCGCTGCGTGCGAACCGGCATCACCTGCCCACCCTGCGCACGCTGGCCATCGCGCAGGCCGAGCATGGCGATTTCGACGGCGCCCGCGCGACGGTGCGACGCGTGCTCGAGATCGAGCCGACCTTCACCATCAGCCGCTACCTGGAGCGCACGCCCCGGGGCGGCGAGACGCCGCGGCAGCGGTATGCATCGGCATTGAAGGAAGCAGGCGTGCCCATGACTTGACGGTCCGGACCAAGGGGGGTCGATATGGCGATGGAGGGTGGAATGCTGGGGGGTGGCGCCGGGGGTGGCGCTGGTGGCGGCGCTGGTGGCGGCGCTGGTGGCGGCGCTGGTGGCGGGGCCGGAGGGGGCGCTGGCGGCGGAGCCGGCGTCAGCGTGAACGGCCTGGGCGACGGCTTCGCGTCGACCCTGTTCCTCGATGCGATGAACCGCCATCGCGGGGCCTGCATGCAGCCCGACGAGATGGGCAGCCGCAACCTGCCTGAGCGGAAGGATCCCGCCACGCATGACCACGTCCACCGCTGGGAGCCCTGGGTTCGCAGCTACCTGTGCGCCCAGACGCTCATCAGCCATCTCGACTTCCGCGTCGAGCCTGAGCAAGCCTTGGTGGGCAAGACTCCCCTGTCGGTGACCCTGCACACCCTCACCCCTGCCGGATCGCGCCAGGACCTGGTCACCCTGGTGCGGCCGCCGGATGCCCTGTTCAAGGAGCAGGCCAGGAAGGTGCTGGACTGGGCCGATCTGCGAGAGGAGCGGATCCCCGAGATCCTGACCCAGATCGGCAACACCTATGCCTTCTGGGGGGCGCTCATCCCGCTGCACACGGAGCGCCTGCGATACACCCGCGAGGTGCTGGACGCCGCCGTGCAACTCGCCATGTTCGTGGAGATGCGCTTCAAGCACGAACTGGCCTGCTGGCGGCCCGCCGACTACTCGCCCCAGGTGCAGCCCCTCGTGACGACGCCGGGCCACGGCAGCCTGCCCAGCGGACATTGCGTGGAGGCCTATGTCATCAAGGAGGTCCTCGAGGGCTTGCTGGGCCTGAACGATCTGCCTGCGAGCGACGAGAAGAAGCGCCTGCAGGAACAGTTCGACAGGACGGCCGAGCGCATCTCCACCAACCGCGTCATCGCCGGCCTGCACTTCCCGGTCGACAACGTCGCGGGCCGGCTCCTCGGCACGACCCTGGGGCGCTACTTCGTGTTCTGCTGCCGCGGCACGTCGGCCAAGGGCTCCGACTTCATCGGGCGGCCCCGCCTGTTCAAGGGCGACAAGTGTCCGGCCGGGATCGAGTTCGACCCGCGCGACGCCGACCAGGACCTGAAGGTGGACGGCCAGGTCTACGGGTTCGACAAGGGAGAACAGTTTCCCGACACCCTGCCCGCCGCCTCGGTGCTCACCGTGCTGTGGCAAAGCGCCCTCGAGGAGCTGAAGCGGCTGCAGCTGGCGTTCTAGGAGGCGCGGCATGGTCATGCCATGGGAAAGCTTGACGCCCGGTCCCTTCGGCCGGCACGCGGGGCAGGTCGATGCCGATCCGATGTGGATCTGGTGCGACTCCACCGGCTACCGAGATGTGGGCGGCTTGCCCGCGGCCGGGCCTGCGGAGCTGTGGCTCGTCGTCGAGCGAGACAACGGCTTCGATTGCGAACTCCACCATCCCGGCAGCCTGCAGGACTTCACGGCGGCCGAGCTCGCCATGCCCGTGCTGCCGCAGCGCATGCGCTTGCGGCAGGCACCGTCGGACCCGGTCCCGGCGGGCGACTACACCCCGAGCGACCAGTCCAAGGTCCTGGTCGGCATCATCGACAGCGGCTGCCCCTTCGCGTCGCCGATGCTGCGCGACGGGAATGGCGGCACGCGGGTCCTCGGCCTGTGGGATCAGGATGACGCCCCGGCCTTCGCCGCCGGTGGTTTCCGGCCCGAAGGCGTTCGCTACGGCCGGGCGATCGGCCGGGCCGAACTGAATGCGCTCATGGGACTGGCCGCGCCGAACGGCCGGCTGGACGAAGCCCGCTGCTATGGCCTGGCGGGCTGCTCGAGCCTGAGGTTCCGGGAGAGCCACGGTCCCGCCGTCGTCGGGCAGCTGTTCGGCCGTTCGTTGCACGGCGGGTCACTGCAGCGCCGGCCCGGTCGCCCGCCACGTTGGGACCGACCCGATCAGACCGGCCCGCTGGCGATCGACCAGGCGGACCTCGTCTTCGTGGACATCCCGCGCACCGCCCTGCAGGACGCCAGCAGTGCCGCCCTCGCCCGCTACATCGTCGACGGCCTGCGGTTCATCCTCGGCCATGCGGTCGCGGGCCAGCGGGTCGTCGTCAACATCAGCACCGGCACCAGCCGCACCAACCATGACGGGAGCTCGATCATCGAGCGCGCGTTGCGGCGGGCGGTGCAGGCGGCCGGTCGGCGGGGGATCGAGCTGCACATCGTGCTGCCCGCCGGCAACGGCAACATGGAGCAGCGGCATGCGCGTCTGCGCGAGGCGGGCCGCGCCCTCACGCTGTTCATCCCTCCGGCGTGCGAGTCACCACAGTATGTGACCGTGCGCTGGCCCGCGGGCCAGTCCGGCGTCAGCCTGCGCGTCACCCCGCCCGGTGGAGCTCCTCAGGAGGTGAAGCCGGGCGAGGCCTTCGGCCTCATGGGCAGGAACGGCCCGTGCGCCGGCGTCGTGTCTCCAAAGCCCGCGGACGGCAAGCCGGCTCGCTCGCTGCTGGCCTTCTGCCCGACGGCGTCGTTCGACAGCGGGGTGCCCGTGGCGCCCAGCGGCCGCTGGCGCATCGAGCTGGTGGTGCCACCCGGCGTGACGCTCCTCGAACCCGTCCGGTTCTGGATCAGCCGCAACCAGCGCAACCCCGGCGCGCTGCCGCGCGGCCGCCAGTCCGATTTCATCGACACCGGGCGCCGGCACCAGCCGCACGCCTGGCTGCGCTACGACGAGGACGACAACGGCAGTGCCGGCGACGGGATCAGTCGACACGGCGCCGCCTCGGGCCTGGCCACGGCGGCCCAGGGCCACGAGGACCGCATCTGGGTCGTCGGCAGCGTGTTCGCCGTCACGCCCGACCAACCGAGCCCCTACAGCGCCGACGGCCCCGATGGCGGCGACCTTCCCCAGCGCAGCGCGCCCGGCGATGCCAGCCGGGCGCTGCGCGGCCTTTCGATGCGTGGAAGACTGGGCGGCGAGGTGCTGCGAATGGTGGGCACCAGCTTCGCCGCCCCCTTGTTCGCTCGCGCCTTGGTCAACGGGGTGGTCAACCGCGAAACGCCGCCGGCCAGGCGGAAGCGGCGACTGGGCGAGAAGCTGATCCGGCCGGACTGATCCCTACTCGATCAAGGCCTCGGAATCGACCCCGCCGGCCTCGCACCAGCGGCGCCAGTCGGCGATGCGATCGGCCGTGGTGATGCGGCGAAGCACGCCGCCGCGGTCATCCAGGTATTCGACGGCGCCCATGACGACGACGTAGATGATGAGCGGCTGGTCGCCTGTCGCCTCCCACCAGTCGACGTTGCCCGCCGACTCGTGGACGTAGTCGCCGGGCCCCACGGTTTCACCCGTGCACAGGCGGCGCTGGCCCTGCAGGTTGTAGGCATGCACTTCCCCCGTGTGGCGGTGCCAGCCCAGCTTCGCGCCGGGGTCCAGGCGCATCAGTTCCACCCAGCCCCGGCCGTCCGAAAGAAAGCGCAAGGGGCGCGACCACTTGCCCGGCCCTTCGGCGATCCACGGGCCCTCGTCTCCCAGCGCGGCGGCGGGAAT
This sequence comes from Ideonella flava, assembly GCF_051857595.1. NCBI lineage: Bacteria > Pseudomonadati > Pseudomonadota > Betaproteobacteria > Burkholderiales > Sphaerotilaceae > Ideonella > Ideonella flava. The sequence continues at coordinate 277,250 of NZ_JBPZHD010000012.1, forward strand.
CAGGTTCTGCTTCGTCCGGTTCATGCGAGTCTCCAATGCGGCAGTCCAGGTCGTCAGGATAGGCCTGGACTGGATCTCTGCAGGAGCCACTTTCCGGCATTCAGATGGAGCCAGACGGGCGACCGACAATTCGCCATCGCCAGGGCCCCATCGGCCGGAGAAAACGAGTGAAGACCTACGACATCGAAGTGCAGCGCCTGAAGTCCGTCCGGCACGACAAGGGGCTCATCGAGCTGGGCGTCGACGTGCTGGTGCAGCCGCGCCCGGCGCGGGACGAACAGGCCTCGGCCAGCAGCCTGAGCCTGTCCGTCGAACACGCCCGCACCCTTCTGATCCTGCTCAAGCAGCAGTTCGCCGAACTCGACAAGCTGCAGCCGCGCAGCCGGCGCTCGGGCAGGGCCTGAATCGCTTCAAGGCCCCCAGAAGAAATCGTCGACCTGTGGCTCGGCGCCGTTCGTCAGGTGGGCCAGCACGTCGAGTTCACCGGCGCTGACGGCTGCGTCGTCGCCCGAGGAGCGGAAGTACAGCAGCCAGGTCTCGCTGCCGTTGCCCACCGCGAACACCGCCGTCTGCCCCGTCGTGTAGGCCTGATTGGCGCTGCCGATGGCCGCCGCCGCGGCGGCAAAGCTGAGATTGCCGGACACGTCCTGCGAGACGATCACCAGCTCGGCGCCGGCGTCGAAGCCGCCCGGCCCGGCAATGACGGTGGCGCCGTCGATCACCAGGTCGCCGTTGCCCACGGCCAGCAGAGATTGGTCGATGCCGATCAGGTCGGCGCCGGTGCCGAAGTCGGACACCGTGGTGTAGTTCGTGTAGTTCGCCTGCAGCACGCCGAGCACGAAGGTGTCGGCGTCGCTGCCGCCGATCAGGCTGTCGAAGCCGGCCGTCGCCACCAGCGTGTCGTTGCCCTCGTCACCCTGGACCGTGCCGTCGCCCCCCGGCCGCCCGCCACTCAACCAGTCGTCACCGGCGCCGCCCGAGACGGTGTTGTGATAGCCCCCGGCGCTGATCGTGTCGTTGCCTTCGCCGCCCTGCACGTTGCAGTTGGCGCCGCCCCCGGAGCTGGCGCTGACCCAGTCGTCGCCCGAGCCGGCATCGACCGTCATCCCCATGATCGAGTAGACGGAGATGAAGTCGCTGCCCTGCCCGGCCGACACGGTGAAGTTGTTGTAGCCCGTCTCGGCGATGTAGTCGTCGCCCTCGCCGGCATCGATGAGGAAGCTGGAGTAGCCGTGCCCGCCGCTGCCGGTGAAGGTGTCGTTGCCCGTCCCGCCGATGGCCACCGAGGTGATCTCGGTCTCGAACACGTCATCGCCGTCGCCGCCATCGACGTAGCCACCGCTCCTGAGCGTGTCGTTGCCGGTGCCGCCGTAGAGGGTGTTGCCCGAGGCATGGTGGCCGTAGCCCATGCCTCCGTTCAACACGTCGTCGCCCTCGTCGCCGTACATCGTCGCCGTGGTGCTGGCCAGCGTGTCGTTGCCCAGCCCGCCGTAGAGGAAGTCGCTGGCCCGGTCGCCGCCGCCCTGGATGGAGTCGTTGCCCGCGCCGCCGACGAGCGTGTCGGAGCCGAAGCTGATGTGATGGCCGCCGAGGATCGTGTCGTCGCCGGCACCGGCATCGATGTAGTTGTCGCTGTAGCTGTCGCTGATCAGGTTGTCGAGCGCGTTGCCGTAGCCGTCCACATCGACCAGGTCGGCGGTCAGGTCGAGGTTCTCGACGCCCTTGGACAAGGTCCAGTCCACGCTGCTGTAGACGGTGTCCAGCCCGGCGCCGGCCTTTTCCTTCACCACGTCGGCCAGGTCGTCGACGAAGTAGCTGTCGTCGCCGTCGCCGCCGGCCATCAGGTCGGCGCCCAGCCCCCCGTCGAGCGAGTCGTTGCCGCCGTGGCCGTAGAGGCGGTCGCTGCCGCCGAGGCCGCCGAGCAGGTTGTCGCCCGCGTTGCCGTCCAGGCGGTTGTCCAGCTCGTTGCCGGTGCCTTGCAGCGAGGCCGAGCCGGCAAGTCGCAGGTTCTCGACGTAGGCGCCCAGCGTGAAGCTGACGCTGGACTTGACGGTATCGATGCCTTCGTCCGCCAGCTCGGTGACCACGTCACCGGCGTTGTCGACCACGTAGAAGTCGTTGCCCGCGCCGCCGAGCATCGTGTCGGCCCCCTCCCGGCCGTTGAGGGTGTCGTCGCCTGCGGTGCCCACGAGACTGTCATCGCCCGGGGTGCCCTTGATCAGGTCTTCGACGCGCAGGGACGCCAGCAGTGCAGGCCGGTTGTCCCACGGGTGCCGCTCTTCCGGCAAGACGGCCGAGGCGGTCCAGCGCCAGGACGCGTGAGTTGACATGCCTTCCTCCCCGGTGTTGTTGTGGCGCAGGGATTGGAACGGATCGGCGGCCTCCCGACAACATCCTGTTACCCCTCATCCGCGGGGGTGCATGGCCGCGCCGCGACACTCGGCAGCCCTGCCAGGAGACTGCGATGAAGCCCATCATGAATCTCGACCAGGTCGAGTTCGACGACGTCGAGGAGAACGGCTACTACACCTCCAGCCGCGGCCAGATCAGCGATCACATCGGCGCGAAGAGGCTGGGCTACAACCTGACCGTGCTGCCGCCGGGCAAGGCGCAATGCCCCTTCCACTGCCACCACGGCGAGGAAGAGATGTTCTTCATCCTCGAGGGCGAAGGCGAGCTGCGCTTCGGCGACCAGCGCTTTGCGCTGCGCCCGCACGACGTGATCGCCTGCCCGCCCGGCGGGCCCGAGGTGGCGCACCAGATCATCAACACCGGCCGCACGACGATGCGTTACCTGGCGCTGTCTACGCTGGTCGAAGTCGAGGCCTGCGAGTACCCCGATTCGCAGAAGGTGATAGTGGTGGCCGGCCCCCGAGGCGCCCGGGTGCTGCGGGAGATGTTCCGCGCCGAGACCGGGGTGGACTACTACGACCGAGAGAAGTCCTGAGCAGCAGGCCGGACGCCCCTCCTGGCGGGGCGGACGACGCGCAGCGGCGGCGTGTGGGCGCTTTCACGCGGCGAGCAGCTCGGCGGTCGCGCCGTGCATGTCGGCTTCGGCCCGGGCGCAGCCGTAGGCGATCTCGAAGCGGAAGCGGTTGCCCGAGCCCGCTTCGGCGCGGGCCTGGATGTCGCCTCCCATCAGGCGCACCAGCTGGCGGCAGATGACCAGCCCCAGCCCCGTCCCCTGACGGCGCCGGGCGGCATCGCCCACCTGCTCGAACGGACGGAACAGGCGGCCGATCTGGGCCTCGCTGAGCGACTCGCCGGTGTCGGCCACCTCGAAGGCCAGTTGGCCGGGCGACGGCGCCCAGACCCGCAGCACCACCTCGCCGCGGGCCGTGAACTTCACTGCGTTGTCGAGCAGGTTCAGCAACACCTGGCGCAGGCGCAGCTCGTCGGCCAGGATGGTGGCCGGCACCTCGGGCGCGACCTCGCTGCGCAGGCGCAGCTCGGGCTTGAGTTGCGCGCGCACGCCGATGATGTCCAGCACCACGTCCACCGAGTCGCGCAGGCGGAACTCGTTGGGGCACAGCTCGAAGCGGCCGGACTCGATCTTGGCCAGGTCGAGGATGTCGTTGATCAGCGCCAGCAGGTGCTCGCCGCTGTGGCGGATGGTGTCCACGCCGCGCCGCTGCAGCCCGGTCAGCCCGGGATCGGCCTGCAGCAGCTGGGCGAAGCCGAGGATGCCGGCCAGCGGGGTGCGCAGGTCATGGCTGATGGTGGCCAGGAAGCGGCTCTTGGCCTGGCTCGCGAGCTCGGCCCTCAACCGGGCAGCTTCCAGCAGCTGGCCGGCCTCGCGCAGCGCATCGTCGGCCTGGGCGCGGCCGCGGGCGTAGCGGATGGCCCGCGCCAGCCCTGCGCCGTCCACCTGGCCCTTGATGAGGTAATCCTGCGCGCCGGCCTGCAGGGCTTGCACGGCCACGTCCTCGTCGCTCAGTCCGCTGAGCACGATCAGCGTGGGCGTGCGCGGGGAACGGGCGAACAGGTCGCGCACCGTGTCCATGCCCCAGCTGCCCGGCAGGCCCAGATCCAGCAGCACCACGTCGACCCCGCCGGCCTGCAGCCGCTCGATGCCGGCGCTCAGGGTGGTGATCCATTCGAGCCGGTAGGCGTGGCCGTCGACCGGAGCGGTGGCCAGCATCTCGCGGATCAGCCGCGCGTCGGCCGGGTCGTCCTCGATCAACAGGACGGTCTGCTGTGAGTCCATGTCGGGGCCCCTTCAGCCCCGCATGGGGGCGTTCACGTGGAGGGAGGCAAGGTGACGACGGTCAACCAGAACTGCTCGATCGCCTGCACGATGCGGTTGAACTGGTGCAGGTCGACCGGCTTGGTCACGTAGCAGTTGGCGTTGAGGTGATAGGCGCGCAACACGTCCTCCTCGGCTTGCGAGGTGGTGAGCACGACGATCGGGATCAGCTTGAGCGTGGGATCGCCCTTGACGATGGCCAGCACCTCGCGGCCATCCATCAGGGGCAGGTTCAGGTCGAGCAGGATCAGGTCGGGACGCAGCGCCGATTCGTAGGGCGGCCGGCGGTAGAGGTAGTCGAGCGCCGCCACGCCATCCTCCACCACATGCACCTGCGCCCACATCTTGGCGCCCTTGAGCGCCTCGCGGGTCAGGCGCACGTCGCCCGGGTTGTCCTCGACCATGAGGATTTCGATCGCCCGGGGTGAAGAACCGTCCATCGCCACCTTCCTGAGAACACCACTGGCCGGCGTTGTCCGTCCGACTGTAGTGGCGTGGCGCTGCGCTGCCCAGACGTGGCAATCCCGACACCGGGCGGGAACCAAGGCGCTCTCTCAGACGGACCGGGCGGCGGGAATCGATCATGGTGATCATGGCCTCACGTGAATTGCCGGACTATTGATCAGTAATTCTAGATTCTGATCAGAACTGAGTCAACTGACAATTTGCACGTCTGGCCGGAATGCCGGGCACCGGGTTGGCAGGTCACAGCCAACAGGAATCAGGAGTACTCACCATGCAGAACCTCACCGTCAGGATGCAACTGACGCTGGCCTTCGCCACCCTGGCCGCCCTGGTGCTGGGCGTGTCCCTGCTGTCGCTGTATGACCTGCGACAGCTCAACGAGACCTTCTCGTACATCGTCAGCCAGGCCGGAGACCAGGAACACCAGGCCATCGAAGTGCGCTCCGCCGCCAACAAGCGGGCCCTGGCCGTGCGCAACCTCGTCCTGCTGTCCGATCCCGCCGAACGCGAGAAGGAAATGGCCGCGATCAACCGGGCGACCGAGGACCTGAACGCGGCGCTCAGGGCGTTGCAGGCATCGCTGGCACGCGAGGTGGTGCCCGATCCCAAGGACCAGGAGCTCATGGCCCGGATCGAGGACATCGAGAAAGCCTACGAGCCGGTGGCCGCCGGGATCGCCCGCCTGGTGACGGCGGGCCAGCGCGACGAGGCCATCGCGAAGATGAACAAGGAGTGCCGGCCTCTGCTGGATGCCCTGCGCGCGGCGACGGGCGATTTCGTAGCGCGCAGCCAGAAGCAGACGAAGGAACTCGTGGAGGACAGCGCCGCGTCCTACGCCGCCCAGCGCCTGTTGCTGATCGGACTGAGCCTGGCGGCCGTCGCGGCGGCCACCGCCCTGGGCTGGTGGATCACCCGCCGGCTGCTCGCGGCACTGGGCGCGGAGCCGGCCGCCTTGAACGAGGTCGCCTTGCGCGTGGCCGACGGCGACCTCGGGCCGATCCAGGGCGCCGACGCGGCGCCGGAGCGCAGCGTGCTGGCCGCCATGGCCCACATGCGACGCCAACTCGTCAGCCTGATCGGCCAGGTCCGCGCCAGCTCCGACAGCATCGCCACCGCGTCGGCCCAGATCGCCACCGGCAACGCCGACCTGTCGGGCCGCACCGAGCAACAGGCCAGCGCCCTGCAGCAGACGGCCGCGACCATGCAGGAGATGACCAGCACCGTTCGCACCAACGCGGAAAGTGCCCAGCAGGCCAACCAGCTCGCCAGCGCGGCCGCCGAGGTGGCCAGCCAGGGCGGCGAGGTCGTTCAACGCGTGGTGGACACGATGCAGGGCATCAGCGCCTCGAGCCAGCGCATTGGCGACATCATCGCCGTGATCGACGGCATCGCCTTCCAGACCAACATCCTGGCGCTCAATGCCGCCGTCGAGGCCGCGCGCGCCGGCGAACAGGGACGTGGCTTCGCGGTGGTCGCCGGCGAGGTGCGCAGCCTGGCCCAGCGCAGCGCGAGCGCCGCGCGCGAGATCAAGCAGCTCATCGGCGAATCGATGGCCAAGGTCGACGCCGGCAGCGAGCTCGTCGGACAGGCCGGCGCGACGATGGCGGACATCGTGCGGCAGGTGCGCCGCGTCAACGACCTGATCGCCGAGATCAGCGCCTCGACCATCGAGCAATCCACCGGCATCACCCAGGTCAACCAGGCCGTCACCTCGATCGACCAGGGCACCCAGCAGAACGCCGCCCTGGTGGAAGAAAGCGCGGCCGCTGCCGAGAGCCTGAGCCAGCAGGCCCGCGGACTGACGCAGGTCGTCGCTGCGTTCCGCATCGCCGACGCGTAGGGGCCTGCGCGGCAGAGCCGCTCAGGCCCCGCCGCACGGGACGAACGTTCGGCTCCCCCGAGCCCCCCCCGAGAGTGGGCTCCCGTCAGTTCGTCGGCTCCCACCAAGCCTCCCTCCATGAGGGAGGCTCCAGCATGTCTGGACGAGCCGGCCTGGCGGCCGGCGGTGCCCCTCGTCGGTCTTGCTGGTGCCCTCCTCCCGGAGGAGGGCTGGGAGGTGCCGTTGCTCTTGCTGGAGCCACCCTCCTGGAGGGGGCTCGGGGGAGCCGA